>DATFDR010000032.1:0-227553 GCA_035251935.1 Rhizomicrobium sp. | reverse complement strand
TGGTTTCGAAGTTCGCACGGAGCCCGATATCAATTATGTGGCGAACTTCGAAACCACGACACTAGGCGGTCATTTCCACCGCCAGGGCGCACAGCTTTTCCAAATTGAAGGGCTTGTGCAGAATTTGGATGTCGCGCGTTTTCAGTCTTTGCGACGGCGCATCTTGAGAATAGCCGGTCATCAGCAGAATTCTGAGATCGGGGCGGACCACCAGTCCCGCCTCGACCAGGGCATAACCGTCCATGCGCGGCATCTTGATGTCGGAGACCAACAGCGCGATCTGGGGATTGGCCTTTAGAAGTTCCAGCGCTTCCACCCCATCACAGGCCTCGAAGACCTCAAACCCGGCATCCTCCAGCATCTCCACGGCGATGACGCGCAACATGGCTTCATCCTCGGCTACCAAAATGGGTTTTTTCTGACTCATGTTGCCTCCCGGTCGCGCGGCATAAGAATGGTGACGGTGGTGCCCCGGCCCGGGGCGCTCTCGATCATGAGATGGCCGCCGGATTGGCGCACAAAACCGAAGGTCATGGACAGACCCAGGCCGGTGCCTTTTCCCTGTGGTTTGGTGGTGAAGAAGGGATCCACGGCGCGGCGGCGAACCTCATCGGTCATGCCGACGCCAGTATCGATCATCGCCAAGGCGGCATACTCGCCAGCCAGAAAATTCTGCGTTTCGACGTCTGGCGGGGGCGCGGAAAAGGTCATGTCCCGCGTTTCGATGATCAGTTGGCCCCCTTCCGGCATGGCATCGCGTGCATTGATGGCCAAATTGAGAATCACATTCTCCATCTGGTTGACGTCGCATAGGGTAGACCAAGTCCCATGCAATCGCATGACGATTTCCACCTTTTCGCCCACCGAATGGCGCAGCAGTTCCGTCAGACCCTGCGCCAACGCGCCCAGTTTGACTCGCTGCGGGGTCAGGGGCTGGCGGCGCGAAAAAGCCAGAATGCGCTGGGTGAGACTGGCGGCGCGGTCCAGCGCCTCATCGGCGCTGGCGATATAGGTACGGGTTGGCCCGGTTTCGTTGTCCAATTTTCGCCGCAACAGCCGCAAATTCCCCTTCACGATCATGATCAGGTTGTTGAAATCATGCGCGATGCCGCCCGAGAGCTGGCCGACCGCTTCCATCTTGTGACTTTGGCGTAGCGCCTCCTCGGTCTTGCGCCGTTCCTCCATTTCCTCCTGCAAGCGGGCGTTGATACTGACAAGCTGCTGGGCGCGGCGCGACAGTTGAGCCTGCGCGAAGGTCAACACGGCGATCGCCAACGCGCCCATGGTCACCAAAAGAATCAATCCGGCATAGCGGACATAGCGGCGTTGCGCCGGTTCGGTAACGGCGCGCAGCAGCACAATGCCGGCGCGCGTGCCATCTGGCCCGGCCGGAACCGCGACGTCGACATAGCCCGATCCCGACATCGATCGCGGCACCGTCAGGGACGAAGGCAGCCGGGTGCCCCGCGAGAACCCCGCCATAAGGCGGCCCTTGCCGCCATAGATCGCCGCCGCCTGCAATTCCGGGTTCGCACGCAAGGCACCGACATATTCTTGGGCCGCGCGCCGGTCGTCGAACAGAATCGCCGCAGCGGCGCTGGCGGCTAAGATTTGCGCTTGCTCCCGCACACTCTTGATTTGCTGCTCGCTGTAGAGCCGTTCTTGGTAGGCCGCCATCAACACCCCGGCCGCAACCAGAATGACAGCCGCTATCAAGGCACCGATCAGGGATGGGCTAAGGCCACGCCACGTCGTCAAGGCTGCTCCCGCTGCTTCACGGCACGCGCCAAATTGAGAAGCTTGGAACTGATCGTCAGGCCGCCTTGCGCCGCGGCCGCATCGTCTATGTCGAAGCGCACATGGTTGGCCTGGATCACAAAGCTGATGACGCCGCGTGTCCTGAGGCCGGAATCGGTCACCGTCACCACCGGCCGGCCTTTGACGGCGTCCAGTGTGCTGCCCGCCAGGGCGGAATTGACGGGTCCCAGGAAAATCAGATGACAGGAGGCGGACGCATCAGGCACAGGAAGATAGCGCACCACGATGGCCCGATCACCCGCTTTGAGCCCGCCAATGGCCTGCTCCAACTTGCCGCCGAAAGGATCGGGGCCCACCACACAAATGGTCACCGGCGCGGTGGGAGACTCAAAGGCGGAATCGGGCCAATCGATGAAAGGGATAAATTTGGGCAAATAGGCCGCCTTGACCGTGTATTCCAGCGAATCCGCCGCCAACAGGTCTGAGGACAGCAGCGTGGCCGCTATCCCCCAGGCAGTGACAAGAAAGCACCGGGCGCGCATGTTAAAAACTCTGTCGTAGATTGAGCATGAAGGACCGCGGCACATATTGCGGCCGAGAGCTGGAAGGGTCGTTGGCTTCGAGGTGATTCTGATGCAACAGATTGAACCCTATCAGCGAGATTTCGGTCGTGTCGGTGACATGCCAGCCTATGCGCAAATCGACCTCGACATAAGACCCTGTTACAACCCGCATCTGGCCGGTGGCGGGATTGCGCATCTCGACATGACCGATGGCGCGCAGTCCGGCGTCGAACTCCCAGCTATCGAATATATTCATTTCCGAGCGCAATTGCGCTTGATATGAGGGATCCTGCCCCAGCGCTTGGCCATTGCTGATATCGTCGCGGCCCGGCTTGAGTCCTTGCACCCGCTGCATCCAGGAAACGCCGAAGCTGAGCCGCCACCAATCCAACAGCCCGTATTTCCCCCAGGCCTCGAACCCATAGCTATCGCCCACAATGCCATTGCGCAGTTGGACGGGAAGGACCGTAACCGGAGTGGCATGCGTGGTCCGGATATCGTCATAATAGTTGTAGAAAAGCGCCGCCGACAGCGATAGCTGGGGCAGCGGTTCGCCGCGATAGCCCAATTCATAGGCGGTGAGCTTTTCGGAACGAAAGCGCGGCGCGGGTATCAAAATACCGGGGGCCGCCAATTCGCGATCCAGTTTGGAAGGCGTGCGCACCGCGCGGCTCACCGCGAACCATAAAAGACCCTTGTCGGTAAATTCCCAGGCCAACCGCAAATCCGGCATGAAGTCGACATTGGAGAAAGAACTGTTCTCGATCTTGATGCCGGTGGTGATCTTCAGATCGTCCAGCAGCCTGAAGGAATCCTGAAAAAACAGATTCTCGACATCCACATTGCCGGTGGGATTGGTAAAACTGAGAAGACTGGTGGAATAGAAGGATTCCTTGGAACGGCGGACTTCGGCGCCCCAAATAAAGTTATCGTTCCATCCCAAGGATGTATTGTGCTGCATTTGAATGGCGGAGGTATCCAACTGTTCGCGCCCCCGGCCCGGCAGGGCGCGGCTATTCTCATCGCGATAGATTTGAAGCTCCAGGCTGGAGCCGCTTTCAAAGATATGGCTCCAGCGTCCCGTCAGATTGAATCCCCGCGCCTTTTCAAGGTCCATCGCCGGGGTATGGTTGGCGAATACATCGCCTTGTAGCGTGAAGCTGTCGGTTTCGAACCTCTGGTCGAAGCGAAATCCGCCCTGGTTGCGGGCCCAAGCGGTGCGAGACGTGTCCGTGGTCAAAACGCGCGACAGGCTATTGGCGTGGCTCACCTGCCCGTAGAGGCGCAGCGAACCGCCGTCCCAGGGAATGAAGCCATAGCGGCCCATGATTTTCATGTCGGTGGTGCCGGCAGTGGCGTCGATCAGAGCGCCTTGGGTCTGAGCGGAATCCTTGGTCACGACATTGATCACGCCGTTGACGGCGTTGGCGCCATACAAAGTCCCGCCCGGCCCGCTGATCACCTCGACCCGGGCGACATCGGCGAGCGGCACATCGACATTTTCCCAGAACACGCTGCTGGCCAGCGGGGAATAGACGCTGCGGCCGTCCACCAACACCAGGAGCTTGTTGGAGGATATCGGCGAATTGAACCCCCGGGCGGAAATCGTATAGGTAAAGCCGTTTATGCGCGCGACTTCCAGATTGGGAGCGAGCCGTAGCACCTCCGGCAGATTGAGGACGCCGGAACGGCGAATGTCTTGCGATGAAATCAGGAAGACAGACGCAGGAGCCTTGGCCAACGGCTCTGGCCGGCGGGAGACCGAGGTGATCTCGACATTGGCCAGCTCTTCGATGCTCATCTGGCGAACATCGGGCCCAGGCTGGGCTTGGGCCCCACTTGTTAACAAACCGGCCGCCAGCCAAGGGCCGGCGGATACCACTTTACAAACTCGCCCGAACACGTTGCCCCCTGCGCCCAGCCGGGCCCCGAACACGGCCCATTGTCCGCAACGTACCAAGCCGGAAAAAGTTCCCCCGCCCTAGAGCGTGATCCGGTTTCTTTGACGCCGGATCACGCTCTAGAGTCTTGGTTTGCCGCGCAATTTTCCGGAAAATCGATTCTGATTTTCTGGATTGCGCTTTAGGGACTATTTCGGGGGTATCAGCCCACGCCGCTCCAACAGGGGCCCAATATCGGGGTCTTTGCCATAGAACGCCCGAAACATAGGTCCGTAGTCCTGGGTATGGCCCCGTGACAGGATCAGATCGCGGAACCGCTGGCCATTGGTCCGGTTCAGCCCGCCATGGGCGGTGAACCAAGCCCGGGCATCGGCATCCAGCATGGATGTCCATTGATAGGCGTAATAGCCGCTCGCATAGCCATTGGCCCAGATATGCAGGAAATAACTGGAGCGGTAGCGGGTGGGGACATTGGGAAAATCGGTTCCGGTATTCTTCAAGGCCTGAACCTCGAACCGATCCACATCCGGCTTGGGCGAGCCCGGCGGCAGGGTGTGCCATTGCATGTCCAATTGCGAAGCCGCCAGCAATTCGCCCAAGGCATAGCCCTGGCCCCAAGTCTCGGAGCGCTTGATCTTATCCACCAGCGCCTCAGGGATCGGCGCGCCGGTCTTATGGTTCACCGCATAATGCTTCAGCACTTCGGGATAGAGCGCCCAGTGCTCGTTGACTTGCGAAGGAAATTCCACAAAGTCGCGCGCCACATTGGTGCCCGACAGCAAGGGATAGGTCTGGTTCGCGAACAGGCCGTGCAGGGTATGGCCGAATTCGTGGAACATGGTGCCCACATCGTCAAAGCTGATCAGCGCCGGTTGACCGGGTGCGGGCTTGGGGAAGTTGGCGACATTGAAAATGACCGGCTTGGTGGCGAACAATTTTGCCTGACCGACGAAATTGCTCATCCAGGCGCCGCCGGTTTTGTTGTCGCGCTTGAAAAAATCGAAATACATCAGCCCCAGCGGCGCGCCGTTTTCCTCAAACACCTCGAACACCGTCACATCGGGATGATAGACGGGGATGTCCTTGCGCTGCTTGAAGGTGATGCCATAGAGCCGCGTGGCGGCGTAGAAAACGCCGTCGCGCAAAACCTTGTTCAATTCGAAATAGGGTTTGAGCGCTTCTTCATCCAGGTCATAACGCTCCTTGCGCACGCGCTCGGCATAGCGTTGCCAGTCCCAAGGCTTGAGATCGAATTTTTGCCCGTCCTTGGCGATGGCAGCCTGAATCAATTTCGCTTCTTGCGCCGCCTTGGCGCGGGTCGCAGGCACCAACCGGCGGATGAAATTTTCCACCGCCTGCGGGGTGCCCGCCATCTGGTCGTACAGCACATAGGCGGCATAGTTGGGATAGCCCAGCAACTGGGCCTTTTCGGCGCGCAACACCGCCAATTGCCGGATGATGGCGCGGGTATCGTTGGCATCGCCCTTTTCGGTGCGGGTCCAGCTCTGCTGGAAAAGTTTTTCGCGCACGGCGCGGTTCGATAGCGACGTCAGCAAAGGTTGCTGGGTGGTGTTCTGCAGCGGGATGACATATTTGCCGCTCAGGCCGCGGGACTTGGCCGCTTGCGCCGCGCCGGCGATTTCCGCCTCGCTCAATCCGGCAAGCTGGCGCTTGTCGCTGACAACCAGTGCACCCGCCTTGGCGCCGGCCACCAGCTTCTGCTGAAAATCGGTCTCGAGGGTGGCGGCGCGGCGGTTGATCTGTTGCAGCCGGGTCTTGTCCTTGGGCGAAAGATTCGCGCCGGCATGAACGAATTGCCGGTAATAGAGCGTCAAAACCTGAAGCGCTTCCGCATCCAGCTTCAGGCTGGCACGCCGATCGTACAGCGCCTTGACCCGGGCAAACAGCTTGGCGTTAAGATAGATGCTGTCGGTATGCGCCGCCAACAGGGGCGCCACTGCGGTCTGCACTTTGTCCAGGATAGGATTGGTGTTGGCCTGGACCACGGCAAGAAAAACATTGTTCACCCGCTCCAGCATCCGCCCGGAGCGCTCCATCGCCACGATGGTGTTTTGGAATGTCGGGGCGGCCTTGTTGCCGGCGATCGCCGCGATTTCCGTCCGCTGCTCACGCATGCCCTTTTGGATGGCGGGCTGATAGTCGCCGTCTTTGATGACATCGAAGGGCGGGGCCAGATAGGGCAATTTGCTGGGCGCATCGAACGGCCCCGCCAGCGCCAAGCTGGGCAGCGCCCAAAACAGGATCAGCGCACCAAAAGAAAAAGCGTTTCGCATATCCATCCCCTTGGGTTTGAGAAGGGATATTACCCGGCCAACGCCGCTTCGCTAGATCGTCTTGCCCGCCGCCCGGACCGCGGCCGTGACGGCCAGCACATCCTCGCGGATGCCCTGTTGCTTGCGCTTGCCCAAGACCAGAACGGTTTTGACACTGGAGGCGAACTCACCGGGCTCGGCCGCGCGGACCGCTGTGACCTGAGCGGGGTTGATTCGGACCGGCACGCCGTCGGGGCGGGTGAGTTGGACCAGATCCAGCCCGCTTTTGCCGATCTGGAATTTCGTGGTCTGCAGCTTCAAGGTCTTGGCAATGCCGCCCACATAGGCGCGGGTCTCCGGGGGAAGGCGCACGCCGCGCTCCAGATGATCCTCCAGCCGTCCGGGCCCGGCATTGTAGGCCGCGAACATCGCCGGATAGCCATACTTGTGGCGCAGCCAGCGCAAGTAAGCGGCGCCCGCCATGATATTGTCGCGTGCATCGAACGGATTGTTGCCCAGCCTATGCTCCTGCGCCATCTCGGCATAGGTGGCAGGCAAAACCTGCATCAGGCCAATCGCGCCGGCGCGGCTGACGATCGGTTGATTGTGGCCCAGCATAGTGCGGCCGCCGCTTTCCTGGCGCATCACGGCGCGGATCCAGGCCTTGGGCACGCGGAACCGCCGCGAGGCTTCGCTGATCATCCCATCCCAGCGATCGAGCAACTGCGCCGCCGGCATGGTGGATTCTTCGTCATATGCCGAAGGCTGCACCGGCTCCGGTGCACGCATCAGCTGGATCGGCGAGGGAGGCTCGACCGATACGGGCCGGCGCATGTCGAAATCCATACGCTGGGTCGCCAGCCATGCCGCGACGGTGAGCCCTCCGAGCAGCAGGGTGCAGGTAAAAGCGCGCGCGGAGGGCTTGGCAACCGCAATGGATTCAGAATTGGACACAATATCTCCCAAGCGGGTCAGCGTGGAAAGGCTGAACGGATGCTCAAAACTTTTTCTGTTGAGCGTGGAACCAAATGGCGTCACGCTTTCGCACCCCAGCGGCGGGGGAGATAACCGCATGTTTGTGAAAATTCAAGCGACAACTTTACGGAACAAAAGTTCCTGGCGTGTCAGCGTGATTGGGCGGCGCGCAAATGTCCGGACAAGGCTTTGATATCGCCGTTATTCCGCGCCAGCACGGCAAGGAATTCGTCGCGTTGCGCCAAAGAAAGCCACACACCGCCCACGCCAAGATCCACCAGAATGGGTGTGGGACCCTCTGTGCGCACGCGAAAATCGATTGGTAGAGGTGTGCTGTTTGCACCGGTCATGCTGGTCGTGACCACAAAGTCATTGGGGGCGCGCTCGCGCGATGCGGTGACACGCAAGCTCTGTCCCGCATAAAGGGCAAAATAGGACTGGTAGGTCGCCAGCACATAGTCCTGATAGGCCGCGACATAAACATCGAGATCGGCTTGAGACGCTTGCGCCGCATATCGTCCCAACAAGAACAAGGCCACGCGCTTCACATCGGTGAGACCGAGCAGAAAGGCGGCGAACCGCTCACGCCGCTGCACCGCTGTTACCGCCTGATCGTTGAGAATATCGAAGCCGGCCTGAATATTGGCGCTGATGAAATTCTCAGCGGCATTGGCGGCCCGCGCCGCCGAGCCGAACCAAACCGTCAGCGCGCCCGCACTGAGCAAGAGATGTCTGCGATTCATGGAAAAATCCTTTGCCGGACAATATACGGTCCAATGGCCCCTACTTTTGTTGCCTAGCACGCAGCGGCGCTGGAAATATGGCCTGCCGGATGACAAGCAATCCCCAAGGGTAGAGACAAGGGCGGAGAATTGTGACAGTCGCGCAGGGCCCCGGAACCCTATAACCGATTGAAGAAAAGGTGAATAATCATATACGGTTGCCTGAGCGGCCTTCTTCAATTTCATCGCCTTCATGGTGTTCGGCCTGCATGTCGCCAATACGGTGGGTACCGGCATCGTTTCGCCCACGGTGATTTTCGGCCAGGTGATCTTCGGAGCGCTGATGGGCACCATCATCTGGAATGTGGTGACCTGGCTGGCAGGCATTTCCTCCTCCTGCTCGCATGCCCAGATCGGCGGGCTGATGGCGCGGGCATCTGCAAGGCGGGTTGGGAGGCGGTGGCAGGTGTTAACCTTTGCGGGCTCAGCCTGTTGGGACGTAGACGGATGAATCGTAGAATGCCCCCTCGAATCACGGGGGCAGGGCGGTGCCGGGCGATCCTCTTTTTCGCGAGCATGGCAAACAGGTGGCGGCGCTTTGCTGGCGCCCCGCGCCCAAGCGCACCTCGACCCTGGAAGTCCTGCTGATCACCTCCCTGAACACCAAGCGCTGGATCTTGCCCAAGGGCTGGCCCGAGGCCGAATTGAGCCCGGCTGACAATGCCGCCCGCGAGGCCTTCGAGGAAGCCGGCGTCACCGGCAAGATCAGCGCCCAGCCGATCGGTGCCTATCACTATCTGAAAGAGCGCAAGGATGGCGGCGGCATGCCATGCAGCGTCGAAGTCTTTGCGCTGGCGGTAACCAAACAACTGGACGATTGGCCGGAAAAGAATGCCCGGGCGTTGCGCTGGTATCCGCTTGAGCAAGCCATCGCCAAAGTCGCGGAGCCGGGCCTGCGCCAACTGCTCAAGGATTTCCGCAAACAGAACATTCAACCCAAGGCCAAGCGCGCCGGATAGCAATCGAAACCGTCCGCGTCGAGCTTGCACGCTTCTTCAAGCCGCGCAGCCGCCCGTTCATGCCGCGCTTGGCCAAGCAATGTGCTGGTGTGGTCATCCATCTGGTGAGCCTGAAAAGGGAACCCGACATGATCAGAGAGCGGCGCGGCCGCGCGCGGCGCGCGCAAGCCCCCAATAGGCGAAGAAAGCCAGAATTGTTGCACTCACGAACGCGGCTGCCGTCGTCCAGAACGACATGTCCGCGCCGGTTCGCCAGATCAGTTCCGCGGAACCCGACGGAGCTTGCCATTCCGCGCGCCCACGCAGCCAGATATCAAAGTTGGAATATAGATTTCCAAAACTGTGCAACACAATCGCGGGCAAGATCGAATTGGTGAGATAAGCCGTCGCGCCATAAATGGCGGCCACCGCGACATAGTAAGGCCAGAGAATTGGCGTGAAATCGAGATGCGCAAGCGCGAACATCGTGCCTGTGATCAGCACGGCCGGCACGATGCCCAAGCGCCGCTCGATAGGGCCCTGCATATAGCCGCGAAACGACGCTTCTTCGATGATCCCCGCGACCGGCGCGGCGACAAGCAGCAACGTCGCGATAGTGTAAAACGGAACATGCGACAAATCTGGCAATTCCTGCTGAGGCAAGAGAACCAGCCGGTTGAGCAGACGCAGTCCAAGCACGAGGGCGACGATGCCGAGCGCGCCCGCAAGCAGCGACCAGGCCCACAACTTCGCCGGCAATGCATTGGCGCGAAGCGCCGCGCGCCGCTCTGCCGCGGTTGAGGACGGCGGGCCAACCCCCGCCAAATAACACCAGAACAGCCAAATGTAGAGCGCGATCAACACCGCGGCCCAAGGCACGGCGGTGAAAAAGCGCATGTTCAATCCGAACAGGATATTTCGCGGTATCGTGCCCGCGAGCATAATCAGCATGCCGATCAGAACAGCGCGCACCACAATCGCCATGCCTCGGTACTTCCTGGATTCAGCAGCCTTCAGGACCGCAGTTGTCGCCGGACCGTCGCGCGGCGCGCAGAAGCTGCAGTGCTCTTACCGCTAGGAGAATAGTACTCCTGTCCCGCATTTCCCTTGAGCCTAAGCAGGCAGGCACAATCTCTCCTCTTGACAAGATCTTTCACATGAAATAAATTTATTACATGTGAATTTTGGAGCTGACGCTTGGCGATTACCGGTGACCGGCTGCTCGCAGTGTTGGCAGCGCTGGCGAATGCGCATCGGCTGCGCATCCTCGCCGCGCTTACGGAGAACGGGCGGACCTACGTGAGCCAGCTTGCGCGCGAAGTCGGGATCAGCCGCCCCCTCCTGCATCTGCACCTGCAGAAGCTCGAGGCGGCCGGCCTGGTCACGAGCAAGCTCGAGCTCTCTTCGGACGGCAAGGCGCTCAACTATTTCGAGGTTGCGGAGTTCGGGATCGAGCTGACGCCGGCGGTCATCGCCAAGGCGGCCGCCTCGCTCCCCGATCCGGCGTCGGATGCGGATTGAACAGGGGACGGCACATGAACGAAGGCGGCGACATGACTACGGCCCAATTTCTGACCGTCGTGGCGCCCTTCGTCGTGACCATCCTGCTTGTGTTCGGGATGAGATACGGCTCGGCCGTACTCCAGGCGCGCGCCCGCCTTGCTGAAGAGAGCCGTTATCGCGCGCTCGCCGAAAAGGCGACCGCCGCCCAGGCGGAAAGCGAGGCGGCCCTCCAAGCCATTCGATCCGACCTCTCACGAGTCGCAGCGAGCCTCGCGTCGCTCGAGAGAATCCTCAAGCAGGTCGAATAATCCTTATACGGTCTAACTGCGGAGAATCCTGCATGACCACTGTTCCGACTTGGCGTCTCCATCTGCTGCGCGCCGCCTACTTGCTGCTCGTCGTGGGACTCGGGGTGCAGGTCTGGCCCAAGATGATCTCCGGGATCAGCACGATGACGCTCGGCGGCGGGACCGTGACGGCCATGCTCTGGACCATGTCGGTGTTGGCGATCGTAGGGCTGCGCTATCCGCTGCAGATGCTGCCGCTGCTGTTCTTCGAGACGATATGGAAAGCCGCGTGGCTGCTGACCGTGGCGCTGCCGCACTGGACGGCCGGGACCATGGACCACCGGATGGCCGAGTCCGCGTTCGCTTGCATCATGGGCGCGATCTTCCCCATCGTCATCCCGTGGGACTATGTGTTCGACAACTATGTGAGGAAGACGGGCGACCGCTGGTGGAATCGGGCCCGCAGCTGACATAATTATGGGAGGCCTTTATGGACGAGCGGTGTGCCATCCACCTGGACAGCCGCAACCGAAGCGCTCGATGCTGGAGGAACTCAGCACGGCCTATCGCCAAGCCTGTCTGCGGGCCAAGCAACGAGATTGATCTAGCCTGCCCAGCACCATTCAAAATTTGAAGTTTTTTTATAATGGCGCACCGGACAGGACGAAAGCGAGAACTGGAAATTGATAGCGATTTGCCGCTAGGGGAATAGCATTCTTGACCCCGCATTTCCCGGAATTCAGCCAATTAAGTATTGTCATTGGAATTTTGAAGAACCTGACATGATGATACGAGAAGAGCGGATAGGCGATATCGTCACCATCGCGGATGTCATTGCCGCGGCTTTCACGAATGCGGAGCATGGCCGCCCGTCCGAGCCCTTGATCGTTGGCCGATTGCGGGAAGCGGGGGCGCTCACGCTGTCGCTGGTCGGCACCGAAGGAGCCGAGATCATCGGTCACATAGCCTTTTCGCCCGTCACCATTGATGGAGCGAATGTGGGCTGGTTCGGACTCGGGCCGGTTTCGGTCCGACCCCAACACCAAGGCAAGGGGATCGGAGGCGAACTGATCCGGCGCGGGTTGGAGAAACTGCGCCTGCAAGGTGCAGCCGGTTGCGTCGTCGTCGGCGCACCTGCCTACTACCAACGCTTTGGGTTCGAGAAAGACAGCGAATTACAATACAAAGGGGTGCCGCCAGAGTTCTTCATGCGACTGAAGTTTGGCCAAAGCATTGCCGCCGGCGAGGTGGACTATCATCCCGCATTTGGCGTGGACTAATCTTTGGAGGCCGCCAGGAGGCGGCCTCCTCCGCGCCTGACGCCGCATCAGCCGGAGACTTCGAACCAATGCGTCGGAAGGCGCTATTCATTCCGCTTCGTGGTGCCCGGCTTTTTTTCCGTCCACGCCGCGGGCCTCGGCGCAGTATCCTCAGGATTTCATCCAGCAAACTCTTGCCGCTGGCACGCACAAGCGGCGTTCTGTCAACTAATTATTGTGTCCCCAGAAATTAAAGGAGGATTTGCAGGCGCCTACCAAGTTCGGGATCAGCGTAAAATCATCCGCTGAGCTTCCTGGCGCGGCCGAGCGCGACTGGGCTAGGCTAGATAAGGCAATGGACCTGTTTTCAGAAGAACCAATGGAAAAGTTCGACATCAAAAAAGCATGCAAGACGCTCTATGGGGCGCCGACGGGAGAATTTGCTGTCATAAACGTGCCTGCGTTTAACTACTTCATGATCGACGGCGCTGGTGACCCGAACACTGCACCCGAATACAAGGCGGCCGTCGAAGCACTTTACGCTGCCTCCTATACGCTCAAATTCATGAGCAAGGCGGTGTTGCACAGCGACTATGTCGTTCCGCCGCTTGAAGGCCTGTGGTGGGCCGAGGACATGACCGACTTTGTGACGCGGCGGAAAGAGCAATGGCGCTGGACGATGATGATTGCCGTGCCGGACTTCATCGAACGGCCGAAGGCGGAAGAAGCGATTGTCAAAGCCAAGGAGAAGAAGGGGGCGCCGGCGTTGTCGCGCCTGCGTTTCGAGCGGTTGGAAGAAGGGCAGGCCGTTCAAACACTGCATATCGGCTCTTACGATGACGAAGGCCCGATCCTCAAAAACCTACATCACGAGTTCCTGCCTGCACACCGGCTCATCATGTCAGGGCATCACCACGAGATCTATCTGAGCGATCCACGCAAGACTCCGGCCGAGAAGCTTAAGACCATCTTGCGCCAGCCGGTAAGACCCGCTTCCTGAACACTCCAAGCAATAGCGATTCCAAAATTCCAGGGACGCAATACTTAATTCGACTGGCGCCGGTTGCCGAGCGACGAACGCCCTTGAGCGTAAGCGAGGGGCAGGCGGCGCAAGACGCGCGGTTACGCTGCCGCTAACCGTCTAGCGCTGCCATTAGCCGTGAGAGCCATGAGTGATTTGCGGGACCTTTCTCCTGATCAGCTTGATTCAGTCATCCAACTGGTTAAAGCTGAGATGGCAGGCGTTTGCCTTGAATGTCACGCTAGCATAAGCTTGGTCTGACCATGTTTGCGGATCACGACGCCTACATAGCTGAGGCTCCTAAAGACCTCCGCCCTCTGCTGGTTCGATTGCGCACCCAACTTGCACGCGCGCTGCCTGACGCCGAAGAAGTCATCGCCTATAAAATGCCAGGATTCAGGATCGGACAGTCCATCATCGCAGGTTATGCAGCGTTCAGTAAGCAATGCGGTCTCTATCTAGCTCCTTCCGCCATCAAATCGCATGCGGACGACATTGCCGCGGCGGGGCTCAAATCTACCAAGACTGGCGTCACCTTCTCGCCGAGCCTGCCAATCCCTGATGGACTTGTTAAGAAACTCGCCCTGGCTTCCAGAAGGGATCAAAATCTCTGAGAGTCCGTTTGGAAAATCACGGATGAGCGTTTCACCGGCAAGCCAAGTTCTGGTGTTTGCGACTATGCGAGCGTGACGGGTTAGGCGATGCCGGCGTTTCCTCAGCGGCCCAGGTCCGGACCCGACGCCCACGCCAGCCTGCTGAAGCTACCACCCCCTCAAATTTTTTTTGTGCCGCGACCCCGGCGCCGGGTTTCCGCCCTCTTATCTGGGTGAATGCGCCATAGCGGCGCGTCACGAACCGGAGCACAGAACCATGTGGTATAGGAAGAACGTTGGCGGGTGGGAGCGCGCGGCCAGGCTGATCGGCGGAGGCTTGATGCTCATCTGCGGCGTGGTTGCGCTGCACGCTTCGCCACTCGGGCTACTGCTCAGCGGCGCGGGTGTCGTGACGCTGGTCACCGGCGTGTTCGGCTATTGCCCTGCCTGCGCCATCGCCGGGCGCGAGCCACTGAAGGGGTGACCGCCTTGGCGCGCGTATCAGACGATCTCTTGCTCGCGGCACAGTCGGGTGACCGGCACGCGCTGACACAGCTATTGGTGGCGCTGCAGCCGGACATTCGACGCTACGCCCGGCGCCATTGCCACCGCACCTCGGTCATCGAAGATGTGGTGCAAGAAGCCCTCATCGTCGTGTACCGGCGCGTGGGTACGATCCGCAGTCCAGCCGCACTCGCCGGATGGCTACTGACCGTCATCGCCCGCCTTTGCATGCTGCCAGCGCTGATGCTGATGCGCGGAGTCGAGGAGCTCGCCAGCCTGGAAGAATCACGCGAGCTCGCAAAGGTCCCGCCGGACGAGTTACGCATGGACTTGGTCAATGCGATCGAGTCGCTTTCGCCGTCCCATCGCGAAGTGCTGCTGCTTCGGGATCTCGAAGACCTGACGATTGGGGAAATCGCCGGGCGGCTCGGCGTGACGCGCGAAGCGGCCAAAAGCCGCCTGCGCCGCGCCCGCACATTGGTGCGCGAATACCTGCTCGGCACAAAGGACAGCGGACGAGAGAGCACATGAATTACTTTCGTGGAGCCGGCATGTTCGGGAGCACCTGCCTCGGCGCGCACCTGATGCGCGGCGCAGCTGCAGCGGCGCTACTCGCTTGGGCCATCGTCCACCAGACCGCGCACCCTTGGCTATCCTTGGGCGCGGGCGTTGCCGCCCTCATCGCGCTGCGCGGATGCCCGATGTGCTGGACTGTGGGCTTGGTCGAGACGCTTTCGCAAGGCCGTCGCGATTCAACGATCAGATAGTTGTTGGCGTGCGTGAGCCGGCGCCTCGATGTCGGGGCTGGCGCGGCACGGTCGATGAAGAGGATTTTGGATGAAGCCACCGCCTACTTCCGTTGAACGCGCTGACCGGACATGGCTGCACTAACCTTGCGACAAGAAGAATGGGGGTCGGTGTAGATTTACGTGAATCCGAAGTTTTCGTCCTGCCGCGCCCGCCCTCAAGTTGCACGACACTACGCTGTCGCTAGTCGCCGCGGGCGGGCTTGCTGCGCGTCCGCTTCGCGGGCTCGAAATGTCTGCAAACCGGTGCGGGATTTCCCGGGCGGCGCGCCCGTAAGGAGCGGTCCGCACAGCGGACGAAATGGTCCGGGGGACCATTTCGAGCGACGAACGCCCTTGAGCGTAAGCGAGGGGCCGATGACGCGCGGCCCTTACGCTGTCGCTAGGCCCCTCGCGCCGCCTATGGGCGCTTGCCTGCGCCATTTTTTGCGCTTCGCGCAAAAAATGGCGCACCCGAAAGGATTCGAACCTCTGACCCCCAGATTCGTAGTCTGGTGCTCTATCCAGCTGAGCTACGGGTGCGTTTTGAGGGCGCGAACCTATGGGGGAGGCTTGCCAAAGGCAAGGACAACCGCCGCCATCCCACCAAGATTGGCCCCCTCGATCCCGGATTGAACCAAGTCCCGGTGGAAACATGTAGATTTCCGCCTGGCATGGCCCTGTGCTCCCTTGTCCCTGCCCCCCCTGCTGGTTAAGACTGGGGTGCGAAGGTCCGTCCGCGCCGAAAGCGGGACGTGACCGGGGTTGGGTTTTGGCGCCGGATCTCTTTATCGGCCTGTGGGGGTCGGGCAGCGGCGCCGGGCAGCGGAGAGCATGATGAGGGGAATTCCAGCAAGACATGGGCTCAAAAAGGGCCTGGTTCTGGCGTTTGGGTTGACGGCGGGCCTCAGTCTGGCCGCCTGTTCCGATATCGACAATATGTTCGGCGACGATGGCAGCGACGTGATCGCTTCCGATGCCCCCACCGCGGCCGATGCGAGCGCGCCACCGCCCTTTGCGGCAACGCCGCCGGCCGGCTCCGGTGCGGCTTTGGTCGCTACCATAAATCCCGTCACGATCGACGCAGGCGCCGATACCGGCACCGCCGTCAACAAGACCATCCAAGCCCTGCGCGCCCAAGTCGCGGGCCTGCAGCAGCGCTTGGCCGCCAATTCCGCCCGCCTCGGCGAACTGCGCAGCCTGGGTGCGGGCGCCGCCGGCGCTTATCAAGAGGGCAAGGCCCGTATCACCACCCGCCTGCAGATCGGCACCACGCGCGGCAATCCCGAACTGGTGGCGGAATGGAACACCGCCCAAGGCCAGCTCGACACTTTGTCGGCCAATGTGAATGCGCTGAACGCGCTGGGCACCGACGTCACCAACGATAGCTCCACGGCCCATTATGCGCTGGACCAGATTGGCGCCACCTTCAATGTGTCGGGCGCGGTGGATGAAGATCACCGCCAGCTGCAATTGCTGGAAGACCAGACCAGCCAGACCATTGTGATGATCGACCGCCTGCTGAAGGAAACCTCCGACGCCCTTCAACGCCAGACCGCTTATACCGCCACCGAGCGCGCCAACCTCACCACCCTGGCCGCGGCGATCAAGAGCGGCGATTTCTATGGCGGCGGCTTGGGCGCCCTGGGCAGCGGCATGCAGACGGCCAGCGCGGGCACCCCGTTGGTGGTGGTGAAGTTTGACCGTCCCAATGTGGACTATCAGCGTATCCTTTATGCCGCGCTGAACCAGGCGCTGCAGAATCGTCCCAGTGCCAATTTCCAAGTGGTGGCGGTTTCGCCCACCCGCGGCACCGCCGCCTCGGTGCAGATTGCCCAGACCACCGCCCGCCGCCATGCCCAAGATGTCATGCGGTCCATGACCGACATGGGCGTGCCCGCCACCCGGCTGAATGTGGCCTCCACCACCGATCCCGCCGCCACCAGCAGCGAAGTGCGCGTCTTCGTGCGCTGATCACCGCTTTCTTCAAATTGCGAAAAGCCCCACCTCAACGGCGGGGCTTTTTTGTTGCCTGTCTGCTGCGTAATTCCCGTGATAGAAACGTCGCGGAGACTATCTGATGCGAATTTTGCGTTTCGCCCTTGCCGCATTGCTGGCAACCGCGCTGCCCAGCACCGCGCCCACCAAAGCGGATGTCGCGCCCGGCTTTGTTCAGCCCTTCGCCAAAGAGCAAATGGTCGCCGCCGCCAATCCTCTGGCGGCGCAAGCGGGTCTTGAAATTCTGCGCGCCGGCGGCAGCGCGGTGGATGCGGCGATTGCGGTGCAGATGGTGCTGGGCTTGGTCGAACCGGAATCCTCCGGCATCGGCGGCGGCGCCTTCATGCTGGTCTACAATCCCCAGACCAAACAGACGACCAGCTTCGATGGCCGGGAAGTCGCGCCCGCATCGGCGCAGCCCGATATGTTTTTGGATAAGGACGGCAAAGCGCGCACCAAGCCCGATGCCATTCCCGGCGGCTTGTCGGTGGGCGTTCCCGGCGTGATCGGCATGCTGGAGATGGCGCACCAGAAATACGGCAAGCTGCCTTGGCCGCGGCTGTTTCAGCCCGCGATCAAATTGGCCGATGAGGGTTTTCCGGTCGGACCCAAGCTGGCGCGCACCCTCAAGAATTTCACCCGCGGCGCCAGCATTCCCGACATCCGGGCGCGTTTTTATCACGCCGACGGCACACCCTTGGCCCAAGGCGAGATCTACAAGAACCCCGACTATGCCCAATCGCTGCGCGCCATCGCGCAAGGCGGCGCCAAGGCTTTCTATACGGGCGAAATCGCGCAGGCGATCGTCGATAAGGTGCACAACGCGCCCTTCAATCAGGGCGGCATGACCCTTGCGGACCTGGCGAACTTCAAGGCGCTGGAACGTAGCCCCGTCTGCGGGCCTTATCGCGAATGGCGGATATGCTCGATGGGCCCGCCCAGCTCCGGCGGCATCGCCATCGTGCAAATTCTGGGCATGCTGCAACGCTTTGCCCCCGATCAACTCAAACCCAACAGCTTGAGCGAAGCGCATCTGTTCACCCAGGCCAGCCGGCTGGCCTATGCCGACCGCGCCAAATATGTCGGCGATACCGCCTTTGTTTCGGTGCCGATCGCGGGCCTGTTGGACAAATCCTATATCGCGGGCCGCGCGGCGCTGATCGATCCCAACAAGGATATGGGGACCGCCCAAGCCGGCGATCCGCCGCAAAAGCGCGCGGACTATGCGCCGCAACGCTCGCCGGTGCCGCACGGCACATCGCACCTGACCATCGTGGACAAAAATGGCGCGGTGCTTTCCATGACCAGCTCGGTGGAATCGGGGTTCGGCGCCAAGGTGATGGTGAAGGGATTTTTCCTCAACAACACCTTGACCGACTTCTCGCTCGATCCGGTGCTGGACGGAAAGCCGGTGGCCAATGCGCCCGCGCCCGGAAAGCGTCCGCTGTCGGCCATGTCGCCCACCATCGTGTTCGACAAAGACGGCAAATTTTTGCTGTCGGTGGGGTCGCCTGGCGGACAGGCCATTATCGGCTATGTCGCCCATACCCTGATCGCCATGCTGGATAGCGGCATGACCCCGGCCCAGGCGATTACGCTCCCCCGTCAGATCAATCTCAACGGCCCCACCCGCCTGGAACGCTCCCCCGAAAATGACGCCCTGGTGCCGGGGCTGACCGCCATGGGCCACAACGTGACCGTGGTGACCGGGGAAGGCAGCGGCCTGCACGGCATTCGCAAGGTCCCGGGCGGCTATATCGGCGGCGCCGACCCCCGGCGGGATGGGGTTGTGATCGGGGATTGAGCAACCGCCAGGTGGATTGAAATATTATTTCAATCCCTTAACACGCCAGTCGTTGACAGGGGGGACCCGCCCGCCTAAAAACCCCGCTCTTTTCGGCCCCCTTCCTCAATTTTGGGGGCCGTCTTTCGGAGCCTGAAACCCATGAAGCGCACCTATCAGCCGAGCAAACTTGTGCGCAAGCGCCGCCACGGCTTTCGTTCGCGCATGGCCACCGCCGGCGGCCGCAAGGTCCTTAACCGCCGCCGCTCCAGCGGCCGCAAGAAGCTTTCGGCCTGAGCCCTGCGGGCCAGAAGCCAAGCGGGATCCCACTTATCGTGGACCATCTGAAGAAACGCGCTGATTTCTTGCGGGCAGCGCGGGGAATCCGCCGTGTCGAAGGCGCCATCACCCTGGAAACCTGCCCCACGCCTGAGGCCGAAACCCGGACAGGGCATCTGAGAGTGGGTTTCACCGCCAGCAAAAAGATCGGCAATGCCGTCATTCGCAACCGTGCCAAGCGCCGGTTGCGCGCCGCTGCGTCGCAACTGCTGCCCCTTTTGGGAAAGGATGGCCATGACTATGTTCTGGTCGCGCGCGGCACCACGGTGGCGCGTCCTTTTCCGGCCCTTTTGTCCGATATCACCACGGCCTTGAAAGCGGCGCATCGCAAGCTGGACGCGGCAGCAGGAGACATGTGACGCCATGCGCCGGTTGCTCATCGTGCTTTTGTCCGCGCCGATCCGCGCCTACCGCCTATTTGTGTCGCCGCTGATGCCCCATGTCTGCCGCTTCACCCCTAGCTGTTCGCATTATGCGCTGGAGGCGCTTGAGCAACATGGCCCTGTCAAAGGCCTGTGGCTGACGGCGCGGCGTCTTTTGCGCTGCCATCCCATCGCCTGGCTCGGCGGTTCCTCAGGGCTAGATCCTGTTCCTCTTTCCAAGCGGCACTTCAAAGGCTTTTTATGAACGACAACAAGAATGTTCTTTTGGCCATCGCGCTGGCAGCGGGCGTGCTGTTTCTTTGGCAGTATTTTGTCGCGACCCCGGCGATGAAGGCCGAGCAGGCCCGCCAGGAAGCGCTGACGCGCACGGAAAAGCCCAAGCCAGCTGCGGCGCCTGCGACAGTCGCCGCGCCATCGCTGCCCGGCATTGGCGGTGGCGGCAACCATATGAACCGCGCGGATGCGCTCAAGGTGGGCGGCGCGCGCGTCGCCATCGAGACGGCGATGGTGGACGGTTCCATCCTGCTGAAAGGCGCGCGGCTGGATGACCTGCGCCTTAAGAAATATCACGAGACGGCGGACCCCAAGAGTCCCGAGATCGTTCTGCTCGCGCCCAAAAACACCGCCTATCCTTATTATGCGCAGTTCGGCTGGGTGGGCGACCAATCCATGCCCGACGAAAACAGCCAATGGCGTCAGACCGGCGGCGGCGTTTTGGCGCCCGGCAAGCCGGTGACACTGAGCTGGGACAATAGCCGCGGGCTGATTTTCACCCGCACCATCGCCATCGACGACCAATATATGTTCACCGTCACCGACGGCGTCACCAACAAGACCGGCGCGGCGGTGAACCTGTTTCCCTACGGCGCGGTGGAGCGCCAATCCCTGCCCCCCATGCAAGCCAACTTCATCCTGCACGAGGGCTTTATCGGCGTCGCCAATAATGAAGAAATCGACGGCAAGTATGACGATTTCAAGGAACCCGGCACCCCGCCGCAAACCTTCTCTTCCACCGGGGGCTGGGTCGGGATCACCGACAAATATTGGATGGCGGCGATCGTTCCGCCGCAGACGCAGAACTTCAACGGCCAGTATCTGGGCGCCAAGACGCCCGCCGGCGTGGACGCTTTTCAGGCCAGTTACCGGCTGGACGGACGCCAGATTGCGCCGGGCGCCACCGTCAATGTCACCCATCGCCTGTTTGCCGGCGCAAAGGTGGTCAGTGTCCTGCGTGGCTATCAGGACAATTTGAACATCACCAACTTCGACATGGCGGTGGATTGGGGCTGGTTCTGGTTCTTCACCCGGCCTTTCTTCTGGCTGCTGGACTATCTCAACAAGCTGCTGGGCAATTTCGGCCTGGCCATTCTGGGCCTGACCGTCATCGTCAAACTGGTTTTCTTTCCGCTGGCCAGCGCCAGCTATCGCGCCATGAGCAAGATGAAAAAGCTCCAGCCGCAGATGGAAGAGATCAAAAAGGCGCACAAGGACGATCCGCAGAAGATGCAGATGGCCATAATGGAGATGTACCGGCGCGAGAAAGCCAATCCCATCTCGGGCTGCTTGCCGATCCTGCTCACCATTCCGGTGTTCTTCGCGCTTTATAAGGTTTTGTTCGTCACCATCGAAATGCGGCACGCGCCCTTCTATGGCTGGATTCACGACCTGTCGGCGCCCGATCCCACCACCTTCCTCAATCTGTTCGGGCTGATTCCGTACAACCCGAACGCGTATATTCCGTCCGTCCTAGCCTTCTTCTCCATCGGCGCCTGGCCGATCATCTATGGCGTCACCCAATGGGTGCAGACCAAGATCAATCCGCCGCCGCCCGATCCGATCCAGGCCAAGATGTTCGCCTTCATGCCGGTGATTTTCACCTTCATGTTCGCCACCTTCCCGGCGGGCCTGGTGATCTACTACGCCTGGAACAATATTCTGTCGGTGGCCCAGCAATGGTTCATCATGAAGCGCGAAGGGGTCGAAGTGACTTTGTTCGACAAGCCCAAAAAGCTCACAGCGGCGAATGACTGAGACCGCGCCGGACGAGATCGAGGCCGCGCGCAAGCTGTTCGCGGGTCCTTGCGATTTCGTCTGGGGCGCTACATCGGCGGAAAATCTGCCGCCGGAAAAATGGACCGAAGTCGCCTTTGTCGGACGCTCCAATGCCGGCAAATCCAGCCTGGTCAACGCCCTGACCGGGCGCAAAAGCCTGGCGCGCGTTTCCCAGACGCCGGGCGCCACCCGCCAGATCAATTTCTTCGATCTGGGTGGCCGGCTGATGCTGGTGGACCTGCCCGGCTATGGCTTCGCCAAACGGTCCAAGACCGAATCCGACGCCTGGCAGGAGATGATCTTTGCCTATCTGCGCCGCCGCGCGCGGCTTAGACGCGTGTTGCTGTTGATCGATGCGCGGCGCGGGGTGATGGACAGCGACCAGCAGGTGATGGCGTTGCTCAGCCAAGCCGCGGTGTCCTTCGCGCTGGTCTTAACCAAGGCCGACGAACTCAAGGCCGCCGAACGCGCCCAGACGCTGGAAGATGCGGCCGGGAAAGCCGCCCAACACACCGCCGCGCTGGCGCAAGTACAGCTGACTTCGGCCCTGAAGGGCGAGGGTATTCCGGAATTGCGGACCCATCTTGCAGCTTTGGCCCAATAAAGTGTTGGGAAGCGGACCCCGCCGCGTTATAACGCGCCGCTTTTTGAACGGGCACCGCTATGGCCGGATCCTCCGACGAGCCTGAAGACCGCAACCTGCGGACCCTGGCGCGCTGGCGCCAGACCGGACGGGTGCTGGTCGAGGCACTGCCTTACATCCTGAAATACGACCAGAAGACCATCGTGGTGAAGTATGGCGGCAACGCCATGACCGGCAGCGGCACCGACGACTTCGCCCAGGACATTGTGCTGATGAAGCAGACCGGCATCGATCCGGTGGTGGTGCATGGCGGCGGCCCTCAGATCGGCGCCATGCTGAAAAAACTCAATATCAGCTCTACCTTCATCGATGGCCTGCGCGTCACCGACGAAGCCACGGTGGAGATCGTGGAGATGGTGCTGACCGGCTCCATCAACAAGCAGATCGTCACCGGCATCAATGCCGCGGGCGGCCGCGCCGTGGGCCTGTCCGGCAAGGACGGCAATCTGGTGATCGCGCGCAAGCTGGCGATGACCCGGGCCGACCCCGCCACCGGCCAGAAGACAGCGGTGGACCTGGGATTTGTCGGCGAGCCCGATACGGTCAATCCCGAAGTGCTGCATTCCATCATGAAATCGGAGACCATTCCGGTGATCGCCCCCATTGGGGTGGGCCGCAAGGGCGAGACCTTCAACATCAATGCCGACACGGTGGCGGGCGCGGTGTCTTGCGCGCTCAAAGCCGAGCGCCTGATCCTGCTCACCGATGTCGAAGGCGTGCTGGACCAGGACAAGAAGCTGATCTCCAAACTGTCGGTGCGCGAGGCCCGCGCCCTGATCGCCAATGGCACGATCTCCGGCGGCATGATCCCCAAGATCCAAACCGCGATCGACGCGGTGGAAGGCGGCGTCCATGCCGCCGTCATTCTGGACGGGCGCATTCCCCATGTGCTGCTGCTGGAACTCTTTACCGAGCATGGCGCAGGCACGTTGATCACTGCCGAATGATGCGGGCTTGTCTGGCGGCGCTTTTCCTGGCGATAGCAACTGCGCTTTTTTCGCCCGCCCATGCCGCGCTGAGCTTGTGCAACCGCACCAGCTATATTCTGTATGCCGCGACCTCGGCCATCCAATCGCCGCGCAGCCAAACCCAGGGCTGGACCCGCATCGCGCCGGGCGAGTGCCAACGGGCGCGCAAGGAACCGCTGACCGCCGAGACCTATCTGGTGTATGCCCGCTCCGGCATCGCCCATTCGGGCCCATCGCGCGCCTGGGGCGGCGCCTATCCGGTCTGCGTCAAGGACGCCGATTTCGCCATCAAGCAGACGGTGACCCAGCCCTATTGCACGGCCGAGGATACTTTCGCCTTGCCCTTTGCCGCGCTGGGCAATCGCGGCAAAAGCATCTGGACGATGAACTTCGACGAACAGCCGTCGATGAGCGCCGCACAGGCGCAACTGATGGGCGTCAAGCGCCTGCTCAAGGACAATGGCTATAGAATCGCGCGGCTGGACGCAAAACCCGATCCCGTCACCGGCGCGGCGCTGGCGGACTTTCGCAAGCGGATGCGGTTTTCCGCGCAAGCCGGCAACGCCGAATTGTTCGCCGCGCTGGAACGCGAAGCCCGCAAGAAAACCGCGCCATCCGGCTACACGGTTTGCAATGAATCGCGCGACGCCTTGCTGGTGGCGCTGGGGATGATGGACGGCGGCCGAGCGGTATCACGCGGCTGGTGGACGGTGGAGCCCAATTCCTGCGCCAAAGCCGTTACCGCACCGCTGAAAACCGACACGGTTTTTCTTTTGGCGCAAAGAAAGAACGGCCGGACGCTGGTGGGGGGAAGCCAAAAATTCTGCACCACCAGCGTGATTTTTGAAATTCGCGGCGCACAGAATTGCGCCGCGCGCGGACTGGCGGAATCCTTGTTCGCCGCAACGCCGACCAAGGGGCTCGACGGCTATATCGCCACCATCGGTCCGGCGGGCCTTCGCAAATAACCGCCCCATGCAAGCGCGCTTTGCGCGCCAGGGGGGAGCATCAAGCATTAATGTTGAAATAGTTGAGATGCCAGCGCATCTCTTCCTTGCTGAGCGGAAAGCCGACGCCGCCGCGCGCCGGCAGAACCGCATGCGTCGGCAGCTTCATGATGAAGGTCTGGATCTTGAATGCGGCGCGCATGGAAAGATGGGTATGCCACACCAGCGCCACCAGCGGCTTGGCGCTGCCGGAGGTGAGAATTTTCTTGACCGCCTGCTCGCTGATACTGGCGAGCTGTGCCAGGGCTACGACGACGATTTCGCGTTGACCCAATTGCGCCGCCTGTTCCACGAACGCGCTGTCCAGGCGGCCGTCCTTCTTGGCGGCGGCCACCAGGTCGGCGGCCGAAACGCCGCCGGCTTCCACCGGCGTTTCCGCCAGACGCGCCCGCAATTCGCGGTTGAGATGGATGCGGGTGCCGTCCGACAAATCGTTTCGCGCCGTCAGCCTTTCCAGGATGGAGGCGCCAACCAAGCTCCCGATGCGCCGGATGGCGCGCGCCGACAGGTCCGCCCTCAGCGCCAGCGGCATGTGCCAGGAGCTTATTTCCTCGGCCTGATCGATGATCCGGTCCATCGTGTCCTTGCGGATCTTGGCGTCGGCATTGACCAGCAAGGCCGCCACCGCCGGGACGTTCAGGGATTGGACCAACCGTTCGCTGACCGGTTCGCTGACCGGCTTTCGCTTGGCGATGACTGCCAGAACTTCTTCAACCTGGCCGCAGGCGATGATCTCGATCAGGTCGGCGTCGGAAAGCAGCGGAGAATATTCCAGGATGGGCGCTGCCACCGCCGTTTCCACATCATGCGCCAGCCGGAGCACGATATCGCGCGGAATGCAGTCCAGATATTTGATTTCCTCGGCCAAGATGGCGCGCACTCTAACAGTGGCGTCGCGCGCCAGACATTCCAGGGTCTCGATCGTCAGCGCCACAATGTGGGAGCTTTCGCGTTCCGAAAGCCCCGGCATCAGCCGTGCGATTTTCGCCGCCAGTTCGGCGCGCACATCTTCGCATTCATCCTCGGCCAAGAGCCGGTTGGTGACGGCGGGCGCCGCGATATTGGCGGCTACCGCCGCGCGGGTGGCGGCCGCGCCGTGAGTGGCCAGATAATGCAGCACATCGGCGCCAGCATCGGTGCGGCGCGCCAGTTCGGTTGAACCGCCCGGCTTGCCGGTGCGGATGTCCAAAATGTCGAGCGCGTCGCGCGGGTTCAAACCGGGCGCGGCCGCTTGCGCGGAAGATTTCTCGTCCATGCGATCCCTAAAGCGCAATCCGGAAAATCAGAATCGATTTTTTCGGAAGATTGCGCGGCAAACCAAAGTTTTTCGCCCCGGTCCCGCGGCCAGTGTGGCGTAAAGCGCTTTAACAGCCTTTAAATAGACATGGTGGACATTCGTTAACGGTGCTTGCGCCCTTGGCCGCGCCAAGCCATGTTCTGCGCCCATGGACAGCGCGGATATCGTAAAAAGGCGGCCCCCGGGGATGACGGATTTGGGTCCGGATTTCCAGCATGTGAACAGCTGGATTTTCGATCTGGACAATACGCTGTACCGCGCCGACAACGGCATCTTCGCCCAGATCGAATCCCGCATGACCGACTATGTCATGGCGTTTTTGAAGCTGCCGCGCGAGGCCGCCTATGCCCGCCAAAAGGATCTGTACCGCCAATATGGCACCACCTTGAACGGCTTGATGCGCGAGCACGGCGCCAGGCCGGACGATTATCTGCACTATGTCCATGACATAGATCTTTCGGGACTGGAGCCCGATGCCGCCCTGACGCAGGCCATCGCAAAACTGCCGGGGCGGCGCTTTGTCTTCACCAATGGTTGCCGCAATCATGCCGCGCGCATTCTGGAACGGATCGGCATGACCCAACTGTTCGACGATGTCTGGGACATCCGGACCCTGGATTTCCGCCCCAAGCCGCAAGCGGAAGCCTATGCCGATGTGGCGGCGGCGGCCGGTCTTGCCTGCGGCCAGGCCGCCATGTTCGACGACATCGCCCGCAATCTGGTCCCGGCGCGCGCTTTGGGCATGACCACGATATGGTTGAAAACGGACGCGCCCTGGGGCAAGCACGGCCCGCTGATGGATTGCCCCGCCAGCGATATCGATCACGAAACCGACAATCTCTCCCAGTTTCTTTCCAGCATCAGGATTTGACCATGAGTGACCTTTGCGCCGCCATCAACGCAGCCTGGGAAAAGCGCGATCAATTGGGCGTTGCCTCCAAGGGCGCCGAACGCGATGCCGTCGAAACGGCGCTGGATGCGCTCGACAATGGCAGCTTGCGCGTCGCCGAAAAGATCGGCGGCGAATGGAAAGTGCATGAATGGCTGAAAAAGGCCGTGCTGTTGTCTTTCCGGCTCAACGACATGAAGCTGATCTCCGGCGCGCCGGGCGAAGCGGTGTGGTGGGACAAGGTGGACTCCAAATTCTTGGGCTGGGACGCGGCGAAATTCCGCGCCGCCGGCTTCCGTGCCGTGCCCGGCGCGGTGGTGCGGCGCAGCGCCTTTATCGCCAAGGGCGCGGTGCTGTTGCCGTCCTTCGTTAATGTCGGCGCGCGAGTGGGTGAAGGCACCATGATCGACACCTGGGCCACGGTGGGAAGTTGCGCCCAGGTCGGCGCGCATTGCCATATTTCCGGCGGTGCCGGCTTGGGCGGGGTGCTGGAACCGTTGCAGGCCTCCCCCACCATCATCGAGGACAATTGCTTTATCGGCGCGCGCGCCGAAGTGGCCGAAGGCGTGATCGTGGGCGAAGGCAGTGTGCTCTCCATGGGCGTATATCTGTCGGCCTCCACCAAGATCGTGGACCGCTCCAGCGGAGAGGTGCATTTGGGCAAGGTGCCGCCCTATTCGGTGGTGGTGTCGGGGTCGCTACCGTCTGACAAAGGCCCTAATCTTTATTGCGCCGTCATCGTCAAACGGGTGGACGAGAAAACCCGCGCCAAAACCTCGATCAACGAATTGCTGCGGGATTGATGTCCATACAGATTGATGCCCTTGCCTTGGCCCAGGCCCTGATCCGCCGCCCTTCGGTGACGCCCAAGGACGCCGGCGCTTTGG
This sequence comes from Rhizomicrobium sp., assembly GCA_035251935.1. Classification (GTDB taxonomy): domain Bacteria; phylum Pseudomonadota; class Alphaproteobacteria; order Micropepsales; family Micropepsaceae; genus Rhizomicrobium. The sequence continues at coordinate 200,165 of DATFDR010000032.1, read as the reverse complement.
ATGTGCTGGAGGCGGCGCTCAAAGAGCTGGGCTTTGCCACCCATCGCCTGCCGTTCGGCGATGTGGACAATCTCTATGCCCGGCTGGGCGATGCAGCCCCACATTTCTGCTTTGCCGGCCATACCGATGTGGTGCCGGTGGGGACAGGGTGGAACGCCGATCCCTTCGGCGCCGAAATCAAGGACGGTCTGCTCTATGGCCGGGGCGCCGCCGACATGAAGTCGGCCATCGCCGCCTTTGTTGCGGCGGTGGCCAGAACCGGCGCGCAAGCCATGGAAAAGAATGGGGGCTCCATCAGTCTCTTGATCACCGGCGATGAGGAAGGCGCGGCGGTCAACGGCACCGTCAAGCTGCTGGAATGGCTGAAGGCGCGCGGGGAAAAAATCGATCATTGCGTGGTGGGCGAGCCCACTTCGGTCGGCCATGCCGGCGACACGCTGAAGATCGGCCGGCGCGGCTCGATCAATTTCAAGCTGTTGGTCACCGGCGTGCAGGGCCATGTCGGCTATCCGCAAAAGGCGAAAAACCCCATTCCCGCTTTGGCCGGGCTTGTCAGCCAGCTCGCCACCCACAAACTGGATAAGGGTAGCGAGCATTTCGATCCCTCGACCCTGTCCTTCACCAGTCTGGATGTGGGCAATGACACCACCAATGTGATTCCGGGAGAGGCGCGCGCGGCTTTCAACATCCGCTTTAACGACAAGCACACGCCCGACAGCCTGACCAACTGGGTCAAGGACCGCGCAGAAGTGACCGCGCAAGAATCGGGCTGCGAGGTCAGCGTCACCGCCCAGACCAGCGGTGTTTCGTTCCTCACCGCGCCCGGAAAATTCACCCAACTGGTCAGCGATACGGTGGCCAGCATCACCGGCCAGGCGCCGTTCTTTTCCACCAGCGGCGGCACCTCGGACGCGCGTTTCATCAAGAATATCTGCCCGGTGGTGGAATTGGGTCTGGCGGGCGCCACCATGCACAAGGCCGATGAATGCGTGCCGGTGGCGGAGATCGCTGCTTTGACCGACATCTATGCCGCGCTTTTGAACGCCTATTTCGCGAAGCCGCCGCTTTGAGGCCTATCGGAATTTTCGATTCCGGCATGGGCGGCTTGACGGTGATGCGCGCGCTCAAGGCGCATCTGCCACACGAAAGCTTTGTCTATCTGGGCGACACGGCGCGGCTGCCTTATGGCACCAAAAGCGCCGATACGGTGACGCGCTATGCGGTGCAGGCATCCGCGGCGCTGATGCGGCATGACATCAAGCTGCTGGTGGTGGCGTGCAACACCGCCAGCGCCGCCGCCCTTCCCACCCTGCAACAGACCCTTGCGCCCTTGCCGATGGTGGGGGTGATCGAACCGGGCGCACAAGCCGCCGTGACCGCCGCGCCCGAAGGCCCCATCGCGGTGATCGCCACCGAAGGCACGGTCAAAGGCGGCGCCTATGTGCGCGCCATTCAGGCGCTGGCGCCACGCATGCCGGTGGTGCAACAGGCTTGCCCACTGTTCGTGGCCCTGGCGGAGGAAGGCCTGCGCGACGGCCCGCTTCCCGAATTGGCGGCGCGGCGTTATCTGGACCCGCTCCTGGCCACTATGCCGCGGCCGCGCGGCTTGGTGCTGGGCTGCACCCATTTTCCGGTGCTGAAACAGACCATCGCCAAAGTCGCGGGCAGCGATGTGGTGTTGATCGACAGCGCCGAGGCCACGGCCATGGCAGTGGAAACAACCCTGCGTGAGAAAGCCCTGCTGCACATGGGCGAGGCGCAACCGCCGCGCTTTCTGGCGACCGACGCGCCGGGGCGTTTCGCGCATCTGGGGGAGATTTTTCTGGGAGAGCCGATCGATCCCGGCACGGTGATCTTGATCGATCTTTGAACTCACCCTCGTTCCCCAGCCTACGGCTCTTCTCCGATCACAGCTTGAACGCTATCCCATTTCACTTTTTAGAATATTTACCGAGCAGGAATTTTTGAGAAGGACTTAGTGGTTTATCCTTTCGGTGAACACACCCCATCCAGCAACAAGGGCGGCGCACGCCTTCTTTGAGTTCTGTAACCGTTCGCCTGATATGTTGATTTCTTATCTCTGGTGTCTTGACCGACTCAACCCAGCAAATCCACTCGTTGCGAGCAAGTGCCGTAATATCTTCCCATTTTCCGAGTGCCGCTTTGTCGGCCGTAAGGGCTTTCCTTAAATCCGCTGGCACTTTGTGCACCACGCCTTCTGAAATTCCTCTTTTGCCCACGCACCTATTCCATCTCGGTCTAACGCTACATATAAGGGCTGGCCGTGAGTGGAATACAGCAAATTGTTCACCCTAAGCGGTAAACCCAACCTCAGTAATCCACGCGCACCAGATACAGCCCATCCGGCGGCGAGACAGGCCCGCAACGCGCGCGATCCTTCGCGGCCAAGGCATCCGCTATATCGCGCACTGTCCATTTGCCTTCGCCCACCAGTTTCAAGGTGCCAGTGAAGGAGCGAATCTGATGATGCAGAAAAGAACGCGCCGAGGCCTCAATATGGATTTCATCGGCACGGCGGCTGACATCCAGCCGGTCCAAAGTCTTGACCGGCGACTGGGCCTGGCATTCGGCAGCGCGGAAGGTGGTGAAATCATGCTGGCCCACCAACAATTGCGCCGCCGCATGCATGGCGTCCGCATCCAGTTTGGGGCTGACATGCCAGACGCGGCCTTCTTCCAGCCCCGGGGGGCTGCGGCGATTGAGGATGCGGAATAGATAATGCCGCGCCGTGGCGGAAAAGCGGGCATGGAATTCGCCGTCCACGGCATCGGATTCCAGCACCACCACTGGATTGGGGCGCAGATAATAATTCAGCGCATCGCGCACCTTGCCAGGCTCGAATTGTTTTTCCAGGTCGAAATGCGCCACCTGTCCCAAGGCGTGCACCCCCGCATCGGTGCGGCCCGCCCCGGTCACCGTGACGCGCTCGCCGGAAAGCTTTTCGATCGCGTCTTCCAGCGCGCCTTGCACCGAGCGGCCATTGTCCTGGCGCTGCCAGCCGACAAAGGGCGAGCCATCATATTCCAAGATCAGGCGATAGCGCGGCATTAGGTCAGCTGTGTGCCGCGCGGCAAGGCGAAGCCCTTCAGCAGTTCCGCCGCGCTCATTGCCGATTTTCCAGCACGCTGAACTTTCAACAATTTCAAGGCGCCGCCGCCACAAGCCACGGTCAGTCCGTCATCGAGCAGGATGCCTGGCCGGCCGCTGCCGCTGACCGGTTCGGCATAGAGAATTTTCAGCCGCTCGCCATTGGCCTCGGTCCAGGCGCCGGGAAAGGGCGAGAGGCCGCGAATATGGCAATCGATGTCATGCGCGCTTTTGGACCAATCGATGCGTGCTTCTTCTTTGGAAATCTTCTTGGCATAAGTAACGCTTGCTTCGGGCTGCGGCTGCGGCGTCACCGCGCCACGTTCCAGTGCCCCCAGCGCCCGCACCATCAAGTCGGCGCCCAGCCGCGACAATTCCGTGGTCAGTTCGCCGGATGTCTTACGCTCCACCGCCACGCGCTCGGCCATCAGCACAGGACCGGTATCCAGCCCCTCTTCCATCTGCATCACCATCACGCCAGTTTCCGCATCGCCCGCCATCACCGCCCGCTGGATGGGCGCGGCGCCGCGCCAGCGCGGCAGAAGCGAGCCATGCAGATTAAAACAGCCCAGCTTGGGCGCATCCAAAATCGCTTTGGGCAGCAGCAATCCGTACGCCACGACAATGGCCGCATCCAGACCCAGCGCCACAAACGCGGCCTGTTCGTCCACACCCTTCAGCGACAGCGGTGTGCGAACCGGCAGTTTGGCGCTTTGCGCAAATTGGTGCACCGGCCCAGGCTCTAGCGCCATGCCGCGGCCCTTGGGACGCGGCGGCTGGGAATAGACGCACGCAATGTCATGGCCCTGGGCAATCAATTCGGCAAGCATGGGCACCGCGAAATCCGGGGTGCCCAAAAAAGCCAGGCGTAGCGTCACGCCGACGCCTTCAACTTCTTGGCCTTGGTGAGTTTCTTGATCGCCATGCTTTTCTTCAGCCGCGACAGATGGTCGATGAATAGCACCCCGTTCAGGTGATCGATTTCATGTTGCAGGCAGGTGGCCAGCAGGCCGTCGGCTTCCAAAGTCTGCTTGACGCCGTCGCGGTCCAAATACTCGCACCGGATGCGGGCGGGGCGTTCGACATCGTCCCAAATCTCCGGCACCGACAGGCAGCCTTCCTCAAACACCGCCATCTCCTCCGAGGCCCAGATGATTTTCGGATTGATATAGGCAACCGGATTTTTCTTGCCCTCTTTCTGGTCCAGGTCGATCACCAGCACGCGCGCGGGCACGCCGATCTGAATGGCGGCCAGGCCGATGCCGTCGGCCTCGTACATGCTGTCGGCCATGTCGTCCGCCAGCTTGCGAATCTCGTCGTCCACCCGCTCCACATCCATAGAGACAGCTTGGAGGCGCGGATCGGGGGCGGTTAGAATGGGGCGCACGGTCATGACCGTGAAATAAGATTTTCAACCACTTAGGTCAAGTTTCGCCATCGATTTCAGGGTTTGGCGGGCTTAGTTTACTTACCTCCTCGCCTACCGGACGAACAACGGTATCTACCGCAGTCAGTTCAGGTATTTCCTCGCGGGCACCTTCGAGTCCCAATTCACTAAAACGGCGAGCAGACGGAAGGACGCGGCTTTCAAGATTCCCAACGAATCTATTATACGAGTTGACGCTGTCCCTCAGATGCCCGCCAAGCAATCCGATGTATTCAGCCATTTTCCCAAGCCGCGCATATAGTTCCCGACCTATTTTTGCAACTTCTATTGCACTGGCCGCCAACTTTTCTTGTCGCCAGCCGTAACCAAGCGCCTTTGCTAGCGCAATAAATGTTGTAGGCGAACAGATAAGAACGCGATGCTTAAAACCATCTTCGAATAAATCTTCATCATACTCAAATGCAGCCGATACAAAATTATCGCCCGGGACAAACATGACAACACAGTCGGTACTTCCGGGAATCTTTTGCCAGTAAGATTTAGCCGAAAGATCACTTAACCGCTCCCGAAGCTGCCGCGCATGGCGCTTCAGATGATTCTCACGATCTTCCTCTGTTATCGCCTCAATAGCATCCAAGTAAGCCGATGTAGGCGCCTTTGCGTCAACAATTATAGTTCTATTTTCTGCAATTTGGATCACAACATCGGGACGGAACGACTCGTCTTCCCCGCTGAAATGCTTTTCTGTTTCGAAATCGCAGTGCTCGACTAAACCAGACAATTCCATGACACGTTTCAGTGTATTCTCGGCCCAACGACCACGAGTTTTGGGCGAAGCCCGCAAAGCATTCACGAGATTCGCAGTAACATCTCGCACTTCGCTATTCTGAGCGTTTAGCGCTTTCAACGTCGTGCCCAACTCGCTGTAGCCCGAAACTCGCGCTTTCTCGATTTCTTTGAGTGCGATGTCATAAGCCTTCAGTGTTTCCCCAAGCGGGCCCACCAAGCTATTAACGTCCTTTATTGTTAGCTCCTTGTGATGACTAAACAGCTGGCTCGCGTGCTTAGAAAAATTTTCAGTATTCAGTCTGAGCGCGTCATTGGCCAACAATTTGAATTGATCCTGAACTTCCTTTCGAAGATTGGTTAGCTGTTCAATTTGGTCTTTGTGGGCTTGGGTCGCTGCTGCATGCTTTGCGGTCAACGATGCAACGTCTGCCGTTAGATCATTCACACGTTGCCGAGCGTCAGAGAGTTCACCTTCTATCGCGGTCGTATGTTCAACACGTGTAGTAGCACTAGCTAGAGATTTTTCCACTTCCGTCATAGTTATTCGTGCAGCTTCGAGTTCTGCTTTTAGTGGCCGGAGACTAAAAATTTCCGTTTCGAGCGGTGGTATTTTCGCCTGTATTTTCCCTATAGCTCGGGCGCACCAAATCCAGATTATGAGCGCACCAAGCACAAAGGCGGTGGCAGCAATTAGGACAGTAGAGACAATGCTCATATTGAACCTTCTGGAAGAGCCAGCCTAAACATGGCGACGAGGGTATCTTCGTCAGATAATCTCGTTCGCTGCCTACCAGCAAGGCCGCCGGACGGGTAAAAAGTCTTTCCTAGCCTGCATCCAGGGGCCATTTCGGCGGCCAATAGCGGTCAAAGAAGAGGCGTTGCCATGAAACATGACTTTCACATGCTGTTTTCCGCCTATTGGTGGTTGATTTTTCCCCTGTTTTGGATGGTGTCGGAAAGCATGCAGCTATGGTCCCGGCATTTAAAGGCCCAGCGCGCCATGGACGTGATCAAAGCTTGCGTCGAGCAGGGCAAAGAGCCGCCGGCCGAAATTCTGCAAATTCTGCAGTCCTCCGAGCGCAAGCGCCGCGAACGGCATGAGCAAGGTTATGGCTGGATATCGGTATTCTTGTTTGCGGCCATCGCGGCTGGACTGGTGATGTTTGCGTTCCTGCCGGGAGAACGGGACTTGCAAGAGACGGCGGCCTTCCTTTTCGCGGCTTTCGTCATGATAGGCTTGAGCGTTGGTAACGCCCTGGTGATGTTCAACCGCCAGCGTCATGAGCAAGACCGGAATCTTCCGCATTGAGCGATTCCGAAGGGGTCTGGATAAGCCAGGCCCAAGCCGGCTCAGCCGAAGCCTTCGGGCGGCTGGTGCGCCTGCATCAGCAGGCCTTGCGCGCCTTTCTGCGCCGGCAGTGCGGCAACCACACTGAAGCGGACGATCTGGCGCAGGAAAGCTTTGCCCTCGCCTGGGAAAAAATCGCGCGTTTGGATACGGCCCGCGGCTTTCGACCTTGGCTGTTCGGCATCGGATGGCGCAAGTATCGCGAAAGACGGCGCGGCTTGCGGCGGCTGCTGATGCGCGAAAGCCGTTATGCGAACGATCAAGATAGTATTGTCTTGCCGGACCTGGCACTATCCCTGGACCTGAAAGACGCGGTGGGAAAATTGCCGCCGGACCAACGCGCTGCGGTGCTGCTCTGCTTGGGACTGGAATTCACCCATGCGCAAGCAGCGGAGATATTGGCATTGCCGCTGGGCACGGTAAAATCGCATGTGACGCGCGGACGCGACCGTTTGGCCGCTCTGCTGGGAGAATCGCCATGACCCGGATTCAAGATTTTGTGGAAAGCGCCGCCCCGGTTGCGGAAGACATCGCTTTTGAATGGCGGGTGATGCAGCGGATGGAACAACGGCAATTTCGCCGTACCCTGCTGGAGAATTCTCTTATCGCCTTGGCCACTGCTGTGGCCCTGATCGGCGCGGCACCGATGTTGAACGCCGTGTGGCAAGAGAGCTTGGCATCCTTGGCTGCTAACGGCGGGGCCATGGGCGTTCTGGTGGTCATCGCTTTTGCGGCGCGACATGTCATGCGGCTTCAGGAAGCTTAGAGCGCCCGCCGTGCCTTGAACGCCGCGCTGAGCGTGCCCTCATCCAGATAGTCGAGCTCGCCACCCACCGGCACGCCATGCGCCAGGCGGGTGACTTTCATCTCGCCCAGCAAATCCATCAGATAATGCGCCGTGGTCTGGCCCTCGACGGTGGCGTTCATCGCCAGGATGACTTCATCCACGCCCAACTTCACCCGCTCCAAGAGCTTGCCGACATTCAGCCGATCGGGGGTCACGCCATCCAGGGCGCTCAGCGCCCCGCCCAGCACATGATAACGGCCGCGAAACACGCCCGCCCGCTCCAGCGCCCAAAGATCGGCAACGTCTTCCACCACGCATAGAAGATGGGGATCGCGGCGGGTGTCGCTGCAAATGGCGCATGGCGACTGGGTGTCGAGATTGCCGCAAGCCTCGCAAGACAGAATGGCATCGGCGGCTTCGCGCAAACTGTCGGCCAAGGGTTCCAGCAGCGTGTCGCGCTTTTTCAGCAGCGCCAGCGCGGCGCGGCGCGCCGAACGGGGCCCGAGCCCCGGCAATTTGGCAAGCAGCTGGATCAGCCGCTCGATCTCGGAACCAATGGCCGCCATCAGGAATCGGATTCAGGCATCGGCGCCGCGACATCCGGCGCAACCGTGTCGCGCACCGCCACGATTTCCGCGCCGGGAAAACGGTCCAGCACGGCGCGCACCATCGGTTCCTGCGCCACCGCTTCAAAGCGCGCCGTTTTGGCCAACTGTTTCTGCTCGGACAGGGTCGGCGCACCGCCCTGACTGGCGATGGACACCGTCCAGCGTTCGCCGGTGGCCGCGCGCAGCTTGGTCTGCAGGTCATTGGCCAGGGTGCGCGGGGCGCGCGCGGTGGGTCTTATCTCGATCCGTCCCGGCTCCAAATGCACCAGGTGAACATTGTGCTCCAGATTAACCCGCAATTCCGAACGCGGCTCGCACAAGGTGACGATATCTTCCAGGCTGCGAAGGGAAGCCGTGGGAGCGCCTTCGGGGAAGGACTGAGGCATTGGGCGCGTTGCAGCAACGCCCTCCCCCCCGCGCGCCGTTGCGCGCGTAGCCCGTCCTTCAGACCCCGCAGGGGACGGGGCAGACGGTGAGCGCGGCGCTGGCGGGCTATCGAGCAGGTCCTTCACCAGTCTGTCGGTGGGTGGCAGATCGGCGGCATAGGCCAGGCGGATCAGCGCCATCTCGCAGGCCGAGATCGGGCGGGTGGCGTCGCGCACTTCGAACAGACCTTTGAGCAGGATCTGCCAGGCACGCGTCAGCGACGCCACGGATAATTTGGCGGCCAGTTCGGCGGCGCGCTTGGCCTCGCCCGAGCCCCCATCGAAAAAGCCTTGGGCGGCGGGCGCCACTTTCACGCGGGTGAGGAAATGGGTGGTTTCCAAAAGGTCCTGCATCACCGCCAAGGGATCGGCGCCCGCGTCGTACAAACCATTCAGGTCGGTAAGCGCTTCGGCGACATGTCCGCCCATCAGCTTTTCAAAGATGTCCAGGACGCGGCCGCGATCGGCCAGACCCAGCATCTGGCGCACCGTGTCGGCGGTGATCAGATTGCCCTCGCCATGCGCGATGGCCTGATCGAGCAGGGAAAGCGAATCGCGCGCCGAACCTTCGGCGGCGCGCGCGATCAGGGCGAGCGCGCCTTCCTCGATTCCGACCTTTTCCTTGTCCGCCAATGTCGCCAGATAGGCGGCGAGTTCGGCGCTGTCGATACGGCGCAAATCAAAGCGCTGGCAGCGCGACAGGACCGTCACCGGCACCTTGCGGATTTCCGTGGTGGCAAAGACAAACTTCACATGCGGCGGCGGTTCTTCCAGAGTCTTGAGCAGGCCATTAAAGGCCTGCTTGGACAGCATATGCACTTCATCGATGATATAGACTTTGTAGCGCGCCGCGACCGGGGCATAGCGCACGCCTTCGATGATCTCGCGGATATCGTCAATCCCGGTGCGGCTGGCAGCGTCCATTTCCTGCACGTCCACATTGCGGGATTCTGAAATCGAAACGCAGGGCTCGCACAGCCCGCAAGGTTGGATGGTGGGTTCCGTGCGCTTGCCATCAGAACCGATACAATTGAGCGCGCGGGCGATAATGCGCGCGGTGGTGGTCTTTCCCACCCCCCGCACGCCGGTCAGCATGAAGGCATGGGCAATGCGCCCCGTGGCAAAGGCGTTGGACAGGGTACGCACCAGCGCCTCCTGCCCGATCAGACCGGTAAAATCGCTGGGACGGTATTTGCGCGCCAGGACGCGATAGGGCTGGGCGGGCGTGGAGCTTTTGGCCATGAGACGACTATAGCAACAGGTCGCGCCAACGGGTGCGCGATTTGACCGGAAATTGTGGGTAGGTGAGAGCCCGAACGACCCGAAGCAAATTCGTTACGGCTGCTTCGTTCCCGACCTGACCGGGTTGGCGACAGCTTCGTCCGCCGGACTCTCGCATTCACTATAAGATTTTTGGCTGGAAAATGCGAATCGCCGTAGTGGCGTTCGCGCGGCGAAAGCCCTGTCGGGCTTTCGCTATTCGCGCTCACCCTTCCGGACCTGACCAGGTTAGCGAGAGCTACGTCCGCCCGACTTCCGAGCGGGATATAGGGATTTTTGCCGAGAAATGCGAGTCCGGCTAGGCGGCGGCAATGGCCGCCTGCGGCGCCGCCAGCCGTTCCGGCGGCAGGTTCACGGTCACCGTGGTTCCGACGCCGACAGCGCTTTCCACCACCAGCGCGCCGCCATGCAGTTCCGCCAGCAGCTTGGACAAGGGCAGGCCCAACCCGGTGCCTTCATATTTCCGTGCCAGGCGGGAATCCACCTGACCAAAACGTTCCAGCGCCTTGGGGATGTCTTCCTGCGCGATGCCGATGCCGGTGTCCATCACCGCCAGCGCCATCCCGGCGCCGGTCTGCTGCGCGACGATTTGTACCTCGCCGCCCGGGGGGGTGAATTTCAGGGCGTTGGACATCAGGTTGATCAGTATCTGCCTGATGCGGCGTTTGTCGGCCTTGAGCCACGGCAAGCCACTGCCAATGTCGGCGAACATCTCAATCTTGGCATCCTTGGCCATGCCTGCCATCATGCGCAGCGCCTCGGCGATCAGCTCCGCCGGATCGAAAATCTCTTCATGCAATTCGGTCTGGTTCGCGTCCAGCCGCGACAGATCCAGCACATCATTGATCACTGACAGCAGATGCGCGCCGCTGTTGCGGATGTCGGCCGCATAGCTTTTGTAGCGTTCGCCCACCGGCCCGAATACTTCCATCATCATGGTGTCGGCAAAGCCGATCACCGCATTGAGCGGCGTGCGCAACTCATGGCTCATGGAGGCAAGAAAGGCCGACTTGGATTTGCTGGCGGCTTCCGCGGCATCCAGCGCCATGGCCAGTTCGGCGGAGGTTTTTTCCAGCGCTTTCTGCGTGGTTTCCAGTTCGACGATGTGGTTGCGCATGCGTAGCGCCTCGCCCTGCGCCCGCGCCGCCAGATAACGATCCACGGTCGCCACCACCAGGCCCTGGGACACGATAAAGGCGGCGCATGCCGCCACCACCACAGCCAAGGCGAAAGGATTGATGATATGCGCGAAGTTGGGCAGCGAGCCGTCCGGCACATAGCGCACCGCCGCCATGGCGGTAAAATGCAAGCCCACAATGGCCAGGGTGAACAGGCCCGCGCCCAGCGCAAAATCGCGGCGGGACTTGCGGCGCAAGGCGAAATGCAGCGCCAGGCCGGACACGCAAACCCCGATCAGCACCGAGGCGATGACATAGGGAATATCCCACACCGCGCGTGCGGGAAGCTCCACCGCCGCCATGCCGGTGTAATGCATGGCGCTGATGGCGAAGCCGGTGACCATTCCGCCCAGGGCGCCATTGACCCTGACCGCCAGGGCGAAGCCCGCGCCGCACAAGCTCATGGCGATCAGCGCCGAAGCAATGGTGAGACCGGTCGCGAAACCCAAGGGCAGACCCGTCGAATAGGCCAGCATGGCGACGAAATGGGTGCCCCAAATGCCGCAGCCTGCCACCGCGCCGGCCCCCGCCAGCCAGGCCAGGCGAGCACGTCCAGCGTCCACCGCACGGGCGCGCGAGATCATGGTGAGCGCAGTGGCGCAGGCCAGCAGGCAAAGCCCGGCCGCCACCACCACAAGTCTCAGGTCATGCTGCTGAAAAATGCAGCCAAGCACGCGGATCATGGGTGTGACAGTTGCCGCGACAACGTAAAACCCGGCTTAATAAACCTGTGCCAAACCGGGAATCCCGCAAAAACTGACAAACTGTTGTCCACGGGCAATACAAATGACGGCGTCCATTCCCTTTAGCGGCAGTCCTCTGAACCGCGCCAGCGACCGGCGCACGGATCCCGCTTGGTTGGCGGCACAAGCTGCGGCCGGGCTGTTCCTGCCTTTTTGGCAAAACAAACCCTTTGTGGTGGAGGACTGCGCCGGATTTCTGCCGGGACGCGCGGCATGGCGGGACCTGACCCACGTGTTCCTGGGGTTGGAGGGTACCCAGCCCTTATTTGCGGTGGACCTTCCCGGCGACACCGCGCCGGATCTGGGCAGAGGTGGTTTTGAAGAGATGCGCGCCAGCGCCTTTGTGCTGCCGGCACGTGACACCGCCATCGCGGGCCAGGCCAAGGCGCTGCTGGATTGGCACAGGCGGCATGGCTTTTGTCCCAATTGCGGTGCACCCACCCAAATGCGCGATGGCGGTTACCGCCGCCTTTGTCCCGTCTGCAGCGCGGAGCATTTTCCCCGCACCGACCCGGTGGTGATCATGCTGCCAATCTTGGGCGATCAATGCCTGGTGGGGCGCAACAAACGTTTTCCGCCACGGCTTTTTTCCGCTTTCGCCGGCTTTGTCGAACCGGGCGAAAGCCTGGAGGAAGCCGTGCGGCGCGAATTGCGCGAGGAAGTCGGACTGGAGGTTGGTGACGTCCACTATCACGCCAGCCAGCCTTGGCCCTTTCCCTCATCCCTGATGCTGGGTTGTTATGCGCATGCCCTTGGTGGCGATTTTCAGATCGACGGCCATGAGATCGAGGCTGCGCGCTGGCTGAACAAGGATGAGGCGCGCGCGCGGCTGGCCAACACAATCCAAGACGAGATGAAACTGCCCGTCACCATCGCCATCGCGCACTATCTGATCAAGGATTGGGCGAACTCTTAAGGCATATCTTCTCTGTATGGATGCGCCGGATACACGCCCATTATGGAATGGCGCGCGGCATGAAAGGCCAATTCCGCCAACGCATGCGCGACATTGGGCTGTTCGGGATGACCCTGGATGTCGGCATAGAACTGCGTGGCATTGAACGAACCGCCCAGCTGATAGCTTTCCAGCTTGGTCATGTTGACGCCATTGGTGGCAAAAGCGCCCAGCGCCTTGTAGAGCGCGGCGGGCACGTTCTTTACTTGGAAGACCAGGCTTGTCACCACCTTGCCCTGGTTGGGGGCACGTTCATCGTCGCGGGACATGATCAAAAAACGCGTGGCATTGTGATGTTCGTCCTCGATATCGGCTTTGAGGATCGCAAGTCCGTAAAATTCCGCCGCCAGGCTGGAGGCGATCGCCGCCACGCTTTTGTCGCCCAATTCGGCGACATGCTTGGCCGAGCCCGCGGTGTCGTACCAATTGTGCGCCACCAGCTTACGCTCCCGAAGCAGCGCACGGCATTGGGCCAAAGCGGGCGCCTGACTATAGACGCTCTTGATATCGTCCAGGCTCGCGCCCTTCAGTCCCAGCAATTGGTGACGGATAGGCATGAACTGCTCGCCCACAATGTGAAGCCCAGAGTCCGGCAACAGATGATGAATGTCGGCGATGCGGCCGATCAGCGAATTTTCCACCGGAATGATCACCAGATCGGTGTCGCCGGACTTCGCCGCCTCGATGGCGTCCTCGAAGGTCGGTTTGGGGACGGCATGGGCATGCGGGATCGCCTGGCGCGCCGCCAGATTGGCATAGGCGCCCGGCTCGCCCTGGAAAGCGACGCGTTTGGCACCCTCGATGGATTTCATGGCGATGGCTTGGCTCACGACAGCAGCTTTCGGGCTTTTTCCAGATCGGCGGGAGTATCAACCGACAAAGGGGCCTCGTCCACACGAGCCACCGCAATGCGCATCCCCGCTTCCAGCGCCCGAAGCTGTTCGAGATTTTCGCGCATCTCCAAGGGCGAGGGCGGCAGCGCGACAAATCTTTCCAGGGCCACGCGTCGATAGGCATAAAGACCGACATGGTGATAAAGCGTGCCCTCTCCGCCAGGCGCGGTGGTACGCGTGAAATACAGCGCCTGGCCCAAGCGCTCATCCGCGTCCCAGGCCACCACCGCCTTCACCACCGCGGGATTGATCCTGTCGGGCTCATTGTCGATGGGCGCCGCTAAAGTGGCGATATCGGCGTCGGACTTGGCCAGTGCGGCAACCACCGTCTTCAATTGCTCGGGGTCCAAGGCAGGCAGATCGCCTTGCAGGTTCACCACCACATCATGCGTGCCCTTCGGGTCGGCGGCTATCAGGGCAGCCCAGATACGGTCCGAACCCGAAGGCAGGGCGGGATCGGTCAGCACCGCATGCCCCCCAGCCTTTGCGACCGCCGCGACGATCTCGCTTTCCCCCGCCGCCACTACCACCGGCCCAAGTCCGGCTGCCACCGCGCGAGCCCAGACCCTGACGATCATCGGCACCCCGGCAATGCCGGCCAACGGCTTGCCGGGAAGCCGGGCCGAGGCCATGCGCGCAGGGATCAGCAAAATGGGATTCATCGGGGTTCAACAGGGTTCCAGACCAGCGCCTCTTTAGGCCCACAATTGCGCTAAGACCAGACAAAGTCTCGAATTTATGCGACGCTTCGCCGCAATGACGCGAGGGCGGCGGCGGGTAATGTCGCGCCGTATTTTGCCCGGGACCGACCCGGCTTTGGGGAGAGCCATGGATTCCTTCGAGTGGAATAAGATTATCGGTGCGGTCCTGGGCACGGTGATCTTCATTTTCGTCGTCCGCCTGGTCGCCGAGCATGTCTATGAGCCCGAGCATCCCCAAAAGCCCGGCTATATCGTCGAAGGCGTGGTGGAAACCCCGGCCGGCGGCGCGCCCGCCGCGCCCGTGGAAGAAGCCATGCCCGATTGGGGCACGGTGCTGGCCAGCGCCGATGTCGCCGAAGGCAAGGCCCTGGAAGGCCGTTGCATACAGTGCCACGATTTCGCCAAGGGCGGTCCCAACAAGATCGGTCCTAACCTGTTCGCGGTGGTGGACCGCGCCCGCGCCTCTCACGCCGGCTTCTCCTATTCCAGCGCCATGAAAGGCAAGCCCGGCAACTGGACGTATGACGAGCTGTTCAAATTCCTCAAATCGCCCGCGGTGGACATCCCCGGCACCAAGATGAGCTTTGCCGGCATCCGCAGCGCACAGGACCGCATCAACCTGATCGCCTATTTGCGGTCCAACGCCGACAGCCCGGCGCCGCTCCCCGCACCCAAGCCCGCTGCCCCGGCCGAAGCGGCGCCCACCACGGGGCCTGCCGCTGGTGCGCCCAAAGGCCCCAACGGACCGGTGCCCACCGCGCCGGCAGCGCCGCATTAAGGAATAGCGCCAGGCTTGGGCCGGGCGCTTTCCTTGCGCGGCAAATCACAAGCGCTTGATCGCGGTGATCGGACCTGCGGCTTTTTCGATGCGCGCCACGGCCTCTCTCAACGGTTCGATAGCCACCGCCATGTGAAAAGCATTGGCGTGCAGCAACCGTGCTTCATCCAGCATCACCCCCATATGGCCTTTCCAGAACAGCAGATCGCCCCGGCGGACGGCCGATAACGGCACAGCATCGCCCAACGCCTTCTCCATCATGTCGGTGTCGCGCGGCGCGGCCTTGCCCACCGCCTGCAACGCGGTCTGGATCAGGCCGGAGCAATCCAACCCCGCCGCCGTCTTGCCGCCCCAAACGTAGGGCACACCAACAAAGCGTTCGGCGATGGAGACAAAATCCTTTTCCGCTTCCGGTGTGAAATGGCGCTGATGCATAAACCCCATGCCAATGTTCACATAATCGCCGTCCCGGCTTAGCACCGGCACAACAGCATTCATCGGCAGCATATCGCGCACCGGCGTTTTCAAATCGGCGGCAGGAAAGACAGGAGCCATGAGCGCACTGACACGCAACCTACTCGCCATCGTGTCGCCCAGCGAATCCGCTCGTACATAGCCGACATATAGGTCGCCGGCCGCCTGGCCCCAGGCCCAACCCTTGGCACGGTCATAAACCGTGAAACTTTCGCCGAACAGCAATTCGCTGTCCTGGGCGGCATCCTCCGTGGGACGCATCTTGAGACTGGTGCGTCCCACGGCGACGGAAAATTTCTCGCCTTCGGCAAAACGCGGCGCATCAACCGCGCCTTTGAGATGCGCTGCCGCCAGGTCGGGTCGGACCGGTGTTACGCGCCTATCGGCCATAGCGTTCTTTCAACAGAGCATAGATGGCGCGCGCGCCATTGGCTTCGCCGCCGATTGGGCGGCCCGGGCGGGCGCGGTCAATCCAGGCGGGAATATCCAGATGCGCCCAGCTTTTCGCCTTGCCGACAAACCGGTTGAGAAACAGGGCCGCGGTGATCGCCCCCGCATAATTATAGGCCGGATTGTTGTTGAGATCGGCCACCCGGCTGCTCAATGTGTCTTCATAGCCGCGCCACAATGGCAAACGCCATAGCGGGTCCTGCACCGCCGTGCCCAGCCGGATCAGATCGGCGGCAAGCGCTTCATCGTCGGTGAAGAAGGGCGGTAGCTCCATGCCGGTGGCGGCGCGCGCCGCTCCGGTCAACGTGGCGATATCGATCAGCAAATCCGGCTTTTCATCATCGGCATCCGCCAAGGCATCGGCCAGAACCAAGCGGCCTTCCGCATCGGTATTGCCGATCTCGACCGTCAGGCCTTTGCGGCTGGAAAAAATATCACCAGGGCGCATGGCCGCGCCCGACACCGAATTTTCCACCGCCGGTATCAGCACGCGCAACCGCAGTTTGAGTTTGGCGCGCATCACCATGCCGGTAACCGCCAGCACGCAGGCCGCCCCGCCCATATCCTTTTTCATGGTCAGCATGGCGGCGGACGGCTTGATGTCCAAACCGCCGGTGTCAAAGCAGACGCCCTTGCCGACCAGTGTCACAAGCGGCCCATTGCCCCATGTGATGTCGATCAAGCGCGGGGCACGCGGCGAGCCTGCGCCCACCGCTGCGATCAGAGGATAATTCTTGGCCAGCGCCGCGCCGCCGGTAACGGCGATGCGCGCACCGTGCTTTTTCGCCAAAGCCCGCGCGGCGGCCTCCAACTCGGTGGGGCCCATATCGTTGGCGGGCGTGTTGATGAGATCGCGCGCCAGAAAAAGATTTTCCGCGACATCCGAAATCTCTCCGCCACTCACCCCGGCGGGAAGCACGAGTTTGGCCTTGGGCGGGCTCTTTTTCTTGTAACGGGCAAAGACATAGCCGCCCATCAGCCAGGCCAATGCGGCTTGAGCGCCACCGCAGAAATCCGGCACCTCGCCCAGCCGATAAGTGCCCGCCGGCAATTTTTCCGCCGCCGCCGCCAAAGCGAAAGCATCCTTGGCATCGCCCAGACCCAAGACCCAAGCGGCGATGCCGCCCCGGGCATCCGGCAAAGCCATCAGGGCTCCCGCCGCGCCACCAAAACCGGAGGCTTGCGCCAATCCAGAGTGTTTCTGTTTGGTCAGCCATGCCTTGGCGCCCTTGGCGGCGATGGCATGCAGGGGAATGGCGCTGCGGGCGCTTTTGACAAGACTGGGATGCATAGAAGGCCCTTATGTTTGCGGCTGGCCGTTTGCGCCTCAGGACTTTAAGAATCGCAGCTCTGAACCGCAAGGAGCCGCTGGCTCCAACAGGAGCGCGCATGGCCCGCTATACCCTGATCGTCGGCACCCGGACCCTTTCGAGCTGGAGCTTGCGACCCTTTCTGGCGTTGTCGGCCATCGGCGAACCCTTCGAGACCGTCGTGATCCGGCTCCGGATCAAACCGCCGGAGCCCATCACCACCCGCGACCTGATCTTAGAACATTCTGCGGCGGGCAAGGTGCCGGTGCTGAAGATCGAAGAACAGGGAAAAGCGCTTACCGTGTGGGACAGCCTGGCCATTTGCGAGACTTTGGCCGAGCGCCATCCCCAAGCCGGACTGTGGCCGCAAGACGCCTGGGCCCGCGCCCTCGCGCGCGCCTATGCGTGTGAGATGCATTCCGGTTTCCCCGATGTTCGCGATCAACTTTCCCTGGCGTTCGGGAAAAAACTTCCCCTGCCGCAATTGCGTGAAGAGACCGGGCAACAGATCGCCCGCATTCTGGCGGCCTGGGACGACGCACTAAAGACCGCAAACGGCCCCTTTTTGTTTGGCCGTTTTTCCATTGCCGATTGCATGTATGCACCGGTCGTGTCGCGGTTTGAAACTTATGGCGTTCCAGTGCCGTCGCTGGTCCGCGCTTATATGGATGAAATTCTCGCCTTGCCTGGGATGAAATCGTGGGGCGAGGGCGCGCAACAAGAAGCCGCTGCCGGTATTGCTTAGATCAACCGGCGATTTGACCTTTTTCGCGATAAAAACGCGCCGCGCCGGGATGCAGCGGCGCGGGGGGATCGACGGCGGCATTGTCCAACCCGATGCCGCGCGCGCTGGGATGGCTGGTGGCCAGCGCGCCGCGATTGGCCGGATGGAACAAAGCCCGCGTGATGCCATAGATTAAAGGATCGGGAGCGCGGTCGCGCGTCACCCAATAGGCATGGGTGGAAACCGTTTCCACCGCCGCCGTGCCCGGATAGGCCCCCGCCGCAATGGTGGCGGGCGAAAGCTGCGGCATCATGCGGATCAGCCGTTCGCGGCCCTCCCCGTCAATGGGCACCAAGCGCGCGACGCGCTGTACAAGCAGATTGCGGATGGAATCCAAAGGCACGCCGGTGACCGCGAAATAGGCGTCGATCTTGCCATCCTTCAACATCTGATCCGCCGGCTGATCGGAAATGATTTCCCGCACCCGCACCCGGTAGGCGGCCAGAATTGCGCGCGCCCGCATCTGGGCACCGCTGCCCGGCGCACCGATCAACACGCGCTTGCCGCGCAAATCCCCGACTGA
Organism: Rhizomicrobium sp.; assembly: GCA_035251935.1. Classification (GTDB taxonomy): domain Bacteria; phylum Pseudomonadota; class Alphaproteobacteria; order Micropepsales; family Micropepsaceae; genus Rhizomicrobium. Next base: position 181,643 of record DATFDR010000032.1, on the reverse strand, counting down.
CCGGACATTGGACTTGGCCGATACCACCAGATGCGCCTCTTCCGGAAACAGAGCCGCAATCACGCGCAAATGCCGCGCGGGCCGGCGGAAGGCGCCGCGCCCCGCCCTGGCGGCGGCGATCAAATCGCCATCGGCAAAACCGGAATCCACCAGGCCTTGATCGACCGAACGCAGATTGTCGGTGGAACCCTGGCTGGTGCGCGCCGACAGGATCACGCCAGCAGGGCCGCACACCGTGGCGGTATCGCAGCGGCCCACACCCAGGGGGTGACTGATCATCCCGGCCATGGCCTGGCCGACGGGGAAATAGACGCCTTCCGTGGAGCCGGTGGCGATCTGGAAGGAAACCCGCGTCGGGCCGGAATCGGCCATGCCCAGATTGCCACCCGTCAACAGTGCGCTCATCACCAGCACCACAAAGGCAAACAGGGCGGCGAAAGCCAAGACACGCTGGGACAACATGGTTTGAAAGGTTAACCCTTTATTGCGTCAGGAGTTGGGCGTTAACGGTGCAGGACGTACGGCACCAAACCCGCCGGTCGAACAAGCGATCTGCACAAAACCCATCAGCGTTTCGCCAAATGTACAACAACACTGACTCTATATGCGCCGATATGCTTAAGGGTTTGTTGACTGCGGACTGGCACAGTCACCGTGGCGTTATTTCAAAGGCTGACCCATGGCTTTTTCCGCGATCCGCAAACTTCCTTTGGCTGTGGCATTGATGCTCGGCTGCGCGACGATCGGTTTTCCCGCGCAGGCCGGATGGTTCGATTCCGATCCCAAGCCGGCTGCGAAGAAGGAAGAAAAAGCGCCGACCCAAGAGCCCGCGACCAATCTGGAAGACAGTATCCGCCAGGCGCAGATGCTGCGGCTGGCCGGTCAGTATCCCGACGCGATCAAGCATCTGTCGCAATTGATGATGGTGGCGGCCGACGATGTGCGCATCATCGGCGAGTATGGCAAGACATTGGCAGCGATGGGCCGCGCGAGCGATGCGGTGCAATTCCTGACCCGCGCACAGCAGATGCAGCCCCGCGACTGGACCGTTTATTCGGCGCTGGGCGTGGCGCTGGACCAATTGGGCAATCAAAAGGAAGCCCAGGTCGCTTATGAACAGGCCCTGACCATCAAGCCGGAAGAACCAAGTGTTCTCAACAATTTTGCCTTGTCGCGCATGCTGGCCAAAGATCCGGAAATGGCCCGCGCGCTTATGACGCGCGCCGAAGCCGCCGGTGGCCGCAGCGACGCCAAGATTGCCCGCAATATCACCATGATTCGTTCTCTGGCGGCGGAAATGCCGGTGGCCAGCTCGGCCCCGGCCCGCGCGCCCGTCGCACAGGTTCAGAAACAGGTTGTTCCGCAGATCGCGCCGCCGCCGGTGGAAAGAGTCGTCATGCAGCGCGTGCCGGCCGATCCCTTGGCCGGTCCGGTACAGCCGGTTGCCAAACCCAAACCGGCCAATGCCACGCCCACGGCGACACACGCGCCGCGCCCGTTGCAGCAAGCCGCGCCGGTCACCAAGACCGAAACCGCTGTGGTCGCGCCCGCCGCCAAGCCGGTTGCTTCTTCTCCCGCACCGTCTCAGCCGGTGAAGACCGCTGAAACCGCGCCTGGTCCGGTCAAAGCCGCCGAACCCGCCAAATTCACCCCCGCTTTGAGAACTGCCAATACCAAGCCAGAACCTGTGAAAGCCGCCGAGGCCGTCAAACAGCCCGCGGTTGCTCCGACAACGCCTGCCATGGCGGTTGCCGAAAAGCCCGTCCCTGCGGTGGTGGTCCGGACGCCCGCCAAGACCACGGACGCCAAGCCTGCATCGGCCAAGACAGCAGAGGCTGACAAGCCGCTGCCCGCGGTTCCCGGCCTGCGCATGACCGCCAACGCTTATTGATGAGTTTGCGGCGCGCGGTACGCGCGTGAGCAGGTCCGGTGGACCATTTTGAGCGACGAACGTCGAAGAAGCACGCGTTCAGGCACCCAGTTCCGTAGCCGCGATACGCGCGATGGCCAGCCCCGCCTCATCTTGCCCGCCGCTGTCCATTGTCCATGCCGCCCCCAAACCGGCATAGGCGAGTATCCAGGTCAAGAGCCGCTTCGGTTCCAGCCTTGCTGCCCGTGCCACGATTTCGACCCGCCGTTGCAGACGGCCCGGCTCCCCGGCGAAACAGGCTTCGGGATTTCGGAACAGATTGGCATAATCGAATCCTCGCTCGCCGAGGACGCCTTTTGGATCGATGGCCAGCCACCCTCGTTCGCCGCCATCAAGAATGTTTCCATGATGGATGTCGCCATGCAGCGGAACGATGTTTTGAGGCTGAGCCAGCAAATCGCGAGCCGCGGTCGCGCACGTCGTTAGAATGCCGCCATAGCGAAGCGCAGCCGGATCAAGCTGGCGAAACCATATTTGCATCGGAACGAGGCTTTCGGGCGAAACTTGCGCTCTTGGAGCATGCAGCTTCGCTACCACCGAGCAGATGATCCCAGTCGCCTCATCATCCTGGCCGGAGCGAGCCATTGTCGACAAGTCCCGCTGTCCAGCAAGCCGCTCAAGCAGAAGGGCCGGTCCGTCATGGGCAAGAACCTTGGCCGCGCCGCATCCAGCGTACCAATCCATCATAGCGCCGCCGCGCGTCTCCTCCTCGTCAACGGCGATTTTCAGCATTGCCGGCGCGCCATCGCAGAGAACCGGCAGCAACAGACTGCTGCTCCGGCCTATCGCGATTGCTTCGCCGTCTTGCACGAGTTTCCAGCGTGCGAGCCACTTGTTGAATCTGCTGTCCGACATCATCCGAACCCTACAACTCCCAGGTCCGGATCGGCAATCGAGCCACTGTTCCAACAAGCTGCGAGCTGCTGAAAAGGTCGTTGCGGGCGCTGAGGGCATTGGGCGTGCCGGATAAGCGTAAGCATAGGCAACGATTGGAGCTTGTTTCCCGGCCGCTCGCCCAAGCTCGCGGCGTTCGACGCTCAAATCGATCGTCGCACTACGCTGTCGCTAGCGACGGATCGATTTGCCCGGCCTACGCCGGTCGCGTCTCACCCTCTCACATCATCTTCTTGATGGTAAGAATAGCCGGTCCCATGATGACGATGAACAAACACGGCAGAAAGAAGAGGATCATCGGGACGGTAAGCTTGGCGGGCAGAGACGCCGCTTTGCGTTCGGCTTCCTGCATGCGCATTTCGCGGTTTTCCGTGGCGGTGACGCGCAAGGCTGCGCCCAGCGGCGTACCGTATTTTTCCGCCTGGTTGAGAGCAGTGGCCACCGCGCGCACGCCCGCATGGCCACAGCGCTTGGCGAGATTGTCGAAAGCCTGGCGGCGGTCGGGCAGATAGCTGAGCTCGGCGGTGGTAAGCGCCAGTTCCTCCGCCAATTCCGCCGATTGGGAGCCGATTTCCGACGCCACGCGTGTGAAGGCACTTTCGATCGACATGCCGGATTCCACGCAGATCAGCATCAGGTCCAGCGCATCGGGAAAGGCCCGCATGATGGAGGCCTGACGGCGCTGGATCATGTTGTTGACGAACATGTCCGGAAGATAATAACCGATCAGCGCGCCGGCGACGGCGGCGGTGATTTTCTGCATCAGCGGCCAAGTCACATGCAGAACGACGAACAGATAGAACAGAGCGACGACGAATACGATGAACGGCATCACAAAACGGAAGAACATGAAGGCGATCAACGGCGCCTGGCCGCGGTAGCCCGCGCTGGCGAGTTTTTCCCGGGTGTTCTCGCTTTCCAGCATATTGCCCAGCTTGAACTTATCCAGCGTGGCTTTCATGTAGGATGTCGGTTCGACCCTGAGACTGCCCCGCTTGGCATTCAAGGCGGCGTGATGCTTGGCGCGCAATTCCTCGCGGCGGCGCGCCACCGTTTTGAGCCGGTCTTCCAGACCGTTGCGTTCCAAATAGGGCACGCCCAGCGTGACCACCGTGGCGAACGCCAGAATCCCCACGAACAGGGTGACCAGAAAATTTTTGTCGAACAGGAGGTTCATGATCGTGTTCATCTGGCCCTCCTCAATGCTTAAAGTTGATCATCTTGCGCATCACCATGATGCCGATGCCCATCCAGAACACGCAAGCCGCCAGCATCAGATTGCCGGCCTTTTCGGTGAACAGCTTGGAGATGTAGGCGGGCGTCGTAAGATAAACGATGCCCATCACGCCAGGCGGCAGAGAGCCGATGATCATGGCCGATGCCTTGGCTTCCGAGGACATGGCTTTGATCTTGCCCTGCAAGCGCTTGCGATCGCGCAGCACAGCGGCCAGATTGCCCAGGGCCTCCGACAGATTGCCGCCGGACTTGGATTGAATGGCCATCACGATGGCGAAGAAACCCACTTCCGGTGTGGGCATGGATTCCATCATCCGCTTAAGCCCCTGATCCAGGGTGACACCGACCTTCATGCTTTCCACCAAGCTGTGGAATTCGCTGCCCACGGGATCGGGAATCTCGCGCGCCACGATGCGCAAAGCTTCATTGGTGGGCAGGCCCGATTTGACCGAGCGTACGATCACGTCGATGGCGGTGGCGAAATTCTGGGTGAACTTCTTCTTGCGCCGATTGGTGAGGAAGGAGAGTACCCAGCGCGGCAGGCCCAGACCGACGATGAACACCGCCATGGCGATGACCAGCGGCCTTTGTTGCGTCAGAATGGCAGCCGCGCCGGCAATGAGAGCCAGAACGCCGCAAATGATCCAGAAGGTGCGCGGGCTGGCCTTGGGGAAACCCGCCTGTTCCAGGCGGCGGCGCATGGTCGGCCTTTCCTTCTTGGCGGCGCGGTTCTTCTCGACGTCCTTCAGCAGAACCGCGACATTTTTGCGTTTCTGAGCAGCGTCCAGCGCCGGATTGGCGCTGCGGCCCCGCGCGTTGCCCGCGGGCTTACCCACGGCCAGCATGCGCTTCTTGGTCTTTTCATCCCCGCCCGAGAAGGCGAACACCATGCCGCCAAGCGCCAAGGTGCACAACAGGCCTATCAAAACGATCATTGATTGACCTTATCCAGCGCGTCGGCCAGCTCTTTTTCCAGATTGTAGTAACGGGCGCGCTCCCAGAAATTGGGCCGCACCACGCCGGAGCCGATATGCTTGCCCTTGAGGCGGCCGGTCTCGTCCTCGCCATGCACCTCATAGGACACCAGATCCTGGGTGATGACGACATCGCCTTCGGTGCCGATCACTTCGGTGACCTTGGTGATACGGCGCGAACCGTCGCGCATGCGCTCGGCCTGGATGATGATGTCGATGGACCCGACGATCATCTCGCGGATGGTTTTCATCGGCAGCGCGAAGCCGCCCATGGTGATCATGGATTCCAAGCGCGACATGGCTTCGCGCGGGCTGTTGGCGTGCAGCGTGCCCATCGAGCCGTCATGGCCGGTGTTCATCGCTTGCAGCAAATCGAAAGCCTCGGCGCCGCGCACTTCGCCCACGATGATGCGTTCGGGGCGCATACGCAGACAGTTCCGCACCAGGTCGCGCATGGAGATCATGCCTTGCCCTTCCAGGTTGGGCGGGCGGGTTTCCAGCCGCACCACATGCGGCTGCTGCAGTTGAAGTTCGGCGGCGTCTTCGCAGGTGATGACGCGTTCTTCGGTGTCGATATAGGCGGTCATACAGTTCAACAGGGTGGTCTTGCCCGAACCGGTACCGCCGGAAATCAGGATGTTGCAGCGGCAACGGCCGATCACCTGCAGCACACGCGCCGCATCCGGGCTGATGGAGCCGAACTTGACCAGATCTTCCAGCTTCAGCTTGTCTTTCTTGAACTTACGAATGGTGAGGGTGGGACCGTCCAGGCTCAAAGGCGGCCCGATGACGTTGACGCGGGAGCCGTCCAACAAGCGCGCGTCGCAGATAGGCGAGGATTCATCGACACGACGGCCGACCTGCGACACGATGCGCTGGCAGATATTCATCAGCTGGGCATTGTCGCGGAAACGGATATTGGTGAGCTGCACCTTGCCGGCGACCTCGATGAAGACCCGGTTGGCGCCATTGACCATGATGTCGGCGATGTCGTCGCGCGCCAACAGCGGTTCCAGCGGGCCATAGCCCAGGACATCGTTGCAGATATCCTGCAGCAGATGTTCCTGCTCGGCGATGGACATCACCACCGCTTTGATCGAAATAATTTCGTTGACGATGTCGCGGATTTCCTCGCGTGCGGAATCCGGATCGAGCTGCGCCAACTGCGCCAGATCGATGGTATCGATCAGGGCGTTAAAGATGGTGGACTTGATCTGGTAATAGTCTTCGGAGCGCGTGTCGGCGACCACCCGCGCGGGCGCGCTGGGTTGCGGCGCCGTCTGCGGCGCAGACACGGGGAGAGGCGCAGCGGGCGTGTTGCGCACCGGCGCGCTTACTGGCTCGCGTGCCGCGGCAACGGGCTTTCCAACCGCAGGCTCTGAGACGTTACGCTTGCCGAACATGGCTTAAGCCTGCTTCTTTCCTTTTAGGAACGAGAAGATGGAGATGGGGCTCTTGTTGGCCGGACCTTGCATGGTGCGGCCGGTGATGGCGCGGCACAGCTGGCGAATGGCTTCCGCCACCGGCGCCTTGGGCGCCAGTTCGATGACCATCTGACCATTGTTGCCCGCCTGGCCAAAGGTCGCCGGTTCAAACGGAATGACGGCGGCAGGGTCCAAACCAAGGGTTTCGGCGAAATCCTTGGCCGGAATTTCGGGTCGCTTGGGCACGCCGATCTGATTGATTACCAGGCGCGGTGGGGCGTCGTTGGGACGCGCGCTTTTCACCAGCTCGACAATGTTCTTGGCATTGCGCAAGGACGTGAGGTCCGGGGTCGCCACAATGACGACGTCGTCCGCTCCCAGCAAGGCCGCCTTCTTCCAAGCCGACCAACCATGCGGCAGGTCTAAGATCACGCAAGGAATGGTGCGGCGCACCGCATCGATTACCGATTCATAGGACTCATGCGTGGATTCCAGATGGCGTTCCAAGGCCGCGGGCGCAGTGAACAAGGAAAGATGCTCGCCACGCTTGATCAGAAGACGGTCTAGCAAGACATCGTCCAGACGTTCCGGCGCGGTCAAGGCTTCCGCGATGCCCTGGCTGGCTTCGTCGTTGAAGTCCAGGCCGACGGTGCCGAAAGGCAAATCCAGATCCAGAATACAGGTGTTGATCTGCAATTCCTCGGCGATGCACCAGCCGATATTGTGGGCGAGCGTGGAAGAACCGGTGCCGCCGCGGGCGCCGACCACGGCCACGACACGGCCAATCGGGGCGGCGCCGGGATCCAGATAGAGGCCGGAAATCACTTCGATCAATTGCAGCGGCGACAAGGGCGCCACCAGATACTCGGAAGCCCCGCGACGCATCAATTCACGGTAGAGTTCCACATCATTGGTGCGGCCCACGACGATCACTTTGGTCGCCGGGTCGCAGACTTCCGCCAGACGATCCAACTCGGCCAAGGCTTCTTCGCCGTGCAATTTGGTTTCCACGATCAAGAGATTGGGCGTGATCTGGCCGTGATAATGCGCGATAGCGGCGTCGATGCCGCCCAATTGCACCTGCAGATGCGCCTTGGCCAGGCGGCGATCGCCGCTCGCCCGTTCCAAAGCTTCCACGGTATCGGGAAATTCGCAAAAGGCATGGATGGAGATGCGCGGCACCGGACGTTCGTGCGGCGCGGCGCCGAAATTTTCCACTCTCGGAGGTTTGCTCATATGGGGTTTATCCGTTATTGGCCAACATTGGAGGCGTCGGCGGATTGTTCGGTGGCCAAGCCAGAGCTGCGCTTGTTGGCCTGGGTGATTTCGCCCTTCTGATATTTGTCCATCACGGTGGCGCGGCGGGCGGTGTCCACCGGACCCATCGGACCCGGACCCAAAAGATCGCGCGGATCGGCAACCATGGCGGCGATATTGCGCTGAACCGAGCAGCCGAAATTCTTGGGCGTGCGATTGTCCAGGGTGAAGGCTTCATTCTCGGACCAATCGCCGCAAGACTGTGCATGCGCGGTGTAGGCGATGTAGCTCACATCCACCCGCATATCGCCATTGGCGGCGTTGTGGGTCGAAACCAGGATCTTGTCCCGGCTGATGCCGGTGGCGGCGGCGCGCTCGGCAAAGAATTCCGTGGCGGCCCGGCTGGATGAACCGCTGGGCACGCTGATGCCCAAGCTGCCATTGCCGCGCACGCGATAGTCGGCCAGGAAAGCGTCGAACTTAGCGGCGTCATCGGCACTCATGCCGCCCGCAGCGAATTGAACCTTCAACTCGCGGAATTTGGGCTCCACCGTAATGGGATGGTTACGCGCACCATCCTGCCAGACGGTCGGAGCGTCGCCGCTCACGGAACAGGAGCCGGCGATGATGACGCAGGCCAGAGCCGCAGCGCGAAGCATGTAATCGAATTTCATGATCTGTCTCCTAGCGCACGACAAAGCCGACAGGGGCGGATGCCTGCGGCGACATCGGGTTCTCGTCTTTCTTCTTGTAGACCGCGTTCAGGCGGCCCAGCAGAAGGGTTTCCGGATCGGTGGGGGCGACAAAGCCTTCCGTCGGCACGGACAGGTTGGCTTCGGATGTGGGCTCGACCAGATAGGCGCTGACCAGAACGACCAGTTCCGTCTGGTCGTCGGCGAAATCGCGGCTGCGGAACAGAGCGCCCAGCACCGGCAGATCCTTGACGCCGGGAAAACCGTCAAGCACCTGCTTGGTATTATGCTGCATCAGACCGGCGACGGCGAAGCTGCCGCCCGAAGGCAACTCGATCGTGGTCGCGGTGCGTCGGACCGAAAGCGCGGGAATGGTGAGACCGGCACCGCCGCCAGCGCCCACAAAAAACGATCCGGTATTGGTAAGCTCACTGACCTCGCTGGAAATCTGCAGGCTGATGCGCCCCGGTGCCAGCACCACGGGGGTGAAGCTGAGACCGACGCCGAACTGCTTGAATTCCACGGTGATGTTGCCGTCGCGATCGCGCGATGCAGGCACCGGAAATTCGCCGCCGGCCAGAAACTTCGCGGTTTCGCCGCTGACCGCGGTCAAGTTCGGCTCGGCCAGCATATGCACCAACCCAACTTGCTCCAGCGCCTTGAGCGTGCCTTGGGCGTTGTTGGGGCAGATCGGATTGCCGTTGGAGGTGATGGTATTGCTCGAGTTTAAGCCACTGGTGACGGTATTGGCCATCGAATCGTTCGCCGCCCGCCCGGTGAGCAACTGGATAGGATTGGTGCCGGGAATGGGGATGACATGGCCGGCATCATCAACGAGGAGCTGTGTCCCAAAACCCGTGGTGGCGCTGTTGGCGACACCGCTGGTGACGCCATTGACAATACTGGAAGTGACATTCGGAAAGAATTGTCCAGAACACATCTGGCCGATTCGACCCCCGGACAGATCGCTCAGCGCCTTGCCCGCCAAGCCGAAGGGATTGGAGGTGCTGATCACACCGGGCACGCCGGCGATCTTGGCCGCCGCGCTCAAATCGATACCGAACTGTTTGGCGACATTGCGGTTCATTTCCGCGATGCGGACCTTCAGCATCACTTGCTGGCCGGCCGCGATATTGATCATATTGACGACCTTTTTGGGATCGCCGGTGAAACGCGCCGCCAGATCGGCGGCGCGGCTGACTTCCAAAGCACTCGCGACAGATCCGGTCAGCAAGACATTGTCATTCAAGGCCTGAACCTGAATGGCGGAGTTCGGCATGCTGGTTTTCATCAGGCCGGCCAGATCCACCACATCCTTTTCGACGCGGATATCGAGCGCCAGAATCTGTTTGCCTTGGGCGTCGAAGAAGAAAGCGTTGGTCTGGCCCACTTTGGTGGCCAGCAGGAAGATGCGGCGCGGCGTACGCACCACCGCGTCCACCAAATCGGGGTTGGAAACCAGCACGTCGCGGGCATCGGCGTCGAGCTGCACCACGGCCGCCTTGTCCAGCGACAAGGTCAGGCGCTGATGGCTGGAGGCGCCACGGGTGGAGATGGTCATGACCTTGGCGTTGGATTCATCCAAAACCGGACGGGCCGCTGCGCCGGAGACGGCATGCGGCAAAGCCAGGATCAACATCAAGCCAAAGAGGATTTTGCGCGTGTCGGTCACTGGTCGTTCTCCTGCCGGTTGCCGGAACCGGTCATGCCATAGCGGATCACAGAAACGGGACCGTCATAGGCGGCGGGATTGCGCTTGCGCGGAACGCTGCCGTCACCGGCGGCGAGATTCTCGCTCAGCGGCCGCAGCGAGAGCGACAATTGGCCCGAGAGCGTGGCGGCGGAAATGACTTCGGCCTGTTCCGGGGTCACTTCGACGGTGGCGGTCTTGCCAACGACGGTGCGGGTATCCTTGTCCTGGCTGAAGGTCTGGTCCACCGCCAGCACACGCAAGTTCGACAGAATGGTTTTGGCGGAGGTGGGGGCCGTGCTGCTTTGAGGCCTGCGGATCAGGATGATGTCGACCCGGTCGTTGGGCAGAATGAAACCACCGGCGCTGGAATCGGCGGTTATCGGAATGGAGACGGCGCGCATGCCTTCGCCCAAGGTCGCGGCCATGAAGCCGGACGCATCGCCGCGCACGATCGCGGTTTTGGTGATCGGCTGGCCCGGCAAGATCATGGCGCGCACAACCGTGCCTTTGACGGCTTGCTCTTCATCGCCTGCGGCAGCATGCGTGATGAAAGCGGGATCGACCGTCGAGGTCGGCCATTTTTCCCAACGCACTTGTTCGGCCGAAAGCGCTTGGCCGGGAGTCAGATTGGTATTGGCCACCAGCACTTCGCTCATGGCGATAGCAGGTACAGCCTTGGCTTGCACGGGGGGCGTGCCGCCGCCCAACATGCCGCGTACCAGAAAAGCGGCGCCACCGGCTGCCACAAGGGCAAAGCCAAGCACAATCAAGCGTTGGGGATTCATTGCAGGCTCCTTTGACGACAATTCACCATGCAACCCTTTAGAAATTGCTTAAGAGGGGCGTCGCAATTGCCTTGCGCCGCTAGATGTTTCGCGTAGAACTTGTTTAAAATCCGAAGGGACGGAACCGGCGCGCTTTTAGGTTATTGTTAAGCTCCGGCGGCCAGACGGAAGATTTCCGTCGTGGGAAGCAGAATGAAAGCGCCTGCAACCAGCGCCACGCCATAAGGAATTCCCGAACGCGCATCATGCAACTTCGCCATCCAGCCCTGACGCGATAGGAAGGCCGGCAGGGGGCACTGGCGCAGCAACATCAGGCCCAGCGCCAAAAGGCCACCGAACAGGCTGGCCACAAGCGCGAAGGACAAAAAATCTTTCAAGCCGAACCATAAGGCCATGGCTGCGAACAATTTGGCGTCGCCGCCGCCAATATGGCCCAGCGCGAACAGCGTGAAACCCAGGAAAAGACCGATGCAGCCGGCCAGCAGATGCCAGCCGATCACGGCTGTACTCAGTTCCGCCGCAAAGGCGAAAACCGCAAAGACCGCCAAAAGCGCCAGGCTGAGAAAATTCGGAATGGTGAAGCTTGCAATATCCCAGCCCGCGGCGGCCACCAGCAGAAGCGGCAAGACGATAAGGACCAGGATTTCCGCGAGCATTTCGAACCCTATAATCGCAATCGGGGAATATCGGAATCGATTTCCGGTAAATTGCGCGGCAAACCGAGACTCTAGAGCGTGACCCGACTTCAAAGAAACCGGATCACGCTCTAGAAAAACGAACGGCCGCCTTTCGAGGGGCGGCCGCTCTATGACAATCGCCCAGCCTTATTAGAAGGCGCCCGCGAGGGTGTCGAAGGCGGTCGACAGATTGCTGCCGACGGTGGTCACGCCACCGATGATCACGACAGCGATGAGAGCGGCAATCAGGCCATACTCGATGGCGGTGGCGCCGGATTCATCGCGGATAAAACGCGAGATGAGATTCATTTCAGTCTCCAACTTTAATACACCCTAGGATGCCCAACCCCGGACGAACTCTTTTCGCTCGTTGCGGGCGCGATCAAGCTAGCGGACGCGACTTAATTTCGACTTAAACGTGAGCGGAACAATTCAATCACCTTGTATGAGTTCCACGCAAAAAAACCAGGCCTAGTGCGGCGTTGCCGCAGAGGTTGACTCTTCCTTTACCAAGAAATCGCTTTTGCCGGTTTCGGTATAGCTGTGTTTTGCTCATGGACGTTGCATTTGCGGTAGATCAGGCCGAATGAAAACAGCATCGCAAGAACCCCGATCGGCACGAATGCATAGTGTGCGATATTGCGGGCGGCGATCGGCATCAGCCAAAGCAATGTCAAGGACAACAATTCTCCGTCCGTGAAGCCGCGCGCTTTCCCTTCCGCTATCAGCAAAGCGATTGCGGGCGCAAGCACCACAAGATCGTAGTCCAGTGCGTAAGGGGTGATCAGCACGGCCGCCAGACACAGCGCCGCTTTCTTGTACCCTGCGGCGGCGTCGCTGCGCCAGATTTTCAACAACAAGCCCAACACTGTCAGTGCGGTCAGTATTTGCGCAGCGTAAGCCAGCGCGACCGAGCCGTTCCACATCCGTGCCCAGGCGAAAACGCTCTGAATCTTGTGAAAGCCCGTATTACCCTGTTCCAGCACAATCGTGCGCGTGAACCGCGAAGACTCCAGGAATGCCGTCCATACGGCGGTTCCAAAAAGAGCGCTGACTATGGCAGCGAGTGCGAGAATCGTTGCGACACTGACCGCAAGCGTTTTCCAGCGGCCGGTTGCCGCCAGCACCACCGGTATCAGAACTGCGAATTGCGGCTTGTAGCAGAGAAGGCCGAAGGCCAATCCGCTCAGCATCGGCCGCTCGTCCAAAAGCGCAAGCCCGAACGCAAACAGCGCCGCCGTTAGAAAGCCATTCTGGCCATGGATCAAATTCACGAAAACCGCGGTGAATCCCAACGCCAGAGGCAACCACAAACGATCACGATACAGCTGCGGCGCCGCGCTTTTGCGCAGCAGGAGTCCAAGCGACGCCAAATACAGCAACAGCGTCGCACCCTGCCAAAGAATCAACGCCGGCAGGTAGGAAAGCTGTGCCAGCGCTGCGGCGACCAGCAGAAAAAACGGCGGATAGTGCCAGCCATAGAAAGGTGTTTGCGGGCCGAAAATATCGCGCTCGGCCTCCAGCTGGCGCCAAGCACTGAAGGGCGCAGTTGCATCGCCGTGAACCGCTGCGACGCCCGCAGCATAGACATTGGAGAAATCCGTTCCCAGCGGCCGCCCCGCATAGTCGTTAAGCCCTTGCGCGGTCAGGCCAAGAAAGAGAATGCAGAGAGCAAAGCCGAAAATCAGGCCCGCAGCCCAGAGCGTCATGCGCTGGCGGGTCAGAAAGTCGCCACGGCGCAGCAGAAGAACAATGTTTTGCATCGGGCATTTCTTAAGATTTTGGCAAGGATGCCAGCCGGAGCTTAAGAATGCCTTATGGCGGCGGCGGGTTTTTCGTCAATAAAACTTAGGGCTTCTTTAAGGGCGCAGGCCTAGGCTGGCCTGACGATATTTTTTCGGAGTTTTCCATGCGCCGCGCCCTTTTTGCCGCCGCCCTTCTCGTGACCGTCCCGGCCTTTGCCGCCGGCAAGAACGACTCCGTGGCGCTGACGCTGGACGAGGTCCATACCCTCACCTTCCGCAGCCCCGTCTCCACTGTCTATGTCGGCAACCCCACCATCGCCGATGTGACCATGATCGACGCCCGCCATGCCTTTGTGCAGGGCAAGGGCTATGGCCGCACCAATATCGTGGCGCTGAACCGCGACAATGTGATGGTTTTCAATACCCATGTCACCGTCACCGGCAACAATGGCGGCGGCACTGTGACTCTGAACCGCGGCGCTCAGCGCGTGACGCTGAACTGCGCCGGTGGACGCTGCGAGCCCACGCCGATGCCGGGCGACGGCAAGGAGGCCTATGACGCCATCGCCAGTCAGGCGAGCGCCCATCAGGCCGCCGCGCGTGGCGCCGCCGCGACGGAAGCCAAGACCAACTAATCCCAATTTCTTGTTTTGCTCTGGCGGCCGCGCTCAGACAGCGCCAAACCGCCATGGATTCTCGCACTACCGGCATATCACAAAGCTGACGTGGCGTGGCCCCCCACCAACTGGCGCCAACAGGCCTGTCACGGCATCAGTTGGATCTGGCCACGCACTCCAACGCCGATCTTATTTCATCACGCGGACATTGGTGATCTGCTGCGCGATCTGCTTGAAAGTAGCCGAGACAGTGGTGGTCGAGGACAGCTCGAAATATTTGGAGGGATCGCTGGCGCAATATTTCAGCGGTGCGGAGTCGCCGCCGGCGATTTCCAGGAAGATCGCATAGATAACCACGCCATCGGCCTTGGCGGCGTCGCAGGTCGCCTTCTCATAGTCGTCAATATTATCGACTGCCGCGCTGCCGGTGCTATCATCCCACCAGCGGTCCTTGGTGTTCAAACCGTCCGAGAAAATGATCATATAGCGGGTGGTGTTGGCCGGCACCGCGGGCGTCGAATAGGGCGCGCCGGGTGTCAGCATCTGCCAGCCATGCGCCACCCCGATCGCCTGGTTGGTCTTACCGTTGGGCACCATGGCGTTAACCTGGGTTTTTAGCGAGCTCCAGTTATAACCTAGCGTGGTGATAGAGGAGCCAGGGCAGACCTTGGTGGAATTTTCCGCGGGAAACTGGCTGTCCGGCGTGCCGCTGGAAGGCTGGACGTTGGAGGTGTTATAGCTAATAGCCGCCGCGGGGCGCAGGCCGGTGGTGGTCATGGTCTGGAGGCCGGCGCGCTGGCGGTCCATCACACAGCCGCTCCAGGTCGAATGATTGTTGGGCACCCAGGTATGGACCCATTTCTTGGTGTTGCAGGTCTTGGAGCTGCCGCTGCCGCTGCAGCTGCAATTGCTGGAGGAAAAGCCAAAGCCGCTGGAGCTTTGGCATGTGGCGGAGCTGCCCTTGGCGACTTCCACAGTTCCGGTTCCGGCGGTGCTGGTATAGCAGCCATTGTAATAGCGGAAGCGATGATCGCTGTTATAGGTGCCCGGATCGAGGCCAGGGCAGATCAAGCCCTTGGTCGCGCCGCTGGTGGCGATCTTGTTGATCTTCGATGTACCGGTATTGGCGCCGCTGCTCCTGCATTCGAAACCGAACGGACTCCTGGTGTTGTTGCTGGAATTGTGGAAGGGGCAACTGTCACCGGGCCCCCAGGCTTCGAAGGAAATCGTGGCCGGCGTGCTGAAGCGGGGGTTGGAAATCGCATAAGCGGCGGTGATGCCGGGCGCCTTGGGCGGCGCATCCCAATCGCCCCAGTCGATGTCGGCCGTTCCCGCCGCGCTCATATTGAGAGAATGGGAGAAGGGCACGACGCCGACCTGCACGTCGCCCGGGTTGGTGGAGGCTTTTTCAAGGATGTCCAAAAGCTGGTCGGTGCCGGTGACGCCATTTTTCAAGGCGGCTATTTTGGTGCCGCCGGCATCGCTGTCATTCATCGAGCCGGAATTGTCCAGCACCAGCGCCACCCACAATTTCGTTTGGCCCCACACCACATTGGACGAGGTGCTGAGCGGCATGCTGGTGATGCCCGCAATTTTCATCAGCACGGTCGGCATGGTGTTGGTGGCGGTGATCTGCACGGAGCCGTTGGCGTCATAGCCGGAGGTCGGAATGCTGACAACCGGCGTACCGAATTCCGTCTTGTCCACGGTGTAGTTGGCGTCGAAGTATTTCTGCGCCAAGGCTTGGGCCTTGGCCTGATCCAATCCAGGGGTGGAACCCACGGCGAGCGCCGCGGCGTCCAGCGCTTCGCCCATCTGCTGGCGCACAAGCATGGCGCGGGTAAAGTCCAAACCGGCGGCGGCGCCGATCATCAACGGCATCAGCATCACCCCAAACATCATGGCGACATTGCCGCGCTTTGACCGCAAAAAATCCCGCGCCGTGGCGACGAACAGCTTCATCCTTGTACCCATGGTCAGCCCATTCCTTTAGGGCGCCATTTTCCGACAAAACAGATGAATATGCTGTTGCTTTCCGGCAAGCCGGTAACGCAACCCTTAAGGAAAAAATTCGAACCGTTAACGTCTGTAAACAAGAGGTTGAAACTGCTGGCGTCGGGTAGGGAAGTGTAATGACAAGCTAAACTTTCTGTTCAGCACGCAGGGCTCTTTGACTTCGTTTTTACCCCACCTGGGCTAAAGTTTGCAGGCAAAGGGGCGTGATGGCCGTGACGATCGCAACGCGTTTCAAGGATCATTTTATCCGCAGACGGGCGGACGCCAACAAAGGTTCGGCGGCCGTGGAGTTCGCCATGGTGGCGCCCGTTTTCCTATTGATGATGATGGCGACAATTGAAGTGGGCGTCATGTTCTTCGCACAATCGGCGCTGCAGAATGCGGTGAGCAACACCGCGCGCCTGGTGCGCACCGGCCAAAGCGCCTGCTTCACCAAGGATAGCGCCGGCGCCTGCCAAACCATGACCGCGGACGAATTTCGCACCAAGATCTGCAATGACGTTTCCGCCTTGCTGAAAAGCTGCGGCAAGGACTCTTCGGGCAACAGCGATCTGCAGTTCGATGTGAAGACCTATACGGGCGGGTTCGGCGGCATGAGCAATTCCTCGCCGCTGGATTCCGCCGGCAACCTTCCCAACATGACCGCGTTTAATCCCGGCAATGCCTGCGACGTGGTGCTGGTGCGCGCCTTTTATCGCTGGCCGGTCTTCACGCCGGGTCTGTCCTTTCTGATGGCCAATATGGCGGGCAACAAACATTTGCTGTCCAGCGCCGCCGCGTTCCGCAATGAGCCCTATACCACGACCACGGGTGGTTGCTGATGGCCAGGTTTTTCACTAGCACGGCCAAACGCGCGGCTCATATTCTCAGCGTGTTGAAAAACCGCGGCGCCAACAAGGATGGCACCGCCGCGGTCGAATTCGCCATGCTGCTGCCGATTTTGATCACACTGTTCTTCGGCGTGGTCGAAACGTCCATGGCGCTGTTGTGCCGCGCCAATGTCTCGATGATGGCCAGTACGGCGGCGGACTTAATTTCGCAGGGGAGCACCATTTCCACAACCGACATCAGCAACGTCTATAGCGCTTCGGGAACCATCTTGTATCCCTATTACAATCCGGCGACATCCGGATCGGCTAAGCCCACCATCCGCCTCACCAGCGTGGTGGATGACGGCAGCGGCGCGGCCACCGGTTCCAAGCTCACCGGCACAGTGGCCTGGACCTGCACCCAAGCCGGTTCGGGAACGCTGACCCCCGCATCGCGCGCGCCCGGCAGCACCGTGACACTGCCGCAGCCGCTGATGACGGAGGGGGGCAGCGTCATTGTCGCCGAGATTGCTTACGACTATGCGTCGCCGACCACCAAGGTGATTACCGGTCCGATCAACATGACCAATATTTTCTACACCAAGCCGAGGCGCGTCTTTCAGATCGCCGCACCCACCGGCGGATGTCCTTCCTAGGCGAAGCCCCAAACAAATGCGTCATCGCGGCCGGATCAGCCCCTCCTGGGCCACCGATGCCACCAGCACGCCGTCGCGCCGGTAGATCGCCCCGCGGTTGAAGCCCCGCGCGCCCGATGCCGAAGGACTGTCTTGGGCATAAAGCAGCCAGTCGTCCGCACGGAAGGGACGATGAAACCACATGGCATGATCCAGGCTGGCGACCTGCACATCGGAGAAAATACCCTTGCCATGCGGCAACAGCGCGGTGTCCAGCAACGACATGTCGGATACAAACGCCAGCAAAGCACGATGCGTATCGGCACTGTCGGGCAAAACACCGCGCGTCTTGAGCCAAATATGATCCACCGCTGGCCGCGCGGGGCGATCCCCCAAGCCCCGCCCCAGGACCGAGCGTGTCTCAAAGGGGCGGTCGCGCGCCACCCATTGGCGCATCGGCGCTTTTAAGCCCGGATCGCGCAACAACAGCCGTTGATCGTCCTCCAGACTTTCCGGCTCTGGCACGACCGGCATCTGGGAGCGGTGCTCAAAGCCGCTTTCGTCCCTCTGGAACGAAGCCGCAAGGGTGAAGATCTGTACGCCATGCTGAACGGCAATCACCCGGCGCGCCGTGAAGCTGCCGCCATCGCGCGAGCGGTCCACCTGATAGAGGATGGGGACCTGGGGATCGCCCGGACGCAGAAAATAGCCGTGGAAGGAATGGCAAGCGCGCTGCGGATCGACCGTGCGGGTGGCGGCCACCAAGGCCTGGGCCAGGACTTGGCCGCCAAAGATTCGTTGAGTCGGCTCGGCCGGCGACAGACAGCGAAAGGCATCGTCCTCGATCTTTTCCAAATCGAGCAGGCGCAGCAACCGAACCAATGCCGGATCAGACATTTTGCACCTCAGTCTGACATTATCTATTTGTTTTTACTACATAAAATCGCAAAATACCGGGCAGTGCGAAGAACTATGGGGCCGACATAATGAAAAACTGTCAGAAACTACGAAACGCAATATCGGATCAGTCCGGTTTTTTTGCTGTGGCCACAGGGTCACAGGGGGCGGGTAAAACCTTGGAAATTGGAGGCTAATCGGCCGCAAAGCAGCATTTGGCATGGAGACATTTTCGGGGACCATCGTTATAAGCGCTACATTGGTTATGACGAGATAGGTGGGGGTCCCTGCCTCTCGATATTTTCAGCGAGGGTAGAAAAATGAAACTTCGTTTGCTCGCCATGGCGACCGTGGCCGCTGCGGCTCTTGGTACGCCCGCTTTGGCCGCCGAGGGATGGTATTTGGGTCTTGGCGGCGGTTGGGACAACCAGCCGGGAATCCGTGGTACCTCCGTTCCGCAGCCCACTATCTTCAACCAGAAGACAAATTCCGCTGACGGCTTTATCGGCGCTGTTGCGGTGGGTTATGGCTGGGCCAACGGCCTGCGCCTGGAAAATGAGTTTGCCTTCACGCAGCACGACATCTCAGTTCCCGGCGCCAGCGGCGGCAATCAGATCATCTCCAGCATGTTCAATTTAGCCTACGACATTCCGCTGGACGACGTTTGGAAGGTCTCCTTGGGTGCCGGTCTTGGCATCGGCAACGCCGCCGGCTCGCTGCGTGTCAATGGCACCACCTTGGACATCTTCCGCGGCCGCGCCAGCGCGCTGCAATGGCAGCTCATCGCCGGTGTGGCGGTGAGTGTCGCGCCGGATGTCGATCTGTTCGGTGAATATCGCTATCGCCAGAACGAGACGAACGCCAATTTTGGCTCGTCCTTCATAGCCCTTACTCCGATCCATGTCAGCTCGATCAAGGAGAATGTGGCGATGGTCGGCCTGCGTTGGTTCCTGACGCCGCCGCCTCCGCCGCCGCCTCCGCCGCCTCCCCCACCGCCTCCTCCGCCGCCTCCGCCGCCTCCCCCACCGCCTCCGCCGCCCCCGCCGCCGGCGAAGACCTACATCGTGTTCTTTGACTTCGATAAGTCGGATCTCACGGCGGAAGCGCAGAGCACGGTTACGGAAGCCGTGTCCGCGGCCAAGACGCTGGGCTCGGTGCGTATCATGGTCACCGGTCACACCGACACGGTCGGCTCAGATCGCTACAATCAGGCGCTCTCGATCCGTCGCGGCACTGCCGTGAAGACCGAAATGGTGCGCCAAGGCTTGGCAGCCGACTCGATCGCGATTGAGGGCAAGAGCTTCCACGACCCGCTGGTCCCGACCGGTCCGGGCGTGCGTGAGCCCAAGAACCGCCGCGCGGTCATCGATCTCGGTGGCTAAACAGCAGGTTCATAGCTGAAACGGAAAAGGCCGGTCTTGCGACCGGCCTTTTTCTTTTGGAGCTTGCAAATTCCAGCGCGAGATATTTTGTGGCAGGGTCGCCCAGGTTCGAGCGAAGCGAAGGACGCGTAGGCGAGGCACGGAACCCATCGGGTTGCCGGGCCGCGGTCCACAGGACCGCTACGCGCTTCGCGCGACGTGGCTCACCGCACGCGCGACGAACTCAGGACGCAAAATACCGCGCTTAGTTGGTGACCAGGTCCGTAGGAAGGCCGGGGCGGGGCGTGGGCGCGATGTCCGGGCCAGCTTGAACGCCCTGCAGCGCCACCGTCACTTTGATCTCGCAACTGTCCACCGGAGACGCTTCATTCACCGGCACACCGGACACAAAATCTTCCAATAGCGGCTTGTCGGGCGCCAGCGCGGCTGCAAAGACGACATTGGCGGTACGGCAGAAATTGTCATGCGCACCAGGCTTGGTGCGGCGCAATTCAGCACGGGCGATGGCGCGGGTCTTGAAAGAATCGTACGCCGTATTGCCTCTGGCATTGCCGTGCAGGCGTTTGAACATTCTGAGCATCAGGGCATCGGACTTGCGCAATTCCACCCCAAAGGTCTTTTGGAATTGATTGAAGCGCGATACCGCGCCAGGGCCGCAGGCCAAGGCCGCGTCCGTTAGCTCCTGCTGCACAGCCGCGATTTGAATGGCGGTGATTTCGGCGGTGCTGGCGCAGG
This sequence comes from Rhizomicrobium sp., assembly GCA_035251935.1. Lineage (GTDB taxonomy): Bacteria > Pseudomonadota > Alphaproteobacteria > Micropepsales > Micropepsaceae > Rhizomicrobium. The sequence continues at coordinate 161,245 of DATFDR010000032.1, read as the reverse complement.
CCGGCGACACTGTCCGGGCCTGGGCCAGGGATGCGCCCATCAAACTGAGGGCCGCCACGCAGGCGCCCAATTTGGCGCCCAACTTCACGCATGTCATTTTGAACCCTCTTCGACTGTCCCAGCCCCGCGACCTTAAACCGATCGGCGTTGAGCCGCCAAGCCTTTGGAAATAGGGAACTTTCAAACCATGGCGTGTGCTTAAGGAAACACCAGCCATGGCTGCGCGTTTTTATGGATATGCGTGTCCTGCGAATCTTTGCCTTGGCCTCGTTTGCGGTACTCGCCGGAACGGTCCCAGCCTGGGCCTTTCGCATGCCCGACGCCAATGCACCCTATCCCACCGAGCATCAGAGGGCGCTGCGCCTGGCCGAAAGCCAGCCGCAACCCTTTGCCATGAATTATACCGACCAAGCGGCCCGGACCCTTGGGGTCAAGGATGGGAAATGGGAGGCTTTCGAAACCCATTCCGGCGACCCGCTGATGCCCAACTTGAAGGGCGGCATAGACGGCAGCGGCGCGATGCTGCGTCTGCAATGGCGCCCAGGCTATTAAGTCCTTCCCATTAAGCCCTTCCAAGATCACAAGGCCGGCCTTTCCCCCCTTGCCGCATTTTAGTATTGGTGCGCGCCCCTAGAACGTGATCCGGTTTCTTTAAAGCCGGATCACGCTCTAGGGTCTTGGTTTGCCGCGCAATTTTTCAAAAAATCGATTCCGATTTTCTCCGATTGCGCTCTAGCAGGTGACGCATGGCCTATAAAATCGCGGTGGTCGGAGCGACCGGCAATGTCGGCCGGGAGATGCTCAAGGTCCTGGTCGAGCGTCAATTTCCCATCAGCGAAGTCGTGGCCTTGGCTTCCACACGCTCTGTGGGCCGCGAAGTCTCTTTTGGCGACGGCGTCCTGAAAATAAAGGCGCTGGACTATTATGACTTCAAGGGCACCGATATCGCCCTGATGAGCGCGGGCGGCGAGATTGCCAAGGAATGGGCGCCCAAGATCGCGGCGCAAGGCTGCATCGTGATCGACAATTCCAGCGCCTGGCGGATGGACCGGCAGGTGCCGTTGGTGGTGCCGGAAGTCAACGCCGATGCGCTGGGCGACATCGCCAAAGGCATCATCGCCAATCCCAACTGTTCCACCGCCCAGCTGGTGGTTGCCCTGAAACCGCTGCACGACCTGTTCACCATCAAGCGCGTCGTGGTCTCGACTTATCAATCGGTATCGGGCGCGGGCAATGAAGCGATGGACGAATTGTTCCGCCAGACCCGCGCCGTGTTTGTCGCCGACCCCATCGAACAAGGCAAATTCACCAAGCAGATCGCCTTCAACGTTATTCCCCATATTGACGTCTTTCTGGATTCCGGGGTCACCAAGGAGGAATGGAAAATGGCGGTGGAGACGCAGAAGATTCTGGACCCCGACATCCAGGTGACCGCGACCTGCGTGCGGGTGCCGGTTTTTATCGGTCACAGCGAGTCCGTGAATATCGAGTTCGAAAAACCGGTGACGGCGGAAAAGGCGCGGGCCGCCCTGCGCGCAGCGCCCGGTGTGATGGTGGTGGATAAGCGCGAGGATGGCGGCTATGTCACCCCGATCGAATGCGCCGGCGAAGACGCGACTTTTGTCAGCCGCATCCGCAAGGATCCCACGATCGAGAATGGATTGAATATGTGGATCGTGTCCGACAATCTGCGTAAAGGCGCTGCACTGAACGCAGTGCAGATCGCTGAAACTCTCATCAATCGTAACCTGCTGAGGGCCGCTTAGCGCCCAGCAGCGCGGTCATTTACAAAGGAGAACTGCCTCAATGCCAAAAGCTTACTGGGTCGCACGCGTGGATGTTCACGACCCCGAGACCTACAAGTCCTATGTGGAAACCGCCAAGCCGGCCTTTCAACGCTACAATGCCAAATTCCTCTGCCGCGGCGGCAAGACCGAAGTTCTGGAAGGCGTGGCGCGGGCCCGCAATGTGGTGATCGAGTTCGCCTCGCTGCAGGACGCCCACGATTGCTACCACTCCCCGGAATACACCAAGGCGCGCGAGTATCGCGACAAGGCAGGCAAAGGCGAATTCATCCTGGTTGAAGGTGCCGAATAGCTCAAAACCGGCGCGAGGAATGTTGTCACCTGGGCAGGAACGAGGAGCGATGTGGACAGAGAAGCGTCCATGAGCGACGAAGTGAGTAGCGCCAGCGTACGAACAACCCAGGGGGCAAAAGGACCGCGCCGTAGCGTTCTGTTTGTGCCCGGCTCCAGCCCCAAAATGCTGGAGAAGGCGCGCACCCTGCCCTGCGACGTAGTGGTGCTGGACCTAGAAGACGCCGTTGCACCCGATGCAAAAGACATGGCGCGCGCCGCGGTTTGCGCCGCGGTCCAGGATTATGGCCCGCGCGACGTGGTGGTGCGGATCAACCCGCTTTCCTCCCCTTACGGAAGGGCCGACCTGCAAGCCGTCCAAGCCGCGCGCCCCGACGCCGTGCTGTTGCCCAAAGTGGAAAGTGCCGCCGACATCGCCGCCGTCAAGGGCGCGCTGCCCATTTGGGCGATGATCGAAACCCCGCTGGGCATCCTGAATGTTGCCGCCATCGCCGCCAGCGGCGCGGCATGCCTGGCAATGGGGACCAATGATCTGCTGAAATCCCTGCACGCCCAGCCGATGGCCGGCCGTCGCAATCTTTGGCCGGCCCTGAGCCAGACCGTGATCGCAGCGCGCGCCCATGGCCTGAATGTGATTGACGGGACGTACAACGATATCGCCGACCGCACCGGTTTCGCCGAAAGCTGCGCCCAAGGGCGGGCCTTTGGCTTTGACGGCAAAACCCTGATCCATCCCAGCCAGATTGAAATCTGCAACCGCATCTTCGCGCCATCGCCTGAAGAATTGATGCAGGCACGGCGCATTCTGGACGCCTTTGCGGACAATCCCGGCCGGGGCGCCATCGCCTTGGACGGGCGGATGATCGAACGCCTTCATGCCCAAGAGGCCGAACGCATATTGGCCCTGGCGGCCGCGATCGAAAGCTACGGCTGATGCTGATCGCGGCCTATCGCGAAGCGGTGGAAAAAGGCGAACTGCGCCCCGACCCGGCGCAGGAGAATGCCGTTCAGCACCTCAATGTTTTGGCCCATGCGCTAAACAGGCTGCGAAAATTCTCTTTCTTCCGCAAAGCCGCCGATCCGGCGAAAGGACTTTATATCTGGGGGGATGTGGGGCGCGGCAAAACCCTTTTGATGGATTTTTTCTTTGAAGCCGCGTGCCTGAGCAAAAAACGCCGCGCCCATTTCAACCGTTTCATGGTGGATGTGCATGCTAGGATTCACGCCCAGCGGCAAAAGGCCGGCAGCGGCGATCCCATTCCGGTGATCGCCACAGCCATTGCCCAAGAGGCGCGGCTGCTTTGCTTTGACGAATTCCAGGTTACGGACGTGGCCGACGCCATGATTCTGGGACGGCTGTTCGAACAATTGTTCACGGAAGGCGTCACCATTGTCGCCACCAGCAACACCCCGCCCGACCGGCTCTATGAAGGCGGGTTGAACCGTCAACTGTTTTTGCCCTTCATCGCCCAGATCAAGCAACGGCTGGAGGTGGTGGAGTTGAACGGGCCTACCGATTACCGGCTGCAGCGCATTGCCGGGCTGAAGGTCTATCTGACACCCCTGGGCGCGGAAGCCGACGCCGCGATGGACGCGGCTTGGGCACGGCTGACCGATGGCACGCGCGGAAAGCCGAAGGCACTGGCGGTGCTGGGCCGCTCGGTGATCGCGCCGCAAACGGCACGCGGCGTGGCGCGCTTTTCTTTTGAGGCATTGTGCGACCGTCCGCTGGCGGCGGCGGACTATCTGGCGATAGCGCAGGAATTCCACACAATTCTGATCGATCATGTTCCAGTGATGACCGACAGCATGCACAATGTGGCGCGGCGTTTCACACTGTTGATCGATACCTTGTATGACGAAGGCGTGAAGGTGATCTGCTCGGCCGCCGCACCGCCCGACCGGCTTTATGAGGCGGGAATCTCTTCCGAGGCTTTCCGCCGCACCGCCTCGCGCCTTGCCGAAATGCAGAGCGAGGATTATCTCAAACGCGGTCATGGCGTGCATGGGCTGACACAATGATGAATGTTTTGTGGGCCTGCGCGTTCGTTCTGGCCTGTATCGGCTTTTACCGTTTCGGCCTGCCCCGGCTGAAGCGCTTCGATCAGGCCAACGTCGCCCGCATCGCCCAGCAGGCGCGCGACAAAGCCGACGCCAATGCCCATTTCCGCCATGCCTTGGATGTGGCGAACGAGCAGGTCGAAGAGGTGCAGGAAATCAAAACCGGCCAAGTCACCCACTATTTGTTTGAAGCCCAAGTCTTTGCCACCCGCGCGGAGGCCGAAGGCATGCGGGCCCAGCGCGTGGGCGTTGTGGCGCGGCGCTTTTATGACGAGCTGCCCGCGGCCCTGGCCGGTGCGCCAGAACGCGGCCGCATGTCGGCGCGCGAACGCGCGTCATCGCGCTGGAAGCGGACCGTCCATTAAACACCTGACGCTGAGATTTTGGCCGCCGGGCAGGAGCGAGGAGCGATGTGGGCACAAAAGCCCATGAGCGACGAGGTGAGTAGCGTCAGCGTACGAACGACCCGGAGGGCAAAAGATCGCGTCAGGCGGCTTCGCCCTTCATAAGTCTTGGCAGCTTGCCTATATCGCCCCCGGCATGGCGCATGAAGAAGCGGCGGGCCGGGCCGATAGAATCAACAATGCCGAGCCCCAAATCGCGCAGATGCCGCAACGGCGCGATGTCGTTGGAAAAGAGGCGATTGAGCGCATCGGTGGAGGCTGCCAGCGCAAAGGAGTCAAACCGCCGCCAGCGTTCATAGCGCTTGAGAGTATCCAGCGCACCGATATCGCGGCCAAGCCGCGCCGCATCCAACAAAACCTCCGCCAATGCCGCGGCATCCTTCAATCCCAAATTCAGCCCCTGCCCGGCGATGGGATGGATGCCATGAGCGCAATCGCCCGCCAGCGCAAAGCGCGGCCGCACGAAATCCCGCGCCAGATGGAACGACAGAGGATAAGACCAGCGCGGACCTGCCGCGCGAGTTTTTCCCAAATGCGCGCCGAAGCGCTGCGCCAGTTCCGCGTTGAACCCCGCCTCATCCAAGGCCAGCAGCGCAGGCGCCTTGCGTTTATCTTCCGTCCACACCAGCGACGACCTGTTTTTGGTCATCGGCAATATCGCAAACGGGCCTGAGGGAAGGAAATGCTCATAGGCCACGCCATTGTGGGGCCGCTCATGCTCGACGGTGGCCACAATGCCGGTCTGGGGATAGGACCAGCCGACAATCTGCACACCCATCTGGTTGCGCAGCGGCGAGTCCCGGCCATCGGCGGCGATCACCAAGGGTGCGGAAATTTCTTCGCCATTGGCCAGCGTCGCCACCGCGCCCGCAGCCTCTACGCTCAGCGATGTCACGGCCGCGGGCGCCAGCAACTCCAGATTGGGGCAGGCGTCCACCGCCTGATAAAGAGCGGCGCGGATGTGACGGTTTTCGGCAATATGGCCAAGACTATCGGCGCCGACTTCCTGCGCATCGAAATGCAGCGAAAAAGGCGAAGCCGGTTTTCCCGTCTGCCCATCGGTCACCAGAATTTCGCGAATCGGCTGGGCATGGGGCGAAAGCAGCTCCCAAACCCCCAAAGCCGTCAGCATCCGCACACTGGCATAGGCCAGCGCCGAGACCCGGCCATCGAAATTGGGATCCAGAATTTTGGCGGGCGGCACGGAGTCGGCGATCACCGTCTTGAAACCGCCCTGCGCCAAAGCCAAACCCAAGGGCAGGCCCACCATCCCTGCACCACTGATCAAGACATCGGCATGTTTCAAAAGCGTCGTCCTTCTGACTATTTTCTATGCAAAAACTCGATTTTGCATAATTTACAGGCAAAATATCCTGCCTGTTTTTGAGTCACTACCAGCGTGTTTTCGCAAAAAAACCTTTTCAAGACAAACCTTTAGCCTGACGCCCAAGAACTGGCCCAGTTCTTGATAAATCGTTAAAGCCGGGCCTTCGTCCGGCGCTGGCAATAACACGGAAGGACGGCAGATGAAGCTTATTACGGCGATCATCAAACCCTTCAAGCTCGATGAAGTGCGCGAGTCTCTTTCGGCGCTCGGCGTTCAGGGCATGACGGTGACTGAGGTCAAAGGCTATGGGCGGCAGAAGGGGCATACGGAGATCTATCGCGGCGCGGAATACGCTGTGAGCTTCCTGCCCAAGCTCAAAATCGAAGTGGCGGTGAAAAGCGAAATGCTGGACGCGGTGATCGACGCGATCACTTCCAAGGCAAAGACAGGCCAGATCGGCGACGGAAAGATTTTCGTCACGCCGCTCGAGCAGGTCGTGCGTATCCGCACCGGCGAAACGGATGGCGACGCGCTGTAGGCCCGCAAGGCTTGCAACCGTCCAAAAGGGGACAGAAAAATGAGAATTGAAAGTTTGAAGAAAGCGGGTATCGCGATGCTTGCCAGCCTTGGCACGCTCGCACTGACCGCTGGCGTGGCTTACGCGCAAGCCGCGCCGACGCCGCCGACACCCGACAAGGGCGACACGGCATGGATGCTGGTTTCCACCATCCTGGTGCTGCTGATGATCGTGCCCGGCTTGGCCCTGTTCTATGGCGGCCTGGTGCGTTCCAAGAACATGCTGTCGGTGCTGACCCAAACGCTGGTCATCACCTGCATCGTGATGGTGGTGTGGGCGCTGTGGGGCTACTCGGAAGCCTTTACCGACGGCGGCGGCCTGAATGCCTATGTCGGCGGCTTCTCCAAGGCCTTCCTAAAAGGCGTGGATCCGTCCACCGTGGTCGAGACCTTCTCGCGCGGCGTGGTCATTCCGGAAATCGTCTTTGTGGCGTTCCAGATGACCTTTGCGGCTATCACCACCGCCCTGGTCATTGGCGGCTTTGCCGAACGCATGAAGTTCAGCGCCATCTGCGTCTTCTCGGTTCTGTGGCCGACGCTGGTCTACTTCCCGATCGCCCACATGGTGTGGTGGTGGCCGGGACCGGAGTTCGCTTCGACCAATCCGGCCGATGCGACCGTTGCCGGCGCGGGCATGATCTGGGGCTTCGGCGCGTTGGACTTCGCCGGCGGCACCGTCGTGCACATCAATGCCGGTATCGCGGCCTTGATCGGCGCGATCCTGTGCGGCAAGCGCATCGGCTACAAGGCCGAGCCCATGGCGCCCCACTCGCTGACGCTGACCATGGTCGGCGCCTCGCTTCTGTGGGTCGGCTGGTTCGGCTTCAATGCTGGTTCGAATCTGGAAGCGAACGGCTATGCGGGTCTGGCCATGCTCAACACCTTCCTCGCCACCGCGGCGGCGGGTGTCGCCTGGCCTCTGGTGGAGTGGATCCTCAAGGGCAAACCCAGCTTGCTGGGTGCGGCCTCGGGCGTCGTCGCGGGTTTGGTGGCGATCACGCCTGCGGCCGGTTTCGCCGGTCCGGTGGGCGCGATCGTGCTGGGCCTGATCGTCAGCCCGGTCTGCCTGTTCTTTGTCAGCGTGATCAAGAACAAGCTGGGCTATGACGACAGCCTGGATGTCTTCGGTGTGCACTGCATCGGCGGCATCATCGGCGCTATCGCCACGGGCATCCTGGTGAACCCGGCCTTGGGCGGCGCGGGCATCGTCGACTACACGGCAGGCGGCGCGGCCGTCTATCCGGGTCTGGTCCCGCAGGTGATCGCGCAAGCCAAGGGCGTCTTGACCACGCTCCTCTGGTCCGGCATCGGCAGCCTGATCGTGTTCGGCCTGATCAAGATGACGATCGGCCTGCGCGTGAAGGAAGAAGTCGAGCGCGAAGGCCTCGACATCGCCGAGCATGGCGAACGCGCTTACAATATGTAAGCGAACCTGAAGCAAAAGGGGTGCGGGTCAACCCGCACCCCTTTTTTGTTTTGCTTTAAGGGACATGATTTTCAAAAAAACGGAAAAGGACGAATGCTCACCAGATCACAGTGTGGAGCCGTCCTGGCTCTTGCCGCAGCTTTCCTGGGAATCTCTCCCGCCTTCGCCGCCGATACCCCTACATTGAACAGCGGTGACACCGCCTGGATGCTGACTTCGGCGGCGCTGGTCCTGATGATGACCGTCCCGGGCCTGGGTCTGTTTTACGGCGGCATGGTCCGCAAAAAGAATATCCTGGCGACTCTGGCGCAAAGCTTCGGCGCATGCGCCCTGATCAGCGTGTTGTGGATGGTGATCGGCTATTCCCTGGCCTTCAAAACCAATCCCAATGCGGGCCTGAACCAATTCATCGGCGATTTCAGCTATCTGTTCCTTGAGCCGATGAAGGTGGATTCGCTGTCCGGAACCATCCCGGAATCGGTCTTCATGTTCTTCCAGATGACCTTTGCGATCATCACGCCCGCGCTGATCGCGGGCGCCTTCGCGGATCGCATGAAATATTCGGCTTTCCTGTGGTTCATAGGCCTGTGGCTGATCTTCGTCTATTGCCCCATCGCGCACATGGTTTGGGGCGGCGGCTTGTTGTTCACCATGGGGGCGCTGGATTATGCCGGCGGCTCGGTGGTGCATTTGAATGCGGGCACGGCCGCCTTGGTCACCTGTTTGGTCCTGGGCAAGCGCATCGGTTACGGCGCCGAGAACATGTCGCCGCACAATCTGGTCTTGTCGGTGATCGGCGCTTCGCTGCTGTGGGTGGGCTGGTTCGGCTTCAATGCCGGCTCCGCCGTCACCGCCGGTTTCAATGCCGGCATGGCCGCCGCCGTCACCCAAATCGCCGCAGCGGCCGCGGCGCTGGCCTGGATGTTCGCGGAATGGATCATCGCCAAGAAGCCGTCCGTCCTGGGCATGATCTCGGGCGCAGTGGCGGGGCTGGTGGCGATCACACCGGCGTCCGGTTTTGTCGATCCGGTGGGCGCCTTGATCATCGGCCTGACGGCAGGGGTGATCTGCTATGTCGCCGCCGTGTGGATGAAGAAGGCGCTGGGCTATGACGACAGTCTGGATGCTTGGGGCGTGCATGGCGTGGGCGGCGCGCTGGGGGCCATCCTGACCGGCGTTTTCGCCAAAAGCGCGATCAACGGCGCCGGCAAAGGCTGGCTGGCCGACGGCAACTTCCATCAGATGCTGGTCCAGTTCTATGATGTGGGCATCACCTTTGTGTATTGCGGCGTCGTCACCTTCATCATCCTCAAGCTGGTGGATGTGATTGTGGGTCTGCGCGTGCCGCCGGAAGTTGAGGTCGAGGGGTTGGATATCAATCTGCACGGTGAGACGGTCCATCACTGATATTAGGGGGCCAGCGGATGCTGGCGCCCTTTTCTTTGTGATTTCCGTTTATTTGTTGACCCCCATCCGTCGCAGCTCGAGTCGGCTCCGCCGACATCTCGCTGCGACACCTTCCCCCTCTAATGGCTTCGCGTTCGGCCGGTGAAAGGTCCACCGGACCTTTCACTGACCGGCCTCACGGGGGAAGGGAGCTGGCGGATGCTGAAGGTCGGGCCGCGAAATGCGGCCCTCGAGCTTCGCGCTTTTCCTGAGTCGGTCGGACCTCTATGGTCCGCGCATGTCGAATCTCCCTCGCATAGCCGCTTTACCGCCGGGTCCATTTGCCCGATTGGCGACGCTGTTGGGCGATACCAAGCCCGGCAAGGAGCCCATCAGCCTGGCGGTCGGCGATCCCTCCGGCAGCGTGCCCGATTTTGTGAAAGAGGCGCTGGCCAAAAGTGCCGCCGGCTTCGGAAAATATCCGGCGATCATCGGCACGCAAGACTGGCGGCAGGCCGCAGCGGGCTGGCTAAACACGCGCTTTGCCCTGAAGGACACCATCGATCCGGAAAAAAATCTGCTGCCGCTGAACGGCACGCGCGAGGGCCTATTCTCGGTCTTGTTTCCCCTGATGCCGGAAAGCAAAGCCGGTGTGCGCGCCATCGTGGCGATGCCCAATCCCTTCTACCAATGCTATGCGGCGGCGGCGCTGGGATCGGGCGCCGAGCCGCTCTATGTGCCGGCGCTGAAGGAAAACGGATTCTTGCCCGATTTCGCGGCCCTGCCGGAAGAAATATTGGAACGGTTGGCGGCGGTCTATATCTGCTCGCCGTCCAATCCTGAAGGCGCGGTGGCGAACAAAGCTTACTGGAAAAATCTATTCGCGTTGGCCGACCGCCATGACTTCGTCGTGCTGGCGGACGAATGTTATGCCGATATCTGGTTCGATTCTGCGCCGTCCTGCGCGCTTCCCGCCCGCCTTGGCCAAAGTGGCGGTTTTTCCCGCCTGCTGAGTTTTCATTCCTTGTCCAAGCGTTCCGGCTTGCCGGGCTTGCGTTCCGGCCTGGTGGCGGGTTGCCCCAAGCTGATCGAGAAATTTCGTGCCTTCCGCAATGTCGCGGGACCGACAGTGCCCACGCCGTTGCTGGCGGCCAGTGCCGCTTGCTGGCGCGACGAAGACCATGTCATGGCCAACCGCGCCGCCTATCAGGAAAAGATGGATGCAGCGGAACGCATCCTGGACGATCGGATGACCAGACCGGGCGGCGGATTTTTCCTCTGGCTCGATGTCGGCAATGGCGAAGAATTCGCCCACCGCGCCTGGACGCAACAGGGGGTCCGGGTTCTGCCCGGCGCCTATATGGGGCGGGAAATTCTGGCGGGAAAAACCCAGTCAAACCCTGGCTTTTCCTATGTCCGGGTGGCGCTTGTTAACGACTTGTCAACCATTATGACCGCACTCGAAAGATTGAGAGAAATTCTTTAGGCACAGGCCGTCCGCGTGGCTTGGCCGCCACGCGGACCCCCCTTCTTGCGAAGCAAGGTAAGGGGGAGGTGGTTTCAGCGATCGAGGCGAGCGGAGTGAGCCGAGAGGAAGCTGAAACCGGAGGGGGTTGAATATGGGAACCAGCAGGATGATCGGTGGCGTCTATCACCCCCGCGCCAGGGGGAGCGCCATGAGCGACGCCCTGGCGGACGCCAAGCACGCCATGAACCGGCTGATGCGAATCGTCACCATGCGCGGCGCTGGCCTGCTGCTGGTGCTGGCGGCTTCGGCGATGCTGCTTGCCCTGCTCAGTTATTCTTCCGACGATGCCAGTTTGAACAACGCCAATCTGCGCGACCCCAGCAACTGGCTGGGACCGATGGGCGCGGTGGCGGCAGATCTGATGCTGCAAGTTTTCGGCTGGGCGGCTTTGGCCTTTCTGGCGCCTTTGTTTGTCTGGGGCGCACGCGCCATAAGAGGCAAGTCGCTCAAATACGCGATGTGGCGTCTGCTCGCTTGGCCGCTGGGCACCTTCGCGGTCGCGGCTGGGTTGGGGCTGGTGCCGCCCTTGACCAGCTTGCCCGCGGGCGCGGGCGGCATGATCGGCATTGCGGCCAATGGTCTTTGCGCCCATGCGGCGCAGATGTGGCAAACGCCTGCGCTGGCTTGGGTCTTGCCGCTGGGATTTTTGGCCTTGGGCCTGCCGCTGGCCTTCCTGGCCACCGGCTTGCGCTTCATGCCCATCGCGCATGGAGTGATGAATATTCCCGCCGGCGCGAGATGGCTGGCGGACCTGGTCCGCAAGCCCCATATCAGCTTCGGTCATCATGATGAGGAAGTTGATGAACGATATGAAGACGACGACGAAGGCGCGTATCACCTGGACCAGGATGACGACGCACCGGGATCGCTAAGGCCCGAACCGATCGCCGCCACCCGTTTGGCGGAGCGCCAAAGCAATCGCGTGCGGCGCGATGCGCGCGTGGCCGCACCCAAGCGCGCCGACAAGCAACCCGCACTGAACCTGGCCTCGGGCGACTATCAATTGCCGGCGCTGGGGCTGTTGACGGAAGCCCCGCCGGTCAAGAACACCCACACCCTGTCCGACGAAGCGTTGGAAGAAAATGCCCGCATGCTGGAAGCGGTGCTGACCGATTTCGGCGTCAAGGGCCGCATCACCGCGGTGCGCCCCGGTCCGGTCGTCACCCTCTATGAATTCGAGCCCGCCGCCGGCGTGAAATCATCCCGGGTGATTTCCCTGTCCGACGATGTGGCGCGCAGCATGTCGGCGGTGGCGGCGCGCATCGCCACCATTTCGGGCCGCAATGTGATCGGCATCGAATTGCCCAACCAGTTCCGCGAGACCGTTTTCTTGCGCGAAATGTTCGCCAGCGGCGATTATGAAAAAGCCCGCGCCCCACTGACCTTGGCGCTGGGCAAGACCATCGGCGGCGAACCGGTGATGGCGGATCTGGCCAAGATGCCTCACCTTCTGGTGGCGGGCACCACCGGCTCCGGCAAATCTGTCGGCTTGAACACCATGATCCTGTCGCTGCTCTACCGGATGTCGCCGCAGCAGTGCCGCCTGATCATGATCGATCCCAAAATGCTGGAATTGTCGGTCTATGACGGCATTCCTCACCTTCTCTCCCCCGTGGTCACCGATCCGCGCAAGGCGGTGGTGGCGTTGAAATGGGCGGTGCGCGAGATGGAAGACCGCTATCGCAAAATGTCCAAGCTGGGCGTGCGCGGCGTGGAAGCCTTCAACGAGCGCGTCCGCAAGGCCAAGGACAAGGGCGAAATCCTCAAGCGCACGGTGCAGACCGGTTTCGACCGCGAGACCGGAAAGCCGGTTTACGAGGACGAGAATCTGGAATTCGAAGCCATGCCCTATATCGTGGTGGTGGTGGACGAAGTCGCCGACCTGATGATGATCTCCGGCAAGGAAATCGAAGGCGCAGTACAGCGCCTGGCGCAGATGGCGCGCGCCGCCGGCATCCATCTGATTGCCGCGACACAACGGCCGTCAGTGGACGTGATCACCGGCACCATCAAAGCCAACTTCCCCACCCGCATTTCCTTCCAGGTGACGTCCAAAATCGATAGCCGCACCATTTTGGGCGAGCAGGGCGCCGAACAGCTTCTGGGCCAGGGCGACATGCTGTACATGGCGGCGGGCGGGCGCATCAAACGCATTCACGGCCCCTTCGTTTCCGACCATGAAGTGGAAGACGTGGTGCGTTTTCTCAAAAGCCAAGGCACGCCGGAATATCTGGACGCGGTCACCGAAGAGCCCGACGAGGAGAGCGACGATCCCTATGCGCTTTTGGGCGGAGGAAACCGCGAAGCCGGCGACGATCTATACGACAAGGCCCTGGCGGTGGTGGCGCGGGACAAGAAGGCGTCCACCTCTTACATCCAGCGGCGGCTGCAGATCGGCTACAACCGGGCCGCCAGCCTGATCGAACGCATGGAACAGGATGGCGTCGTCTCCGCCCCCAATCATAAAGGCGTGCGGGAAGTGCTACTGCCCGACCACGAGCGATAGCGCATAAAACAAAAAAGCCCGGCTCTTGCGAGTCGGGCTTTTTCTTTTTCCTGATGAATCTTTCAGTTCGCGGCGAAGCAATAGAACTGGCCTGCGCCGCCCGTGGCGACCAAGTCTGGCTGGCTGCAGGAGCGCGACATATGCGCGGTGTTCCAGGACGTATAATTGCGGTTGGCATTGGGGCCCGTGCGGTCGTGGTGGCCCACCATGGCCGAACCCTCGCCATTGCTCGTCCAGTTCTTGCAGGTCGTGTCGCTGCTGCTGATGGGCAGGAAACGCCCGGCTGTGTCGGAGCCGGTCAGGATGTCGTGGGTGTTGGGCGTGTCGCCACGGCCGTTCACCACCGCGCCTTTTTCCGTCAGGAAATTGGCCTTGGTCAGATTGGGATTGTTGACGTCATGCAGATCGTCGACATTCTTGGCGATGGTCACGCCCTTGGCGTTGACCCAGGGGCCCTTGCCGACGCGCTCGCGCGCATCCACCGGACCTGCGCCGCCATTGGGAACCTGGGTAGCGCTGAGATAGGCCTTCCAGTTGGTCTTGGTCGAACCCGCCGCCTTGGCCAAGGCCGCGCAATGGGCATCGGCGCCCTCCAGCCCGCCAAGATTGCCGCCGTCGCCCTTGCCCACGCTGGTGACGAAAAAGCTCATAGTGTTGGCTGTCTGGGCGTGAACCGCCACGCCGCCGGCCAGCAAGACTGTTGCGCCGGCAAAAGCCAACGAACTCCAAACTGTGTTCTTCATTAGAACCTCCCTCGCGAAATTGCAGGCGGTATCACCAAGCGAAAGTATGGCTTTAAAAAGGCACCAGGTTTTGGAAATCCTTTAGATGCTGCCAGCGGCTCTTCGGTGAAAACACGGGGAAACGAAACCGTGATCGGGATGCCTTTGCTCCCGGGTGATAGTAATTTCTCTCGGACGGAGCATGCAGCCCTTTTGCACGATGGTATGCGCTGCATCTGCGACAAGGGCGGCGGCAGGCATCGGCCGGAGAACCAGACAAAGCAGTCTTCGCATGGACATCGCAAAAAAAGGGCGCGTCTGGACACGCCCATGGCAGTTCCAGCAGGGGGTGGTTATATCGGTCTGAAATGACCCTAAGGGGTTGAGAAACGGGCTGAAAACCGGGGCTAGACAGGGCAGAGCCAAAAGCCTATATCCCCCCACCCTCTGGACCGTTTTCCAGGATCGTGACGCGGGGTGGAGCAGCCCGGTAGCTCGTCAGGCTCATAACCTGAAGGTCACAGGTTCAAATCCTGTCCCCGCAACCATCGTGAGCACACGGCTTAGGTCCCCTTTTCGGGGCCTAAGCCGTGTGTGCGAACGTTCGTCGCTCTCGCAGGTCCACTGGACCTGCTCGCGCGCCAAAGCGCGCCGCTCCTCACCCCCGCGAAGGCGGGGACCCAGCTATTCAAAAAAGTGCGAAGTCCGGCCAAGGGCCGAGCCCCGCCGCGAATGCCCTAGCGACAGTGGAGGGCCGCAGTCCCGTTCCAGTCCGTCCTACCGTTTAACGCTTTGCGGCAAGCCACTTTATTCTAATGAATCGGTTCCTGCGCGTAATTGGTGCTGTCCTGCACCGCCTGGCTCACTTGCTCGCCGGCTTGATGCATCGCCTGATTGGCCTGATCTACCGCATCACCAGCCTGTTTTTGCATCCGGTCGATACTGTCGGAGGCCGTCTCCGCCGCGGTGACGATGACGTTCTGGGTCAGGCCGCGCAACGCGCCCATCATGCGCATGCTTTGGCCGGCATAATCCTGCAGAAAATCCCGCAGCCATTCCTGCTGGACACCGATCAGGCCGGGGATGCCGTGACAGCTTTGCAATTTGTCCAGGGTCGCACCATTGCGTCCCAGCCGCAGGTTCACAAAACGCAAGCCTTCATCCTTGGCGAATTCGGTCACCCCCTGAGCCAGGAGACGGTGGCTCTCCGCAGTCTGTGCCAAGGAATCGCTCAATTGGGAAACGGCTTTGGCGGGGTCCGGCTGGCCAGGGTGATTGTGGCTATTGTCCATGACTGGGCTCCTTCGGTTGTGCGCCGCGACAAAGAATGAAAAGGCGCGTGGCGGCCCGAAGTTTCGCGGGAGGGCAAAAACTTTTTATGACGGGCGGATCGTGGCTTGCCGACAGTTTTACGACCCTTCCAAGGCGGCCCGCGCCGCCCCTAAAAAGCCGCGGAATCCCAGCCTTTTCGCCCGTTTGCCCCTTTTCTGTGCGCCGCGGACGATACCACGCAATATCATTTGCGGGAGGGGCGGCCCCACCGCTATAACCCCGGCCCTTGAGGCACGGCTGCCGTTGAGTCTGCCGCCCCTCGTGTCGAAGGGAGTATGTATGGGAACCCAGGTCTCCACCGACTACCACCCGTCGGAAAATGAGCCCTTTATGAATGAGCGCCAGCGCGAATATTTCCGCCGCAAGCTCAACCTCTGGAAAGAGGAGATCCTCAAGGAAAGCCGCGAAACCATCCAGAATCTTCAGGCCGAGACTGTACCGCATGCCGATCTCGCCGACCGCGCCTCCACCGAGGCCGAGCGCCAGTTGGAACTTCGGACCCGTGACCGCCAGCGCAAGCTGATCGCCAAGATCGACGCAGCTTTGCGCCGGATCGAAGACGGCTCTTACGGTTTTTGCGAGGAAACCGGCGAGCCGATCTCCTTGAAACGCCTGGATGCACGGCCCATCGCCACCCTTTCCATCGAGGCACAAGAACGCCACGAAAGACGTGAGAAGGTTTATCGCGACGACTAAAGCGCAATCGGAGAAAATCGGAATCGATTTTCCGGTAAATTGCGCGACAAACCAAGACTCTCGTCCGCGAGCCTTGGAAAATGCCAGTCTTGGAAAATGAAAGAGCCCGATTTGCAACCGGGCTCTTCTTTTTCCCCACTATGTTCAGAGGTTGTTTTTCTTAAGGGTGAAATCGTCAGGCGATTTCACCACGGCAGAATGATGTCGAGCAGCTGCGAACCATAACGCGGCTGTTGCACGTCGCTCACGGTGCCGACGCCGCCATAGGTGACGCGGGCCTCGGCGATCTGCGACAGGTTCACGGTATTGTCCTGGGTGATGTCTTCGCGGCGCACGATGCCCGACAGGCGCAGATCGCGCAGTTCGTTGTTCACCCGTACCTGCTGATGGCCGTTGATCACCAGATTGCCGTTGGGCAGAACCTGAGCGACCAAAGCGGCCAGTGTCATGTTGATGGACTCGGCGCGCTGGATCGAACCGGTGCCGACATTGGAATTGTCGGAGCCCAGCTTGACCAGGCTGGTGGGGTCCATGCCGATGCTCGGCAGAACCTTCTCCAAGCCGAACAGATTGCTCATATCGGCATTTTCGGTGTTGGTGCGGCTGCGCGAGGAGCTATTCTGTATCTTGGCGGTATCAGCGACCGAAACATTCACCGTGATCACATCGCCGATATGCATCGCGCGGGGATCGTGAAAAAAGCTCTGCGCGCCGGGCTGCCACAAGGAATTGTTGACATGGGTGATGGGCGCCGGGCGCGGGATATCGGCCACGATCTGCTGGCCTGCGGGATTGCCCACCGCCGCGAGCTTGGGTGCCTCGCCGATATTCTCGATGCGGTCGATCGCCGAGCAAGCCGACAACATGGCACAGGCCGCGACCGAGGTGGAGATTTTCAGGAATAGGTTGCGCATGGGAGATCCTATCGGCGGGCAAGCTTGTTGGTGGACGAAGAGACGGCTCCGGTGGCGCGCACGGTGCCGGGCGCGGTGACGGTGGCGGAGACCATGCGGTAGGAGACCGGATTTTGAACCGTGACCGTGTCACCGATGCCGCCTTCACTCATGGCGCGGCCCATGGCGGTCAATTCGACGCCCGGAACCGAAAATTGCATGGTCACGGTCTGGCCCTTGGTGATCACAATCGGGCGGCGCACATCGTCGGCGCGGAAAGGCTGGCCGGCGGTCAGCATGCGGCGGGTCTGCATGCCCTTGACTTCTTCCAGCTTGGTGGGGATTCCCGACATCAAGGCGGTGCCGTCCACGGTGGTGAAGGTGAGATCGCTTTCGCTGATCACATCGCCCCGGGCGATATCGTGGGCCGGCACCACTATGCGCACCGTGCCTGCAAAAGCGGAACCAGCGGCCATGAGCAGCGCGGGCAGAACCGCAAAAACACTCAAAATCATCAGGAATCTGCGGGCCATGTTATGTTCCTAACCGAGCTGTGTTCTGGAGCATCTGGTCGGCGGCGGAGATCACCTTGGAGTTCATCTCATAGGCGCGCTGGGCGGTGATCAGCGCGGTGATTTCGTCCACCGAGTTGACGTTGGAGGTTTCCAGGAAGCCCTGCTGGATGTTGCCGTAACCGGTGGAACCGGGCACCCCGGCCTGAGGGGCACCTGAACCGGGCGTTTCCAGATAGAGGTTGTTGCCGATGGCGTTCAGACCCGCTTCGTTGGGAAAGCGCGTCAACTCCAGCTGACCCACCGTCTGCGGCGTGGAGTTGCCGGCGACAAAGGCGTTGACCTGGCCCTGGGCGTTGATGGTCACCGAAATGGTGTTCTGTGGGATCGCGATGCCCGGCTGCACCACCAGCCCGTCCTGGGTCACCAGCTGCCCCTGGGGGCTGAGCGAGAAGTTACCCGAGCGGGTATAGCCGTCGGTGCCGTCAGCCTGCTGGACACGGAAAAAACCCGCGCCCTGGATGGCGACGTCATAAGGGTTGCCGGTGGACTTCAGATCGCCCTGGGTGGTGATCCGATAGACCGCGGCCGTGCGCACACCGGCGCCCAGCTGGATGCCGTTGGGCGCATAGGTGCCCTGGTCCGAGGTCTGCGATCCCGGCGTCTGGATATTCTGATACAGCAGGTCGGCGAATTCGGCGCGCTGCTGCTTGAAGGCCGTGGTGTTCATGTTCGCCAGATTGTTGGCGATAACTTCCACATTGGTCTGCTGAGCCAGCATGCCGGTCGAGGCGATGGAAAGGGCGCGCATTATCGTGTCTCCTTAAACGGGCATCTGGCCGAGCTTTTCGATAGCCCGGCGCATCATGTCTTCTTGGGATTTGCTCAAGGCAGCGGTCGCTTCATAGGCCCGCATCACCTCGATCATATGGCTGATTTCGATCACCGGCTGAACGTTGGAGGCTTCCAACGCGCCCTGCCGGAGATTGACGAGGGCCGGCGTGGTCGGCGCCTGTTCGGTGACATAAAGATTTCCGCCTTGCTTGATCATGGCGGCGCTGTTGGCGAAATCCACGATCTTCAATTTGCCCAGCTGATTGCCCACGCCGTTGACCACGCTGGAAATGGTGCCATCGGGGGCGATGTTGATCTCGCCGTCGGTGGGGGTGATAAGAATGGCGCCGCCATCGCCTTGAACTTGATAGCCCTGGCTGGTCACCAGATTGCCATTGCCGTCGAGCGAGAAATGGCCGTCGCGGGTATAGCGCAGGCCCTCGGGAGTCTGGATGGCGAAATAACCCGCGCCGGCGATAGCGATATCGTAAGTGGCGCCGGTCTGTTGCACATTGCCTTGACTGGAATCGCGCATGATGCCGGCATCCTTGACGAAGCTGACGCTTTGCGGGCCGACTTGACCCTCGGCAGGCCGCATCGTGGTGACGAACTCTTCGAATTTCGCCGCTTCGCGCTTGAACCCCGGCGTGGACGCGTTGGCGATGTTGTTCGCGATCACGTCTATCGCTCGGTGAGAGGCGAGCTGATGCGAAAGACTAACGAGAAGTGAATTATCCATGGCACCTACCGGATCCTTTCTGGTCCGTCGGCTAACGCAGTGCAGCCGCCATGCCAGGGAAAAATCCCAGATTTTATTGGTTTTTTTGAACAAAGCGCGGATGGCACGGAAAAACTTGCCGGGCCTTTGACGCCACACCCGGCAATTTGAACCACTCCTTAACCACGTTTGCATAGGGTGGCCCCGCAAAGAGAAACACCGAGACCTTCCCTATGGCGAAGAAAGACAAAGCTGCGGAAGCCGATGGCGGAGCCGAAGGCGAAAAGCCGGAAGGCGAAGCCGCAGATGCCGCGCCCAAGAAAGGTCTTGGTAAGATTCTCGGCATGCTCAAGAGCAAAAAGGCGCTGATGATCGGCGCCCCGGTGCTGTTGCTGCTTTTGGGCGGCGGCGGCGCGGGCGCTTACTTCTTTCTCATGAAGGCGCCCGCGGAGCATGGCGCCGAAGCGGCCCATGTGGAAGAACCGCTCACCCCGCCCAAGGTCGCCTTCAGCGACATGCAGGACATTCTGGTCAATATCCAGAGCAATGACGGCACCCCCGCCTATCTCAAGCTGGGCGTTTCGCTGGAATTGGAAGACGAAGAGCAAAAGGCCGCGCTGGAGCCGCTGATGCCGCGCATTACCGATCAGTTCCAGGCCTATTTGCGCGAATTGCGCCTGGACGACCTCAAGGGTTCGGCCGGCGTTCTGCGCCTGAAAGAAGAATTGCTGCGCCGGGTCAATGTGGCGGCGGCCCCCTATAAGGTTCGCGACGTTCTGCTCAAAGAAATGATCGTCCAGTAGCCGACCCAAGGATCAACGACGATGGCTGACGAAACTCCTGCTGCCCCGACCGAAGATGCCGCCCCCAGCGCGGCGGCGACCTTCGACACGCCGTCGGACGGTTCCGGCGGCGCTGAGCGCATCTTGAACCAGGAGGAAATCGATTCCCTTCTGGGCTTTGACGTCAATTCCGAACAGGTCCAGGACAAATCCGGCGTCCGCGCCATTATCAATTCGGCGCTGGTGTCTTATGAGCGCCTGCCGATGCTGGAAATCGTCTTCGACCGCCTGGTGCGGTTGATGACCACCAGCCTTCGCAACTTCACCTCGGACAATGTGGAAGTCAGCCTGGATTCGATCACCTCGATCCGTTTCGGCGACTATCTCAACTCCATTCCCCTGCCGGCGATCCTGGCGGTGTTCCATGCCGAAGAGCTGGACAATTACGGGCTTTTCACCGTCGATTCCAACCTGATCTATTCCATCGTGGACGTGCTCTTGGGCGGCCGCCGCGGGTCATCGGCCATGCGCATCGAGGGCCGTCCCTACACCACCATCGAACGTACCTTGGTTCAGCGCATGATCGAAGTGATCATGCAGGACATGTGCGCGGCCTTCGAACCCTTGGCGCCGGTCAATTTCACCCTAGACCGTCTGGAAACAAATCCGCGCTTCGCCGCCATTGCGCGCCCCGCCAATGCCGCCATTCTGGTCAAGCTGCGCATCGATATGGAAGACCGCGGCGGCCGCACGGAATTGCTGCTTCCCTATGCGACTCTGGAGCCCATCCGCAAACTGCTCTTGCAACAATTCATGGGCGAAAAATTCGGCCGCGACTCCATTTGGGAAAGCCATTTGGCGACCGAATTGTGGTCCACCCGCGTCGACATCGAAGCCATTCTGGACGAACAGACCATGCCGCTGCACCAGGTCATGAACCTGGAAGTCGGCCAGACCATGATGCTGAGCGCCGGTCCCGATTCCAAAATCGAATTGCGCTGCCGGGGCGTGCCGTTGTTGACCGGACGGATGGGCCGGGTCGGCTCCTCTGTCGCCGTGCGCGTGGATGACGCCATCGAACGCACCGACGCATCGCGCGCTTTATAATTTTAGAAGAGAGATATCGCCGTGACCATTCCCACCGACCTGGCTTTCTATCTGGAATTGGCGCTGCAAGCGCTGCTGGCCTGCACGCTTTGCTATTGCGTGATTCTGGAACGCCGCCTGGCGGCCGTGCGCAAGGGCCAGGAAGGCCTGTCGCGCACCATCGGTGAACTCAATATGGCGATCTCGGGCGCAGGCGCGTCCTTGCGCGCCCTCAAGGCCGCGGCCGGCGAAGCCGCCCACACTTTGGACGAGCGTCTGAAGCGCGCCCGCCTGCATATTGACGAGCTTTCCGTGTTGACCGCCTCGGGCGAACGTATCGCCCAGCGCATGGAAGGCGCAGCCAACACCCCGCGCGTGGCCCGCGAAATTCCCGACATGCCTCTGCCTTCCACCTCCATTCTCAGCCGTTTGGAAAGGGCCGCGCAATGAAGCCGCGTCTGCTCCGCTTGCTGCCCGGCGTGGTTGCGCTGGGCGCCGTCGTCCTGGTGCTGAAGACCACCAATCTGGTGCACAGCGCCTATGCCGAGGCCGGTGGCCATGGCAGCGCCGCCATCACCAACGATCCGGTTCCCTCCAACAAGGACTATGCCGGCGGTGAAGACGACCAAGTCACCAGCGCCAGTGAGGTGGATGTTGTGAACAGCCTTACCAAGCGCCGCCGCGAATTGGACACGCGCGATTCCCAGCTCACCACGCATGCCAACATGATCGCCGCCGCCGAAGCGCGCGTCGACGCCAAGATCGCCCAGCTCAAGCAGCTGCAAGCCCAGATCAACGCTCTTCTGGTTCAGCGCGATGACGCCCAAAAGGCCCAGCTTGCTTCGCTGGTGAAGACCTATTCCACCATGAAGGCCAAGGATGCGGCGCGCATCTTCAACAACCTGCCCGATGATGTGCTGGTGCCAGTGGCCCATGACATGAAGTCCGACATCCTGGCGCTGGTTCTGGCCAACATGAATTCCGATGCCGCCAAGGCTTTGACGGTGAAGCTGGCCAACACCTTGGCATTGCCGCAAACCACCCCCGTTGCGGCGCCTCCTGCGGCAGCCATGCCGCCTGCACCCGCCCCCGCCGCGCCCGGAACCCAGGCCGCTGCCGCACCCGCCGCCGCACCTGTTCAGCAAACACCAGCAGAACCAAAGGGTTAGCAAGGGACGGCCGGAGCTTGGCGGCAAACAGGCTTAACCGGAGGTTAACGCCATCCCCGCCAAAATGAAGTGATCGAGAGTTGAAGGACCGCGTGATCCGTACCGCGCAAAGATTGGGGTTGGTGTTGGCGCTTTGCGCCAGCGTCCCCGCTTGGGCGGCGGACAGCGTGTCGGGCGCGATGCAGGATGGCTATGGCCGCCTGTCGTTCAGCACCACCTCCAAAATCAGCGCCACCACCACCGGCGGCGTGTTGGCCATCAGCTTCGATAGCAAGACAACTTTAGATCCCACAGCCGTCGCCGCCGCCATGCCGCGCTTTATCACCGGCGGCCATGCCGATGCCGACGGCAAGACGTTGCGCTTCACCTTGAACCAACCAGTCAAGCTGCATGTCAGCCAGATCGGCGCGCGCGCCGTGGTGGATATCGCGGACACACATTTCACCGGCACCATGCCCGACCTGGTGGCGCCGCCCAAACCCGTCGCCAAGCCGGTGGATGTCGCATCCCTGCCCGAGATCAAGCTGCGTACGGGCGCCTACGAGAAATTCACCCGCCTGGTGTTCGATTGGCCCAAGGACGTTTCCTATCAAGTGTTCCCCGGCGCGGGAAAGATGACCGTCCGCTTCAACAGCCTGGCGCGCGCCGATGTCTCGGCCTTGGCGCGTTTTTCCCCGCCTTGGGTGAAGAACGCGTCCTGGCGTATCGAAGGCGCTTCCACCGTCTTTGAATTCGAGACCGATTCCGATTCCGGTTATCACGATTTCAAGGATGGCAGCCATGTCGTACTCGACATCCTGGCGCCCAAAACGGACGGTGCCGCCTATACCCCGCCCGGCACGGCCAAGCCCACCGTCAAGAAAATGGAAGCTGCTGCCAAACCTGTGGCTGCCAAGACCGGCACCAGCGCCGCGCAGGCCCAGGCCATCGCGCAAGTCGCCGCAAAACTGGCGGCGCCGGATAAAAGCAAAGTCGAACCCAAAGCGGCGGAAACCAAGCCAGCGCCGAAACACGACACCAAAACCGAAGCCAAACACGAAGACACCAAGCCAGCGCCGCAACCCCATGCACCGCCGGCGCAAGCGGCCGAGGTCACGCCTGCAGAGACCATTCCGGTGGCCGATGCCAAGCGCACCCGCGATGGCGTGGTCATTACCTTCAAGGGTGCCGGCGGACGCGCCAGTGCAGTATTCGTGCGCGGCCTGACCGCCTGGGTGGTCTTGGAGAATGCGCCCAATTTTGACGCCCGCAATCTGAAGGCGTCCTTGGGCGACTTCGCGGCCGGGATAGAAGCGGTGTCCAGCAACGGATTGGGCATTCTGCGTATCACCTTGAAAGCCCCCGCCGAAATCGGCGCGCGCGGCATGGGTCCCAATTTGGAAGTCGAGATCGCAGCCAGTGTTGCGCCCGCGCCGGTGACGATCGGTTTTGCCCGCAATCAATCCGATCCGCGCCGCGCATCCTTGTCCACCTTGCTGCCCGCCGCCGATCATGCTTTCCAGTTGATGGATCCCGCGGGCGGCGATCTTCTGACCGTTATTCCCGCGCAGCCGGGCCGCGGCATTCCCAACACCCGTTATTTCGCCGATTTCGCCGCCCTGCCCAGCGCCAGCGGTTTGGTGATCACGCCCTTTGCCGACGATCTGCAAGTGGATGTGGACAATGCGCGGGTTTCCATCGCGCGCCCGTCAGGCCTCGCCTTGACGCCGCCCCAGATGCCGGTGGCGCAAAGCCCGTCGGCCCTTGCCAAATCCGGCGACGGTCCCTCTTACATGAATTTCGCCAAATGGGGCGAGGCCAGCGCCGGCAGCTTCCTGGCCACCGAGCGTAAACTGACCCAGATCGTGGCCCAGGCCGACCGCCGCAAATCCGGCGCCGCGCGGCTGACCCTGGCCCGCTTTTATCTCGCCAATGGCTTTGCCGCCGAGTCCTTGGGCCTGCTCAATCTGATGCAAGCCAATGACCCCGCCTTGGCCGGCGATGCGCAGCTTGTGACCATGCGCGCGGTGGCCGATTATATGATGGGCCGCTATCGCGATGCGCACAATGATTTGGCCGGGCCGGGCTTCGATGCCGACCGTCATGCCGCCTTCTGGCGCGGCTTGATCGAAGCTCGCCTGGAGGACTGGAAGAGCGCCCACGCCCATCTGGAACAGGCGGGACCGGTGATGAACCGTTATTCCGATGCCTGGCGCGCCACCGCGACCCTGGCCGATGCCGAGTCCGCCTTGGGACTGGGCCGGCTAGATTTGGCGGACGCAGCGTTGAGCCGTATGCCCAAGGCGCTGGATGAGAAACACGCGCTCGCCGCCGAGCTGATTCAAGCGCGTGTTCTGGCCGCGCAAAACCGTTATACCGACGCCGCCAAGCATTTCGCGACAGTGCAAAAAGGCGGCGATGAAGGACTGGCGTCGCAGGCTATCTTCCACCACACCATCGCCGCGTTGAACGCGGGCGCCGTGACCCGCCCGCAAGCCATTGAGCAATTGGAAAAACTGCGCTTCCGTTGGCGCGGCGATGGCTTGGAACTGAGAACCCTGCGCAAGCTGGCATCGCTGTATTTCGATGGCGGCAAATGGCGCGAAGGCCTGAAGACGCTTCGGGTCGCGACCCAGAATTTCAATGGCGCGAACGCCGCCCGCGTGGCGCAAGACGATATGCGCGGCGCTTTCGTCAATCTGTTCCTGAAGGGCGGCGCCGACAAGATGAAGCCGGTGGATGCCTTGGCGCTGTTCTATGACAATCTCGATCTGACCCCGATCGGACCCGACGGCGACGATATGATCCGGCGCATGGCCGACCGCCTGGTGGCGGTGGATCTGCTGGGCCCGGCGGCGAATCTGCTGGCCTATCAGGTGGACAAGCGTCTGGACGGCATCGCCAAGGCCCAGGTCGCAACCCGCCTGGCCGCCGTGTATCTGATGGACCACAAGGCCGACAAGGCGGTGGCGGCTATCCGCGATTCTCAGATCACCGGCCTGCCGGAAGATGAAATGCATCAGCGCCTGTTGCTGCAAGCGCGCGCCTTTGCAGCCCTCAAGCAATGGGACAATGCGCTGGACCTGATTGCGGTGGATCAAAGCGATGACGTCAAGCGGCTGCGCGCCGATATTTATTGGGAAGCCGGCAATTGGGCCGTCGCCGGACAGAAGGCGGAAGAACTGCTGGGCACGCGTTGGAACGACGCCGTGCCGCTGACCATCACCGAGCGCAGCCAGCTGCTGCGCGCCGCCGTGGCCTATTCGCTCGCCAATGACGAAGCCGGCCTGGCGCGTATCCGCACCCAGTTCACGCCCAAGATGAAGGGCACGCCCGACGGCAACCTGTTCGCGGTTCTGTCGGCGGATATAGACCAGCATGGCTTGGCCTTCCGCGACGCTGCCGCCAAAATCGCCTCGGTGGACACGCTGCAAGCCTTCATGAAGGATCTCAGCAAGCGCCGGGCCGACGCCAAGAGCTGAGCGCTAAAGCGCGTCATCCAGCCAGCTTAGGGCACGTTTCGCCAGCTTTTCCCACCCCGGCTCCCCGATCAGCCAATGCCCCATGCCGTCCAGGACTTCGTTGGTGGCACGGCCATTGTACAGCGCCGCAATCCGCGCAACCGTCGAAGGCGGATTGATGCGGTCATGGCCGCCGGTGAGAAACAGCAGCGGACATTGAACCTGATCGGCTTCCACCGCGCTGGCATGATTGAGGTCCAAGCCCCAATTCATGATCTCGAAGGTGGCGCGGCCCGATTCCGGCACCAGGCGGGAAAACACCTCATCGCGCATATGCTTTGGCAGCTTGTCCAGCGAATGGGCCAAGGCGACATCGCGGCTGGGTTCCAACACCTGATTCCAATAGCCGGGATTTAAATGCATCGCCTGGGCGGCGCTGATCTCAAACAGGGTGGTGGGCGGGGTGCCCCAAGGGGCTGATGGCGCGAGCAATATCAGCGCCCGAACGGCAAGACGGCTGGCCAGC
Organism: Rhizomicrobium sp.; assembly: GCA_035251935.1. Taxonomy (GTDB): domain Bacteria; phylum Pseudomonadota; class Alphaproteobacteria; order Micropepsales; family Micropepsaceae; genus Rhizomicrobium. Next base: position 135,225 of record DATFDR010000032.1, on the reverse strand, counting down.
ATCTGCGCCAAAAGCCCGCCCATGGAGTGGCCGACCAGAACCGGCGCTTCGTCCAAGGCTTTGATCTCGTCTTCCAGATCGGCGGCATAATCGGCCAGGCCCGTGGTGCCCAAGGCGGCCGGCGGGCGTTTTTCGTCGTGAAAGCGCAAGCATGGCGCGGCAACCGGGTATCCCGCCGCTTCAAATTTTTCCCGCAAGCCATCCAGCGACCATGGTCCGCAGAAGGCGCCATGGATCATCACAACTTTTGGTTTGGTCGCGCGTCCGGACAGCTTCACGGACGCTTCGCCCGGCCGATGCTCCGGAGGTTTCTTCATGCCAGATGCCGGAAAGCGGCGATCACGGCTTTGTAGCTGTCGCGCTTGAACGGCACGATCAGGCCGGGAAGCGCGTCCAAACTCACCCATTGGAAGGCCGAAAATTCCGGCTCGTGCGCGGTCAGGTTGATGTCGCCATCCTGGCCGGTGAAGCGCAAGGCAAACCATTTTTGCCGCTGGCCTTTGTATTTGCCGTGGAAGGCAATACCCACCAGATGCGGCGGCAAATCATAGGTCACCCAATCTTCCATTTCGGCGAGCATCTCGGCTTTGTCGGTGCCGACTTCTTCCTGAAGTTCGCGCCAGACCGCCTGCTTGGGAGTTTCGCCCTTGTCGATGCCGCCTTGCGGCATCTGCCAGCCTTCCACCGTCTGGTCGATGCGTTTGCCGACAAAGATTTTGCCGTCCCGGTTGAACAGCATTAGGCCGACGCAAGGCCGGTAAGGCAGATCGGAAGGCATGAGAAAGACGCTTAGAATCAGGGTTTCGCTGGTTGCGAGACTATCGCCGAAACCGGCACCAACACAAAGCCTCGCGATTCCAAGCCGCGCGCCCAGGCGGTGATGCGCGCGATGCTGACGGGATACAGAAAGGCCGAGCCTACCGCACTGCCATTGGCGCGGGCCTGGGTTTCCAATTCCGAAAGGCGCCGGTCGATTTCCGACGGGCTTTGCACGGCATCCAAAGCCGGACCGCTTTGCAGCGCGGGAATGCCGACTTGGCCCGCCACCATGGGGACCACCGACTGACTGGCGGCGCCATTGTCGAAGAAATAAAGACCCCGGCGATTGAGATAGGTCAAAGCCGGCGACAGCGCCTGGCTGTCAGACAGAAAACGCTGTCCCAAGAGGTTGGAGACGCCCGCATAGCCGGTGAAGCGCGAAAGCGCCCAGCCCATGCGTTGAATATTGGCTTCCTCTTCCTGGCCGACGCGCAGCGTGTGCGGCCCCAGATCGCTTTCCGGAAAATCGTAAGGCTCCATGGGAATTTGCAGAAGCACTTCATGGCCGCGGCTGCGCGCTTGCGCCACCCACTCCGCGACATCGCTGGCATAGGGCACAAAACCCAACGTCACGCTGGCGGGCAAGCTGTCTATCGCGGCCTTGGTTGCGGTTGCGGATTGTCCCAGCCCATGGATCACGATGGCGATCTTGAATTTTGCGCTTGCCGTAGCGGGTGCCGCATAGACCGCCATGGGCTTGCGCCCGTCATCGGCGATGCGTGGCAAGGGTCCCTGCCTGCTGTTTTCGATCAACTCGGGATCGGCCAAAAGAACCTTGCCCGCAAAAAGAGGATGGGTCACGGCGCTGGCTGCCGTCTGCATGTCTGAGTCGGCTTTTAAGGCGGACGCGTGCTCGGTAGGCGCGCCTGCATGGTCCGCCAATTCCAGCGTGACCGAGGCCGGGCCGCCGGGATGCCCCAGAAGTGTGATGCCCAGCACAGCCGCCGCCAGGAGACAGGCGGCAGCGGAAGAACCAAAAGCCAGCGCACGCCCGCCTTTGGACGCGAAAAAGCCTTCTGCGGGATCGGCAGCAGCAGCCATCCCCCTATTAAGGATTGGGATGGTTACACTCTCGTTAACGAACGGACCGGAGCACCATGAGACCTCCCCAAGCGCGCGCGCCAGCGCGCTTGCATTTGGGGAGGTGGCCGTAGCTGACCGAGGGCCGTGAGGCCGGATTCAACAAAAGCTCCAGTGGAGCTTTTGTCCGGCCGAACGCCCGACAGGCAGCGAAGGCCGGAGGGGCATTACTGCGCTGCCGTCGCGGTCTTTTCCGGCGCGCCGGTGGTGGCGGAAGCAACCGTCATCTTGCCATGCAGAAGATCCAGCGCATAAGACAACTGGAAGTCGTCATACTTCTTGCCCGGGGCCGGCTTTATCACCGGGGCATTGATCCTTTTGGCGGGAACCGGCTCGCCGCTCAAATGGCCGCGCAAATCCGCTTCGGAAGGCCGCGCCAGCTTGGGCATATTGGCCTCGTCCCCTTGCGCCACATGAATATCGGGAATGATGCCTTGCGCCTGAATGGAATGGCCGGACGGCGTGTAATAGCGCGCCGTGGTCAGACGCAGCGCGCCGCGGGTTTCCCCCAGAGGAATGATGGTTTGAACCGAGCCCTTGCCGAAGCTGGTCAAACCGATGACGGTGGCGCGCTTGTGATCCTGCAGCGCGCCGGAGACGATTTCCGAAGCGCTGGCCGTGCCGCCATTGATCAGGATCACGATGGGCTTGCCATCGGTGATATCGCCGGCCTTGGCGTCATAGCGCTGGGTATCTTCGGAATGACGGCCGCGGGTGGAGACGATCTCGCCGGAGTTGAGGAAATCATCCGACACTTGAATCGCTTGATCCAGCAAACCGCCCGGATTGTTGCGCAGGTCCAGCACATAACCCTTGATGCCGGGGCCGATCTGCCGCTTGAGATCGCGCACCGCGCGCTCCAGCCCGTCGGCGGTCTGTTCGTTGAAGCCTGGCATGCGAATGTAACCGATATCGCCCTCGCGGCGGTAGGTGGCGGCATCCACCCGCACAATGGCGCGGATCAGCGTCACATCGAACGGCTTCTTTTCGCCTTCGCGCAGAATGGTCAGCGTGATTTTGCTGCCGGCCGCGCCGCGCATCTTGTCGATGGCTTCGTTCAATTGCAGGCCGGCGATGGAGGTGCCGTCGATGCCGGCGATGCGGTCGCCGGTCTTGATGCCGGCGCGGCTGGCGGGCGTGCCGTCAATCGGCGAAATGACCTTGATCAACCCATTTCCATCTTCCTGGGTGACTTCGATGCCAACGCCGCCGAATTGCCCCTTGGTGGTGATCTGCATGTCACCATACATCTTGGTGTCCATGTAGCTTGAGTGCGGGTCCAGATTGGACACCATGCCCTGGATGGCGGCGTCGATCAGCTCACTGTCCTTGACGGAACGCACATAGTTGGCGCGCACGCGTTCGAAGGCGTCGCTGAACAGATCCAACTGGCCATAGGCGCTGGTGTCGTTGGCGCCCTGGGCTTGGGGCAATGCGAAGGTCGCGGCGGCAAATCCGCCCACCAAACCCAAGCCAACCAATGCGAGCTTCTTCATGTGCCGTTCGCCTTTCCAGAACCAGAACGCTGATTCAATTTCAACCATGGCAGGGGAGATTGGCCATGACCGCCATGGCGTATTTCGAAATAAAGCCTACCATCAGCCGGGTCGGGCGACATGGTGCCAACCGGCTCGCCCGCCAACAGCTGATCGTTTGGCTTCACGGTCACGCGTCCCAGTCCCGCCAAAACCGCATCGTAGCCAGTGGTGATCTCCAGGATCAAGACTTGTCCGTTTTTATGGTAAGGACCGGCATAGAGAACCTTGCCGTCGGCTGGCGCGATCACTTGGGCGCCGGGCTGGGTTTTGTAAGAAATGCTGGAATTCCCGCCTTCTAACATCCCCACCACCGGTTCCAGCAACGCGTTGCGGCCCAGGCTGCCAAAGGAACCTGTTTTTGCGGCGGTCACCGTAACCACGCCCTGCGCAGTGGTTCCATCCAAACGCTGGTCGTTTTTCTGGCGCAAGGCCCTGACGCGCGAGAGCAGCGCCTCGAAATCGGCCGCCTGACGCGCGATCCGTTCCAACTGAACCTTAAGAGTTCCGTAAGCAGCGGCGGCAAAGGAAGCCTCTTTCTCCTTCTGGGTCAGAAGTTCGTCCAGCTCCGCGCGGGCAACGGCGAGCCGGGCTGCGGTATCGGCGGCTTGCGCGCGTTGCTGCTCCAGCGCCACACGGGTGCGCTTAAGAGCCTCGATGCGCCGCGCCAGCTTTGCGGCTTGCGCATAGACCGGCGGCAAGGACGCGCCGACCAGCATGGCGCTGCGCGCGGCGCCCAAAGCATCGTCGGGCCGCATCGCCAAAGCGGGCGGCATATCGTGCTGCAGCCTCTCAAGAATAGCCAACAATTTTGTGACAGCGACGCGGTCGTTGGCGAAGCCGGCGCTGAGGGTTGCATTTTCCGCCGTCAACCGCGCGATCTGGATCTCGGCATCCGCTTTTTGCTGCTCCAGGCTTCCGATGCGCGCAGCCGTCGCCACCAGCTTGCGCCTGAGAAGGGCGGCCTCTGTCGCCAGCGTATCGCTCTTCTCCTTGGCGGAGGCCAGTTGCGGCTTACCCTGTTTCAATTCCGAGGACAGGCTTTTGAGCTGATCGGCGCTGGAGGGCAAACGCGCCAGCGCCTTTCCCGGCAAGGCATGGCTTAAATCCATTGCCGGTTCGGGCGCCTGGGCTCCAGCGGGTAAGGGACGGGGCCTGGGCAAGACCGGGATACTGACTTTTTTATAGACGGTCTTTGCCGCCGGTTCCGGAACATCCTTGGCAAAGGCCGGCGGCGCCGCCAATAGCAAAAGCACAAAGGCGGCCCAGCGCCTCACGCGTTTCTGACCAGTAAGGAGTGTCCGCGCATCAGCGCGGGCTGCTTCAGCCCCATCATATCCAGGATCGTCGGCGCGACATCGGCAAGACGGCCATTCTTGAGTTGCGCGCCCGCGGACGCGCCGAACGCAATCACCGGCACATCCAATGTGGTGTGCGCTGTGTAAGGCTCGCCCGATTGAGGATCCAGCATCATTTCGATATTGCCATGGTCGGCGGTCAAGAGCATCAGCCCGCCTGCTTTTTCCAGCGCGATGCGCAGGCGGCCCAGACATTCGTCGATCGTGTCCACCGCTTTGATAGCCGCTTGCATCACCCCGGTATGGCCCACCATATCGGGATTGGCGTAATTGCAGACGATAAGATCGTATTTGCCGGATAAAATCGCCTCTTCCAGCTTTTCAGTGACTTGATAGGCGCTCATCTCCGGCTTGCGGTCATAGGTGGCGACCTTGGGGCTGGGCACCAAGATGCGATCCTCGCCCGCGAACGGATCTTCGCGCCCCCCATTCAGAAAGAATGTGACATGCGCGTATTTTTCCGTCTCGGCGATACGTAACTGTTTCATATTGTGGGCAGCGATCACCTCGCCCAAGGTTTCGCGCACATCTTCCGGAGGAAAGATGGACGCCATCAAGGGCTTGAGGGCTTCGGAATATTCGGTCAGGCCGGCGGCGGCGCTGAAGCTTGCCGTGCGCCTGCGGGGGAAATCGTCAAAGCCTTTGTCCAGCAAGGCGGCGGAAATTTCCCGCGCCCGGTCGGCGCGGAAATTGGCGAACAACAAAGCATCGCCATCTTCCACGCCGGCATAATCGCCCAGAATGCAGGGCAGCAGGAACTCGTCGGTGATTTCCTCGCCATAAGACGTGTCGAGAGCGGAAGGCGCATCGCCGAACCGGCGGCCCGAAGCATCGACGATGGCGTCATAGGCCTTTTCCACCCGATCCCAGCGCTTGTCGCGGTCCATGGCATAGTAGCGGCCGCAAAGCGTGGCCAGACGTACGCCCGCCAGCCCGTGAATATCGCGCAGAAACGTCTCGACAAATCCCTTGGCGCTTTTGGGCGGGGTATCGCGGCCATCCAAAAAAGCATGCACAAACACCGGCACCCCGGCTTGGCTGATGATTTTCACCAGCACGGCCATGTGATCCTGATGGGAATGCACCCCGCCCGGCGACAGCAAACCCATCAGATGGACCGCGCGCCCACGGGCCTTGGCCTTTTCGATCAGGTCCAGCAATACGGGCCGGCGCGCCAGCGAACCATCCTCTATGGCGACATCGATACGCGGCAGATCCTGGGCGACGACGCGTCCGGCACCGATATTCATATGCCCGACTTCGGAATTGCCCATCTGACCCTTGGGCAGGCCCACGGCATTGCCGGAGGTCGCCAACAGCGCATGCGGGCATTCCGCCAATAGCTGGGCATAATTGGGGGTACGTGCCGCAGCGATGGCATTGTCTGGGTCATCGCCCGGCCGCCAGCCCCAGCCATCCAGGATACAGAGCAAAGCGGGGCGCGGCGCGGGCATGGAACATCCTGAAACAAAACGGTTTAAGCGGTTTTGAAAATAGAAGGCAGTCTTAAAAATAGAAAGACTGGGCGGCGGCGGCAGAAAGACGGCCCCGACCGTGACGAAGCCGGCCATGCCCGACTGACCAGACAGGCCTTTTTCCAAGGCAACAAAAGACAGACGCGGCAGCCCGGTCCCGGCAGGATTTGCCGGGCGCGCCTTTCGAATTTTCGAACACTGTTCAAGTGTTTGAAATTACAGGGGAAATTTTCAGACCTGCCCGGCACGAAACTGGCAAAGACGCAAGCGAACATAAAGGCAGAAGCCGTTCATGCGCCGCGCACCTTACTATCTCCGTCTTGCCGCCCTGGTGGTGGGAGCTGCCCTGGCAGCCTCGCCCGTCTTTGCGTTTTCCCGGGTTAAGGACCTGGTCGAAGTGCAGGGCATCCGCGACAATATGCTGGTCGGCTATGGCCTGGTGGTCGGCCTGAACGGCACCGGCGACAGCCTCAAGAATGCGCCTTTCACCCAGCAGAGCATCCAGACCATGCTGGAGCGGCTGGGCACCAACACCCGCGGCCAGGTGATGCAGACCAAGAACGTCGCCGCCGTGATGGTGACGGCCAGCCTGCCCGCCTTTGCCGCCCCCGGATCGCGCATCGACGTCTCGGTGTCGGCGATGGGCGATGCCAAGAATCTCCAAGGCGGCACCTTGCTGGTGACCACGCTTTTTGGCGCCGATGGACAAATTTATGCGCTGGCCCAAGGTCCGGTCGCGGTTGGCGGCTTTGCCGCGCAGGGCGAGTCCGCCAGCGTGACACGCGGCGTCCCCACCGCGGGCCGCATCGCCAATGGCGCGATCGTGGAAAAGGACACCGGCTTTAAGCTCGCCAGTCTGAGCAATCTGAAATTGTCGTTGCACAATCCCGACCTCACCACCGCCACCCGCATCGCCAAGGCGGTCAACGCCTATCTGGGCGGCGGCACGGCGCGCGCCACCGACCCTTCCAATGTCGAACTACAAGTGCCCGCCAACTATCCCGGCGGCGTAATGGCGCTTTTGACCGATATCGAACAAGTGAAGGTGGAGCCCGATCAGGGCGCCAAGGTCATTATCGATGAAACCAGCGGCGTCATCGTGATGGGTGCAGATGTGCGCATTTCCACGGTCGCGATCGCGCAAGGCAACCTGACCATCAAGGTCACCGAGACGCCCCAGGTCAGCCAGCCCGCGCCCTTCTCGCAGACCGGCGAGACGGTAGCGGTGCCGCGCACCAACATCCAGATCGACGATAGCAAGGGCAACAAGATTGCCGTCATGCCCGAAGGCGTGTCCCTGCAGCATCTGGTGGACGGACTGAACGCGCTGGGCGTGGGTCCGCGCGACATCATCTCCATCCTGCAAGCGATCAAGGCGGCCGGTGCTTTGCAAGCCGATATCCAGGTGATCGGCTGATGGATACCACGATCCAAAGCACCATGATGCTGGCGCAACAGACGCCTCTGGCGCCCGCGCCTCAGGCGACGCTGGACGCCGCCAAAGCCGAGCATGCGGCCAAGGAATATGAGAGCGTGTTCGTTTCCCAGTTCTTGAGCACCATGTTCTCCGGCATCAAAAGCGATGGCTTGACCGGCGGCGGCCAGGGCGAGGAGATGTTCCGCTCCTTGATGATCAACGAGTATGGCAAGGGTCTGGTGGCGCGCGGCGGCTTCGGCCTGGCGGCACACATGAAAGCCGAACTGCTCAAACACCAGGAAAGCCCGCAAAAATGAGCGGCGAGACACTGCAGGACACGCCGCGCATCGAACGGCTGATCGCCATGGCCGAGCGGCTGATTGTGGCCCTGGAAGGCGACATCGCCGAGCTGAAGAATGGCCGCACCATGACGCTGCGCACCAACGATCCCGAAATTCAAAAGCTGACCGCGCTCTATGGCCGTGAAGCGCAAGGCTTCGATCCGCGCATCGCACAATCCGCGCCGCCATCCTTGCGCCAGCGCTTCATCGCCATCACCGCCAAATTCCGCGAGGTGCTGCAAATGCACGCCCGCATGCTGCTGAAGGTCAAGAATGCCAGCGAAGGCATTGTCCGCGCCATCGCCGCTGAAGTGGAACGGATCAACGCTCCCATGCGCACCTATGGTCCACGGCCCGGTGCCGCGCCGCAATCCTCCGGCGCCATGCTGTTCAACAAAGTCGTCTAATCAAGCCTTTTTGGCTTCGCCATTTCGCGGCTTGTTGCCCCGCGATACCAGCCATATCATCCGAACAGGCGCGATGAATTTTGCGGCGCGGGCAGGAGCGTCGCGAGGAGCGTGCTTAACGCATGTGAGCACGCGCGACGGCCGTTAGCGACAGCGTAATGCGGCGCGACGCAAAAGGCGCGCGCCCGTGATTAGCCAAGAAGAGATAGGGCCAGATTGTACTTGCCAACCAACGCCGTCTGATAGGCGCTGACCGAACCGCTATGGTTGCCCGGTGTGGCCGGAAGCGCGGGCGGCGCATTGGTGGTCTGGTAGGTGCTTTGAATGCTGGACAAAACCGCCAGCAGAGTCGAGCGCGCCATATTGGCGCCCGTGCGGGTCGAAATGTCCAAAGGCCCGGTGACGCTGCTGCCGGTCAGGCCCAAGCCATAAGTGGGCATCACGCCCGGCTGGGTGGTGGCGGCGGTGGCGCCTTTCGCAGGCGCCGTCAGCACGCCTGCGGCAATCCCCAATCGCGCCAAGGCGTCGAAATCCTTCGGGCCCGCCACCAGATTGATGGTCTTGCCGGCATTGACCTGGATCTTCAAATTGGCGCCACCACCGGTATAGTTGACCTTGGCTTTGCCGATGCCGCCCAGCTGGGCGTTGATCTTGGTGACCAGCGAATCAAAGGTTTCGCCCTGATCGATGGTGATGGTGGCGGTGCGTTTCGCAGTGCCCTGAATTTGGATCTGGAAGGACGTGCCTGCCCTCAGCGTGGTCTGGTTGGTCAACTCCACCGACTTGTCGAGCGAAATGGCGCCCCGCGGCAGGCCCAGAGCGTCCAACACGCTGGAGCCCTGCGGATCGATGGCCAGGCCCGTGCCGGTCGAAACGCCGCTGGCGCCGCCATACTGTTTGGTCCATTGGATCGCACCGCTGCCATTCAGGGCGACGGCAAACGCGTTGTTGACATTCTGCACACTGCGCTGCGCACCCGCGAAAGTCCCGGAGGTGGTGCCGACCATGTACACGGTGCCATCGGCCGCGACCGTGACATCGCCCGCGCTGTCGGTGCCTGATGTGCCGATATAGCTGATGGTGTCGGCGCTGACGCTTGCGCCATTGTCCGTGGCCTTGAAGACAAAAGCATCGATGCCGCCGCTGGCGGGGACCGCGATGCTGGCGCCGCCGTCGGTCAGATTGGAATTGGATGTCGCGCCGGAGACATAGACCTTTCCGCTGGCAATCGTCAGGCCTCCGATGCTGCCGCCCGCGGCCAGATCGCCCAGATCTTGTGTCCAGGTCGGCGCGGCGGTGATGTCCCCGCCCGCATATTTGGCAAGGATGGCGTGGCCACCCTGCACGCTGGCGACATAGAGGCTGCCGTCGGGACCGGTTACGGTCGCTGCCACACTGTCGGTGTTGCTGGTGCCGAACTGAGTCTCGGCCAGAAGCTTGCCCTTGGAATCGAACTTGGCGAGAAAGGCATCGCCCTTACCCAGGGCGACCTGACCGGCGCCGATCACACCGCCGGAAACGCTGCCGCCAATATAGATATTGCCGCTGGCATCGACGCTGACGGCATTGGATTGATTGGTGGCAAGCGTCTGGATCTGGCGGATCCACGTCTGGTTGCCCTGAGCATCATAGCGCGCCACAAAAGAATCGTTGTTGCCTTCGGCCACGGATGTGGTGGTCAGATCGGCGGTGGAAGCGCCGGTGACGACGACACCGCCGGACGGATCCAACGCCAGGCCATAGCCGCTGGCCTTGCCGCCGCTGCCGAGCAGGTTCTGAAACACCACATTGCCCGCGGAATCATATTTGGTCAGGTAGACGTCCTGCGTGCCCTGGTTGAGCTGACTGCCGAAATTGCCCGTCGCGGTCCCGATGACATAGATGTTGCCGTTTGCATCCACCGCCGTGGCCTGGGCCGCGGTGATGCCGGTGGTGGCTTGCTGGTTGACGCTGAAAGTGGATGTTGGCGTCCCACTCAGGCCCGAAAGCTTGGTCAGGCGCGCGGTCTGATCGGCCGCCGTGGTGGTAACCGCCGATGTCGCCGTGTTGGTGGTGGTGTTGTTTTCCGTGGCCAGGCCGGAGCTGCCTACCAGATAGAGCGATGGTGTGGCGACGGCCGACAGGCTCACCTGCTCGACGCCGCCAGGGGTGATCTGCAAACCGTATGTCTTGTTGGTGTCGGAGGTAAGCGTGCCGCCTTTTTCCGTCTTTTGGAATCGGGTGGAAAACCCGGCCTGTGACAGTTGGTCGTTGATGTGGCTGACGATATTGCCCAGGGTCAGCGACCCGGACACCTGCGACAGATCGATTGTGACATTGGTGGTGACGCCGGCTTTCTTGATAGCGATGTTGAAACTGTCGGACGCCGAAACGCCCGGCAAGGGATCGTTGATATGGGCGTTGGTCACCAACTGTTTGGTGGCATAGGTGAACCCGCCAAAGGCAATGCTGGCTGAGGACGTCACCGTGTCGGACGGCTTGGCCGCCTGCAGCTTGAAATTGTTGAAGCTGGTGGATGCAAGATACTGCTCCACCTGATCCAATCCTTTTTGGAACCGGTCATTGAGACCAGCCAGCTGACCGCTGGTGGCTGTGCCGCGCTGCGCCATCTTGCTGATATAGGCCAAGGTGTTGACCGCGCTGTAGAGCGCGAAAAGTTTCTGATTGTCCTGCTCCATCTTGGCGTCGCTAGTCGCGCCGGGACTGAGTGGCACCTTGGAGGTGTCGAGAAAATTGGTGGTACTCAGGACCTTGGCGTCCTGCTTGGCGTCATTGGTGTTGGGCGTATTCCAAGGCGGATTGTCGTTGGCCGTGGCGCCCTTTTTCGTCGTGGCGGCAAGTCGAGCGGCTTGCGCGTTGGCGGCGGAAATAGACGAAGGGTTGGCGCTGATTTGCGCCTGGTAGAATCCCAGCAATACAGACGAGCTCAAGCCGTTGATCGCCATGGGAGAAAAATCGCATTTTTGGCCTTAAGGGCGCGCTAACAAAAGGACCGAAAAAACCTATTGGTTTCCGGTTCCGCCCGCCAAAACGTGCTTAACGCGGCCTTAACAGGCGCGGGGCAAGCATGGGCCATGACAAGCGCCTATGCTCAAGGCCTGAAATTGTCGTCCCAGGGACGGCATGCGGAAGCCATTGCCCAATTCGAGCAGGCGCTGGCGCTTCAGCCCGACGACATCAAAGTGCTGTTCGCGCTCGGTAATACCGCCAGCCAATTGGGGCTGGCGGGGCCGGCGGAGCAATTCTTTCGCCGCGTTCTGGCGCTGGAGCCCGCCCGCCTGGAAGCCATCGTCAATCTGGCAAATTTGCTGCGCGCCGCCGGTCAGTATGACGCCGCCATCGCATTGTTGGACCCTGCTCTGGCGCGTGCGCCCGAAAGCCCCGAGCTGCATCTGACTTTGGGGTCCGCCTGGCGGGAAAAAGGCGATTTCGCCAAAGCAATAAACCATTACCGCGCAGCCCTGGCGGCCAGGCCCAATTATGCCCCGGCCCTGGCCAATTTGGCCGATATGCTCAGCGATTCCGGCGATCGTGAGAGTGCGCGAACACTGTACGACCAGGCGATCAAAGCCGATCCGACCAATGCGCAAGCCCGGTTGAACCGCGCCGTCCTGCACCTTCTGAACGGTGTTCTGAAGGACGGTTGGCGCGACTATGGCGCGCGCACGGATGTGCCAGGCAAGGTCCCCGCCATCGCTGGCGAACAGCGTTTGGCTCCCTGGACCGGCGGGCCGCTAAAGCGCACGCGGCTGCTGGTGCGTGCCGAACAGGGCATCGGCGATCAGATTCTGTTTGCCAGTCTGATTCCGGATCTGGCAGCCCGCGCCATGGCCGATGGCGGCAGTGTGCTGATGGAATGCGAGCCGCGGCTGGCCAGCCTGTTCGCACGTTCCTTCCCAGATGTCGCCATCCGGCCCGCGGCGATCAAAACCATCGGCGGAATTCCAACCGCGGACTATGGCTGGCTGAAGGCGGCCGGCGGCGCCAAAGCGAGCGCGCTGATGGGCAGCCTGCCCAAATATCTGCGCCCCGATCTAAAATCTTTTCCAAAGCCGCATCATTTTCTGACGCCTGATCCGGACGAAGTGGCGCGTTGGAAAAGGGCCTTCGCTTGCATGGCGGCAGGGAAAAAAATCGTCGGCATCAGCTGGCGCAGCGGCAAGTTCGGCGGCGGCGACCGCAATCTGCAATATGCGCCGCTGGAGGCGTGGGCGGCGTTTCTGCGCGAGAGGGACGCCGCTTTTGTCTGCGCCCAATATGGCGCAAGGCCCGAGGAAATCGCGGCGCTGGAGCAAATGAGCGGCCGACCCATTATCGTGCCGCATGATATCGACCAGAAGAACGAATTGGATCGCGCTTGCGCCATGCTGACGGCGCTGGATGCTCTGGTCAGCGCCCCCACAGCCGTATCTTGGCTGGCGGCGGGCGCGGGCGTTCGCACTTTGAAACTGCTTTATGGCCCGGTATGGACAGCGATGGGCCAAGACCACGAACCCTTCGCGCCATCCTGCGAATGTTTGATGCCATCCGCCTTGGGCGATTGGGCCGATGTGTTCCGTCAGGCCGTTACAAGGCTGTCTTGAGCGGTGTCCGCGCCGCCGTCAAGGCGGCGGCCAGATCGGCGGCAATGCGCGCCGCGCCCTGCCCGTCTATCAGCGCCATGCCCTGCCGGCGCATTTCGCGACGCATCGAAGGCTTGTTGAGCAGCCATTGCACATTGCGCGCGATATCGGCATCGGAGATCTTATCGGCCACGCCCAAGGAAAGACCCATGCCCGCGTCGGCAAAGGCCGAAGCGGAGACGGCATGGTCCGCCGTCAAGCCCAGGTAAAGCGCCGGGACGCCGCACGCCGCCAGTTCATAGGCGGTGACGCCAAACGCGCACAGGGCCATGTCGGCGCTGGTATATTCGATGGAAAGATCGTCGGCCCCTTCCACGGTTTCATAATTGTTGCGCAAACCCACCAGACCACGCGCCACCACATCGGCATCCTTCATGCCGGTGCCGATGACAAAACGGATGCGATAGACCGAATCCAGCACCGCCAGCGCCCGGGCCATCCGCAAAGTCAACCCTTGCGGATCGCTTCCGCCCATTGCCACCAGCACGGTGGGACGCGCCGCCGGAACCCGCTTGCGCGCGATGTTGGGATTGAGACCCAGGATCGCCCACTCCCAGCCCAGGCGCGGTAAGGTGTTGGACCCCGACCAATCCAGTGCGCAGGCGCCGGGCACCGGCGGATAATACGCAAAATCGCAGGCCAAACGGCGCTCATGTCCATCATCGATCGCCGCGCAGACCGCGACATGGCGCTTGAATTTTTCGACGTCCGCACGGGATGGCCCTTCACGCCCGTCCAGCAACAGGATGTCCGGTTGATGCGCCCCGACTAGACTTTCAAGGGTGCCGGCCAGGGCGCTGGCGGAATTCAACATCGTCACCGCGAACCCGGCGCGGCGGATCGGCATCGCCGCGTCTTCTGTGCCGTTCAGGGCAAAGATCACGCCGATGCCTTCGCGGTCACGCAGGGCGCGCGCCAGCGCCACCATCCGCTTGACGTGGCCATAGCCGAACTTACCGCCGCCGTCGCAGCGGATCAGCGCCAAACGGCCGCAATCGCCGCTATCGGCTTGCGCGATCGGTTTTTGCCGCATCGGGGCGTTGATTTCTTTCAGGTCCGGCTCGCGTTCCAACAGCAAAAGCAGATCGGCCAACGAGGCTTCACCGGCCTTGGCGTCCAAGCGCGCATGGACCGCCTCGACAAAAGCCAGATCGTCAGGCGTATCCACGGTGAAACGGCCGTTTTTCGCGGCGATCGGCGCATAGGCTCTGGCGCGCACACTCTTCACAAAGTCGGGATGAAGCTTGAAATAGCCGGTGACATGCTCGCGCGCGCACCTGTCATGGGCGGCGTCCATCATCAGCCGGTCCAGCGCCCGCCGGCTAAAGGGGTCAACCCCTTCATGGGCGCATTCGTTGCCATCCTCCAAGAGCACATAGTCGCCATCCTGCTCGATCAGGGTGGCGATCAAATGATCCACAAAACCGGCATCAATGAAGGGGGCGTCCGACGACACCCGCACGATCACATCCGCGTCCAACTTTTCAGCGGCCAAGGCGTAGCACGCCAGGACATCATCTTCTGGGCCGCGCACCACGGTGACGCCTTGGGTGTTGCACCATTCGACAATGGCCTCGTCCGCGGGGTTGGTGGTGGTGGCCACCGCGATATCTTCCAAGAGACGGCAGGATTGGAGGCGATGGACGATATGCCACAAAAGCGGCTGGCCGGCGGCGGGCCTGAGCACCTTGCCAGGCAGGCGGGCGGTGCCCATGCGCGCCTGGATGACGGCGACGACGCGAATATGTTCGCGTTCGCTGGCTGTGCGGGGGTTGCTTTCAGATTCGCTGGCCATTAACGGAATCTAAAGAGCGCATGGCTAAGAAGCGGTTAACGGGATGGAACTGCGCCATGCCCAGGAGCATGTTCCAGATGACCAAAACGCTGCTGATCATTTCTGGTGGCAGCGAATCGGCAGACATCGCGCACTGCGCCCGCCAAGACGGGCACACCGTGATCGTTTCCGACTCCGACCCGCAGGCACCCGCATTTTCTCGCGCCGATTCCTGTTTGATCGCCGATACTTATGGTGCGAGTGAGACCGCCGCCGCCGCCGAACGCTACAACCGCAAGATCCGCAAAATCGATGGCGTGGTGTGCGCCGCCGCCGCCGCCTTGACCGCCGCAACCGTCACCGAACGGTTGCGGCTGCCCGGCCTGCCTTTGCATGTCGCCGAATTAATGGATGACAGATTGGCGATACGGCGGTGTTTCACATCCGCCGGCATCGCCGCGCCGTGGCATAGGGAGATTTTCACGCCGCAGGAGCTGCAACGCATTGTGATCGCCAAAGGGCGCGCGTTGTGTCTCAAACCTGTGGAAAACCATGGAACAACCGGCCTCCAAAATCTCGAGGCAACGGAGGATCTCAATGCCGCCTTTCATCAAGCGCGCGCCTGCTCGCCATCCGAGCGGGTGATGGTGGAACAAGTGTTGGCATGCCCAACCCTTTCGGTCGATTGCCTGATGGTGCAGGGCTCTTGTCATGTGGCGGGAACACCCCAGAGCGCCGCCGGCGAGGCGGCAAAACGCATGGCGTCCGCTTTGGGGATTTATGACGGCCCGCTGAGCTGCGAAATCGTGATGCATCAGGGTGCGGCCTATGTCACGGATGTTTCAACCCGGCTTTCCCCAGCCAATTTGGTCGTTGGCGCGATCCGGCTGGCGCTGGGCGAACAGGTTTCGCCTCAGGATCTGGCCCAAAAATAGCGAAGGACGAAGTACCGGAGTACTTCGCCCTTCGCCTGCCCACCAGAAAAATGAAATTCCCTACGCCCCGGGTCGAACGCCGTATTCTTACGGCCGTTCGGCGTTGGCGATGGGCGGACCCCTTCTTCCGACGGAAGAAGCAGCCCGCCCATCCGCGACTTAGCGGAACAAGGACAGAATAGTCTGCGGCGCCTGATTGGCGATCGACAGAGCCTGCACGCCCAGCTGCTGCTTGACCTGCAAGGCCTGCAGCATCGCGCTTTCCTGCGCCATGTTGGCATCCACCAGGTTGCCGATACCCGCGGTCAGCGTGTCGGCCAGCTTCTGAGAGAAGGTCGATTGGATCGAGAACTTCGCAGCGCCCGACGACAACTTGGCGAGAGCCGAGTTGACGTTGGTCAGCGAGGTCTGGATGGTGGCGACCAGCGTGGAAGCCTTGGCCTGGGTGGAGATCGTGGACGTGGTCTTCACGGTGACGATCGAACCAGACAGCTTCATGTTCTGAGCCGCGGTGGTGATGCGGCGGCTGCCGTCGGCAGACGCCAAAGCGGTAATCTGCGTGGTTGAACCGTCCACCAGGTTGAAGCCGTTGAACACCGCGTTCTTCACGATCGTGGTGATTTGATCGCGCAGGGCGGTAAAGTTGGCGTTCAGGGCCTGACGGCTGGCGGTGTCCAGCGAGCTGTCAGCCGCGGCAAGCGCCTTGGCTTTGAGCTGAATCAACAGGTCCGAGATCGACTGTCCCGCCGACAAAGCGACGTCGATAGCAGAGGTGCCGTTGTTGATCGAGTTCACGACGGCGGCATAACCGGCAACCGAGGCGCGCTGGTTCTGGGCGATCGCAAAAACCGCACCATCGTCACGAGCGTTGGCAACCTTCAAACCGCTGTTGATGTGGGATTGAACCTGATTCAATTTGCCCTGCGTGGCGGTCAGGTATTGCAGGGCGATAAGCGCGCCGGTGTTGGTGTTGACGCTAAAAGACATGTTGGTCTCTCCATTCTGGGTAACGAGCAATGCTTGCTCTTGGGCGTTTTGCCCGCGTGAGCATTGGCAAGGGCCGTGCCGAACGGATGTAAGTTTTGGTTAAACATCGATTTTGCGCGAGCTAGGAAAATGGGTCCCGGCGGAATGCTCCGCGCGCCGCGCGCCACTGGGCAAATTTTGCCGCACCCGGCAATTTTTGCCGTATACGATAGGCAAATACTTCCACTTTTCAGAAAAGTGATATGCGAAAACCCAGAAAATCCAAGGAAAATAATGGTTCACGCCGGTACAGGCCAAGGTAAACAAGCGTTACCGCACCCGCTCTTTCCAGGCCGAAAAATAGGCAGCAAGACGCGCTTTAGAAAATAGGTCAGGGGTAAAAGCAGGTCGGGGGCGACGCATAGCCGCCCAACGCGTAGGCGCGAGCCGAAGCGCCTTTAAAAAAATAGAAGGGGCGGTGCTATGCACCGCCCCTTCCTGCAAGCCCCCTCGAAAAGAGGATTCTACCGGAACAAGGACAGTATGGTCTGCGGCGCCTGGTTGGCGATCGACAGAGCCTGCACGCCCAGTTGCTGCTTGACTTGCAGCGACTGCAAGCGGGCGCTTTCCTGCGCCATGTTGGCGTCCACCAGATTGCCGATGCCGGCCGTCAGGGTGTCGGCCAGTTTCTGGGTGAACGTCGCCTGGATCGAGAACTTCGCCGCCCCCGACGACAGCTTGGCCAAGGCCGAGTTGACGTTGGTCAGCGAGGTTTGAAGTACGGCGATCATAGCCGAAGCCTTGGCCTGGGTGGAAACCGTGGACGTGGACTTCAGGGTGACGATGGCGCCCGACAGCTTCATGTTCTGAGCTTGAGCCGTGATACGGCGGGTGCCGTCGGACGAAGCCAGAGCCTGAACCTGGTTGGTAGAGCCATCAACCATGTTGAAGTTGTTGAAAACGGCGTTCTTGACGATGGTGGTGATCTGATCGCGCAGAGCCGTGAAGTTGGCGTTCAGCGCCTGACGGCTCGCGGTGTCGAGCGAGGGGTCAGCCGCGGCCAGCGCCTTGGACTTCAACTGAATGAGCAGATCCGAAATCGACTGACCCGCCGACAAAGCGACGTCGATGGCGGAAGAGCCGTTGTTGAGGCTGTTGATGACGGAGGAGTATCCGGCCACCGCGCTACGCTGGTTCTGGGCAATAGCGTAAATCGCGCCATCATCCTTCGCATTCGCAACCTTCAGGCCGCTATTGATCGCACTCTGAGTCCGGTCGAGCTGACCCTGAGTGGCATTCAAATACTGCAGCGCGACCTGCGCGCCGGTGTTGGTGTTGACGCTGAAAGACATGGCTACTCTCCAATAATTCTGGTGGCGGAACACGCGTTCTGCGGACCCTTGGGCAGGGACCCGCAGGAACTTTTGCAACCCCCGTGCCAGGCTGTTAACCGCACAATACATTGATTTTACTGAATTATTTTATTTTGCCCGCGGCGGCCTGTTAGGCATGAAATGCCGCGGGGGAATTTTCTGCCGTCTATTTTTGGACCCCCATCCGTCACAGCTCGGGTCGGCTCTGCCGACACCTCGCTGTGACACCTTCCCCCTCCAGCGGCTTCGCCGCGAGGGGGAAGGGATCTTTCAGATGCTGAACGTCGCTCGGCGGAATACCTCGCTCGAGATTCCTGAATAATTCTATGATCTCGAGCCGCGCATTCCGCGCGGCGACCATCCGCCAGGGCCATGACCTGCCTCCCCCTTCGGCGCGAAGCGCCAGGAAGGGGGAGGTGGTCGAGACGGGCGCAGCCGCAAAGCGGCTGCGTTATAGTCGAGACCGGAGGGGGTTCAATAAGATCACCCGCTGTGACGGATGGGGGTAATAAAAAAGCCGGCGCTTGGCACCGGCTTTTTCCCATTCAAACTGTCAGACCGTGTTAGCTGGCCTGCAAGCCCTGCATGATGGTGCGGTTGATTTCAATCAGGGGATCCAGCGGCGCCTTTTCGCGCGTCACGCTGCGAGAATACTTCGCCACCCACAACGACAAGGAAATGATCTTGGCACGCACATCCTGAGTCAGGGTGTTGCGGTCATCCATGCAATCGGCGGCGAGGGTGCGCCATAGACGGCGGTTCCAATCCACCGCTTCGACCAGCGGGCCGCCCACGGCTTTGGATTCTTTGGCGGTGAGCAAAGCGCCGGTGACTTGGCCGAACAAGCGGTACTCGGTCAAACGGGGATCTTCGGTCGCAACCTGCGCGGCCTGATAGGCTTTAAGGCTCATATTTCAAGCGCTCCTCTTCCAAATCGAACAGTTTGCGGCAGGCGATCAACGCTTTGTAATAAGCGCCCTGAGCCACGTCGCGGCTGATATCCACGCACATGGCCAGGATCGAAGGGGTGCGGATCGCCCCCATGAATTCCGTCATGCGCAAAGCGAATTCGTTGTAGGGTTCCTCGCTGGCCTCGCCATCCAGATACATCATCATGATGGCGAGATAGATACGGCGCGCCGGGGTATTGGCGCCTTCCGGCTGCATGATGTCTTTTTCGCGCAGCACGCAAGCCTTGTTTTGAATCACCAGACTGGTGCGCTTGTCGCCATTGGCCAAAACCGCGCCGTTGAGCACGAATTTTTCACCTGGTTTTAACGACAATTTCAGCGGCATAGCGCCCATTCCTTCTCGAATGAAACAGACGATACGCCCAGCGGTGTTAACAAAAGACTGACGTATTGTCGGCCAATTGTTTACGAACGGTTAAATATAAGAAGACGCGCTAGAGCTGGAAGATAAAGGGCCGGCCCCGTGATTTCGGGTTCCAACCGGCATCCATGGCGCGGCGAATATCGCTCTGGAGCGTGTGCGGATCGATGTCAGGCCGCTCGATTCTGCCGCCTTCGCGAAAGGGGTATTCCAGGACCAGTTCGCGGCGCGTCTCATCCGCGCGCTCGACCGAAAGACGCAGCCCGATATGATTGCCTTGGGGATCCCAGATCTGCTCGCTTTTCAGGCACCAGCGCAGTGCAAAGCCATCTACGTCCAGGCTGCCGCTCAACGCACGCTTTTTACGTTTGGTCATCGGCCTGCCGCTGCATTGGCGCGAAGGATTTTGTGACGTGAGCAGGAGCGCCGAGCGACGTGTACAAAGACGTACACGAGCGAAGGCGCGACGCCCTCACGGCGCAAAAGACAAGCGCCTCATTCCTGTTGTTGCTGCTGTTGTTGCTGATGATACAACCGTTCCGGCATGGAGGCGGTGGGGGTGGGCGAAGACATCGGTCGGGCCACCTTCAAAAAATCCTCATGCCGCACGGGTGCCTGGGTCGGCTCCAACGACACTGCGATGGACAATTCACTGTCGGCGCCGCCTTTGTAGGTGCCGCGTGTCGGCGGCACATCGGAATAGTCGCGGCCCACCGCGGCGCGGACATGGCGCTCGCACGCCATGATATTGTTGGTGGGATCGAACCCAACCCAGCCCAGCGACGGCAGATAGGCTTCCACCCAAGCATGGGTGGCATTGGCGGCCGACCGGTCACGGCTGCCTTTGTGATACAGATACCCCGACACATACCGGCAGGGCACGCCCCAGCGCCGCGCGATGGTAGTCATGATATGGGCAAAGTCCTGGCAAACCCCCCGCCGCTGCTCCAAGGCCACTTCAATCGGCGAATTCACCTCGGTGACGCCGGGCTCATACTCGAAGGAATCGTAAATACCACGCTGGAGCGTGCGCAGGGCGCTTAGCGGATCGCCCACCGGTTTTTCCAGGTCGGCTATTTTCATGAAACTTTCCAACTCCGGCGAGGGGCGGGCAAAGTGCGACGGCTCCAGCATGTCGAAATGATCGTCGCTGAGATTGAAACTGTTGTAGCGGCTCCATTCCAAGAGATCGAGCTGCTCGGGCCAAGGCCGCATGGGCGTGATTTCCACCATGGCCTGCGCTTCGATGCGCAGTTCATCATGCTCGCGCAACATATTGAAGTGATAGACGGCGTTGCCCAGATGATCGGTATAGGCATAAAGCTGGGCGCGGGGATTGGTGGAGATCTGGAAGGAGCGCAAGGTCTGCGGCCCTTCTGAGCGCGGCTGCATGCGCAATTCCATCACCGACTCGCGGACAGGACCCGAATAGCGGAAGCGCGTGACGTGGCGAATGGAATAGAACATTTATTCACCCCCATCTGTCGCAGCTCGGGTCGGCTTCGCCGACACCTCGCTACGACATCTTCCCCCGCATTGGGCGCTTCGCGCTGCGGGGGAAGAAAGCCGGTGTATGCTGAAACGCCTCATAGCACTGTTTCCGCACCATAAGTGATGTAAGAACTATACAAAGCTTTATGGATTTGCTCGCATTGCTTGGTGATGTCGGCGATAAACGCTGCCACGCCGCCGGTCATCAATTCATCCACCTGCCCGAAATCTACCGCCGCCTTAAGGCGCCCCGCCAGCCGTTCCACCGCGGCGCGACGCGCCGGCGTGGCGCCCGGCGCCACGCGCGCCAGAGCTTCGGTCATCCGGTCCACCGAAAAACAGATGGAGTGGGGAAACTCCGAATCGAACAACAGGAATTCGGCGATCTTCTGCGGCCGGATCGAGGCGGTGTATTGCTTGGTATAGGGCTCAAAGGCGGTACAGAATTTCAGCAGCACCAGCCAATCGAAATATTTGGGGGCGGTTTCGCCGTTCTGGGCAGCGCTGAAATGAATGTCCAACAACCTGCCCAATTGCTGCACCCGTTCGATATGGCGGCCCAATTCCAGGAAGTACCAGCCTTCGCCATGGCTCAAGGTGGAATAGGTCACCCCTTCCAGCGTATGCATCTCCTCCAGCACTTCGCGGAACAAGCGCGCCGGCGTATGGACCCAAATGGAATCCATGGTCACCGGCGTCAGGCGCAAATAGAGCCGGTTGAGATTTTCCCAAACCTCGTTGGATAGAGCCTCGCGGACCTGGCGGGCATTGTCGCGCGCCAGGGCCAGGGAGGTGATCAGCGAGGTGTTGTTGGCGCGGTCAAACGCCAATTTGCGGGTGATGGCGAAAGCGTCCTGATGCAACGGCGCAGTCTTTTCGCCGGTCAGGGATTCGATCACCCGCGCCCAACTGGCGGCAGCGTCTTCCGGCGTCTGTTCCACCATGGAATCCAGCTTCACCGCGATCACCCTGGCGGTATGCTCGGCCCGCTCGATATAGCGGCTCATCCAATAGAGAGAATCGGCGACCCGGCTTAACATGAAATGAAAAGGAAATTGCAGGAAAAGATATCGATCCGTTTTGCAACATCGAGCCTGACATCACCTGGATGGCCCGCATTTGCGGGCCATAACACCGAGGAAATGGCGAGCGAGGGGCTCATTGGCTGAGCACCCAAGTATCTTTCGAGCCACCGCCCTGAGAGGAATTCACCACCAAGCTGCCGCGCTTGAGCGCCACCCGGGTCAAGGCGCCCGGCACCAGTTTGGTTTCCGCGCCGTGCAGAATGAAGGGGCGCAAATCCACATGGCGGGCCTCGATCCCGTTGCCGACGAAAGTCGGCGCGGTGGAAAGCTGAATGGTGGGCTGGGCGATATAATTTTCCGGATCGGCTCTGATTTTTTCGCCAAATTCCTCGCGTTCTTTCTGCGAGGCGTGCGGCCCCACCAGCATGCCATAGCCGCCGCTCTCGCCCACCGCCTTGACCACAAGCTTGTCCAGATTGGCCAGCACATGGTTGAGGGATTTTTCCTCTCGGCACAGAAACGTCTCGACATTTTCCAGAATCGGTTCTTCCGCCAGGTAATAGCGGATCAGCCGGGGCACATAGGCATAGACCGCCTTGTCGTCGGCGACACCGGTGCCAAGCGCATTGGCGATGGTGACATTGCCGGCGCGATAGGCGTTGAACAGGCCGGGTACGCCCAGCGCCGAGTCGGGGCGGAAAATCAAAGGGTCGATGAAGTCGTCATCGATACGGCGATAAATGACATCGATGCGCTTCAGACCCGATGTGGTGCGGGTATAAACGACATTGTCATTGACCAGAAGATCGCGTCCCTCCACCAATTCCACGCCCATCTGGCGCGCTAGAAAAGCGTGCTCGAAATAGGCGCTGTTGAACACACCCGGCGTCAGCACCGCGATGGAGACTTCCTCGTGGAACGGCGTCAAGGACCGCAAGGTGGCCAGCAATTCCAACGGATAATGCTCGATGGGCCGCACGCCCATGGAGCGAAACACCGCCGGAAAGGCGCGCCGTGCCACATCGCGATTGGCCAGCATGTAGCTGACGCCCGAAGGCACGCGCAGATTGTCTTCCAGCACCACGAAATCGCCCGCTTCGTTGCGGATCAGATCGCTGCCGCAGATATTGACATAGGCGCCATGAGCCACCGGCAGACCCCGCATTTCCCGGCGATAATGCTTGGAGCCGAAAATCATGGAGCGCGGGATCACGCCGTCTTTCAAAACCCGGCCATCGTTATAGATGTCGCGCAGGAACAGATTCAGGGCGTGAATGCGCTGGGTCAGTCCGCGTTCGATCCGGTCCCATTCCTTGGCGGTGACGATGCGCGGCAGCAAGTCGGTGGGAATGATCCGCTCGGTGGCCTTGCTGTCATTATAGACGGTGAAAGTGATGCCTTGATGCAGGAAGCTCTGCTCGCAGGCCTGTTGGCGCCGGTTCAGCTCTTCCAGCGGCAGGGTGGAAATCTGCGAATCCATGGTGGCGTAAGGCGCACGCGGCTTGCCCTCGGGAGTGAACATTTCGTCGTAAGGCTTGCCCAGCTCATAATTGGCATAGGGGACATCCACCCCAGGGCGCGACGCCCGGTCCGGTCCGGCCAGGATATCAGGGCCGCCGAAGTCCTCCATGTTGGCGAAAACTTCATGCTGCATACGCGAAGTCTGCACAGAGGCCGGGGCTCCTCGCAAGTCTTGCTTTTGTTTTCCGAGGAAGAATAGGCGGCGGATCGGTGCGACCGATTGGAGCGGCTCTTACGAACGGCAGCGGGATCCTACATCCCGCGCAACAATCCCTGCCGCATCAGAGGGTGCGCGGCCATGCCAAGATGAAGAGAATGTTCAATTTTTACAATGCGCTACACCATGGCCAGCATGGCGCTTTGGTTGGGCCGTTCGGCCACTTTTATGTGCGCAAAGACACTGGGCGCCAAAGCCTGCGCGGTGGCGGGGCTGATGCAAAAGGCCGTGAGGTTGTCCGTAGGCAGACCTTCCGCGAGCGCGCCGAAAATGCGGGCAGTGCGGGGCGAAAAAAACATCACCGCATCCAGCGCGCGTTGGCGCAACGCGGCCTGGGCTTCGTCTGGCAGGGATGAGGCCGCGGCGATCTCATAAAGCGGGGAGCGCCGCACGGTAAAGCCCCGCGCGCCCAGGATATCCGCCAGCGTTCCGGGCGCATCCTGCGAACAGACATGCAGCAATACGCCGTCCCGCGAGGCCCAGCGCAGGACGGCTTCGGCAAGCGCCCTGGCATCGCCATCGGCATTTTTGACCTCGGAAAATCCGACCTTATACGCCTCTTGCGCCGTCTGCGGGCCGACCGCGAAGATTGCCAGATCGCGGCGGGCGGTTCGCGGCGCCAGAGCGCGAATACCATTGGCGCTGGTGACCAGGATCGCTTGGACATCATCCAGCCCGGCCCCCTCCTCCAAAGGCGGACCGGGGCGGAAATGCGGCGTCAGCAAAGGCGCGAGCAGCGGCCGATGGCCGAGCGCGGCAAGACGCTGGGCGATTTCGACGCCATCTTCCAAAGGTCTAGTCACAAGAATGCGCATGGCGAGCCGATATCTCGTAGTTTGCGGCAGGCCCGTTTGGGGGTAAAGCACCGGCCCATGAGCGACAAGCCCCTCACGCTTTTGGGCATCGAGACCAGCTGCGATGAAACCGCGGCCGCGGTGGTGCGCGGGGCTGCGCCCGGGCCCGGCGAGATTCTGTCCAATATCGTCTTCAGCCAGACGGAGGCCCATGCCCCTTATGGCGGCGTGGTGCCGGAGATCGCATCGCGCGCCCATCTGGAACTATTGGACCACGTGATCGAGCGCGCCTTGCGGGAAGCCAAAATCGGTTTTGCCGAATTGGACGGTATCGCCGCCACGGCGGGGCCCGGTTTGATCGGCGGGGTCATGGTAGGGCTGACCACCGCCAAAGCCCTGGCATTGGGCGCAGGCAAGCCGCTGATCGCCGTCAATCATTTGATGGGTCATGCCATGACCGCACGGCTGACGCATGGCGTGGCGTTTCCGTTTCTGCTGCTTTTGGTGTCAGGCGGACATTGTCAGCTTGTGGGTGTGGGCGGGCCGGAGGATTTTCGGCTTTATGGCAGCACCATCGACGATGCGGTGGGTGAGGCTTTTGACAAAACCGCGAAAATATTGGGCCTGCCCTATCCCGGCGGGCCGGCGGTGGAGAATGCCGCCAAAGGCGGCAACGCCAAAGCCCATGATCTGCCGCGCCCCCTGCTGAATAGAAGAGGCGACGGACGCGCGGGCGCGGATTTCTCCTTTTCCGGATTGAAAACGGCGGTACGCCAATTGGCACAAGACAAGATTGATGTCGCCGATGTCAGCGCCAGCTTTCAAGCCGCGGTTATCGATATTCTGTGCGATCGCAGCCGCATTGCGATGGCGCTGTTCCGCCGTGATTTTCCGGATGCGAACACAATGGTGGTGGCGGGCGGGGTGGCGGCCAATCAGGCCATCGGCGCGGCGCTGACGCAATTGTGCGCCGAAGAAGCTTTTGTCATCCGCATCCCTGCGCCCAAACTTTGCACCGACAATGCGGCGATGATCGCCTGGGCGGGGATCGAACGGCTTTGCGCCATGGAAGGCGCGGGTGATGCACTCTCTGTCTCGCCGCGGGCGCGATGGCCTTTGGCCATCGGCCCTATTTAATGTTGGCGGCTCCGCCGCCGGGGCGCAATGGCTTTGGCCCGCGCCGAGCCAAACAATCAGGCTTAGATCGTGGCGGCGAGGGTCAGGATGCCCAGCACACCAACCAGGGCGATGGTGGCGCCCTGGAACAGCTCGGTCACCAGGTTGGCGAAACGCTCACCGGGGGAGGGGGTTTGGGAAAGATGGATCATTGACTACTCCTTACAAGGAAATCCCGAAACACAGACTCGGGTTAATGTTGCATTGCAATATATCTCTCTTAGATTTGCATTTCAATGACATCTAGCTATGCGTTTTTGTATAATATTGCGGCAAAATAGTGCCTTAAACTGTTGAAGTCATTGAATTCGCAATTAAATTGCGTGATTAAAACTTGTGCTTTGCAGTTGCAGCATGGAAGGAATGCAAAAAGTTGAAAATCGCCACCTGGAATGTGAATTCGGTGCGTCACCGTTTGGCGCTGGTGACCCGCTTTTTGCGCGATGAACAACCCGATGTGTTGTGCCTGCAAGAAACCAAAGTACTCAACGAGCTGTTCCCAGCGGAAGCCTTCCGCAAGCTGGGCTACCTCCACCAGGCGATCCACGGCCAAAAGGCCTATCACGGGGTGGCGGTGCTGGCGAAAAAGCCGTTCCGTGAAACTGGCACCCAGGATTTTTGCCGCGAAGGCCATGCCCGCCATATGGGCGTGACGCTGGAGAATGGCGTGGAGCTGCACAATTTCTATGTGCCGGCAGGCGGCGACATTCCCGATCCCAAACGCAATATCAAATTCGATCACAAGCTCAACTTCCTGGCGGGAATAGAAAAATTTTTCGCCAAGCGCAAAGCGAAGCACGATCCGGTTCTTCTGGTGGGCGATCTGAATGTGGCGCCGCTGGAAAATGATGTGTGGAGTCACAAGCAACTTTTGGACATTGTCAGCCACACGCCGGTCGAAACCAAATTGCTGGGCCAGGCCCAGGCCGCCTTCGACTGGACCGATGCCACCCGGCATTTCATTCCGCCGGACGAAAAGATTTACAGCTGGTGGAGCTATCGCGCGCAGGATTGGGAAGCATCCGACCGCGGCCGCCGCCTAGATCATATCTGGGCCAGTCCTGGCCTGAAGGGTGCGCTGAAATCGCAAAGGATCGTCAAAAAAATGCGCGGCTGGCAGAAAGCCAGCGATCACGTTCCGGTGATCGTGGAGTTCAAGCTGTGACGTGCGGATGAAAATCGCGTTTCTGCGCCATGGTCCCACCGAATGGAACGCCTTGGGGCGTATCCAGGGTCATACCGACATTCCGCTGAGTGAGGCGGGCCTCGCCAGCATGGCGGCACTGCGCCTGCCCCTTGCCGCGCCTCGGCTCTATGCC
This sequence comes from Rhizomicrobium sp., assembly GCA_035251935.1. Classification (GTDB taxonomy): domain Bacteria; phylum Pseudomonadota; class Alphaproteobacteria; order Micropepsales; family Micropepsaceae; genus Rhizomicrobium. Next base: position 108,248 of record DATFDR010000032.1, on the reverse strand, counting down.
AGTCCCCTGTTGCGAGCCCGCCAGACCGTACAAGCCCTGGGATTGAAAAATCCGGTCCTGGACATGCGGCTGATGGAGCAGCATTGGGGCATCTGGGAAGGGCTGACGCGCGCGGAAATCCTTTCGCGCCATGGCGCAGATGCCTTTGCGAAAGCCGGTCTGGGCGAAGCGTTTCGTCCCGGAGGCGGCGAATCCACGCGCGAACTGAATGCCCGTGTGGCGGCGTTTCTCAAGGATGTGGCGCGCGAAGAAAGTGACGCCATCGCGGTAGCGCATCTGGGCGTCTTGCGCGCCGCCTATACCCTGGCCACCGGCTGGGACATGGCCACGCCCATGCCGGCGGGGTTGGATATTTCCAAGATATTGCTGCTGTCATTGGACAGCTCCGGCGCGCCCAGGATTGAGCAATTGAACTTGGACTTCAGCGCCAAAACGGTTTGACCCGCTTGAACTGTTTGTAGCGCTTCAGCGCCTGCTTGACGGCACCTTCGACCTGCGCGCCATACCAGCCCACCATGGCGCCCGCCGCATAGCGCATGCCGCTATCGTCGTCCTTCTTGCCCTTTTCGCGCACCAAACCACCAACCACGGCGCGCACATTGGCGACATCGTTGAGATCGCCCAGATAATTCTGCAAACCCCGCACCTGGCGCAGATAGCGCGCCACCTTCTTCTTGGGATAAAGCGGCGCGAAAAATTCCGCGGTGTAACGCAGCTTCTTGAGGGCGATGCGCAAACGGTGCATGTCGCCTTCTTCATGGCTTTTGGCCACCTTGCCGCGCTTTCTCACCCGCCGGATCTGATGATCCAGCATGCGCTTTGCCGTGCGGGGCAAACGGCGGCTGCGCGTAAGGGGCAATTGAGAGGAAGCCAGAGCCGCGACATCGTCGGCAAAAAGCTCAAAATCGGGGCTGGAAATGCAACCGCCAACCGCGGACCAGGCTGTGTCGCGGGCGCTTTCGGCGCGGCCCCGCAAAGCCGCCATGCCATCGCTGACGCCGGACTTGGGCGGACCGGCCAACAGCTTGCCGACAAACACATCCAGGTCGCGGGCCGGCGCAAGCCGCCCCGACAGAATCTTGGCGCGGCTGCGCAACCCCTCCAGCCAATCCTGGCCGAACTGCCGGCCAAAGGCGCCAAGCGCCACGTCCAACCGGCGGAAGGCCACCCGCAATTGGTGCAAGCCTTCCACCGAACGGCCGACCCGCAGGCTGGCAGCATTGGCGGTGATCTGCGCCAGGCAATCGGACAAGGTGGCGCGGAAAGCTTCTTCCGGGCGCATGGATTTGGCGATGTGCAGAGGCGCCGCCTTGACCGGCTTTATTGGGCCAAGGTTGCGGCGGGCCAGGGAATGCACGGCGGCGCGCGGATCGTCCATGCTCAACGCTAAACCGGATCGCGCTCCGGTATCAATCGCGGCGGAAATATCCCTGCGAAGCAATCACAATCAGATTGGGCGAACCGGCAATCCGGCCTTTTTCAGCGCCAATTTCGCTTGCGCGATGCTGACTTCCCCGAAATGGAAGATGGATGCAGCAAGCACCGCGCTGGCATGGCCCTTGATGACGCCGTCCACCAAATCCTCGACCTTGCCGACCCCGCCCGAGGCGATCACCGGCACCGCCACCGCGTCGGACACCGCCCGCGTCAATTCCAGGTCATAACCGGACTTCACGCCATCGCGGTCCATCGAGGTCAAAAGGATTTCACCAGCGCCATAGCCCACCAGCTTTTGGGCATGGGCGATCGCCTCGATGCCGGTGGCTTTGCGCCCGCCATGGGTGAAAATCTCGTATCGGCTGCCACCGACACTCTTTGCGTCAATCGCCGCGACAATGCATTGGCTGCCGAATTTTTCCGCTGCTTCCCGGACGAATTCCGGCCGGCTGACCGCGGCGGTGTTGATCGCAACCTTGTCGGCGCCCGCCAATAGCAAGGTGCGGATGTCTTCCAGGGTCCGCACCCCGCCGCCCACTGTCAGGGGCATGAAACAAACCTCTGCCGTGCGCCGCACCACATCCAGCAAGGTGCCGCGGTTCTCGTGAGACGCCGTGATGTCCAAAAAACAGAGTTCGTCGGCGCCCGCCTTGTCGTAAAGGATGGCTTGCTCCACCGGATCGCCGGCATCGCGCAGGCCTTCGAAATTCACGCCCTTGACGACGCGGCCGTCTTTCACGTCCAGACAGGGAATGATGCGAATCTTCAGCACGACATTCGTCCTTTCGCCATGGCGGCGATGTTCATCAGGGCGCGCCCTGTTACCGCTTCGGCCGGGACGGCGGTGGTGCGGGTCAGAACTTCCGCATCCAGCAACATATCCAGCGCCTCGCCGAGCTTGTCGGTGTTCCAGCGCTGCGCCTGGGCTTTGAAAGCGGCGCTGCGTGAGAAATGCACCGGCGGGCGCAGACGTTTCATCACGACATCGATGCTTTCGCCCCGCGCCGCGCTTTCGCGCGCCTGCACCAGACGTTGGAAATGCCCCATGGCGCTGCGCAACAGCTGGGCGGGCTGCGTGTCACACGCCCAAAGCCGTTCCAGCTCGCGGTCCAAACCGGCCAAGTCGCCGCTTCCCGCCGCGTCGCAGGCGCTTTCGCTGCGCGCCTCGGCCTCATCGCCCATCACGGCGCGGACATCCTCCAGGCTCACCTGTTTTTGGCCATGCATGTACAGAATCAGCTTTTCGATTTCCCGCCGGGTCACGCCCCGGTCGGAGCCTAGCCGCGACACTGCATCCTCCAAGGCATCGGGCGCGATGGAGAGGCCCTGGGCGCGCAAAGCGTCGCGCACCACATCGCTCAGATCGCGCGCGGAATCGGGATAGCATTGAACCGCCACGGCGCTCTTATGGTCGTCGAACAGCTTGCGCAAAGCAGACGTCTTGGCCAGATCGCCGGCCTCGATCACCACCAGGGCATCGCCTTTCGGATCGCCGAGAAAGGATTCCAGCAGGCCCGCCAAGTCATTGCCCGCGCCGCGCACCCGAACCACCCGGCGCCCGCCCATCATGGATATGGCGGCCGCCTCGTCCGCCAGTCGCGCCGGATCGGCCGACAGCGTCGCTTCGCTGAGATCGGCGACATTGAAGGCATCGGTGAGGTCGGGCACCACGCTTTTGAGCAATTTCTCGCTGCGCTCCTGCACCAACCCGGCGTCGGGGCCATAGACCAGCGCGACGCGCAATCCCTTTGGCGGCGCGGCGGCATAGCGGTCGGCTTCGTGGCTTTTGACGATCATTTGCGGTTTTGCCGGAACCAGGCGCCCAAATCCAAGCGGATGCGCTCGGCGACATCCTGCGCGGCGTGCTTGCTGGCGTCCTGCTCGGCGGTCAGGGTGGCATAGGGCGACTCCACCACATTGTAGGCCGACAATTCGGTCTGCATGCCCGACGTCAAAACATTGCCGCGCATGTCGCTCAAGGTGTAGCGCGCTTGCATGGTGGTGTTGTAGCGGGTGATGGTGGCGTCATTCTGCAGCGCGATGCCTTGGCTGGTTTCGTTCAAGGTGACCTTGAGCCGATAGTGCTTGCCCGCCGACACGCCATCGGAGTTGAAAAGGTCGATAAGGGTGGTGCGCATTTCATAGCCGTCCCGCTCGGGGATCGGCTCGACATAGATCGAGGCGAGCTGCGGCGCCAGCGAGCCGCCATACATGGGACGAAAACCGCACCCCGCCAGCAACACGCAACCGGCGATGACAGCGAGTTTCTTCATACGACAATATTCACAATCCGGTTGGGGACCACGATCAGCTTTTTCGGCGTCTTGCCTTCCAGGGCGCGGATCACGCCCTCATCCGCCAGGGCGGCGGCTTCGATCGTCTTGTTGTCGGCATTCTTGGCCATGGTGATCTCGCCGCGGCGCTTGCCATTGACCTGAATGGCCAGGGTGACACTGTCCGACGCCGTCAGGGCCGGATCATATTTGGGCCAGGGGGTTTCGGCCACCAGTTTGGCATGGCCCAAAGCCTGCCAGCAGGATTCCGCCAGATGCGGCATCATGGGCGCGCAGAGCAGTACAATCGCTTCCAGCGCTTCGCGCCGCACGGACGGGTTGGCCTTGTCGGCGGCCCCAATCGCGTTGGCCAAAGTATAGAGCTGGGCCACGGCGCTGTTGAAACGCAGATGTTCCAGATGCTCGGTCACCGCCGCGATGGCCTTGTGCACCGCTTGGCGCAGGATCTTGGAAGCATCGTCATCGGCGCTGGCGGGCGTGCCAGGCACAGGCAGGCCCTGCGCTTCGGTGCAAAGCCGCCAGATGCGCTGGACAAAGCGCCAGCAGCCTTCCGCCCCGGCATCGGTCCATTCGATGTCGCGTTCGGGTGGGGTATCCGACAGCATGAACCAGCGGATGGTGTCGGCGCCATAATCGGCGATGATGGTTTCCGGCGCGATCACGTTCTTTTTGGACTTGGACATTTTCTCGGACGGGCCGATTTTGATTTCCGTGTCCGTATTGGCGAAGAAGACTCTGCCATCGCGCTTTTCCACTTCGTCCGGCGCGACCCAGTTGCCGTCGGCGTCCTTGTAGGTCTCGTGACAGACCATGCCTTGGGTGAAGAGACCGGCAAAGGGTTCGGCCACTTTCACCAGACCCAGCTTGGACATGGCGCGGGTGAAATAGCGCGCATAGAGCAGATGCAGAATCGCATGCTCGATGCCGCCAATATACTGGTCCACCGGCAGCCAGTAATCGGCGGCCTCTTTGTCCACCGGCGTGTCGGAGGCCGGATTGGTGAAGCGGGCGAAATACCAAGAGGAATCCGCGAAAGTATCCAGCGTGTCGGTATCGCGCACCGCATGTCCCTTGCAGGTGGGACAGCGCGCGGTTTTCCACGCCATATCGGCATCCAGCGGATTGCCCTTGACGTTGAAATTGATCACCTCGGGCAGCTTGACCGGCAATTGTTCTTTCGGCACCGGCACCACGCCGCACGTCTCGCAATGGATCATGGGGATAGGACAGCCCCAGGGGCGCTGCCGCGACACCAGCCAATCGCGCAGGCGGTAGTTGATGGTGCGCTCGCCGATGCCGGCCTTTTCCAGCCGCGAAGCGACCTCGGCCTTGGCCGCTTCCACCGTCATGCCGTCCAGAAAGCGCGAATTGGCGAGCTTGCCGGGGCCGGAATAGGCCTCCGCAGCTACGGCGAAGGTCTTGGGATCGGCGTCGGACGGCACCACCACCGGTGTCACCGAAAGCTTGTATTTGCGGGCGAAATCCAGATCGCGCTGGTCATGCGCCGGACAACCGAATATGGCGCCGGTGCCGTAACCCATCAGCACAAAATTGGCCACCATCACCGGCAGTTTCCAGTCGGGATCGAAGGGGTGCGCGGCGGTGAGGCCGGTGTCGTAACCCAGTTTTTCCGCTTTCTCAATTTCGGCTTCCGCTGTGCCGGTCTTGCGGCATTCGGCGATAAAGGCTTCCAGTTTCTTGTCCTTGACCGCGAGCTGCTGTGTCAGCGGATGATCGGGCGACAAAGCGACAAAGCTTGCGCCGAACAACGTATCGGGCCTGGTTGTAAAAACCTCGAGGGTCCGCTTGTCGGACAGCGTGAATTGGAACCGCAGCCCTTCGCTGCGCCCGATCCAGTTCTTTTGCATGACGCGGACTTTTTCCGGCCAGCGGTCCAGAGCGTCCAAGCCGGTGAGAAGTTCGTCGGCGAAGGCGGTGATCTTGAAGAACCATTGCGAAAGCTTGCGCCGCTCCACAATCGCGCCAGAGCGCCAGCCGCGTCCGTCAATCACCTGCTCGTTGGCGAGCACGGTCATGTCCACCGGATCCCAGTTCACATCGGCTTCGCTGCGATAGACGAACCCGGCCTTGTAGAAATCCAAGAACAGCTTTTGCTGCTGGTGGTAATATTCGACATCGCAGGTGGCGAATTCTCTGCTCCAATCCAGCGACAGACCCATCATCTTGAGCTGTTCGCGCATGGCCGCGATATTTTCGTACGTCCAGTCGCGTGGGCTTACGCCCTTGTCGCGCGCCGCATTTTCCGCCGGCAAGCCGAATGCGTCCCAGCCCATGGGATGCAGCACATTATAGCCTTGAGCGCGGCGGAAGCGGGCGATCACATCGCCCATGGTGTAGTTGCGCACATGCCCCATATGGATGCGCCCCGATGGATAGGGGAACATCTCCAGCACATAGCATTTGGGTTTGTTGGAATGGCTGGGGGTTACGAACAGCGCGCGCGCGTCCCATTCCGCCTGCCAGTATCTTTCCGATTCCTTGGCGTTGTAGCGCGTCATAGCGCTCTTCCTCAGCCGGCCTGGCCGAGCGTGGCGAGCCTGAGTTCGCGGGCGCGGGTCAGAATGGAATTTTCCAGCTGGCGGGCGGTTTCGGCGCTGGGCTGAGCATCCTGCCATTCGGCGCTGCCGCTTCTGACCTGGCGAAACACCACCACCTTCAAGCCGTCGGCGCGCAAGGCGCGGTCCATGATGTAGATCGTCACTTTCAGCCGCTCATTGGGACTGGACGGGGCGACATACCATTCCGAGATGATGACGCCGCCAAAGGGATCGGCCGAGGCCAGCGGCAGGAAGGACAAGGTGTCGAGCGAGGCGTGCCAAAGATAAGAGTTCACGCCCAGGGTAACGCGGCTGGAGCCGCTGGCGATGGCGCTGGTGCCGGTGTCCATTTCCCGGGTGCCGTCATTGGACGAGCCGCAACCGGCCAGGGCTAGGGCACACAGCAAGGCAGGCAGAACGCGCATTGAGTTGTCTTTTCCTTTGGAAGCAGGTCCTTCGAGGACTGGCGGCCAGCACCGCCAACGGCTTATAGCGGCGGGGCCGGGGGCACGCAACGGCGTAGGCTTGCGCCAAACGAGCCAGTTTGGCTTATTCTGGAAGGGCTTAGCAGATAGCGTGGGAGTGGGCCGGATTGCGGATCGGTAAGATTGCGGCGCTTTGGGCATTTGCCCTGATCGGCGCCGCGCAAGCCCAGGAACCGGAAGAGACCCTGACCGGGCCGCTCACCCATCCCCTGGCGCCGCCGTCATGGCAAATGGGGCAAGCCGAACTCAAGCTGGCGGCCGAGGCCAGCGGCGCGCTGTTTGCGCCCCATCAGCCGGACTGGCGCGGCGCGCAGGCCAGCGGCGCGTTCTTGCTGATGCCCCAGCTGCGGCGCGACTATGACAGCGGGCTGTCCCTGAGCTTGAACGGGACTTTCGCTGCCGCCGATCCTTTGTCCCGGGGTGGCTATGACGGCGATGCCATCGAACGGCTGACCGTGGCGGCGCGCACCGGATTGGGCACGTTCGAAATCGGGCTGACGGATGGGGCGGGTGATGCCTTGGATCTGGGCGGCCCCAAAGTGGATGCCGATGTCAGCCTGGATGATCCGCGCACCAGCTTCTACCGCAATCCGTTGGACGGCAAAGCGGTGATCAACCTGTTCGCGCTTCGCACACAGGCGGGCGCATCCAGCAACTATGCCAAGTTCGTCTATACCAGCCCGTTGCTGTTCGGCGCCCAACTGGCGCTTTCCTTCACGCCCTCGGAAGGAAAGCAACTGCCCTTCCTCAATGCCGGACCCCATGTCCCTGGCCGGCAAGTGGCGTTCTGGGAAGCGGCGCTGCGTTATGAGATGGAATGGGATGCGCTGTCCCTGGCGGCCTATGGCGCGATTGTGGAAAGCCGCGGCGAACACAAACGCCCCGGCCAGGAAGGCACCAGCGATTTCAGCTTCGGACTTCGCGGCGACTATCCCTTAGGCGATACCATCCGGATTTCGCTGGGCGGCTCCTGGCGGCAAAGCAACGCCTACGGTTTTGACATTCATCAGACCTGGCAGCCTTCCACCACCCGTGGCCAGCATATCTCGGCCGCCGTCACCGACGGCAAATGGATTGCTGGCGTGGAGTATGGCAATGGCGTCGCCAAAGAGGTGGCGATCGCGGGCCTGCCGCGCTTGGGTCTGAACGGCGCCCAAGCCTCGCTGGGCTATGTTTTTTCACCAAGCCTGCGCCTCAGCGGCGGATGGCAACATCTGACCTATGGCCGCAATAGCGGCGTGTTTTTCAACGGCGCTTCGCAATTGCGGATGGACGCCATCTATCTCCATCTCAATCTCAAAACCTCAGAGGAGTGAAGTGATGGCGGCGATGCCGCTAAAGGCTGGCGCTAGCAGCGCGGCGCTCTGAGCATCAATGCCGCCCAATGCGTAAACCGGCACAGGCGCGCGTGCGGCGATGAAGGCGGCGCGCACCGCCGTCAAGGGCCGGGCATTTTCGTGGCTGGCGGTGGCGAAAACCGGCGACAGGAATACCGCGTCCAGGGGATACGCGTGCATCAAGGCCTTCAGCGAATGGGCCGAAGCGGTGATGATCCAATCGGGAAAGCGCGCCCGCCAATGCGATGCTTCTTTCATACGCCGTTCGGGCAAATGCAGCCCCGCCGCGCCCAGCCTTGCCGCCAGTGCGGGGTCGTCGGCAATCACCAGACGCGCCAGGCCTTCGAGTTGCCGCGCCAGTTTCGTTCGCTGGTCCCTGTCACGGCTGCGCACCACCACCATACTGCCATATGGCAGGCGGCTTGCGGCGCGCGCCCAGTCGGCGGCGCGATCATCGGTCATCAACACCAAGGGCATGTTGGCGTTGAGCCTGTGTTGATGGGTTGATAGGTTCGCGGTCATGACAATTTCACAGAATCTCGCGGACATACTGGCGCGCATCGCAGCGGCGCGAAAGGCCGCGATCAAGCCGGCGGCGGCCACGCATCTGGTGGCGGTGTCCAAGACGGTGCCGGAGACCGGCATACGGGCCGCGTTGGCCTGCGGCCAACGCCTATTCGGCGAAAATCGGGTCCAGGAAGCCCAGGCGAAATTTCCGCCGTTGAAGCGTGAATGTCCCGATCTGCAATTGCATCTGATCGGCCCCTTACAGACCAACAAAGTCAAGGAAGCGGTGGCGTTGTTTGATGTGATTCAAAGCCTGGACCGGGCAAAGCTGGCCGATGCCCTGGCGCAGGAGCGTGACAAAAGCGGGCGTTGCCCGCGCCTGCTGCTGCAGGTCAATACCGGCGAGGAACCGCAAAAGGCGGGAGCGCTGCCGCAAGAGGTGACGTCCTTGATCGCACATGCGCGCAAATTGGAGCTGCCGCTGGACGGGCTGATGTGCATTCCCCCGCTTGATGACGATGCCGCGCCGCATTTTGCTTTTCTCGCAAAACTGGCGCGCGATCATGGCTTGACCCATCTCAGCATGGGGATGAGCGGAGATTTCGAACTGGCGGTGAAATTCGGCGCCACGCATGTGCGGGTGGGGACCGCGGTCTTCGGTGCGCGGGCGCCTCACCCTTCGACAACCACCTGATCGCCGGGCTTAAGCTGCTGGATCGCCGCCAAGGCATCGTCACAGGCCAGCGCCACGCAGCCATGGGTGGCGGAATAATCCGGGCGCGCCACATGCAGGAAGATCGCGCTGCCCTTGCCCGGCATCACCGGATCGTCATTGTAGCCGAGCACCGCGACCAGGTCATAGAGATGATCGTCGCGCCACATATGTTCGGCGCTGGCGGGATAAGGCAATTTCACCAGACGGTTGTAGTTGGCATCGTTGGGCGCATCGCACCAGCCGTCATCTTTTTGAAGGACGCGCAACGGCAGTTGCGTCACCGGTTCGGCGATGCGGTCGGCGCGATAAAAAATCTCGCGCACCGGAAAACATCCGCGTGGCGTGATGCCGTCGCCTTCGCCGCCCTTGACGGCGATGCCGCCCGGTCCGATGGCGGCGCGTTTTTTGCCCGCGCCCCAATCCAGCCAAGCGCCGTCCTTGTCGGCGGTGACGACCAAATCCATGGAAACGGTATAGCGTCAGTGGAGGCTGGCGAAAACCGGCGGCGGCATGCCATGTCCCATCGAACGGCGATAGGCATATAGCGCGCGGTTGGCGATGTCGGTATCCACGCCTTTGGCGGACAGGGCGTCGGTGAGCGCGGCGACGTCCCGACTGTCGGGGATATTGGCGGCGGCCCGGGCTGGGGACGGTTGCACTGCCGCGGGGATAGGGACCGGCCTATTTGCCTTGGCGAGCGAACTGTTGGACGGGCTGTCGCTCTTGAACAGGGCAAGGGCCGTATCTTCAAAGCTTTTGCCGGTAATACCTTCAAAGGCCACATCGGCGATGGAACCGACGGCGCCCCACAATCCGCCATATAGCGCGCCGCCGGCGATCTTCTCGACCGGATCCAGCCGCTCGCCGGTGATGGCGCGGTAGATGGTGCCTATGATCGGCAGATGCTGCAGCGGATTGACCACATCCAGCAGATGCTGAAAAAAACTTTCCTTCTGCTCACCGCCTTTGGCTTCGTTGGCGCCTAGCTTGGCCGCGGTGACGGCGCTCGATTCCCTGGCGGGCGGACCGGGGGAGGCAATCGTGGTGTGATTTTGATAGCTGAAGACCGTCATAGCGGGATGCAAAGCAAGCGCCACGCCAGATATTTTTCGCGCTATTGCTGGCCTTTTGTCCGTCTGCGCAAGCCCGCAACCGGCACTATTTGCCGCCCTGCCGCGATGCGCGCTAGTCTTGGCCGCTCCAACTCCAACAGCGAATCATGCCCACCCGAATTCTTCTGGCTGAACCCGATGACGTGCTGCGCGCCAGCCTGGCGGAGCAGCTGCAGCATGAAGGCTATGAGGTTGTGGCGGTCGGCAATGGCGATGAGGCCCGCGAGGCGGCGCGGGATTTGCTGCATTTCGCCATCATCGGTCTTTCCGGCGGCGACAGAATCGCGGCCCAGTTGCGGGAACAGGGCTTGAATTGCCCGGTTCTGCTGCTGACCGAGGGCGATGCGCCCGTCACCCAGGATTCGCTGACCCGCCCTTTCCGTTTTTCCGCGCTTCTGGCGCGTTTGCATGCCTTCAACACCCACCATGCTGCGGCCAATGATGGCGCGGTCCGCATTGGGCCTTACACCTTCCATCCCAGCGCCAAGCTGCTGCAGGCCGAAGACCGCAAGGTGCGGCTGACGGAAAAGGAAACCAATATCTTAAAGTTCCTTCATGCCAGCGCAGGTACCGTGCCGCGCGATATCCTGCTGCATGAGGTGTGGGGCTATGGTCCGGCGGTCGCCACCCATACCTTGGAAACCCACATTTACCGCCTGCGCAAGAAGATCGAGCAGGACCCGGCCAAGGCCCAGATCCTGCTCACCGAGGGCGGCGGCTATCGCCTGAGCGCGTGAGTTCCCAAGTTGCCGGTTAAGAACTTATTTAACGCGCGTTAACCAAGCCATCCCTAGAACGGGGCATGGCAAAAAAGCCCAGCAAGCCCAATCTTTCGCGCGCCCGTGGTTCCGGCGCGCGGCAGCGTACGCCCGGGCAGGCACCACCGCCGCCCAAGCCCAAGCCGCGCGCGACCTGGCCCTATGTTCTGGTGATGCTGGCCGGTTGGGGCGTGATCTTCGGCGGCATCTTCTTCTCGCATTTTCTGTCCAGCCTGCCCGATGTGGGCAATCTCATGATCAGCGGTCCGTCCCAGGACATCACCATCCTGGATGATCGGGGACGCCAGATCGCGCGGCGCGGCTTGACCCAGGGGCGGATGGTTCAGGTGGAAGACCTGCCCGACTATGTGCCCAATGCTTTTATCGCCATCGAGGATCACCGCTTCCGCTCCCATTTGGGCGTTGATCCCATCGGGCTGGCCCGCGCCGCGGTTGCCAACATGAAACGTGGACGGGTGGTGCAGGGCGGCTCCACCTTGACGCAGCAATTGGCGAAAAATCTTTTCCTCAGCCCCGGCCGCACCTTCGACCGCAAGATGCAGGAGGCGATGCTGGCGCTCTATCTGGAGTCGCGTTACTCCAAGAATCAAATTCTGACCCTGTATCTGAACCGGGTCTATTTCGGTGCCGGCGTTTACGGCATCGAAGCGGCGGCGCAGAAATTCTTCGGCAAGCATGCCCATGAATTGGGCCTGACCGAGGCCGCCATCATCGCAGGCAGCGTCAAGGCGCCCGCGCGCTACAACCCTCTGTCGGATTCCGACGCCGGATTGGCGCGCGCCCGGCTGGTGCTCAAAGCCATGCAGACCGCCGGTTTCATAGACGAGAATACACGCGCCATGGCGCAAGCGACACGTCCGCGCATCATGCGCGCCAACGGCACGCCCGGCTCCGGCTGGTTCACCGATTGGGTCATGGCCCATCTGGAAGAGGTGGTTAGCCCATCGTCGGAACCGATGATCGTCGAAACCAGTTTCGATCTGGAAACGCAAAGCCTGGCGGAGCGCGCGGTGGCGCACGGCCTAGCGGCGGAAGGTCAGCAGCTGAATGCCCATCAAGCCGCGCTGGTGGCCATGACGCCAGACGGCGCGATCCGCGCCATGGTGGGCGGCAAAACGTATAGCGGCTCGGGCTTCAACCGCGCCACCGACGCGATGCGTCAACCGGGCAGCGCCTTCAAGCCCTTCGTCTATCTCACCGCGCTGGAACACGGCCACAATCCCGATGAGACCGTCAACGACGCGCCGGTGGATATCCGTGGCTGGAAGCCGCAGAATTTCGAAGGCCGGTTCAAAGGCGAAATTCCGCTGATTCAGGCCTTCGCCGAATCCTCGAACGCCGTGGCGGCGCAATTGACCGCCGAGGTTGGGCCCAAGGAAGTGGCGCGCACCGCCAAGCGGTTGGGCATCGCCTCGCCTTTGGCGGAAGTCTCGTCGCTGGCCTTGGGCACGTCGGGCGTGACGCCCTTGGAATTGACCGGCGCCTATGCGCCATTCGCCAATGGCGGCAATGGCGTAACCCCGTTCGGAATCTTGCGCATCAAAACGCGGGCCGGAAAAATCCTCTATCAGCGCAAACCGTCCGATATCGGCGGCGTCATGAGCGCCAACGACAATCTGCAAATGACCCGCTTGCTGCTGGAGGTGACCGCCATCGGCAGCGGCCGTGCCGCGCGCCTGGAGAATCGTCCCACCGCCGGCAAGACCGGCACCACCCAGGATTTCCGCGATGCCTGGTTTATCGGCTTCACCGCCGATCTGGTGTGCGGGGTATGGATCGGAAACGACAACAACGCACCCATGCACAAGACGACCGGCGGGACGCTTCCGGCGCGGATATTCCGGGCCTTTATGAGCGATGCGGAAGAGGGATTACCGGTGCGGCCCTTGGCGGGAACGACCTTGGTGGCCTCTGTTGAGCAACCGGCCCCGTCCAACCAGGCCGCGCCGCCGGCAGACGACAAATCGCAACCGGACGCATTGCAGAAATTGCTGAGTGGAATTTTCGGGGGGACCTAATTTAAATTACCCCCATCCGTCGCAGCTCAGGTCGGCTCCGCCGACACTTCGCTGCGACACCTTCCCCCTTCCTGTGCTTCGCACGAAGGGGGAAGGAAGCTGGTGGATGCTGAGAGTCGCGCCGCGATATGCGGCGCTCGAGATTCCCGGCTATCGCGTCCGTCGCTTAAGAGCTAACGCTATAGCGCTGCAATTCGCGCCCATTTGCCTTGAGCCAATTTTGCGGCGTCTCGATATCGGCCACCAGATTCTTCACCTGCGCCCAAAAACGCGGACTGTGATTCATTTCGCGCAAATGTGCCACCTCATGCGCCACCACATAATTCAGCACAAAGTCCGGCGCCAAAATCAGCCGCCAGGAAAAAGACAACGAGCGGCCCGACGAACAGGAACCCCAGCGGGTGGCGGTGTCGCGTACGGTGATGCGCGACGGTTTGACCCCCAATTTGGCGGCGTGTTCCAGCGCGCGCGCCTCAAACGCATTGCGCGCCTGGGCCTTGAGGAAATCAAACACCCGCCGCGGCGCATGGGCGGCGTCTCCGCTGACCCATATCATGCCGCCCTCCACCCAAACCGGCGAGGCGCCCTTCGGGGCGGCGCAGATAAGATGAGGCGTACCCCGAAAGGGGATCTGCGCGCCCGCCGTCAGCGCCACCGATCCTGGCGCTTTGGCCAATTGGCCTGCAATCCATTCCTTTTCGCCCCGCGCGAAATCCAGCGCATGCGCCATACCCCTTCGTGACGGCGCCGTAACGCTGATCTCCCCGGTGGCGGGATTGACTTTGACAATCATGCGCCGGGCGCGGGGATTGAGCCGCACCCGCACTTCCAGCAAGCGGCCGTCTATTCGGAGCAATTCATGACGGGTGGGGACAGGCTTTTTTTTAAACAACACATTTTCCAAAAAAGCAGGGGCGGTTTGCCTAGACTGCGCAGATCGGCGATATTTGTAGCGCGATTGCACCACACCGGAAAGATTTATTCCCGTCATGATTCGTGATGAGAAGATTACCGCGATGATGGGCGCCGGCGCAGCGTCATTGCTGCTGGGCGCGCTAGGCTTTCAATATCTTAAACATTTACCACCCTGCGAAATGTGCCATTGGCAGCGCTGGCCGCATATTGCGGCGATCCTCATCTCTATTATCGGCCTGTCGGTCTGGAAATGGGACAGACGCTTGCTGGTGATTCTCATCATCGGCGCGGTGGCGCTATCGGGTGTGGTGATAACGGCGCAGTGGCAAGTTGCCATTTTCATCGCCCTTGCCGCTCTTGCCTTGATGGCTGCAAGTTTTTGCGGGCAGGACGCGCGGGTGCTGGCCGTCATGACGGTATTGCTGGTGGCCGTATCCGGCCTGATCGGTGCTTATCAGACCGGCATGCAGATGGGAATTTTGCCTGGTCCCGAAGCCTGTACCGTTGATCATCCTTATGTGATGGGTTCGGGCGCGCCGCCGCCGGAAGTCAGCTGCAACGCCGTGACTTGGAGCCTGTTCGGCCTGTCTCTGGCGGCCTACAATGCGATATTCTCATTGCTGATCGCCGGAACCGGCGCATTCTTGTTGAGGCGCAAGCATGCCGCGTAAGCCAAAACCCGCCGCGCCCGGGTCCGTGCCCGACATTGAATCCATGATCCGGGTGGATCATGCCGGCGAGTATGGGGCGGTGCGCATCTATGAGGGCCAGCTCGCCGTTCTGAGACGGCGCCAGGGTGCGGCCGCCAGCGTCGAAACCATTGCGCATATGGCGCAGCAAGAACAGCGCCATTTGAAAGCCTTTGACGCTCTGGTGAACGAGCGAAGGGTGCGCCCCACCGCGCTGGAGCCGGTATGGCGCGTCGCAGGCTTTGCTTTGGGCGCCGCCACTGCCGCGCTTGGAGAGAAAGCAGCTTTCGCCTGCACCGCCGCGGTGGAGGAAGTGATTGACGAACACTATGCCGCCCAGATCGCGGCCCTGGAGGACAAGGATCCCGCGCTGAAAGCAAGCATCGAGGATTTCCGCGCCGACGAGGCCGCCCATCGCGATACCGCCATCGCGCAGGGCGCCGAACAGGCGCCGGGCTACAAACTGCTCAGCGAGACGATCAAGGCGGGCTGCCGCATCGCGATCAAACTTTCCGAGAAAATTTAGGGCGCGAGGGTGAGGCGCGACCGGCAAAGCCGGGCAAATCGGTCCAGCGGACCGATTTGAGCGCCGAACGCCGCGAGCTTGGGCGAGCGGCCGGCATGAAATGAAAGTAAGTGGGCTACGGCTCCAGCACCGAATCCCAATAGAGATAATCCGCCCAGCTTTCATGCAGATAATTGGGCGGGAATCGGCGGCCATGTTCGCGCAGCTCGATCACGGTGGGCTGATGCGGCCTGATGCGGGGATGCATCTTGGCATGGTTGGGCATGCGCCCGCCCTTGGCAAGATTGCAGGGCGAACAGGCGGTGACGACATTTTCCCAAGTGGTGCGCCCGCCCTTGCTGCGCGGAATCACATGATCGAAGGTCAAATCCTTGGGATCGCCGCAATATTGGCATTCGAACTGGTCGCGCAGGAAGACATTGAAACGCGTGAAGGCGGGGCGGCGGGCGGGCCTGATATAAGTCTTGAGCGACACCACCGAAGGCAGCTTCATCTCGACGCGGGCCGAGCGCACCACCCGGTCATATTCCTCCAGGATGGTCACCCGTTCCAGGAATACCGCCTTGATGGTGTCCTGCCAGGACCATAGGGACAGCGGATAATAGCTCAACGGACGATGATCGGCGTTCAACACCAACGCCGGGCAGTGGCTGGCGCTTGCCGCCCTGGGGATGGTGGCCGCGGCTAGCACGAAAGAAATCCTGCGAAAGCTAGAGCAAGTTGGGACCAGATTGAACCACTGCGCCGGAGGGATTTTGTGGCCCCGGCGTGCGTCGCACGCCGATTTTCCAATTGCGCGGCTATGCCGCGCGGGGCAGGAGAAAGGCGCAGCCCGTATCGGGAATACGGGCAAGCCTGGAGTTTATCCTCCGGCCGCGCTTCGCGCGGACCGGGGGAACGAACCCGCGACGCAAAAGACCCCGGCCCTTCGGGTTGGGTTGCGGCGGGCGCCCGCGGCGTCGCCGCGCTCAACCGTATTGCCGATACGCCCTTCGCGCGGCTCCTGGCGGATCGCCGCGCCGCAACCCAACGCAGTTGATTCAATTTGGTCCCAACTTGCTCTGGTGTCCGGAAGACCAAGTCTCCTTTTTGCGCGCGCGACTTTAGGGCCAAGCCCCGTACTTGCTCAATAGGTTAACCGATTCGTTATGACGGTTTGTAGACGCACCGCACATCGCCGCCGGTTTTCAACAAGCCGCGAAAGGCCAGGTTGAGAAATTGACCCGCCATGGCCAGTCCTTCCGGATCGATGCCATGCCCCATGCCGGGCGCCAGATGCCATTGCACCACCGCCCCGGCCAAGCCCAGCTGCGTCGCCGCCAAAAACATGGCCTGGGGCGGGATCACGGTATCGCTGTCGCCATGGGTCAAAAGAATGGGCGGGACGTCGGCGTTGTCGTCCAAAGGCGGCGGCGCTCCCGGCAGCAAACCGGAAAATCCCACAATGGCGGCGGGTCCGATTCTGCGCCGCAAACCCAGATGCAGCGAGAGCATGGTGCCCTGGGAAAAACCGACCAGCGCCAAACGCTCGGGCGGCAGACCCAGGCGCGCCAGCTCCGCATCCAGATAGGCATCGAGCATGGGGGCGGCACCTTCCACGCCTTTGCGCATCTCATGCGGGTCGATCTGGGAAATGGGAAACCACTGATAGCCAGGCCCACCCGGAATGCGCGCGGGTGCGTTGGGCGCGGCAAAAGCCACGGTGGGAAGCAAACCCTGCCAGTGTTCCGCCAAGCCGATCAGGTCCTGGCCGTCGGCGCCATAGCCATGCACCAGCACCACCAGATGGGTGGCGGGACCGCGCGCCGGCACAAGAACGGGACCGGAAAGTGCCATGACCTGCGTTATCGGTTAGAATTACGGAGCGACCGCGAACCCGAGGCAGGGGCCTCGCGGCGCGACCATGAGAAAAGCATGATTGTCACAAGGTTCGCGCCCAGTCCAACCGGCTTGCTGCATCTGGGCCATGCCTATGCCGCCATCACCGCCTATGAAAGCGGCGACGATTTTCTGCTTCGGATCGAAGACATCGACAAGGGTCGCAGCAAGGACGCGTTCATTCAGGCGATTTTCTATGACTTGAAATGGCTGGGGCTGTCCTGGGACGAACCCACTTTGCGGCAATCCACCCGCATGGGCGCCTATGCCGAAGCCTTGGTGCATCTGAAAGCGCAAGGCCTGGTCTATCCTTGCTTCTGCACCCGGGCGGAAATCGCCACCGAAATCGCCCGGGCGGGCGAGGCCCAGCACGGTCCCGACGGGCCGGTCTATCCGGGCACCTGTCACGCCCTGGCACAGGAAGAGAGCATGCGGCGTATCGCGGCGGGAGAATCCTATGCCCTGCGCTTGGACGTGACCAAAGCCTCGCAGCTGACCGGTCCGCTGACCTTTGTGGAGCGCAGCCTGCGCCATGCGGTCAACCCCTTTCGTTTCGGCGACATTGTGGTGGCGCGCAAGGATCTGCCGACCTCCTATCATTTGGCGGTGGTGGTGGATGACGCCCATCAACAAGTGAGCCTGGTGACGCGGGGCGAAGACCTGCTGTCGGCGACCCATATCCAGCGCTTGTTGCAGGCGCTGTTGAAATTGCCGGAGCCGGCTTATTCGCATCACCCCCTGGTGTTGGACGAAACGGGCAAGAAATTTTCCAAACGCGACGGGGCCGTCAGCCTGCAAAGCCTAAGGCAGGCCGGAGCGACTCCGGCCGATGTCAGGGCGCGGATTGGGCTTTAGCGCTTCGAGGCTTTATCCAAAAAATGCCAGGACACGTTGCCAACTGTCGGCACGCGCCGCCTTGTTGGCTTCGGCGCTGCCGCCCATGAAAGCGTCGATGCTTGCCGAATCCGGGGGGCGTTACTCGGCGATGATCTCGCGCAGATAGGTAACGTAATCCTCGAAGGCGCGCCGGCCCTGTTTGCTGAGCTTGACGCGGGTGCGCGGCTTGTTGTCGGCGAAATCCTTTTCCACCGCGACATAGCCGGCCTGCTCCAGGGTCTGGATATGGGCGCCAAGATTGCCTTCGGTGGCGTCCACGATCTTTCTAAGGCGCACGAATTCGATCTGCTCGGTGGCCGGAAGCGCCTTAAGTGCTGCCATGATCTTCAGCCGCACCGGCTGGTGGATGGTCAGGTCAGGTTGCTCCATCTCAGGCCCGCCGCATCCAGAAGCCGGTCAGCAGCAGCGAGCCGCCGCCCACCAACGCCATCCAATGGAAGAAATACTCACGCAGAAAAAAGAAGGCGCCCAGGGTTGCCACGGCCGTGAAGACGCCGACCAGGATGTAACGCAGCCCCATCCACAACCCAATCGCGGCATAGATCGCCGCGAACAAAAGCGGGAAATAGGCACCGACTTGCAGCGGATCGCTGGGGTGCAGCACGGCGAAGAGAGCTGCTGTGAAAAGCCAAAGAATCAGAAATAGGACGCCGATGCGCCAAGATCTTCCGGGACGGCGAGCATTTTCGATGCGGCCAAGCAGGACACTGACCGCCGCACCGGCGCTGTTCAGGCCTATCCACCACCAGCCCAACCATGGCCCTGCCGGGATCAGCGCCTGGGCGCCATAGCCCAGCAGCAACACAATGCCCCAGACAAAACAGTAAGGCGCCGACTGGCTGTAATTGTATGCCTCCGCACTGCGCCGTTCGGTGGCAGCCGCCTCCTTCAGGGCCAAGGCGGCTTGTTCCGCGTTGAGCATGGCAGGTCCCTCCATTTCCCATGTACTCTATGCTATAGAGTACTCTATGTCAACAGAGTTCTCCCCTCCGGCCTCGCTGTGCTAATCCCCTGTCATGTCCGAAGCGCTGGATCGTCTGTTTGCCACAATCGCCGCCCGCAAGGGGGGTGATGCCAACCAGTCCTACACCGCCAAGCTGCTGGCGGCGGGGGTGGAAAAATGCGCCGCCAAGTTCGGCGAAGAGGCCACCGAAACGGTGATCGCGGCCATCAGCCGCGACAAAACCGAGCTGGCCAAGGAATCCGCCGATGTCCTGTATCACTTGCTGGTCTTGTGGGCGGCCAGCGGCATCACCCCGGACGATGTCTATGCGGTGCTGAAATCCCGCGAGGGAACGTCCGGGCTCGAAGAAAAAGCCAGCCGCTCAAAAAGCTGAGCGGCAGGCGCGAGGATTTTTGGTCGCTGAGCAGGAGCGCAAGCCGATGTGGGCAATCAGCCCATGAGGCGAAGCGCGACGCACTCAGCGGCCAAAAAGACCGCGCCTAGGGTTTCTCGGCTTCTTCCTCGGCCAAGCTCTTAACCAAATCCAGCACCCGCTTGCGCACCTTGACGTCCTTGATCTTCATGAAGGCCAAGGACAATTGCAGCCCCTCGCCGCTGGAAACGAAATCCATCACCGGCATCGCATCCGGTTCTGCGGCGCCGGATTGACTGGCGGCGACGCCTTCATAAAAAAAGTCCACCGGCACATTGAGGATACACGCCACTTCGAACAGCCGCCCCGCGCCGATGCGGTTGATGCCTTTTTCGTACTTTTGCACTTGCTGAAAGGTAAGACCCAAAAGGTCGCCCAACCGTTCCTGGCTCATGCCGATCAGCATGCGGCGGATGCGCACGCGGTTGCCGACTTGAATGTCAATGGGATTGGCTTGTTTTTTTGGCACGCACGTCTCGAACGAATTCTACCGGGCGGGACCTTGCCCCAACTCCAGTATAACTAAAACTATTAATTTCGCCGCGCTGCCGCGTAACGATGCGCGCACACAAAAGCAGCAAAGGCCGCAATCACCAAAAGCGCTAGAAAAATATGGTCACCAAAACGTGCATAGGGCGGCGGTGTGAGCGCCTGCGGTAAACCGAAATCCACAATACCCGTCTTATTCAACGCCAGCCGGGCCTGCACGCGCCCCAAAGGATCGATCACCGCGCTGATTCCGGTGTTTGCCGCGCGTGCGATGGGCAAACCCTCCTCGATGGCGCGCACCTGCGCACTGAGAAAATGCTGCTGCGGACCGGCCCAAGGTCCGAACCAAGAATCGTCGGTGATATTAACCATCCAACCAGGACGCGGGCTTGCCGGATCCACAACTGCATGCGGAAAAATCACCTCATAACAAATGAGAGGCGTCATCGGCGGGGCAATACCCGCATCCAGGACATGGGGATGATCGCCCGCCGTGAAACCAGAGCCAACCGTAAGTTGCTTGATGCCAAGGCGATTGAGAAAACCGGCGAAAGGCAAATATTCGCCAAACGGCACCAGATGGAATTTGTCGTAGACCAGCGGTTGCGCGCCGCCTGGACCGAATAGATAAAGGCTGTTGTAGGCCGTGATCCCGCTCCCATCGCGCTGGACGCGGTCAGAACCGGTGATCAGCGTCTGGCCACGCCCTGTCAGAAGCGCGATCTGCGCCAGCGCGGCGGGCGCGCGCGCCACGGGAAATCCCATGGCGGCTTCCGGCCAAACGATATGGGTTGGCGCTTTCTGACCCGTTGAAGACGGCTGAACGGAAAGCGTCATCAAACGCTGCCAATTGCGCGGCACCAGTTCGCGCGCGTATTTTTCCGCTTGCGGAATATTGGGTTGTACCAGGCGAAGGCTTACACCAGCGACCTCACTGGAAGGTGTATTGGCCAGGCGATACACGCCATAGCTCCAGAGGCAAACGAAGAGGGCGAGCATGGCACCTGGCAGGCGCCAACGCGCCGCCGGCAGTTCCGCCAAGGACGCTCCCAGCAGAATGGTGAGGAACGAAAGTCCGTAAGCGCCCATCAAATTCGCCGACTGCAGCACCGCCAGCGACGCGCCCCAGCCATAACCCGACAGATTCCAGGGAAAGCCCGTGAAAAGATGGCCCCGCAGCCATTCGGCCAACGCCATTGCGATGGCGAAAACAAGAATGCGGCTGGACCCGTCCCGCCAAAGCAGAATAGCCGCGCCGCAAGCCAGGGCGCCGAACAGAGCGACGCTGGCCGGCAACAGGGTTGCGAAGGGCAATTGCCACAGATTGGCGTCTGGATAGATCAGGAAGGCATAAGCCATCCAGTGCCAGCCGATCAGAAACTGGCCAAAACAAAAGGCCCAGCCCAACAGACAGGCCCGGCGCACCCTGCGCGGCCCCGCAGACGCGCCGTCCAAAAGAATCACCAATCCCGCATAGGCCAAAAGCAAGGCGGGAAAGAAAGCCAAGGGTTCAAAGCCGCAGGCCGAAACCGCGCCAAGCGCGAAGGCCGCCAGCATGGCCCGCCGGCCGGCAAGACCGCGGACAAGCGCGCCCAATCGCGTCACGGATGTCATTCGGTGGCGCGCGAAGCGGGCAAGGTGACCCGCAATCTGCGCACCCGGCGCGGATCGGCCTCCAGCACCAGAAATTCCGTGCCATCGGGATGGTTCACGATTTCGCCGCGTTGCGGCAACCGGCCCAACAGCCACACCACCAGCCCGCCCAGGCTGTCGATGTCCTCGATATCCTCTTCCCCGCCATCCACCAAAAGGTCATGACCGGTCTGAACCTTGAAGTCGTCCAGATCCATGCGGGCGTCGGCGATAAAACCGTTGCCATCGGGCTTGAGCACCGCGGCGTCCTCGTCATGTTCGTCGGCGATGTCGCCCACAATTTCTTCGATAATGTCCTCGATCGAAACCAAACCGTCGGTGCCGCCATACTCATCGATCACCAAAGCCAAATGGGTATGGCTGGCCTGCATCTTGAGCAGAAGGTCAAGCGCGCGCATCGAAGGCGGCGCGAACAGGATGGGCCGCAACAGCGCATCGATGCGGGCATGGGGCGACAGGCAATAGGCACCCCCGGCATTGCCCTCCAACAGACCCAGCACATCCTTCACATGTATCAATCCGGTGGGATCGTCCAAGGTCTCGCGGAATACCGGCAGGCGCGAATGCTGCGCCTCGCGGAATAGCTGCATGAGGTCGGTCAGGCCGATGGTCTCATCCACCGCCACGATCTCGGCGCGCGGCACCATCACATCGCCCACCTTGAGTTCGCCGAACCGGAGCAAGTTGCCTAGCATCACCCGTTCCTGGGCCGACAAGGCGGGAGACTCGCGCTCGCTTTCCTCGATCACCTCTTCCAGGCTTTCGCGCATGGCGGCCGCGTCGCCGCGCCCGGTGATCCTTTGAAACAAGCGCTTTAAAGGATGGTCGCTCATTGCGGCAGCGCCCGGTAGGGATCGGCAATGCCCAGCCGTTTGAGGATGCGGGTTTCCAGCGGCTCCATGACCTTGGCGTCCTTGGGCGTTTCATGATCATAACCGGCCAAGTGCAAGATACCATGCACCGCCAGATGGGTGACATGCGCCAAGACGGTCTTGCCCGCGGCTTTGGCTTCCTTGGCGGTGACGCCATAGGCGATGGCGATATCGCCGCCATAGCCGCCGGCCCCGGGAAAGGACAAAACATTGGTGGGCTTGTCCAGGCCGCGGAAATCATGATTGAGGCTTTGCAGCCTTTTGTCGCCGGTGAGCAGAATGGTGAAATCGCCCTTCAACCGGACTGCCTTGCGTGCAACCTCGGCCGCCCGTTTCAGCCGTGTCTGCAGGCCGCGATGGGAACGCCACCGCTCATCCTCGATCGCCAAAACTATCCCGCTCATGGTTTGCTGCGCCCATTATAGGCCGCCACGATGCGCGCGACGAGAGGATGGCGCACAACATCCTTTTCGCCTAAGCGGGTGACGCCCACGCCTTCCACCCCTTCCAGGAAGGAGAGTGCCTCGTTCAAGCCCAACGCCGCGCCGCCGGGCAGATCGCTTTGGGAGGGATCGCCGGTGACGACCATATGGCTGTCCTCGCCCAGCCGGGTCATGGCCATCTTGATCTGAGCCTGGGTGGTGTTTTGGGCTTCGTCCAGAATGATGAAAGCCCGTGTCAGGGTGCGGCCGCGCATGAAAGCCAAGGGCGCCACTTCGATCACGCCTTGCTCCATCAGCCGGCCGGCGCTCTCGCCCAGAACGTCGAACAAAGCATCGTAAAGCGGGCGCAGATAAGGATCGATCTTCTCTTTCAAGTCGCCGGGCAGAAAGCCCAGCCGCTCTCCGGCCTCCAGCGCGGGGCGCGTCAGGATCACCCGGTCCACTCGCTTTTCGTACAGCATATGGGCGGCGAAAGCGGCGGCCAGATAGGTCTTGCCGGTGCCGGCGGGACCGATACCGAACACCAAGGGACATTGACGCATCATCTCCAGATAGGCGGCCTGGGCAGGCGAACGCGGCCGTACAGCGCGCGAAGACGCGGTTTTGATCGCGCCCGGCGCAAGCATGCGGGCTTGGTCGGTGAACCGGATTTCCGCATCCACCTCCGCCTGGGTGACGCTTTCCCCCGCTTCCAGCCGCAGATACAGCGCCCTTAGGATCGCGCCCGCGCGTTCGCGGTCCTTGCCCTGGACCGCCACCAGATTGCCGCGCATGTCTATACCGACATTCAGCCTTTGTTCGATGCGGGCGAAATGCTTGCCATGCGGCCCGCCCAAAGCGCGCAGCAATTTGTTGTCGGGAAATTCCAGGGTGGTGCCGGACGTCTTCTTGGCGCTCATGCCAAAACATTCTTTTCGGCAAGCGCGCCGTGCAGACTGTTGGCGGTGCGTCTTTGGATTTCGACCTGCGCCATCTTGCCGATCAAGGACGCGTCGGCATGAATATGCACAGGCTGCATATAAGGCGTGCGGCCCATGATCTGGCCCGGATCGCGCGCGGCTTTCTCGAACAGGACCGGTACGCTTTTCCCGATCTTGGAATCGTCGAAGGCATATTGCTGGGCCAGCAAAAGCTTTTGCAGCGCGTCCAGCCGCGCCTTTTTCACATCCTCGGGAATCTGCTTGCGCATGGTGGAAGCGGGCGTGCCCGGACGTTTGGAATATTTGAAGGAAAAGGCGGCGGCATAGCCGATATCGCGCACCAATTGCATCGTCGCATCGAAATCGGCATCGCTTTCACCGGGGAAGCCGACGATGAAATCGGAAGTGAGGGCGATATCGGCCCGCGCCGCGCGGATACGTTCGATCAGGCGGCGATAATCGTCCGCCCGGTGCTGGCGGTTCATCGCTTCCAACACCGTATCCGATCCCGACTGCACCGGCAGGTGCAGATAAGGCATCAGCTTGGGATTGTCCGCATGGGCGGCGATCAGATCGTCCGCCATGTCGCGGGGATGGCTGGTGGTGTAGCGGATGCGGACAAGACCATCGATATCCGCAAGGCCATCGCACAGCTTTGCCAGCGACCAGCCTTCGCCGTCATAGGCATTGACGTTCTGACCCAACAGCACAATCTCGCGGGCGCCTTTCTCAACGAGTTGCTGCGCTTCGCGCAGGATATCGGCCGGCGGCCGAGATTGCTCGGCGCCACGGGTATAAGGCACCACGCAAAATGTGCAGAACTTATCGCAACCTTCCTGAACCGTCAGAAACGCACTGACGCCGCTGGATTGTGGCGGGACAAGGGAATCGAATTTTTCCAGCGCCGGAAAATCGGTCTGAAGCGCATGGCCGCTTTGACGCGCGACACGCGCAATCATTTCCGGCAGGCGGTGATAGGATTGCGGCCCTACCACCAGATCCACCGCCGGCTGGCGCACCAGGATTTCCTCGCCTTCGGCTTGGGCGACGCATCCAGCCACCGCCAAGAGCATCCGCCCGCCGGTTTGCGCTTTGTGTGCTTTCAGCGTCTTGAGCCGCCCCAGCTCGGAATAGACTTTCTCCGCGGCCTTTTCGCGGATGTGACAGGTGTTGAGGATCACCATATCGGCGCCGTCGGGCGCCTCCGCCCTGGCATAGCCCAAGGGCGCCAACAAATCCGCCATCTTGGCGGAGTCATAGGCGTTCATCTGACAGCCATAGGTTTTGACGAACAGCTTCTTCATGCGGGTTCTCAAGCACGCCTTCGGCGTGGCAGGGTTATCGGGTTCACAGGCCGCAAATTCAAGTTTGCCGCCCCGCCAGGGCCTGGGCCTGACCGGTTTGCACGATTTTCTGGGCGCGCGCCGCCAGGCTTTTGCGGTCCATGCGGTCCAGGCTTAGCGGTTCGTGGAACTGAACCACCACATCCAGCGGCCCAGCCAGCAGCGCCTCCCACAGATGTGGCATCATTTCCATATCGCCATACCAGGCGAACAAAGGCCGGTTCTCGCGTCCCATCGGCACGCCATGCAGACCGGTAAAGGCCACGGAGATCGGCTGAACCTTCACATGCTGGCCGCCCGCCAACCGCGCTTCGGCGGCGCCCAGCAACGCACTCTTGAAAGGCAGCACGGTGTTGCCGTCATGGCTGGTCCCTTCCGGAAACAACACCAGCGCGTCGCCTTCCAGCAGCCGGTCGCGGATGACGTCACGGGTCTGGCCTGTGGAACTGCGGCGCTGACGTTCCACGAACACGGTGCGCTGCAGCCGTGCCAAGGTGCCGAAGAAGGGCCAGCTTGCGACCTCCGACTTGGCGATAAAGGAGATCGGCGCCGCCGCCGAGAAGATCACGATATCGAGCCAACTGGTGTGATTGGCCACCATCAGCACGCCTTCGCCGGTAACCGGTTTTCCGGCGACCTTTATGTGCATGCCGAACAGGGCGGCAACGATGCGATGATAGCGGTGGGGAAAGGTGCGGGCCGCGGACCAGCGCAGCTTGAGCAACAGCCATTGCACCGGCATGCCTACCAAAGTGATGACAAGAAAAGCCGCGACAATGAAAGCGGCGCGCAGCCGGGACATCAGGCGTCCGACATCAGCACGTCATGGCTGGGGCTTGCGCATGTCACGATTGGGGCTTGCGCCCCTTGGGCACACCGTACAATTCCAGCCGGTGATCGATCAGCTCAAAGCCCAATTCTTCCGCCACCCGGCGTTGCAGCTTTTCGATGTCTTCGTTGCGGAATTCGATCACGCTGCCGGTCGCCACATCGATCAGATGATCATGGTGAGATTCTGGCACTTCCTCGTAACGCGAGCGGCCATCGCGAAAATCATGCCGCTCCAGGATGCCGGCATCCTCGAACAGCTTGACGGTGCGATAGACAGTGGCGATGGAAATATGCGGATCGATCGCCGAGGCACGGCGGTACAATTCTTCCGCGTCGGGATGATCGGCGGCGTCCGACAGCACGCGTGCGATCACGCGCCGTTGGTCGGTCATCCTCAGGCCTTTGTCCACGCAGGCCTTCTCAATCCGCGTCACCGAACACTCCCCTGGTTGTGCAGGCGTCTGAACAGGTTAGGCGAATTTTCCGGGCAGCGAAAGCCTGAGGACCTGTGCATCCCTGCCATCATAATAGGCTTTGCGCCCGCCAACCTTGGTAAAACCCAGGCCCGCATAGAGCGCCAGGGCATGCGGATTGTCGCTGCCCACTTCCAAGAACATGGCTTGCGCGCCCAGTTCCATAGCCTTGGCGATGGCAGCGTCCAGCAGCTTGCGGCCCAGGCCCCTGCCCCGGGCCTTGGGGTCCACGGCCAAGGTGAGGATTTCCGCTTCGCCGGCGGCCACGCGCGCCATGACAAATCCGTTCTGCTCCCAAAAAACGAAGGTGCCGGGGGAGGCGCACAGGCTGCGGATGGCGTCCGCATCCCAGGCCTTATCGAAACAGGCGGCATGCAATGCCGCAAGCGGCGCTGTGTCTGCGCCCGAATCCAGCAGCACGATCATGCCAAAACCATCCCGCCCGGCAATTTGGCGTCAGGGGCGCGCAAATAAAGGGGGCCCGGCGCATGGGCGGGCGCCGGCATTTTTTGCGCCAAGCGGGCGACCCACACCGCATCGGGCTGGCGAATGGCGGATAGCGCAAAAGCGCCGCCCAGACTTTCCCCGGCGGCGGCGGCACCAGTTCCGGCCAAAGCACAAGGCCCGAAGGCGCGAATGCGTTCCACCGCATCTTGGAACGGCATGACCTGGGGCTCCAGCACAACCGCTTCGCCATCCTTCAGCAACAGATAGGCTTCCTGCCGGCGCGCATCATGGATGGCGGCGGCCTTTGTGTTTCCGGTTTCGGCCATCGCGGCGGCAGCGATTGCCTCCAGAGTGGTCACGCCGGTCAAAGGGATTTGCAGCACCAGCCGCAAGCCCCGCATGAAGGCCAGGCCCACACGCTGACCGGTGAAAGTCCCAGGCCCCACCGTCACCGCAAGACGTTCGAGCGCGGAAAAATCCACGCCCGCTGTCGTCATGGTTTCCTCCACCATCGGCGCGAGCCGTTCGGCATGACCGCGCTCCATGGCTTCAAATTTGTGCGCGAGAATATCGCCGCCGTTCAGCAGGGCGACCGAGCAGCCGCCCAGGGCTGTATCCACGGCGAGCGTCTTCACAAAATCTTGCAGGCTTCGTCGAAGCCAAGGCGCGCCGCGCGTGCACGCAGGCCTGCATGATCGCCATAACCCAGATTGCAAAGGAAATAGGATTTGATGGCGGTACCGGCAAAAAATTCCCTGTCTATACCATCCCGATCAAAACCCGACATAGGCCCGCAATCCAGGCCCAAGGCGCGCGCTGCGACGATGAAATAACCGCCTTGGAGGCCTGCGCTGCGCCTCGCCATGAAGCGAGTCTTTTCGGGATCTTGCGACAGACGTTCCGCAAGTCCGGTGGCGCGGGGCGCAAGCTTGGTCAGGGTGCGCGGGAAATCCAGGTCATAACCGACAATGGCGGTGGCGGGCGCCGTCATGGTCTGGACGCGATTGCCTTCATCCAGCAAAGGCTCCAGCCGCGCCTTGGCGGCTTTGGACACCACAAAATAAAAGCGCGCCGGGGTGATGTTGCTTTCGGTCGGACCCCAGCGCATCAAGTCATAGATGGCCATCAACAGAGCCGGAGAAACCGGCTTGTCTTGCCATTTACGCAAGGTGCGCGCGCTGCGGAAAATCGTGTCCAGCGCCGCGTCGGCGACCGCGTGATCGGGCTCGGCGAGATAGGCTTCCTCCGAATGTGAGACGGAAGAAGACATCAGACCGCTTCGACCGCTGTCACTTCGGGCACATAGTGGCGCAGCATAGTCTCGATACCGTTCTTCAGCGTCATGGTGGAAGACGGGCAACCCGCGCAAGAGCCTTGCAGATGCAGGGAAACGACGCCGCTGGCGCCATCAAATCCTTTGAAGATGATGTCGCCGCCGTCCTGCGCCACTGCCGGACGCACGCGGGTTTCGATCAATTCCTTGATCTGCTCGACCACTTCGCTGTCTTCCGCGTTATAAGTCTCTTCGGTTTCCTGGGCGCTTCCTTCCAGCAAGGGCGCGCCGCGGGTGAAATGCTCCATCACCGCGCCCAGGATCGCAGGCTTCAGATGCTTCCAGTCGCCGTCGCGCTTGGTCACGGAAATAAAGTCGGAGCCGAAGAAGACCCGGCTGACTTCGGGGATTGTAAAAAGCGCCTTGGCCAAAGGTGAGCGGCCCGCCTGCTCGACGCTGGGAAAATCAGCCACCGCGCCTTCGCCCATCACCTCGCGGCCAGGCAGGAATTTGAGGGTGGCGGGATTGGGGGTGGCTTCGGTTTGGATGAACATGGGGTGGCCCGGATTGCCTCTCTTAAATGAACCTTGGACGGCAGAGCATCAAGCCAAACAAGCAATTTACTTTTACCCGGATATATTGATTTTTGTATTTCACCCGGATAAATATATGTATGAGCTATTCCGCTTTTTCCGGCTTTGATCTCATCGCCTCCGGTACCCTGCCGCAAGTTTATGGCGCTTGCCGGGATGTGGCGGATTGCGTGATTTTCGACCGCCAGACCGGCCGGGTGGTGGACATTGACCCGCGATTTCCGCCCGGCGGTGAAGGACCGCGTCCGGGGCGCCCCAAGCTGGGGGTCACTCCCCGGGAAGTGACCTTGCTACCCCGGCACTGGGATTGGCTGGCGACCCAACCGGGAGGGGCGTCGGTTGCCCTGCGCAAGCTGGTGGAGGAAGCCAGCCGAAATCCCAAGGCCCGCCAGCGCCAATTGCGCGACGCCGCCTACCGCCTTGCCACTGCCTTGGTGGGCAATGCGCCCGGTTATGAGGAGGCTATTCGCGCGCTTTATGCCGGTCAGCGGGAGGAGTTTGCCGCCCATATCGAAGCCTGGCCCCAGGATGTGCGGCAAATCTTGGAAGAGATGACGGCCGAAGCGTTCTGATGGAGCGACCGGCAACCCGAAGGGCCTGCCGGCGCGACCACCATTATTAAAAATCCGAAACAATGCCCTTGCGTTCCCAATCGCCATAGCGCGTCGGTTCCGGACCCTTGGGTCCGCCCAATTCCGGCGGCCATTTCCTTTTAGCCTCCCGGTTAGCCTCCTGGGCGCGGCGGGCCTCGGCTTCGGCATTGGCACGCCGGGCCGCTTCGACAAGGCGGGCGGCGATTTGGTCCGGGGATGCTTGATTGGCCATCCAGCGAGATTACATCAGTGGGCCAAGGAGAACAAAGAGATGAACACGCTTCGCACCGGCATGCTGCTCGCCCTGATGACCGGGCTGTTCGTGGCGGTCGGCGCCCTGATCGGCGGCGGCCAGGGCGTGATGATCGCCTTTGCCATGGCGCTGGCGATGAACCTGTTCGCCTATTGGAATTCCGACAAGGTGCTGCTGCGCATGTATGGCGCGCGCCAAGTGGATGCCGCCAGTGCGCCAGACCTGTTCGGTATGGTGGAAAAGCTGGCGGCCAATGCCGGCATTCCCATGCCCAAAGTCTACATTATGGAGAATCCGCAGCCCAACGCCTTTGCCACCGGCCGCAATCCGGAGCATGGCGCGGTGGCTTTCACCACCGGCATCCTGGAACAGCTTTCGCCGGAAGAACTGGCGGGCGTGGCGGCGCACGAACTGGCGCATATCAAGCATCGCGACACCCTCACCATGACCATCACCGCGGTGATCGCGGGCGCCATCTCCATGCTGGCCAACATGGCCTTCTTCATGGGCGGCAACCGTGAGCGGGAAAACGGCGTCGGCATGGTGGGTATGCTGCTGGTCACTTTGCTGGCGCCGATTGCCGCCATGCTGGTGCAGGCCGCGATTTCGCGCGGCCGCGAATTCGAAGCCGATCGCGCCGGGGCGGAAATTTCCGGCCGTCCTATGTGGCTGGCCAGCGCCCTTGGCCGGATGGAACGCAGTGTGCGCGGCGGCGTGCCCAATCACGAAGCTGACGCCAATCCGGCCACAGCGCACCTCTTCATCGTCAATCCGCTGCATGGTGGAATGTCGGGCCTGTTCTCGACCCATCCCTCCACCGAAGATCGCATCGCCCGACTCAGCGCCATGGCAGGCAGCAGTCAGCCGGCGGTGGTGACGGGCGGTAGGCCGTGGATCGGCGGCCGCCAGATTGTCTCTCAACAGAAGGGCCCTTGGGGGTGAGCCGGGAGCAGCGAAAGGTCCAGTGGACCTTTCGCCCCGGCGAACGCCGCAGCGGCGCGCGTCCAAGCGCGACGCGAGGCGGGGACCTTTATCTGCGCTTTGGTCGAAGATGGATTCCCGCTTTCGCGGGAATGACAAACCAGTTTTCCGATATAGCCTAATCCTGCCATAACAAGCGCGATGACCGACGCAGCCGGATTGCCCGCCCGCAGGGCGGCGCTCGCCATTCTTTCGGGTGTGCTGCAGAAACGCCGCCCGCTGGATGCGGGGCTGGACCTGCTGGCCGGCCTTCCCACGCGCGACGCCGGTTTTGCCCGCGCCCTGGCCAGCGAAAGTTTGCGTCATATGGGCGCGCTGGATGCGGTGCTGCGCACGTTCCTCGCCAAGCCCTTGGCGCCGCACAAAGCGGGCACCGCCAGCGAGATCCTGCTGCTGGGGGCCTGCGAACTTCTGATCCTGAAAGTGGCTCCCCATGCCGCGGTGGACGCCGCCAATGAACTGGCGGCCAAGGATCGCAAGGCGGTGCATTTCAAACCGCTGGTCAATGCGGTGCTGCGCAGGATCGCCAAGGACGGCGAAGCGGTCCTGTCGGGGTTGGACCGCGAACGCCTGTCCACGCCCGACTGGCTCTGGACGCGCTGGACGGCACAGTATGGCTCCGGCACCGCACGGCAGATTGCGCGGGCGCATCAGCATGCCGCGCCGGTGGACATCATCCTGAAATCATCGGACGCGTTTTTTCCGGACAGCAAGGCACTGTTCGGTCCTGTGCGGCGGCTGCGTGATCCGGGCCGCATCGAAGAGCTTCCTGGTTTTGCGGAAGGACATTGGTGGGTGCAGGACGCCGCCGCCACACTGCCTGTGGCGCTGCTGGGCAATGTCGCCGGCAAGCGCGTGATCGATCTGTGCGCCGCACCGGGCGGCAAGACCATGCAATTGGCGGCGGCGGGCGCAAGCGTGATCGCGGTGGAGATGGATGCCACGCGCGCCGAACGCATTGCGGAAAATCTGGCGCGCACCAAACTGACGGCCCAGATCGTGCAAAGCGACGCCCGCGACTTTGACCGCAAGGCGCCGCTGGTCTTGATCGATGCGCCCTGCACGGCCACCGGCACCATTCGCCGGCATCCCGATCTGCCCTGGATCAAGGGCGCGGCCGATGTCACCGTGTCCGCCGCTGCCGCCTATGAGATTTTGGAAAGCGGCGCGGCCATGGTCGAAGCCGGCGGCACATTGGTCTTTGCGGTCTGTTCGCTGGAGCGCGAGGAGAGCGAAGAGCAAATCGCGGCGTTCCTGGCCAACCATCCGGAGTTCGCCCGCGCGCCGATTGCGGCGGACGAACTGTTCGGCCATCCAGAATGGATCACGCCGGATGGCGACTTGCGGACACTTCCATTTCATTTGGCCTGTCACTTGGGCGACAAGGGCGGCATGGATGGATTTTATGCGGCGCGGCTCACACGCACCTGAATGTCATCCCCGGCGAATGCGAGCGGCAGCGAGCATGAGGGAAGGGGACCCAGGTGGATAGACTGAGCAGTGGGAGGCAGTTTTTTTAAAAAATAAAGAGGGTGCGCATGGCAGTCATTTGCCGTGAATGACGTGCAAAATGCGTCCGTCCTTAGCTGAAAGTTTCAATTCCGCCGTTCCACCAAGACACTTTTCATGCGGACAATTTAGCGTCCCTCTAACAACCCAGACATCGTCTTGGCGAACCGCTATTAAGGGCTCTTCGGCCTGAATGACTTGCGGTCCATAAATAGGGGTTAGCACAGCGCGAGCAATTGAGATTGCAGTCTTGGCGTCGGGCACAAGAGCAGCTGGTTGGGCCAGAACCGGATAGGCAAAAGCAGTGAGGGCCAAAGTGGAGAGCGCACGGTTCATTTCGGCAATTTATCTCCATCTGCTCGGCGCACAAGAATGAGACCCGATGCGATAAATTAGTGCTTCTTGCTTCCACCTGGGTTCCCTTCCCTCGCATCCGCGACGCGGATGCTCGCCGGGAATGACAGATGTGGCTTATAAGCGCCCCAGCGCATAGGCGATCGCCAGATACACTTTGCCGGTATCGGCGGACAGCAAGGTCGAAGTCAGCAAACCGCCGCCATCGCCCTCGCGCGCCTTGGCCAAGAGATTTTCGAACTCCGCCAGATAGGCATCGGCAGCGTCATGGAAGCGCTTGTCATCGCGGTATAATGTGGCGATGCGGTCCACCGCGGATTCGTCAATCGTATCCGCCAGCCGCCGCGCGAACACGGCGCGATCGCCCGCCAGATAACGCTTCCAGTCTTCGTCGCCCGGCTCGGCGTCATCCAGAGCCGACAGATCGATCGCCATGTCGGCCAGCGCCAATTCCAGCGCCCCCAGCGCCGCCGCCGTATCCAGCGCCGCCTTGTCGGAGCGCGGCAAGCGAAGGCCGTCATCCTGTTCGGCCGCCGCCAGCAAGGTTTTCATTTCCCAGTTCTTGGAATCAGAAGTGCGTGCCGCGGAGCTTTTGCGGGTGGTGAGTTTGCGCGCCAGGCCCTTGAGCCCCTCGCTTTCCGGCTCGGCCGGGGGCTTCATCGGCCCGCCCAAATCCGGCGGCGTCAGCTTGCCGGTGGAGCGCGCATGCAGCGTGGACATGGTGCGTGCCGACAGATCCAGCAGCAGCTCGGTCTCGCTGGCCATCATCAGGCGCAGCCGGCGGGCTTCTTCCTCGGCCAGGCCCGGCAGCCGGATCAAATGCTTTTCCACATCGCGGGTGGCTTCCGCCAGCATGGTGCGGATTTTGCTGGCTTCCGCACTCATTTCACCGGCCGAGCGCAGCAGTCTTTCGCATTCCGCCATGGCCTCGCCCACCAACAGCCGCGCATCCTGCTTGGCCTGGGCGGCGCTTTCCCCGATCAAAGTCTGCGCGCCCGTACCGGCATCCTTCAAGGCGGCTGACAGGCCGGCCAGCACGTTGTGGGCATTTTCGGTAGTTTCTTTCAGCTTTTCGGCCTCGCGCACAAAGGCATTGGTCAATTGCGCGGCATGGGCGGAGGCATTGGTCATGATCAGGTCCAGATGCCGCTGCGCATCGCCCGCCACCGCCTCGAACTTTTGCGATTCCCCGCTCAACAGCGTGATCGCCTTTTCCACCCCGGCGCGCTGCTCGGCCAGCTTGGCTTCCAGATTTTCGCTTTCGTCCCTGAGTTGGAGAACCAGCTCGCCCATCTGGTTGCGGTGTTTTTCGTGACGCGCCAGCACGAATTCGGCGCGGCCCACCGCGGCATCGGAGACTTCCGAGATTCGCGCCGCTTGCGTTTCCAAAGTCTTGGCGGCTTGCAGCGGCGCTTCGGCAGCTTGGGTGACGGCGGCGCGAAAGCCTGCCGCCTGCACGTCCAGCGACTGGGTCGCCATCTTCAGTGTGCCTTCCGCCGATTCCATGGTGGCTTTGAGTTGGGCGGCGCGTCCGGCGACATTCTCGCCCGCCCGGCCCGCCGCTTCACTCAGATGATCGCCCAGGCTTTCGATGCGGTTGCTTTCCTGATGCAGGCGGGCGGCAATGGTCTCGCTGCGCACCTGGGCGCGCGCGCCCGCATCGTCCAGGGTGGAAATCTGTTTTTCCAATACCGCTTCCAGCGTGCGCATGCGTTGGAACGCAACGTCCAGCCCGGTATTCAATCCGTCCAGCTCACGGCGCACCACTCGTGCCAGGCGCGCGGCGCTACCCGCGGCATTGTCGTCGGCGGCCAACAACCGGTCGCTGGCTGAAAGCAGGATACGGGTGGCATCGCTCATGGCGGCGCTGCGCGCCAGGACCGCGGCGATGGCCAGAAACAGGAGCGGCGGCAACAATAGCCCGGCAACAGCCAAGGCCGCGCGGGCGGGATCCAAGGTGACCAAGCCTTGCGGACCCAGATAGCCCCAAAGGAATGCGCCGCCCACCCCGATCCAAAACAGAGCGGTGATCGAGGCCACCGCGAAAGCGACGGCGCCAAAGCGATTGGGACGCAGGCGGAGCATGGGCGCGGCGGCGACCGGCGCCTCTTGTGAGGCTCCGCTGGTGGTTCCGTTGGTTGCCCCCGTTTGGGGTTTTTCCAGCGGAACAGTCTTTCCGAATGTCCTGACCATGCGTCAGCCCATGAGTTGCGGCCTAAGCTTCGGCCTGCTCTAGCATTTTAAGCATATTTTCGGGACCCTGACACCCATTGCCGAGCCGGTTTCCCATCGCCATTAACGCCGCTTTAGCCGTAAGCGGGCAGACTGAAGGGCCTTTATCGGAACTTTCCGCATGGCTGACCTCCCGCTCGATCTGTCCCATCTTGCCCGTTACACGGGCGGGGACCGGACCTTGAACAGCGAAATCCTCAAGCTGTTCCATGACCAGCTGAACGAGATGGTAGGTCAACTTCTGAGCGTTCTGGAGCAACGCGATGCCCGTAAATGGCGCGAAGTCACCCATACGTTGAAGGGCGCGGCGCGGGGCGTCGGCGCCTTTGCCATGGGCGAGGCCGCCGCCGCGGCGGAACCGGTGGACCCGGCGACCAGCCCCGATCGCGCGGTGGAAATGATCGAAGCCCTGCGGGTTGAAAGCGAAGCCGTGCAGGCTTTTATCGCAGATTATCTGGCCGCAGCCTAACTCGGCAGAAGCCGACACGCGAGCGCCGCATTTCGCGGCGCGACATGCCGCATCCGACAGCTTCCTTCCCCCCTTCGGCGCGAAGCGCCAGGAAGGGGGAAGGTGTCGCAGCGAGGTGTTTGCAAGGCAAACCCGAGCTGCGACGGATGGGGGTTACCTTTTATCGAAAGCATCAAACTCATGCCGGATGGACGCTTCTATCAGCGTCCGCCATACCGGCTCGGCAATATTGACGCTTAAACCCGCCTTTCTTCCCTCCGCTATCACTTTGGCCACGACCTCTTCGATTCGCTCGGGATCGCGCACCTGATCGCGGCCGGTTTTGAGTTGGGCGGCGCGCTCTATATAGGCTTGGCGGATTGCCAGCAGCGCCACCAGCCGCGCATCCAGGCTATCAATGGCGTCCCGAAGTTCCTGCATGGACCCGCAGGCGTCCGGCATTTTTAAGGGGGCGTCATTTTGCATCGCAGCGCTGTTATAGGCGGGGGTTGTTGGCCTGACCATTTTTACATATAAGAACGTCGTTTTCCCAGCCTATACAGCAAGTTAGGTGTGGAATATCCCAAGGACCGAGAGTAATGACTGCTCCCATTGAGACCGACATTGCCATCATCGGCGCGGGCCCCATCGGCCTGTTCGCCGTGTTCGAATTGGGTCTCTTGGATCTCAAATGCCATTTGATCGATATCCTGGACCGGGCGGGCGGCCAATGCACCGAGCTGTATCCGGAAAAGCCGATCTACGACATTCCCGGCCTGCCCATTGTCACCGGCCAGGAATTGGTCAACCGGCTGATGGAGCAAATCAAGCCCTTCGACCCGCAGTTTCATTTCGGCGAGATGGCGACCAGCCTGGAAAAATTGGCCGACGGCCGCTGGAAATTGGTGACTGATGCCGGCACCCAGATCATCGCGCCGGTGGTGGTGGTGGCGGCGGGCGCGGGCTCGTTCCAGCCCAAGCGCCCCCCTGTCGCGGGCATCGAGCATTTCGAAAATGCCGGCGACGGCGTCGGCGTGCATTACGCGGTGCGCAAAATGGAAACCTTCCGCGGCAAGAACATCTTGATCGCGGGCGGCGGCGACAGCGCGCTGGATTGGGTGATCAACCTGGCGCCCTTGGCCAAGTCCATGACCTTGGTGCATCACCGTGACGGTTTCCGCGCCGCGGCGCATAGCGTCAACCAGATGCGCGAGCTGGAAAAGGAAGGCAAAGTCAAATTCCATGTCGCCAGCGTGAAGGCCATTCATGGCGAGCCCGGCAAGATGACCGGCGTTACCTTGGCCGGTCACGACAAGAGCGAATGGCACCACGAAACCGATGCCTTCCTGCCTTTCTTCGGACTGACCATCAAATTGGGACCCATCGCGGAATTCGGCATCAACCTGCACGAAAACCTGATTCCGGTGGACACGGCGCGCTTCGAAAGCCAGACGCCGGGGATCTTCGCCATCGGCGACATCAACAGCTATACCGGCAAGCTGAAGTTGATATTGTCGGGCTTCCATGAGGCCGCCCTGATGGCTCAGGCCGCCTTCCATATCTGCAAGCCCAACGAAAAACTGCGCTTCCAGTACACGACTTCGTCTTCCAATCTGCAAAAGAAATTGGGTGTCTCGTGAAGATCATCGCCATTGACCGCCAGGGCAAGGAACACACGCTGGAGGGGCGCGACGGCTGGAGCGTGATGGAAATCCTGCGCGACGGCGGGCTGGATGTGGCGGCGGAATGCGGCGGGGCCTGCGCCTGCGCCACCTGCCATGTCTATATCAATGACGGCTGGTACGAAAAACTGCCCAAGCCGTCGGAAGCCGAGATCGACATGCTGGATATGGCTCTCGCCGTGGAGCCCAATTCGCGCCTGTCCTGCCAGGTGATCTGCAGCACCGAAACCGACGGCATCAAGGTGACGGTAGCGCCGGAGTAGAGCGCTCTTTACCAAAACCGAGCGAGCGTATCACGATCCGCCAATCAGCGGTCTTCCTGAATAATTTTTAGATCGGAAAACTCGCTGGCACATGCCTTACAACGGCGCCAGATAGCCTCGTCCCCTTCCGTATGGGCTCCCAAGGTCAAGTAATAGGCCTTGTCGTCCTGCTTCGCGAAAACGATCCACTCGCCTGTCAGCTCACCATTACTACTCCGTTCGAGATAGCCGTCCTGAACGAACCGATAACTCAGTTCTTTAGCCGCCTGTTCGTCGAAGAATTCGCGACCGCCGTAGGAGTCTTTGATCAAGCGTCGGAGTTTGTCCCGCGTCCAATGGAGTTTAAGATTGGTGGCTAAGAAACACGCTTGCGTATAGTGCTTGTGCCAAAGCCCGTTTAGCAACTTCCTCTTGAACTCGCTCGCCGGCTTTGTTCGCGACGGCTTAGCATTGGCAGCGCCCTCTAGAGCCGCGATTTCTCCAAAGATTTGAAATATATTGGCGGTTCTATTTTCAACATGTGCATCGAATTGACGTATCAGCCCGGCAGAATACCGGCCAGTCACGATGGCGCAATCCAGGAAACCTTTGGTACTAGCGACGAAAGGTGCGTCCTCGCTCACATAGGTTGTTAGTGCGTTTGGCAAAGCTAATCCTTAGCGCGGAATTTTACCGTTACCTTCTTCTCCACGGTTTTGTGCGCTGGAAAAGAAACTTTCTTACCTTCACTGGTCTTGAAACCGACCCTTACCGGGACGGATACCGGCTTATGCGCTTTGAAAGATACGATGTGTGTTTTTCCCATCGTTGGAACTCCTGTCTCACGGCTCGATTCGGGGAGAATCAAGCGTCCAACGAGACTCTGACTCCGTGTCCTTTTGGAGTCGATTGAAAATCGCCTCGCCGTACTAGTTCAGCATTGTGGTAAGCCGGCCAACCCAGTATATCCAACCACTTATCAACTCCCCAAAACGCCGTTAGGCTGCCCTCTTCATTGGGGCCCGCATGACTGTCGCACATATCTATACCGTCGCCTTCCAGGGCATCGAAGCCCGCGAAGTGGACGTGCAGGTAGCCGTCGGCGAGGGCGGCAACGGGCTGTTCAACATTGTCGGCTTGGCCGACAAGGCGGTCGCGGAAAGCCGCGAGCGGGTGCGCGCCGCGCTGTCGGCCATAGGTCTGGCGCTGCCCTTCAAGCGCATCACCGTCAATCTGGCGCCTGCCGATCTGCCCAAGGAAGGATCGCACTACGATCTTCCCATCGCGCTGGGCCTCTTGGCGGCGATGGGCGTGATCCCGGCCAGCGAAATGGCGAACTATGTCGCCTTGGGCGAGCTTTCCTTGGACGCGGCGGTGACGCCGGTGGCCGGCGTGCTCAACGCCGCCATGGCGGCAAGCGAACAAAATCGTGGGCTTATTTGTCCGGCCGCCAACGGTCCGGAGGCCGCCTTCGCGGGCGGCCTTGAAATTCTGGCGACGCCATCCTTGATCGGGCTGGTCAACCATGTGAAGGGCGCGTCCGTGCTTGCGCCGCCCGTGGCGCGGGTGATGGAGACGGCCCAAAATAATTTAAGAACCGCGCCCGACTTGCGCGATGTGAAGGGCCAGGAAGGCGCCAAGCGCGCGCTGGAGATCGCGGCGGCGGGCGGACACAATTTGCTGATGATCGGCCCGCCCGGCGCGGGCAAATCCATGATGGCGCAGCGCCTGCCCGGACTGCTGCCGCCTTTGGATGCGCGCGAGGCGCTGGAGATTTCCATGATCCAGTCGCTGGCGGGCGCGCTGGAAGGCGGCAGCATTTCGCGCACCCGGCCCTTTCGCAATCCGCACCACTCCGCCTCGATGGCGGCGCTGGTGGGCGGCGGATTGAAAGTCAAACCGGGCGAGGTCAGCCTGGCGCATCTGGGCGTGTTGTTCCTGGACGAGCTGCCGGAATTTCAACGCGGTGTGTTGGACAGTCTGCGTCAGCCTATCGAAAGCGGTGAAGCGGTGGTGGCGCGCGCCAACGCCCATGTAAAATATCCCGCGCGTTTTCAACTGGTGGCGGCGATGAACCCCTGCCGCTGCGGTTATCTGAGCGATCCGGCGCTGGGCTGCGGGCGCGCCCCCAAATGCGCCGGCGATTATCAGGCGCGCATTTCCGGACCCCTGTTCGACCGCATCGACATGCATGTGGAGGTGGCGGGCGTCTCGGCCAGCGATTTGACCTTGCCACCGCCTGCCGAAGGCAGCACCGAGGTCGCCGCGCGGGTTGCAAAGGCCCGCGCGGTCCAGCGGGCGCGTTTCGCGCAATATCCCGTCCGCACCAATGCCGAGGCGGAAGGCGAATTGCTGGATAGGATCGCCACGCCCGATGCGGCGGGCGCAAAGCTTTTGACCGAGGCGGCGGAACGGATGAAATTGTCGGCGCGCGGCTATCACCGGGTGTTGAAAGTGGCACGTACGATTGCCGATCTGGCGGAGGCTGACAAAGTGTCAAAAACTCATCTCGCCGAGGCGCTGTCCTATCGCCGTCTCACGCATCTGGCGTGACTTCAGCATCTGTTGCACAGTTTCGCGCCGTCAGATGCAAATATCCATCCAACGGCTGCGTGTGTTCTTCTTGTGCGCTATTGTTGCTTTTGACAGGAGGCCACTATGCCCAAAACTTTTCAGCTATCGCTGGCGCCGCAAAAATTGTGGCAGGCGATCAATCCTTGGAATTTTTATCAGCAAGGCGCCCAGTTCGGTTTCATCAATATCGATCTGGGTCAAACCCCGCGCCCCGATATCGAACAGGCCATATTGGATGAGGTGGGCAGCTATGGACGCCAACTCGGCCGGATCGGCGATGCGCTGGAGGTTCTTCTGAACCATGTCGATCTCGATGGACTGAACAAGTCCGAGCGTGACACCATCGACATTCTGCGCGGCCAGCTTGCCGAGGTGCGCAAGGTCAAGGACCGCGAAACGGCCCAGGGAGCGGCCCCGTCAAAGACCGACGCTTAAAAGCAACGCGTGGCCGAGCCCTATATCGCTGAAGCGCTGTCGTACTGGCGGCTCACGCATCTGGCGTGACGGTAAGGCGCTAACCATCACGAACCTCACAGGCCGTCGGATTTAACCTTTCGCCGAGCAAATCATGGCGATGCCGCCGTTGCTGTGGTGATACTGCCATCCATGATGCCGATCGCGAAAAACAGGCTGGAAGAGCTGTGTGCGCTGTACCTTAACCATCAGACGCGGGTGCGGCCGGTGTCGCGTGTGTCGCTGAACCGGCCCGGCGTGGGGACGGCCAACTGGTCGTTGGGCGAAGTGGAGCCGCACTTTGACCTGCAAGACGCCAAAAGCAGCCTGGCGGCCATCCGCGAGCTGCAATCTGTTTTCCGCATGGTTGTTTGAGGCGGATGCGGCGATGTTCAGGGCGATGATTTTCAGTTTTCTTGCCGGCGTCATGCTCAGCCAACAGGTTCAGGACTGGGCCTCGGACAGCATGGCCAGTGTGGAAACGCAATTGCGCACTGTCACGAATATTTCCGCCTATGAAAAGATCGCGGCGGCGCTGCGGTAGCGTGCCGGTCTTGTGAGCGGAACCAAAGTTCCCCTCGACTCGTTTCCTTCCGAGTATTGGATGGTATCCCCCATGAAACCGATTGCGATGTTGGGTTTGGTTCTGATCGTTCTGGGTATTGGGGGTCTTTTCTTCAGTCGTATCAGCTGGACCGAGACCAAACCCATCGTCAAAGCCGGTCCGCTGGAGATCAACGCCCAGGAAGACCACACCATCTGGATTCCCACCGCCGCCGGCGTGGCCTCGGTATTGGCAGGCGTGGCTTTGGTGTTCGCAGGCAAGCGGGCTGCCTGAATTTCGCCTTATTCCTCGCTGCATCCGCGAAGAGACGCCACCGTTTGCGAGGCGTCACAGTTCCTGCCTAAAATGTCCCTCCGATAATCCAGGGGAGAGATAAACATGCATACCGTTGCCAAGATTCTTTTCGGCGGCGCCGTGGCGGCTGGCTTGGGCGCCGCCGGCTTCGCCGCCATCGCGCAACCCGATCCCAAAGTTGGGGTCACCATCAACGACCCGAGCGGTCCGTTGCCCAATCCCGCGCAGGTGCCCATCGTTCTGCTCAAGGACATCAAGTGCAGGGTCACGCCCGGCAAGCAGGAAATGTGCATCCTGTATGGCGATCCCGAAAAGCCCGGCCCCTATACCGTCATGTACAAATGGTATCCGGGCAATTTCTCCAAGCCGCATTTCCACAACAATGACCGCTGGGGTTATGTGGCTTCGGGCACATGGTGGGTTTCGTCCAGCAGCGTCTATGACGAGCGCACCACCTATCCGGTGCACGCCGGCAACATGGCCGTCGACAAGATCAACGCCATCCATTGGGACGGCAACCGCGCCGGCGAAAAGGAACCCGCTGTGGTGATCCTGTCGGGCG
Organism: Rhizomicrobium sp.; assembly: GCA_035251935.1. GTDB lineage: Bacteria > Pseudomonadota > Alphaproteobacteria > Micropepsales > Micropepsaceae > Rhizomicrobium. The sequence continues at coordinate 66,646 of DATFDR010000032.1, read as the reverse complement.
TCGGGCCGAACACCACCATCTATGTGGACGAGACCGGCAAGCCCAAGCCTGCCAACTAAAATACTATGCTATAGAGTGATTGCGCCGCCCGGGGCCGCTCGGGCGGCGCGATGCTATAAATTGGGGGGCGGGAGCGTTCGCGCGAGCGAAGGTGACCAATAGGAGGCATCGGCGCGAGCCGGGGCAGCCATCAAAAAAGGGGCGACGATGCACAAGGACAAACCGCGCCGGAAATTCCATCCGGTCTATCTTTTCCTGGGGCTGCCCTTTGCCTGCCTGTTGTGGGTGCCTCTTTACAACCGCATTGAGCCCACCCTGTTCGGCATTCCCTTTTTCTATTGGTACCAGATGCTATGGACAGCGCTGGGCGCCTTTTGCATCGTGCCGGTCTATTTCTATGAAGAGCGCCGCCGTAAATGAGCGCCAATCCCGTTTCGCTGACCGTCTTTCTTTTCCTGTTCGCGCTGGTGGCCTGCCTGGGGTTTGTCGCCACGCGCTGGCGCAAGGCCGACCTTCACAGCCTGCACGAATGGGGCCTGGGCGGGCGCAGCTTCGGCACGTTGATCACCTGGTTCCTGCTCGGCGGCGATCTCTACACCGCCTATACCTTCATTGCCGTTCCGGCGCTGATGTTCGGAGCGGGCGCGGTGGGATTTTTCGCGGTGCCCTACACCGTATTGATGTATCCGCTGCTGTTCTTATGCTTTCCGCGGCTGTGGTCGGTGGCGCGCAAGCACGGCTATGTCACGGCGGCTGATTTCGTGCGCGGCCGCTTCGGCAACAGGCCGCTGGCGCTGGCGGTGGCGCTGACCGGCATCGTCGCCACCATTCCCTATGTCGCCTTGCAGCTTGCCGGCATGCAGGTGGTGATCGCCGCATTGGGTATCCCGACCACCCTGGGCGGCATTCCCAACCTGCCCTTGATCGTCGCCTTCCTGGTGTTGGCGGCCTACACCTATGCCAGCGGATTGCGCGGCACCGCGCTCACCGCCGTGGTCAAGGATATCCTGATCTATGTCACGGTGCTGACGGCGATCATCGTGATCCCCACCCAACTGGGCGGTTATGAAAAAGTCTTTTCCAGCATCGATCCCAGCATGTTGTTGCTGAAACCCGGCACGGACGGCAATCTGGGACAAGGTTTTTCTTATGCCAGTCTGGCTGTGGGTTCGCTGCTGGCGCTGTTTCTCTATCCCCATTCGCTGACGGGTCTATTGTCCTCGGCCAGCAGCGGGGCGATAAGGCGCAACGCGATTCTGCTGCCGATTTATTCGTTGGCGCTGGCGCTGTTGGCGCTGCTTGGCTACACGGCGGTGACGGCCGGCGTGAAGGGCATGGCGGAGTATGCGCCCGGCTTCGCCGAATTCGGCAACAATTTCGCGATCCCCGCTTTGTTCCTGCATATGTTCCCGTCCTGGTTTGCGGGCGTCGCCTTCGCCGCCATCGCCATCGGCGCGCTGGTGCCGGCCTCGATCATGGCGATCGCCAGCGGCAACCTGTTCACCCGCAATATCTACAAAGAGTTCATTGCGCCCGGTTGCACCGAAGCGCAGGAGGCGCGCGCCGCCAAGCTGGCTTCGCTGGGTTTGAAACTGGGGGCGCTGTTTTTCGTGCTGCTGTTCCAAACCTCCTATGCCATCCAGCTGCAGCTTCTGGGCGGCATCTGGATCTGCCAGACCTTGCCGGCGGTGTTGATCGCGCTTTACACCCGCTTCTTCAATCCTTGGGCGCTGCTGGCGGGATGGATGGTGGGCATTGCCACCGGCACAGCGATGGTGGTGCAGTTGGGCCTCAAAAGCTCGATCTATCCGCTGGAAATCTTCGGGCTGACGATCCCTTGCTATGCCGCCCTGATCGCGCTGGCGCTCAATATCGCGGTGGGCTTTGTCCTCAGCCTGATCCTCAATGCGACATCCACCGCGCCGCGCCGCGACGAGACCATTGCTTCCGATTATATTGGTTAGCATTAGGCCCGAAAGAACCGCGCCTAGCCAAACCGGCCGGTAATATATTGTTCGGTCTTCTTATTGTCGGGCGCGGTGAAGATTTTCTCGGTCGGGCCATACTCGATCAATTCGCCCAGATACATGAAGGCGGTATGGTCGGATGAGCGGCTGGCCTGCTGCATATTATGGGTGACGATCACGATGGTGTAATCGGCCACCAGTTCCTCGATCAGCTCTTCGATCTTGGCGGTGGAAATCGGGTCCAGCGCCGAGCAAGGCTCGTCCAGCAGGATCACATCCGGACGCGTGGCCACGCTGCGGGCGATGCAAAGCCGCTGTTGCTGGCCGCCGGACAGCGACAGGCCGGAGGCATTCAGCTTGTCCTTGACCTCTCCCCACAACGCGGCGCGGGTCAGCGCATGCTCAACCCGGCCATCCATTTCCGAACGCGGGATGCGTTCATAGAGTTTGATCCCGAAAGCGATATTGTCATAGATCGACATGGGGAACGGCGTGGGCTTCTGGAATACCATGCCGATGCGGGCGCGCAGCAGATTGAGATCCTTGACCTTGAGAAGATTCTCGCCGTCCATCAGGATTTCGCCTTCGGCCCGCTGGTGGGGATAAAGCTCAAAGATGCGGTTGATGGCGCGCAGCAAGGTGGACTTGCCGCAACCGGACGGCCCGATAAAGGCCGTCACTTTGCGATCCAGGAGCGGCAGGCTGATATTCTTCAGCGCCTTGCTGGCGCCGTAATAGAAATTCAGGTCCTTGATATCGATCTTGGCCTTTTCCGGCGTCTGGGGCGCGGTCTGAGGGTCCGGGGTCAAATGCACAGCAGTGTCCATGGATCAGGTCCGATTCTTATTCTCAAGGATGCGGGCAATGATGGAAAGCACCAGCACCGTAGCGGTGATCAAAAGCGCGCCGGCCCAGGCAAGGGTGTGCCAGTCTTCGTAGGGCGCCAGGGCGAATTGGAAGATCACCGCCGGCAGACTGGCCATGGGCTGGTTCATGGCCTCTCCCAAGTTCCAGTTCCAGGAATTGTTGCCCAGCGCGGTGAACAGCAATGGGGCGGTTTCGCCGGAAATACGGGCCACCGCCAAAAGAATACCGGTGATGATGCCGGCGCGGGCCGCTTTCCAGGTCACCACCTTGATGACAAAACTTTGGGGGGCGCCCAAGGCGCTGGCCGCCTCACGCAAGCCGTCCGGCACCAACAGCAGCATGTTCTCGGTGGTGCGCACCACCACAGGGATCACGATCACCGTCAGGGCGGCCGCGCCCGCCCAGGCGGAAAAATTGCCCATCGGCACGACCAGAATTTCATAGATGAACAGGCCGATGATGATGGAGGGGGCCGACAACAGGATATCGTTGACGAAGCGCACCAGGAAAGCGAGTTTGCCGTGGCGGGCATATTCCGCCAGATAGGTGCCGGCGAAAATCCCGATCGGCGTGCCCACCGCCACCGCGATGGTGCTCATCAGGATGCTGCCGCCGATGGCGTTGGCCAGTCCGCCTTTGCTGCCCGGCGGCGGCGTGATTTCCGTGAAAAGAGTCGGCGACAGGGCCGAAATGCCGTCCACCAGCAATCCGCCCAAGATAAAAGCCAGCCATACCAGGCCGAACAAAGCGGCCGCCATGGACAGAATAATGAACACGCTGTTGGCCAGGCGGCGGCGAAAATAGAGCGCGGGATTGAGGGTCATCTATTTCCCCTTGTTCCGTTCCAGACGCAGCAGCATCAACTGGGCGCAGGACAAGACAATGAACGTGATGACGAAGAGAAGAAGGCCGAGCTCGATCAGGGCCGAGCGATAAAGATCGCCGGTCGCTTCGGTGAATTCGTTGGCGATGGCCGCCGAAATGGATGTGCCCGGCGCGAACAGCGAAGGCGCAATCCGGTGCGCGTTGCCGATCACAAAGGTGACGGCCATGGTTTCACCCAAAGCGCGGCCCAGGGCCAGCATGGCGCCGCCCACAACCCCGGTGGAGCAGAAGGGTAGGCAGACCTTCCACATCACTTCCCAACTGGTGGCGCCCAAGCCGTAGGAGGCTTCTTTCAGCACGCTGGGCACAGTCTCCAGCACATCGCGGGTGATCGCCGAGATGAAGGGCAAGATCATGATGGAGAGGATCAGTCCGGCGGTGAGGGTGCCGATGCCAAAGGTGGCGCCGCCGAACAGCGTGCCCAGCACCGGTACATCCGCCAGAGCAAGCACCACCGGTTCCTGCACATGCACTTGGAACCAAGGCGCGAACACGAAGAAGCCCCAGATGCCGTAGATGATGGACGGAATGCCGGCCAGCAATTCGATGGCGATGCCGACCGGGCGGCGCAAGGGACGGGGACAAAGCTCGGTGAGAAAGACCGCGATCCCGATACCCACCGGCAGCGCAATGATCATGGCGATGGCGCTGGTGACCAAGGTGCCGTAGATCGGCGCCAAGGCGCCGAAATGCTCCCGCGTGGGACGCCAGGCTTCCTCAATGATGAAGGTAAAACCAAACGCCTTCATGGCAGGCGTGGCGCCGATCACCAGCGAGGTGATTATGCCGGCAAAAATGATCAGCACCGTCATGGCCGCCGCCAACGCGATGAAGCGGAAAATGGCGTCGCCGGCGCCGGTCCGGCGGGGGGTCTCGGCACGGGCAGAAAGGGCGGCAGGATCGCGCAAACTGATATCGGTCAAAAACGGCCCCAGAAATGTCGGAACGGGGGCAATTCACACCCGAGCCACGCCACGAACATCACAGTCTTGCAAAGCTTTTGTGACGGCGGCCGATATATCGAATAAGCCATTGAATATAGTAGTATTTTCTGAACTGATCCCTGCCCTTTATGACCCCTGAGACACCCGGATCGGTACGGGAACCTTTAAGCGTTTCTGAAGGGAGATCGGGCAAAATCGCGCCCGAAAAACCCACCAAGGCGCGCATTTTCAGTGTTGCGGATCGTTCGCATCCTCTTGGGCAGTATGGCGGGCGTCTTTCTGATCGCGGCGCTGGCCAATATCGTGCTGTTGGGCCGTCTCAGCCTGATCTCGCCGGCTGCCTTTGGTGCCCTTGTGACGGTGGTGTTGGCATTTTTGCTGCACAGTCTGCACAAGGCGCGCGGCCGCGGCGAAGTGCTGGCGCATCAGGCCGAACAACTCAAGGTCATTGCCGGGCGCTTGGAAGCCTCGCTGAAAAACGCCGCCGCTATCAACACGCGGTTGAACCAAAGCGAAGCGCGCTACAAGGGCCTGGTGGACGCACAAGGCGATGCGATCCTGCGCCGCGACAGCGCCAGCCGCCTTACCTACGGCAACGATGCCTTCTTCAAACTGTTCGGCTTGGATGCGGTGCGCGCCATTGGCAATCCCTTCACGCCGCAGCCGCATCCCGAGCATCAAGTTCCCGTGTTCGGCAGCTTTCTGGAAACAGGCCATAACCGCGCCCGCTACGACCAGTATGTGAAAACCACGCAGGGCTATCGCTGGATCGCCTGGGAAGATTTCGCGGTGCGCGATTCCCATGGCCGCCTGGTGGAAGTCCAAAGCGTGGGCCGCGATATCACCGAGCGCAAGACCATGGAAGACGCCCTGACGGTAGCGCGCGACAATGCCGAGGACGCCAACCGCGCCAAGTCGGGCTTTCTGGCCACCATGAGTCACGAGATTCGCACGCCGATGAACGGCGTCTTGGGAATGGGCCGCCTGTTGCTGGAAACCGATCTGCGTCCCGAACAGCGCACCTATGCCGAAGCCATCACCCGGTCGGGCGAGGCCCTGCTGAGCCTGATCGAGGACATTCTGGACTTTTCCAAGATCGAAGCCGGCATGCTGGACCTGGAGCAGGACGATGTGGATCTGCGGGTGATGTTGTGGGGGGTTGCCGAACTATTGTGTCAGCGCGGTTATCCCAAAGATGTGGAGCTGACAGCCATTGTGGCGCCCGAAGTGCCGCTGGCGATTCGCGCCGATGAGATGCGCCTGCGCCAGATCATCACCAATCTGATGGGCAATGCCGTCAAATTCACCGAAAGAGGCGGCGTCTGCGTCGAGGCCAAGGTGAGCGCAGACATGCTGCGCATCGAAGTGCGCGACACCGGGGTGGGCGTGCCCGCCGCCAAGCGCCAGGAAATCTTCGACGAGTTCGTTCAGGCCGATTCCAGCCATGCCCGCAAATTTGGCGGCACTGGGCTGGGATTGGCGATTTCCAAGCGCCTGGTGAAAACCATGGGCGGCGAAATCGGCGTGGAGCCGATGCCGGGAAGCGGTTCCTGCTTCTGGTTCACATTGCCCATGATCGGCGTGGCTCCGGCGGAGGATTGCGCGCCGCTGCAAGATATGCGGGTCGCGGTGGTGAGTCGCAATGGCGCTTTGCGCGAAGGCATTGGTTTGCAAGTGCTCGCCTCGGGCGGCACATTGGTGGAAAGGCCGGAGGATGCCAATGTAATCCTGACCGATGCGGGCACTGGCAATATGCCCGACCTGGCGATGCATCCGCACGCCGCCATTCCCACCCTTGTCATGCTCACCCCCAACGCCCGCGGCCACCTCGGAAAAATGCGGGGCATGGGATTTACCGGCTATCTGGTCAAGCCGGTGCGCCAATCCTCGCTCGTCACCCAGTTGGTCTTGTGCCGCGACGGCATCGCCCCGACCGCGTCCGAGGACATGGCGGCGGCGCCGGTTTCCTTGATCGCGCCGCCCGAACCGGACGCAACGGTGGACGCGGCAACGATGGCATCCAGTTCCTATTGGGGTCCATCGACGGATGCGCGCCCGTCTTGCGGCCTACGCATCCTTTTGGCCGAGGACAACCCCATCAACATGCTTTTGATCCGCGAACTGCTGCGCCGGCGCAGGCACCATGTCGCCGAGGTGAGCACCGGCAATGACGCGGTTCAGGCGGTACTGACGGGCCAGTATGATCTGCTGCTGACCGACATCCATATGCCGGGCATGGACGGCATCGAAGCGGCGCGCGCCATTCGCGCCGGCGAAGCGCGCCAGGGTCTAAGGCGTACGCCCATCATCGCCTTGACGGCCGATGTGTTGGAAGCCGGCAGGCGGTCTTGCCTGGAAGCTGGCATGGACGGCTTTTTGGCCAAGCCGGTGGACCCCGCTGCGCTGGAGGAAATCTTCCTGGCCTTGTTCCCTAGTACAGAGGGTTCGCATATCGTCGCGGCCTAGAGCAAGTTGGGATCGTAGCTGTATAGCTGTGACCTCGAATCCTAGGGCAATCATGATTGAGGCTGCTGGACGCTGGACCTGGATTGATGCCGTGCGGCCCTATGGCGAAAAGGGCCCTATCGCAGCTTTCTTTCTCGGCGTCTCTTCGGGTTTTCCCTATGCGATGATCGGCGCAACGCTGACCACGCGGCTGGCGCAAGACGGTATAGACAAAAGAAGTGTCACCGCCTTCACCCTCGCCTTTTTGGTTTACAATTTTAAATTCCTCTGGGCCTGGATAGTGGACGGCGTGCGGCTTCCTCTGCTGCACCGGCTGGGCCAGCGCGTATCCTGGCTTGTCTTCGCCGGACTCCTGGTCATCCTGGCCGTCGTCAATCTTGCATTCGCCGATCCACACGCCGGTCTGCTCCAAACCGCCTATGCCGCGGTTCTGGTCGGGGCGGCAGGCGCTACCTTCGACATCGTGATAGACGCGTATCGAATCGAAATTCTCAAGCCTGAGCAGATGGGCGTCGGTTCGGGAATGACCCAATATGGCTGGCGCATCGGCTCCGTCGCGGCGGGTGCGCTCGCGCTGGTGCTGGCATCGCGCGCCGGGTGGAATCTGGCCTATATTGCCTGCGCGGCGCTTGCCTTACCCGCAATGATCACCGGGCTGGCGATGGGCGAGCCACAGCGTCATCGTGAGATTGCCGCGCGTCGGGGATTCGGCGCTGCGGCCCGGGCGATCTATGGGCCATTCCTGGAATTCTTCTCTCGGCAGGGTGCGTTCCTAGTGCTGCTCTTCATCTTGCTGCACAAGATTGGCGATACGCTAAGCCAGCTCACGGTTCGGCTGCTATTCAATGACTTGGGCTTCACCAACGATGAAATTGCCATTTACGATGTCGGCATCGGTTTCTGGGCCTATCTTATCGGGATATTTCTGGGCGGCGCATTGTATGCCCGGCTGGGCATGAAGCGTTCGGTGCTTATCAGTCTGGTCCTGATGGGCATCACCAACTTCAGTTTCGCGCTCCTGGCGCAGGCGGGCCATACCAACTGGGGCATGGCGGCAGCTATCGGATTTGAGAATATTGCCAGTGGGATAGGCGGGGTAACGGTGGTTGCCTACTTTTCCGTCCTGACCGATCTGCGTTTTACCGCATCGCAGTATGCGCTGATTTCTGCGGCAGCCAGCATTTTCGGGCGTGTCCTGACTGGCACCACAGCGGGTGGCCTGGTCGAATCCATAGGATATGTGAGCTTTTATCTGCTCACGACCTTGGCTGCGGTTCCAGGCATTCTGCTGTTCTGGCTCATGATGCGAACCGGCCTGATTGACGCCTCCATCGGAACCGCCGGCAAGGGACGGGCGATCTAGCTGGCCGCCTCAATCTTAACCCTACGTAATTTCACAAAAATTCACCAAGGCCTTGGATTGTGACAGCCCGATAGGCTAAAATTGCCAAACTGTCGCATAAGGGGTTTAAGCCCTGACAGAGGCCCGGTGAGTCGTGGGGACCCGACCGGCGCAAACAGGAAACGATCGTGGTCAATATCTACGAAGCCGGACCTTTCGAGGGACGCCTGGAGCAATGGCCGGTATTGGCCATCTCCGGAGCGCTGGAAGTGCGCCTCGCCGAAACCGATCATGAAGTCGAACAGGCGCAGCGGCTGCGTTATGCCGTCTTCTATGAAGAGATGAGCGCCATCCCTTCGCCCCAGATGCGCGAAATGCGCCGCGACTTCGACAAGTATGACGATGTCTGCGACCACCTCTTGGTGGTGGACCGGGATGCCCATGACGAGGACGGCCAGCCGCTGGTGGTGGGCACCTACCGTCTGACGCGCGAACAAGACGCGATGCGGGCCGGGGGCTTCTATACCACCAGCGAATACAATCTCAGCGCCATGCTGAACGGCATGCCGGCTAGCACCAAATATCTGGAGTTGGGCCGCTCCTGTGTGTTGAAAAGCTATCGCTCGCGCCCCGGCACCATGCAGCTTTTGTGGAAGGGGCTGATGGCCTATGTCGCGCGCTTCGACATCGACATGATGTTCGGCTGCGCCTCCTTGCCGGGCACCAATGTCGCCGAGATGGCGCTGCCGCTTTCCTATCTGCATCATTTCCATGCCATGCCAGAACATTTGCGGGTGCGCGCGCAGCCGGAGCTGTTCGTGGACATGAACCGCATGGCGATGGACCAGATCGACGCCCGCGAGGGCCTTCGCAGCCTGCCGCCGCTGCTGAAGGGCTATGTGCGCGCGGGCTGCTGCATCGGCGAGGGTGCGGTGGTGGACCGCCAATTCGGCACCACCGATGTGTTCATCTACTTCCCGGTCTCGGGCCTGGATCCACGCTACAAGAGCCGGTTTGGGCTGGTGAGATAGCTTTCATTGCGGGCCAAGCCGGCCGCAGCGCATTTTTAAGCGCTATGTCAAATCGAACAGCAGCACTTCACTGGGTGCTTTGGAGCGCACCGTGATCTGGGCTTGATCGGTGATGGCGGCGGCGTCGCCGGCTTTCAGCGTTTCTCCATCCACCCTGACTTCACCCTTGGCCACTTGCAGCCAGGCCTTGCGGCCCTGCGCCAAGGGATGGATGGCTTCGACATTCGCATCCAGCTTGGCGGCCCAGATTTCGGCGTCCTGCACCAGCCGCACTTCGTTTTCGCGCGGCTCCGGCGCGGCGATGCGGGCAAAATGATTGTGCACGCTTTGCGGATCGATCTTCTTTTGCTCGTAGTCTGGCGCGATGCCGCGCTTGGAGGGCATGATCCAAATCTGCAGCAGATGACAAGTTTCCGTGGCGCTGGCGTTGAATTCGGCATGGACGATGCCGGAGCCGGCGCTCATGCGCTGGATTTCGCCGGGGCGGATGGTGCCGCCGCCGCCGGTGGAATCCTTGTGCGCGATAGCCCCCTCCAGGATGTAGGTGACGATCTCCATGTCGCGATGGGGATGGGGCGGAAAGCCCGCACCGCCCTTGATCCAATCCTCATTGATGACCCGCAGAGGTCCGAAATTCTCATTGGCCGGATCGTAATAATCGCCAAAGGAGAAGGTATGGCGGGATTCCAGCCAATCTATCTTGTTGTAACCGCGCTCCTCGGATTTGCGAACCGTGATCATTTTCGTTTTCTTTCAATGGCATCCCAGACCAGGCCCGCGATGTCGGCGCCGCCGAAGCGCTTGACCTCATGGATCCCGGTCGGAGAGGTAACGTTGATCTCGGTCATATAGTCGCCGATCACGTCAATCCCAGTGAAGATCAGCCCCCGTTTTTTCAACTCCGGTCCGATGGCGGCGCATATCGCCGCCTCGCGCGGCGTCAGCACGGCGGCTTCGGGCCGCCCCCCCACATGCATGTTGGAGCGCGCTTCGCCGGTCGCCGGCACCCGGTTGATGGCGCCGGCAAATTCCCCGTCCACCAGGATGATGCGCTTGTCGCCGCTGCGAACCTCGGACAGGTAACGCTGCACGATCACCGGCTCGCGATAGAACAGCGTGAACATCTCCATCAGGGCGCCGAAATTTTCGTCATCCGGCTTGAGCCGAAACACGCCCGCGCCGCCATTGCCGTAGAGTGGTTTTAGAATGATATCCTTGTGTTCCTGGCGGAAGGCGCGGATTTCGCGCAGGTCCGAGGTGATCAGCGTGGGCGGAATAAAGTCGGAAAATTCCGTGACAAACAGCTTTTCCGGTGCGTTGCGTACTTCCATCGGATCGTTCACCACCAAGGTTTTGGGATGGATGCGCTCCAGGATATGGGTGGCGGTGATATAGGCCATGTCGAAGGGCGGGTCCTGGCGCATCAAGACCACGTCGGCCGCGGACAGGTCATAGACAAAGCCCTCACCCAACGCGAAATGGTCGCCTTTGACGGCGCGCACATTCAAGGGGCGCACATGGGCGCTCACCTTGCCGTCGCGGAAAGAAAGATCGCGTGGGCCGTAATACAAAAGGCCGTGGCCGCGATTTTGCGCTTCCAAAGCCAGCGCGAAGGTGGAATCGCCGCCGATGTCGATCTTCTCGATCGGGTCCATTTGGATCGCAACGGTCAGCGCCATGAAAACCTCTTAAAAATCCGCCCGCCACACATCCCGGTGATGCACGGGAAGGCCGCGCGGCGCGATGGCGATAATATCAAAACGGCAGCCGCGGCGGGACAAATGCGGGCGGCTTGCGAGATATAGGGAGGCGGCGCGGGCAATGCGAGTCTGTTGCGCCGGGCCAACCGATTGCGCCGCGACAAGCGCCAAACCGCGCGCTTTGACCTCGATAAAACACACCGGTCCAAAGGGGGCGGCGGCGACAAGATCGATTTCTCCGGCCCGGGTCTTCAGCCGGCGCGCCAGAATGCGATAGCCCTTCAGCCTGAGCCAGAACGCCGCCCAATCCTCGCCGCGATGACCGCGCCGTTCCGCGATCTGGCGCTCAGCCCTCATCTTTCAATTCCAAAGCGCGAGCATAGATTTGCTTGCGTGAGTCGTCGGTCAGGTTTGCGATCATGTCGGCCGCCGCCTTGACCGGCATGAAAGCCAGTGCCGCTTTCAGCGCCGCGTCGATTTTGGTCCTATCGGTTGTCGTTTCGGCGGCGCCCCCGACCAAAAGTGTGACTTCGCCCTTGGGCGCGCCCGCCTTGGCATAATGCGCCGCCAAGGCGCACAAACTGCCGCGGCGCACGTCCTCGTGCAGCTTGGTGAGCTCGCGCGCCACCGCTGCCGGGCGATCGCCCCAGCTTTCCGCCATGGCGGCCAGCGATTCTGCAAGCCGCTGCGCCGATTCAAAAAAGATCAGGGTGGCGCGGACGCCGCCCAATTCCGCCAAGGCGCTTTTGCGTTCCCCCGCTTTGGCGGGAAGAAATCCCGCGAACAAAAAACGGTCGGACGGCAATCCGCTCAGGGTCAGTCCCGCCAGAACCGCCGACGGGCCGGGCACCGCGATGACAGGGGCGCCAGCACCGACCGCTTCGCGCACCAGTTTAAAGCCCGGATCGGACACAAGCGGCGTGCCCGCATCCGAAACCAGCACCACGATTTCACCCCGTTCCAGCCGCGCCAGAATCTTGGGCCGCATTTGCTGGCCGTTATGGTCGTTATAGGCCATCAAGGGCCTGGAGATGCCGTGAATGGCCAAAAGCTTGGCGGTAACGCGGGTATCCTCGGCGGCGATCACGTCGCAAGCCTTCAGGATATGGAGCGCCCGTAGCGAAATATCGCGGGCATTGCCGATGGGCGTGGCCAGGATATAAAGCCCCGCCGCCAAATCGCCGCGATCCGGCGATACCAAGGCGGGCGATTGTCCCGCCTCCTTTAAAGGCTTAGCTTCCAAAGGCTTACGTTCGCGCGTCAAAGGATTTGCCGATGCCGGTTTCTGTGCGTTCCGTTACCCGCTTTTGTGCCATTGCCGCGTTGATTGCGATAGCGGCCTGTACGCCGCGCCGCGAGAGCCCGCCCGCCCCGCCGGTGGTGGCCGCCCCCCAAGAACCGGTCGCATCCAACCCCCTGGACCAAGACTTGCCCAGCTATATGCGCCTGCCGGGCATGGCGGCCGACACGGTGCCGGTCAGGGTCGGGATTATTCTTCCCTTCTCCAGCAGCGCGGCGCCAACCCGGGCGCTGGCCGCTTCGATGCTGAAGGCGGCGCAGCTCGCCATGTTCGATTCCGGCAACAGCAACATTCTTTTGATGACCGCCGATGAGGGCAATGGCGGCGCATCGGCGGCCAGTGCCGCCCAGCAGCTTTTGGCGCAAGGCGCGGAGATTATCGTCGGTCCCTTGTTCGGTCCTTCGGTGGCGGCGGTGGCGCCCATCGCCCGCGACCGCGCCGTGCCGGTGCTGGCCTTCTCGACCGAAAAAAGCGTCGCGGGCAACGGGGCTTATCTTTTGAGTTTTCTGCCTCAGAACGAAGTGCGCCGGGTGATCGGTTATGCCGCGGCCAAGGGCCATCGTCAGTTCGCCGCCCTGGCGCCGCAAACCGCTTATGGCGATGTCGCCAAGGACGCCTTCACCGAAGCGGTTGCGGCAGCGAAGGGCACGGTGGTGAGCGTGGAACGCTATGCACCCAATGCGGCTGCGGTCGCCGGTCCGGCTGGCGCCGTGGCGAAAAGCAGCGCCGATGCGGTCTTGATCGCGCAAGGCGGCGTGATCCTGCGCGCCATCGCGCCGACCTTGTCGCTGGACGGCGCCACCCGGGACAAGGTGAAGCTGCTGGGTACGGGCCTGTGGAATGACGACGCCTCGCTGACGCGGGAAGCCGCCCTATATGGCAGCTGGTATGCCGCGCCCGCGCCCAATGCCGATACCGAATTCGTCGCCAAATACCGGGCCGCTTTCAGCGCCGCCCCGCCGCAGTTGGCGAGCTTGGCCTATGATGCGGTGTCCCTGGTGGCCTTGCTGGCGCCGGGCACGCCCTATCGCCGTTTCACCGCGGCGGCCCTGATGGACCCCAACGGTTTTGCCGGGGTCAACGGTATTTTCCGATTCAATGCCGACGGCACCTCCGAGCGCGGCTTGGCGGTGTTGGAAATCACGGCGTCCGGTCCGGTAATGGTCAGCCCCGCGCCCACGACATTCATCGGGAAAAACTCTTAAAGTAGGTCCTCGATCACGCGATTGAGCAACAGGCGCCCGCTGGGCGTGGCGGTCACCACATCGCCTGTCATCACCACAAATCCTTGCTCTTGCAGAGCGGCGATTTTCTGCGGCACGGGCCGGGTGCCCCAGCGTTTTTCATAAGTCCCCAGATCAAGGCCTTCCGCCAGCCGCAAATTCATCAAGAGATGTTCGCGTGCGGCTTCCGCATCCGAAACCGGCGTCATCTCCTGGAAACCGTGACCCTGTTTGACCACCGTGTCGCGCCAGCGTTCCGGCAATTTTATGGCGGCGATGGCCGTGCGTTGTCCAAAAATATCAACGCGTCCATGGGCGCCCGGTCCCACCCCGGCATAATCGCCATAGCGCCAATAGATCAGATTGTGACGGCTTTCCTGTCCCTGCCGCGCATGATTGGAGATTTCGTAAGCTGGGAAGCCCGCCGCGACCGTCAATTCCTGGGTTGTTTCATAGAGCCCGGCCGCCAAGTCTTCGCCCGGAATTTGCAAGGTGCCGTTCTTATGCAACAGGGCATAGGGCGTTTCCGGCTCGATGGTCAGCTGATAGAGCGACAGATGATCGGTGCCGAACGCCAAAGCCTGTTTCAACTCGTCTCGCCATTGCTCATCGCTTTGGCCGGGACGGGCATAGATCAAATCCAATGAGACCCGCGCAAAAATACCCATCGCCAGGCGCAGCGCCGCCTTGGCTTCCGCCACATCATGCAGCCGCCCCAACGCTTTCAAATCAGGATCGTTCAGCGCCTGCACGCCCAGCGACACGCGATTGACGCCTGCGGCGCGATAATCGGCAAAGCGCGCCGCGTCGGCGCTGGCGGGGTTGGCTTCCAATGTGATTTCCGGATCATTGGCCATGGGCCATAGGGCGGCTATTTTTTGCAGGATTCGCCCGACCGATTTTCCGCTCATCAAGGACGGCGTGCCGCCGCCGAAGAAGACGGTTTCCACCGCCGGACGGCCGGTTTGATTGCGCGCCACCCAATCCAGTTCGGCGAGAATGCCGTCCACCCAGCCGGCTTCGTCTATTTGGCTGCGGACATGGGAATTGAAATCGCAATAGGGACATTTGGCGGCGCAAAAGGGCCAGTGGACATAGACGCCGAAGCTCATAACAACCCACACTTGTCATGGCCCGCAAATGCGGGCCACGCAGTTCATGCCAAGTCCGACGTCAAAAAATTCTTTCGATACTTCATTCTTAGACACCGTCACCCTCTTCATCTGGGTGGCCCGCACTCCGGCGGGCCATGACATGGGTGATTAAAGAGATTCCGTAAAAATCCCCGAATGCAGCAACTTCTCGAACGCCTTGGCGCGGTGGCTCATGGCGTGCTTCCGAGCCGGGTCAATTTCCGCAAAGGTCCGGTCCATGCCGTCGGCGATGAAGATGGGATCATAGCCGAAACCGCGGTCGCCGCGCGGCGGGAAACGGAGATGGCCGTGCACCTCGCCTTCAAAGCTCTGCTGCTCGCCATTGGGCAAGGCCAGGCAAAGCGCGCAGACGAATTTGGCGGCGCTGGTGGAAAGCCCTTTTTGGCGCAGTTCGTCCGCAATGCGGTTCATGGCAATGCGAAAATCCTTGTTCGGTCCTGCCCAGCGGGCCGAATAGATGCCCGGCGCGCCATCCAACGCCTCCACGCACAAGCCCGAATCATCCGATAGCGCGGCGTGACCGCTGGCTTTGGCGCAAGCCTGCGCCTTGATCCGGGCATTGGCGGCAAACGTCAGTCCGGTTTCCTCCGGCTCGGGCAGGCCCAAGGATTCGGCGCTGACCGGCTCGATGCCATGCGGCCCCAGCAGCGCCTTGATCTCGCGCACCTTGCCCGCATTGTGGGACGCGACGACCAATTGGCTGCCACGCGGCAACCTCAAGCGAGCGCCTGCTTCTGCAGTTGCACCAATTCGCCGATGCCCTTGCGCGCCAAGGTCAGCAGCGCCACCAGCTGTTCTTCGGTGAAGGGCGCGCCTTCGGCGGTGCCTTGAATCTCCACCAATCCGCCCGCGCCTGTGATCACGAAATTGGCGTCGGTTTCGGCGGTGGAGTCCTCGTCATAATCCAAGTCCAGCACCGCCTCGCCCTTGACGATGCCGCAACTGATCGCCGCGACATGATCCTTGATCACCGGTGCGCTCACCATGCCGACTTTCTTCATGAAGGCGACGCACTGGCCCAGCGCGACAAAGCCGCCGGTAATGGCGGCGGTGCGGGTGCCGCCATCGGCCTGCAGCACATCGCAGTCGATGGTGATTTGCCGTTCGCCCAGGGCGGAGAGATCGCACACCGCGCGTAAGGACCGGCCCACCAGGCGCTGAATTTCCTGGGTGCGGCCCGATTGTTTTCCGGCCGCCGCCTCGCGCCGCATCCGGTCATGGGTGGAGCGGGGCAACATGCCATATTCCGCTGTCACCCAGCCCTTGCCGGAACCTTTGAGAAAGGGGGGCGCCTTTTCCTCCAGGCTGGCCGTTACCAGCACATGGGTGTCGCCGAACTTGACCAGACAGGACCCTTCGGCATGGCGAGAAAATCCTGGGGTCAGGGAAACGGCCCGCATCTGATCGGGGGCGCGAGTTGAAGGGCGCATGGAGCCTCATATATGGGTCTGCTAACGTTGGGGCGTTACCTAGCGTCAGCCGGCTGCCAGGCGCAACCGGAAAGCAGAAAATATAGGAATTTCAGTAGCTTGACTTTTGAGGCCCGCACCCCCTTCGTCGTGCCGCAAGGTTTCACCGACCGCCCGCGCGAGGTTTTCCGCCATTTGGTGGAAGCCTTTCTGGCGTCCGGGGAGCCGGTGGGATCGCGTACCCTCTCCCAGCGCCTGCCGCTGACGCTGTCTCCGGCCTCCATCCGCAATGTGATGGCCGACCTGGAAGCGATGGGTCTGCTGTATGCGCCCCATACCAGCGCCGGGCGGATACCGACCGAAAAAGGCTTGAGGCTGTTCGTGGATGGCTTGCTGGAGATCGGCGAATTGGCGCCCGACGAGCGCATCGCGATCGAGGCGCGCATGTCGGGCAGCGGCCAGGGCATTGAAGACGTGCTGACACAAGCAACTCAAAGACTGGCGGGCCTGTCGCGCTGCGCCGGATTGATGCTGACGGCCAAGCAGGACAGCGCTCTCAAGCATGTGGAATTTGTAGCCGTCGCGCCGGGCAAAGCGCTGGTCATCATGGTCAGCGAGGACGGGCAGGTGGAAAACCGCGTGATAGACACCCCGCCGGGCCTGCCGGTTTCGGCCTTGTCCGAAGCCGGCAACTATCTGGGGGCGCGACTGCGCGGCCGCACCATCGATGCCGCGCGCGCGGAGATTTTGGCGGAGCTGGAAGGGGAAAAGCGGGAGCTGGATGTCTTGACCGCCAAGGTGGTGGCCGAGGGCCTGGCCACCCTGGCGGGGCCGGAAAAGGTCCTGATCGTGCGCGGTACCTCGCATCTGTTGGACAGCCAGGCGGACCTGGAGCGCATCCGTTCGCTGTTCGACGATATCGAGCGCAAGGCGGACCTGATCCGGCTATTGGAATTGGCCCAGGAAGGCGAAGGGGTCCGAATCTTCATCGGTTCAGAAAACCGGCTGTTTTCCCTGTCGGGGTCCTCGATTGTGGCCGCCCCCTATGCCAATGCCCAGGGCAAGATCGTGGGCGTGATCGGGGTTCTGGGGCCGACCCGGCTGAATTATGGCCGCATCATCCCCATGGTGGACCATACCGCCAAAGTCATTGGACGATTGCTCGCTTAAGGTTTAAGCACGCGCCCCAAGAAAGAGTGTGACGCATTATGAATGACGAACAGACCCAATTGCCCGATGCCGAAAATCCGCAAGCTGCGGAATTCGCCGTGCTGCAGGCGCTGCAGGCCGAAGTGGAGTCCCTGAAGGACCAGCGGCTGCGCGCGCTGGCGGAAGCAGAGAATATCCGCCGCCGCGCCGAACGGGAAAAGACCGAAGCCAGCCAATATGCGGTGACGAAATTTGCCCGCGATATGCTGGGCATTGCCGACAATTTTGCGCGCGCTTTGGCCGCCGTGCCTGCCGATGTACGGGCCGCCGCCGACCCGCAGGTCAAGGCGGTGCTGGACGGCGTCGAGGCCACCGACCGGCAATTGCTTCAGACCCTGGAGCGCTATGGCGTCAAGCCGTTGGACACCAGTGACGGAAAATTCGATCCCAATCTGCATCAGGCGATCGCGGAGGTGCCGGGCAACGGTAAGGCGACCGGCAGCATCGTGGATGTGGTGCAGGTCGGCTTCATGATCGGCGAGCGGCTGTTGCGTCCCGCCATGGTCACGGTTGCAAGAAAA
Organism: Rhizomicrobium sp.; assembly: GCA_035251935.1. GTDB lineage: Bacteria > Pseudomonadota > Alphaproteobacteria > Micropepsales > Micropepsaceae > Rhizomicrobium. The sequence continues at coordinate 48,628 of DATFDR010000032.1, read as the reverse complement.
GACGTACCGGCGGAAACCGCCAGTGTGGATACCAAGGTCTGAGAGGGGCCTCTATGTCTGACCTGAAGATCGTCGTCACTGGCGCGTCCGGCCGTATGGGCCGCACGCTGATCCGCGAGATCGCGCAAGGATCCGGCATTGCTTTGTGCGGCGCGCTGGAGATGGAAGGCCATCCCAATCTGGGGCTGGACTCCGGCACGCTGGCGGGCATGCAGCCCAATGGCATCAAACTGACGGCCGATCCTTTGCCGCTTCTGGCGCACGCCCAGGCGGTGGTGGATTTTACCACGCCCCTGGTCTCCACCATGCTGGCCGATCTGGCGGCTCAGGCGCGCATTGTCCATGTCATCGGCACCACCGGCTTTGATGAAAAAGGCGAGGCGCGCATCGCCGCCGCCGCGCGCCATGCCGTGATCGTGAAATCCGGCAATATGAGCATGGGCGTCAATCTTCTGGCGGCGCTGGCGGAACGCGCCGCCAAGTCCCTGCCCGGCTACGATATTGAGATTCTGGAAATGCACCACCGCAACAAGGTAGACGCGCCATCGGGCACCGCGCTTCTGTTGGGCGAGGCCGCCGCGCGCGGCCGCGGCATCGCGCTGAACAAACATGCCGTGAAAAGCCGCGAAGGCCATGCCGGGGCCCGCAAGGAAGGCGATATCGGTTTTGCGACCTTGCGCGGCGGCAGCGTGGTGGGCGAGCATTCGGTGATCTTCGCCGGCACCGGCGAGCGCATCACTTTGTCCCATACCGCGGAAGACCGTTCGATCTTCGCCCATGGCGCGCTGGCGGCGGCCCGCTGGGGCCATGGCAAGAAGCCTGGGCTCTATGCGATGACGGATGTACTTGGACTATAAAGGCGCGGGTCTTTTGCGCCTCAAGTAGGACTAACATGCCGAAACCTTTTTCCAAGGCCGAAGCCGAAGACTTCTTCGCGCGGCTGAAGAAAATCGACCCCGAACCCAAGACCGAGCTGCAATACGTCAATCCCTACACCTTGCTGGTGGCGGTGGCGCTGTCGGCCCAGGCTACCGACAAAAGCGTCAACAAGGCAACCGCACCATTGTTCAAGACGGTGAAGACGCCGGAAGCGATGGTGACGCTGGGCGAGGAAAAACTAAAGGACGCCATCAAGACCATCGGCCTTTATCGCGGTAAGGCCAAGAACGTCATCGCGCTGTCCAAGATCCTGATCGAACAGCATGGCGGCGCGGTGCCGAAGGACCGCGATGCGCTACAGGCCTTGCCCGGGGTGGGCCGCAAGACCGCCAATGTGGTGTTGAATGTCGCGTTCGGCCAGCCCACCATTGCGGTGGATACCCATATCTTCCGCGTCTCCAACCGCACCGGTCTGGCGCCCGGCAAGGATGTGCTGGAGGTGGAATGCAGCTTGGAAAAAATCGTCCCCGCATCCTACAAGAGCCATGCGCATCATTGGCTGATCCTACACGGCCGCTATACCTGCGTGGCGCGCACGCCATTGTGTCCGGTGTGCGTGGTGCGCGATTTGTGCCGCTTTAAAGACAAGACCAAAGAACTGCCGGTTCAAAAGCCAAAACTCAAGACGTCTTTGCGGGCGAAATCCGTAGCGCGGTAAGGCAGGCCATGTCGGCGGCTTCTTTGGCGCCATGCGGCAGGGTCTCGACATGGCGCACCGCCAAAGGTGAGCCATACAGGAAAAAGAACGCACGGCAGGCGTTCCCGTCATAGCGCCACATCTCGATAGCGCCGTCCTTGCGCACAAAAGCGGGGCGCCCGAAGGCGGCCTGCAAGGCCGAAGCCGGCATGTTGAGATAGAGCGCGGGCTCGCCGCGCGGCGGGGCGGGCGGAATGGCGGCGGCCGGGCGCACAGATTGCGGCGGCGGCGCCTTGGCGGCGCAGCCCGCGACGGCCACCGCTATCAAGAGAATGGCAAGACGGCGGATCATGCCGCCTTCTGCACCAGCAGGTCCCGGCGAACAAGCCCTTGCGCGTGGCCGCCGACCGCGTGTAAGCGGGGCTTTCAATTCTTCGGGCAATGCTTCGGGCAATCGCGGGGGTCACATGACGCAATACGATGTCGCCAGCTTGGGCAATGCCATCGTGGATATCATCGCCTCGGTGGACGATCGCTTTCTGCTAAACCATCGCATCGCCAAGGGCACCATGACCCTGGTTGACGAGTTCCGCGCCAAGGAACTGCTCAAGGCGCTGGCCGACAATCAGCAAACCATGAGCAGCCTACATGAAGTGGCTGGCGGATCGGCGGCTAATACCATGGCGGGCCTGGCGTCACTGGGCGGCAAGGGTCTGTTCCTGGGCAAAGTTTCCGCCGACCGTTTGGGCAAGGTGTTCGGCGACTCGATGTCCGCCATTGGCGTGGCGTTCCACAATGGCAACAGCCAAAGCAATGCCGCTACCGCCTCCTCGATGATCGCGGTGACCCCGGACGGCCAGCGCAGCATGAACACATTTCTGGGCGCGTGCCGCGAAATAACGCCTGACGATGTGGACGAAGAGCAGGTTGCCGCAGCCCGCATCCTCTATATCGAGGGCTATCTGTGGGACGAGGAAAAGGCCAAGCAGGCCTCGCGCAAAGCCATCGCGGCGGTGAAGGGCGCGGGCGGACGCGTCGCACTCACCTTGTCGGACCCGTTCTGCGTCGGACGCTTCCGCGACGAATTCCTGCATCTGCTGGACAAGGACGTGAACATCCTGTTCGCCAACGAAGAGGAAGCCAAGGCGCTGTTCCAGGTGGAGGATTTCGACAGCGTGATTGCGGGCGCCAAAAAATGGGGCGGCATCGCCGCGTTGACGCGCTCGGCCAAGGGCTGCGTGATTGTGGAAGAAGACAAAGCGCATGAAATCCCCGCGGCTCCGGTTTCGCGGGTGATCGACACCACCGGCGCGGGCGATCAGTTCGCCGCCGGATTTCTCTATGGCCTTACCCATGGCAAGGGCCTGGCGGATTGCGGACGGCTGGGCGTGCTGGCGGCGGCAGAAGTGATTTCGCACTATGGCGCGCGGCCGGAAGTCTCGCTGAAAGAGCTGGCGACAAAGGCGGGGCTGATCTAGTCTCCGGCCCTTCGCTTACGCTACGGGCGTTCCGGCCTCGTGCCGCGCTTGGCCGCGCGGCACGTCCATACGCTGGCGCTATGGACCGTTCGGCGCTTTCGCAGGTCCACTGGGCCTGCTCACCCACTGCGCGGGCCGCGCCTCACCCAATCAAATGCAGCATCACCTCGCGCTGGTGGGACGCGTCGCGGTGTTCGAACAAATAGATGCCCTGCCAAGTGCCCAATGCGAGCTTTCCGTGCTGCACGGGAATGCCGATAGAGGTCTGCGTCAAGGCGCTGCGGATGTGCGAGGGCATATCGTCGGGCCCTTCGGCGGTATGGCGAAAGGCCGGGCCGCTCTTCGCCAGCCAGCCGAAAAAATCGCGCAAGTCCTTTTGCACGTCCGGATCGGCATTTTCCTGAATCAGCAGCGAGGCCGAGGTGTGGCGCACAAAACAGGTCAAAAGCCCGTTCTGGCATTTTTCCGCGCGCACAAAGGCCAGCGCCTGCTCGGTGAATTCATAAAGCCCGGGGCCGTTGGTCCGCAGCGTCAGGGTGTGAAATGCCTGTCTCATCGCACTTTTCGCAAATACACATACAACGCGCCCTCACCGCCATGGCGGGCATGGGCAGCCTGGCTGCTGGCGATCAAGCCTGCCAACTCCGGCTCCTTCAACCAGCGCGGCACCATCTGCTTCAACACGCCATGCGGCGACAGCATCCAAGGCGCATTCTCGTCATTCTTGGGATTACCTTTGCCGGTGATCACCAGCACCAGGCGATGACCGCGACTGTGCGCTGCCGCCAGCCAAGTGAACAGGGTGCGATGGGCCCTAGCTTGCGTCATGCCATGCAGATCGATGCGGGCATCGGGCTCGATCAGCCCGCACCGCAAGCGGTCCTGGGTCGCGCCGTTGATGCCGCCGGGGCCGGACGATGCGCTTTTTTCCTTCGGTGCCTGTTTGGACATCACCGCCTTTATCGGCCGGCTTTCCTTGAAGGTCTGCTCGAACAGCTTGCGGTCTTCCTCGCTGGCGGCACGGGTGGTGCGGCGGGTCATGGCGGATAGACGTGTCCTTTGCCGATTCTGTCCGCCAAGCCGTTGGGCAGCAGCAGATAAAGCGCGCCAGGCGCCTTCATCGCGCCCGCGCGGCGTTCCGCGTCTGCGCCAAAGCCGAAATAGACATCCCCTCTGACCGGGCCGCGAATGGCGCCGCCGATATCCTGCGCCACAAAAATTCCGCGCACCGGATCGGGGCCGCTCGCCGCCAAATAAAAGGGCGCACCCAAAGCATGAATCCGCTGATCCACCGCCAAGCTGGCAAGCGGTGTGAGATTGGCGCCCAAGGAGCCGGTGCTGCCCAAAAGCGTGTCGCCCAAGGGCCTTTCGACGAAGAAAATATAGCTGCGGTTGGTTTCCATCACCGCCCGGGCCTGCGCCGGATTGGCATGAAGCCAGGCGCGGATGGATTGCAGGGAAACATTTTCGCGGGTCAGTTGCTGCTGCGCGATCAAAGTACGCCCGATGGCTGTGTAAGGCTGGCCGTTTTCGCCGGCATAGGCGATGCGCGCGGTGCTGCCATCGTCAAATACCACCCGGCCCGAGCCCTGAATTTGCAGAAAGAAAAAAGCGATGGCGTCATCGGTATAAAAAAGGATCGGGGCATTGGCGATACCGCCGGCATTGATCTGTGCCCGATCGGCGTACGGCACCAGAGCTTGGTCCACCACTTTGCCGGAAATGCGCTCGCCTTTCAGTTTGGCGTTGAACAGGCCCAGATCGGCCCGCACCAGATCGGTGGGCAGGCCATAAACCGGTGTCTGATAAAGGCCCTGGCGCGTGCGGCTCCCCCAGATCTGCGGCTCATAGTAGCCGGTGAACAAGGCCTCGCCGCCGCCGGTGACAAAGGGTGTGAAATGCTTTTCGAAGAAAATTCGCCCGTCGCCCTGCGCCCCAGCGCAAACCGCGCGCCAATCGCCCACCGTTCCGGCATAGCCCGCACCGGTCAAAGGCGCGGTATCGGGCTTGGCCGCCAGCACGGCACAACTGCGCTGAAAAGAGGCCAAAGCCGCGTCGGCATTGGCCGCACTCCAGCCCGGCAATGCGGCGAAGCTGACGCGGGTCAGGCGCAAGCCGGTTGGTTGCGGCGTGGGAGAGGTGCAGCCCGCAAGCACCGCCAACAACAGAACCGAAAAACGCCGTCGCTTACTCCGGCGCATCGCCCGAGGTCGCCACCAGCAGCCAGTTGGGATCGCTGGAATCCAGGTTTCGCTCGAACGTCCAGACATCGGTGATTTTTTCGTTGGCGAATTCCGCCGCGAAGGCGACAGTGATTTCAGCCTGGCGTCCTTCCAAGGCGGCGCTGACAATGCGCGCATCCTGCAACTTGACAAAGGCCGGCGGCGGTTCGCTGCGGTTGGTGATCCCGGCGTCGAACGCCGAATACACGTCTGGCGACAGAAGCAGGCGCAATTCGGCGCGGTCGCCTTTGGCGAACGCCGTCACGATACGCGCATAGGCTTCGCGCGCACCCGCCAGGAATTGGGACGCGTTGAACCTCGGATCGGCCAGTTGAATGTCCAACAACCCGCTGGAGGATGGCGCGGGCCGGTCCTGCGCCGGTTGCGGCAGGGGTGCCGGTGCCAAAGGCGAAGGCGCGGCTTGCGGCGGCGGCTCATGGCCGGTGCGCCGCCCCAATATGGTGTAGAGGCGAAAACAGATGATGCCCGCGACCATCGCGGCGATCAGAAGACCCAATGTCTGCGAATCCGGCATGTGAAACCCTGCAATAACCGTCCCGCCCCGGCTGCGAACCTAATCCCCGAAAACCGGGCTGAAAAGCACCTTATGACATTGTTTTGACGGGCCCAAAGCCTGGTCTTGGCTTGTCAGGCCCAAGCGATCCGTGGTAGCCGCGGGCCGCAATCCACTGTGAAAGAACGACAATGAGCAGCGAAGGAACCCCCGCACCCGCAAATCAGGGCCAGCCGGGCGTCCCCAATCTTCAGGTGATGGCCCAATACATCAAGGACTTGTCCTTTGAAAATCCGGGCGCGGCCTCAAACCTCACCGACCGGCCGCAGATCGATCTTGCGGTGGATCTGAACGCTGCCCGCCTGACCGGCAATGACGTGTTCGAGGTGGAACTGAAAATCCGTGTCGATGCCAAAAGCAACGGCAAAGCTTTGTTCCTATTGGAATGCGCCTATGCGGGCGTGTTCCGGCTCAGCAATGTGCCTGACACCGGAACCCAGCAGATGATCCTTCTGATCCAGGCGCCGCACATGTTGTTCCCTTTTGTGCGCCGCGTCGTGTCCGATGTGGTGCGCGACGGCGGCATGCCGCCTTTGATGATCGAGCCCATCGACTTCATGGCGTTATATCAGGCGCGGGCGGCCCAAGCGGCGGGCGCCGGTCAGCAACCGCAGGGAAATGCTTAAGTATTCCAAAGAGCCTTGTCCCCTAGCTCTTTGGCGACAAAGGCCGTGTGACGCTCAAGTTCCAGTTCGGTGACAAGCGGCAAAAGTTTTTGCGGCCGCTGCCGGGCGGCGCGAACCGTCTCGGCGATTTGGCCGGCGATCTCCACCGGCGCCAGCATCAACCCGCGCTGACGCCCGCCGATCAACTCCAGATAGATTTCGGCCGTGAGCTGGGCGTCCAGCAAGGCGCCATGCTTGGTGCGCGCCGAAAGATCCACGCCGAACCGCTTGCAGAGTTCGTCCAGGGAATAGCGGGCGCCGGGAACCTTGCGCTTGGCGATTTCAATCGTATCCACCGCCCGTGACAGGGGAATGGGCGCGCGGCCCACCCGGTTCAGTTCGGCATTGATGAATTTGATGTCGAAACTGGCATTGTGGATGACCAGTTGCGCATCGCCGAGAAATTCCAGGAATTCGTCCACGACATGGGCGAACAACGCTTTGTCGGCCAAAAATTCCGCCGATAGGCCGTGCACCCGCTGGGATTCGATCGGAATATCGCGTTCGGGGTTGAGATAAAATTGCAGGGTGCGCCCGGTCGGGAAATGATCCATCAACTCGACGCAGCCGATTTCCACAATTCTGTGGCCGTCGCCCGGTTCGAATCCTGTCGTTTCGGTGTCGAAGACAATTTCACGCATGCGATTCTCTATTCTTTGCCACTCTGGTTCTCACCAACGCGGCTCTTTGCCGCTCTCGCCAACGCGGCGCTGTATGTCCACCAGGATCATTTTCACCTGTTCGCGGGCATCATCCAAGCCTTTGTCCGTCATCACCAGATAATCTGCCTGTGCACGCTTTTGGGCGTCGCTCATCTGCCGTTCCGACAAAGCGGTGAATTTGGCCTCGGTCATGCCGGGACGCGCCAGGACGCGCGCTCTTTGCACGGCAGGCGGCGCGGTCGCCACCACCACCGCATCCACCTTGATGCCGGTTTCCAGCAGCAGCGGAATATCCAGCAACACGATGGGTGCCTGATTTTCGCGGAGGAACTGTTCGCGCCGCGCCGCCACCAGCGGATGCACCAGGCCTTCCAAGCGCGCCAGCGCATCGGGGTTGCCCGTCACCGCACGGCCAAGCGCGGTACGGTCCACTGCGCCATTCCTGGTCGTGCCGGGAAAGGCGGCCTCGATCATCACCACCGCCTCCCCCGCATACAGATCATGGATCGCGGCATCGGCGTCGAACACCGGAATGCCTTGTGCCGCGAACAGCTTGGCGGTTTGGCTTTTGCCCATGCCGATCGAACCGGTCAGGCCGATGACAAAAGGCCTAGCCACGGTCGGCCAGCGTCTTCACCAGCGCCTCACGCAGGCCGGGCGTGACCTTGGGCCGGATGCCGAAAAAGGCCTCGAAGGACGGCACAGCTTGATGCATCAGCATGCCCAGGCCGTCGATGATCCGGTGACCGAGTGAGGCCGCATCTTTCAGCAGTGGCGTCAGCAGCGGGTGATAGACGAGATCGCAGACTGCTGCCTCCCTGCGCATTGCATTGAGATTTATATCGAGCGCGGGATTGGTCCCCATACCTGCGGTGGTGGCATTGATGAGAAGAGAAGCTTGCCCTGCAATGCTGCGCCAATCGTCAAGTATCCCCGCGCGGTAATCGGTTTTCCTTTTTCCGCTAGTCCATCTCGTCAAATGAGCAACCAGTCGCTCAGCTCGAATCGCCTTTCGCCCAAGAACATAAATCGGCTTCGCTTTTAGAGGGTCGTTCACCGCTAGGGCTGCCGCCCTGGCTGCCCCGCCCGTCCCAAAAATAACTGCGATTTTCCCAACCAATGCATCTTCGCCTAGTGATTCAGCCAAGGACGCCGATAAACCGAAAGCGTCGGTATTCTTTCCCTCGGTCAAACCATTCTCATGAAATACCAGAAGATTTACCGCTCCAGTAATCTTTGCTGCAGTATCGTGGAAGTCTGCAATTCTGTGCGCCTCTTCCTTAAACGGCACAGTGACATTGACACCACGAAAGTCCCCCGCGCGAAGGCTTGAGACAAGGTCCTTAAACTTGCCCGGCTCTGCTGGAATGCAGTCAAAGCTTCCGTCAATGTTATATTCCTTCAGCCAATAGCGGTGCAGCACCGGAGACAGGGAATGCTCGATCGGCCAGCCTACAACACCTGCCTTTGCCGTCATGACGCGAGCAACCCTTCCTTGCGCAATTGGGCCAGGACCGGCAGCAAAGGCAGTCCCAGAACCGAGAAATAATCGCCGTCCACTCTATCGAAAAGCTGCGCCCCGCGCCCTTCGAAATGATAACAACCCACCGAGGACAGGATCGCCGGCCCTTCGGCGGCCAGATAATCATCCAGGAATTGCGGGCTCAAATCGCGCATTGTCATCCGGCACGGGCTGGCATGCGCCCACAGCAAGGCCCCATCCTTTGCCAGCGCGGCGGCTGAGACCAGAACATGAGTCTGCCCCGACAGGCGCTGCAGCAATCGCTGGGCTTCTTCCAAGCTGGCGCACTTGCTCAAGAATTGGTTCTCAAAAGCGATCACGCTATCGCCGCCCAGAACGATGCCGCCTGGATGACGGCGCGACACGGCAAGCGCTTTTTCCTGCGCCAGGGCGCTGGCGACGGCCGGCGCATCGGCGCCTTTGGCTTGCAAGGCGGCCATCAGGGCGGTTTCGTCCAAGTCGGCGGGGTCGGAAACAAAGGCAATGCCCGCGGCCTTCAACAAGGCTTTGCGGCTGGCGCTGCCCGAAGCCAGAACCAGCATCAGCCCAGTGCTTCCTTACGATCGGCCAGAAGGTTCAACACCGCTGCGGCGGTTTCCTCAATGGAGCGGCGCGAGACATCGATCATCGGCCAATCCTGATTTTCGAACAACTGGCGCGTGGCGGCGATTTCGGCCCTGACCGCATCCAGCTCGACATAATCGCTGTCCCGGTTTTCCCCCATGCCGGTCAGCCGGTTGCGCCGGACCTGCACCAGGCGGTCGGGCGACACCCACAGACCCACAATCAAGGGCTTGCGAGCACTGAGGAGCTGGGGCGGCGGCGGCATGCGCGGTACCAAGGGCACGTTGGCGGCGCGCACGCCGCGAATGGCCAGATACACACAGGTGGGTGTTTTGGATGTACGGCTGGCGCCGGTGAGAATAACCTCCGCTTCGCCGATGGAATCCAGGGATTGGCCATCGTCATGGGCGATGGTGAAGTTCAAAGCCTCAATGCGGTCCAAATAGCGCGCGTCCACTTCATGCTGGCGTCCCACCTTGTGGGTCTCGGCGCGACCCAAAAAATGCCGCAGCGCCGTGACCGGCCCTTCCAACAGGTCGATGCAGCGCACATCTATGTCCTTGCAACGCGCCATCAGCTTGTCGCGCAAGCCCTGGTTGGCCAAGGTAAAAAACACAATTCCCGGCATGATGGCGATATGGTCCAGCGCCCGCGTCAGCTGCGCATCCGCCCGGACCAGGGCGTAAGAATGGACCAGCACATCCACATTTTCGAACTGGGCCAGCGCCGCATTGGCCATGGCATTGAGCGTTTCACCAGTCGAGTCCGAAATCAGATGAACGTGAAATTTATGATCCACAAGAGTATCCAAGATCGGCAGCCAGGCCTGGGGTTAAGAGGCAAACAGGCCACAGGCTCCTAGCCGGGAATGGGGTGAGGGTGCAAACAGGTATGCTTTGGGGACACTTAAGATTAACCGCCAACATACCATGTCTCTCCTTCGCGGACGCCGCAATTCATCCAAGCGCTTGAGTCTCTACGCGCCTTCGCTTAAGCCAAATTCTTCTCACATATCGGTCCACAGTCCACAGCCCTAACATCATCTTCATCATCTTAGAATCTTAGGAGTCTTGTTTTGACTGATGCTTCCAAGCTTGTGCATGTGCTGGACGGCATGGCGGAAAAAACGCCGCCGGTCTGGTTGATGCGCCAAGCTGGCCGCTACCTGCCGGAGTACCGCAAATTGCGGGCAGAGGCTGGTTCCTTCTGGACCATGGCGCTGACGCCCAAATATGCCGCCGAAATAACCCTGCAACCAGTCCGCCGTTTTGGCTTTGACGCGGCAATCCTGTTTTCGGACATTCTGACCGTGCCGGAAGCGCTGGGGCAGAAGGTAACCTTCACCGAAGGTGAAGGTCCCAGTCTTACGCCGGTGGCCTCCACGGAAGGGTTCCATGAAGATCGTGCACAATGGTCCAGATACTTTGAGCCGGTCTATGAGGCCCTGCGGCTGACGCGGGCGGGCCTACCTCCAGACACGGCCTTGCTGGGCTTCGCGGGCGCGCCCTGGACCTTGGCGACCTATCTGGCAGCGGGTGCTGGCGGCGACGAACAAAAAGCCGCTAAGCTCTGGGCCTATCGCGATCCCGAAGGCTTTGGATATCTTTTGGATATCTTGGGCGAGTGTGTTGCCTTTCATCTGATCCGCCAATTGGAGGCGGGCGCTGACGCCGTGCAGATTTTCGATAGCTGGGCCAGCGGTCTTCCCGCCACCTTGTTCGAACAAGTGGTGGTCAATCCCACCAAGAAAATCGTCAAGGCGGTGCGGGCGGCCAAGCCGAACGCCAAGATCATCGGGTTTCCTCGCGCCGCTGCCTTGGCGGGGTACGAAATTTATGTAAAGGCAACCGGCGTTGATGCCGTATCACTTGACACATCGGCGCCCATGCACTGGGCAGCAGAAAACCTGGGCTGCGCTTTGCAAGGCAATCTGGACCCCATCGCGCTAATCGCGGGTGGGGCGGCGTTAGACCGGGCGGTGGATGAGATTTTGGAAAACACCGCGGGACGTCCCCATATCTTCAATCTGGGTCACGGCATTTTGCCGGAAACACCCATCGCCCATGTCGAGCAACTGCTGAAACGCATACGCGGATGAGACACCCCAAATGAGATTGGCCGTCGTCCTGTTCAATCTGGGTGGGCCCGATAGTCTGGACGCTGTGCAGCCGTTTCTGCGCAATCTTTTTTCCGATCCGGCCATCATCGGTCTGCCCGCCCCGCTACGCTTGCCCCTAGCCTGGCTGATCGCGCGCCGCCGCGCGCCCGTGGCGCGCAAAATCTACGAACATATGGGCGGGTCATCCCCCATTTTCGCGCAAACCCGCAAACAGGCGGACGCCTTGGAAAAAGCTTTGTCATGCGATGGTGTGGAAGCAAAAGCCTTTGTCGCCATGCGGTATTGGCATCCCTTCAGCAATGGCGCGGCGCGGGCGGTCAAGGCTTTTGATGCCGATAAAATCGTGCTTTTGCCGTTCTATCCGCAATATTCCACCACCACCACCGCCTCCTCGCTCAAGGACTGGGCGCGGGCGGCGAAGAAAGTGGGATTGAACGCCCCGACATCGCGCATCTGCTGCTATCCCGCCGAAAACGGGTTCATCGCGGCAGCAGTGGCCCATATCCGCAATGCGCTGGCGGGCGCGTCCGCCGATATTTCCTATCGCTTGCTGCTGTCGGCCCACGGCCTGCCCAAGCGCGTCATCCGGCGCGGCGATCCCTATCAGCACCAGGTCGAGCAAAGCGCCGCGGCAATTGTGACGGCACTGGGCATGCCGGCGTTGGACGCCCGGGTCTGCTACCAGAGCCGGGTCGGGCCGCTGGAATGGATTGGACCTGCCACCGATGACGAAATCCGCCGCGCGGGTGCTGAGGGCAAGGGCGTCATCATCGCGCCGGTCGCTTTTGTCAGCGAGCATTCCGAAACCCTGGTGGAACTGGACATCGAATATCGCAAATTGGCGCAAGAAGCAGGCGTTCCCGATTATCGCCGCGCGGCCACCGCCGGCATCCATCCCGATTTCATCGCCGGTCTGGCAGGGCTTGTGCGCCGCGCGGCGGATGGCGAAACTGCAATCTGCAATGACGGCAGCGGCAAACACTGATGCGCGACATCCTCAGCGGTTTCTATAGCTGGATCCTGGCCGCCCATCTCATCGCGGTGATCGCCTGGATGGCGGGCATGCTCTATCTGCCGCGCCTGTTCGTCTATCACTGCGAAACCCCGCCGGGTTCGGAAGGCTCTGAGCGCTTCAAGGTGATGGAGCGCCGCTTGATCAAGGGCATCATCAATCCTTCCATGATAGCGGTCTGGATTTTGGGCCTGACCCTGGCCTGGATCAGCGAGGCGCATCTGCAGATCTGGTTCCAGCTTAAGTTTCTTCTGGTGATCGTGCTCAGCGGCATCCACGGTTTTTTGGTGGGCTGCTGGAAGGGCTTCGCCCATGACCGCAACACGCATAGCGCCCGCTTCTACCGGATTATCAATGAGGCGCCGGCGGTTCTGATGGTGCTGATCGTGATCTTGGTGATCGTCAAACCATTCCGCTAACGCCTTGTCCCAGCCTGAAACATTAATTGCGCACCCCCTTGTTGGAGGGATATTTGCAAGCCCGCCAAATCAGGCTATAATGGGTGTATCTGATTGACCCGCGCGGTCCCGGTGATGGCATGAAGACATCAGGGGCGCGGACCGCAAAACGGTAAAGGGTCGGAACCAACCTCTTCGATGATCGTGCCCGGGGCGCCCTGCCCTTTGTTCATCGAAACCAATCCCCCTTCGATTAGGTGCCTATCCATGACTGTCCAAGATGGCCTGCAGGCGATGAAGTTGCAGGATCTCAAGAATAAAAAACCCGCCGATTTGCTGGCTTTCGCCGAGGAATTGGAGATCGAGAATGCATCCTCCATGCGCAAGCAGGACATGCTGTTCGCCATCCTCAAGGAACTGGCTGAGCGCGAGGTTGAGATCACCGGCACCGGCGTGGTGGAAATCCTGCAGGACGGCTTCGGCTTCCTGCGCTCGCCGGAATCCAACTATCTGCCCGGCCCGGACGATATTTATGTTTCACCGTCCCAGATCCGCCGCTTCGGTCTTCGCACCGGCGATACTGCCGAAGGCCCGATCCGCGCCCCCAAGGAAGGCGAGCGTTACTTCGCGCTGCTCAAAGTCACCACCATCAATTTCGAGGACCCCGAGCAGATCAAGCACAAGGTCCATTTCGACAATCTGACGCCGCTCTACCCCACCCGGCCGCTCAAGATGGAGTTGGACGATCCCACCATCAAGGACAAGACGGGGCGTGTTATTGACATCGTCTCGCCCCAGGGCATGGGCCAGCGCGCTTTGATCACCGCGCCGCCGCGCACCGGCAAAACGGTGATCCTGCAGAATATCGCCAAGGCGATTGCCGCCAATCATCCCGACGCCTTCCTGATCGTGCTTTTGATCGACGAACGTCCGGAAGAAGTCACCGACATGCAGCGTACCGTGGTGGGCGAGGTGATCTCGTCCACCTTCGACGAACCGGCGACGCGCCATGTGCAGGTCGCCGAAATGGTGATCGAAAAGGCCAAGCGCCTGGTCGAGCATAAGCGCGATGTGATCATCCTTTTGGATTCCATCACCCGGTTGGGCCGCGCCTACAACACCGTGGTGCCGTCTTCCGGCAAGGTGCTGACCGGCGGCGTGGACGCCAACGCTCTGCAGCGCCCCAAGCGCTTCTTCGGCGCGGCGCGCAATATCGAGGAAGGCGGCTCGCTGACCATCATCGCCACCGCCCTGATCGACACCGGCAGCCGCATGGACGAAGTGATTTTCGAAGAGTTCAAGGGCACCGGCAACAGCGAAATCATTCTGGACCGCAAGGTTGCCGACAAGCGCGTGTTCCCGGCTATCGACATCATGCGTTCGGGCACCCGCAAGGACGAGCTGTTGGTCGAAAAGGGCACGCTGGCGAAAACCTATGTCCTGCGCCGCATCCTCTCGCCCATGGGCACGGTGGACGCCATCGAGTTCCTGCTCGACAAGCTCAAGTCTGCGAAGAACAACGCCGACTTCTTTGAGTCGATGAATACCTGATGGACGTGAGCTTAGGCGAGCTTTAGTCCGCCATAGCGAACGAAATGACGAAAGTCAGCGTCATGCGTAATCAGCGCCACCTGATGGTCAATGCAGGATTGCGCAACCAGGGCGTCGGCGGTCTTGGCCTTGTGCCCCTTTATTTTGACAAGCCGGCGCAGGTCGCCAGCGCGTTGCCAATAACCATCCTGGATTTCAAGCAACTCAGCCTGCGACAGAAGGTCCGCCAACACGGAGGAGGCAAGAGGATCGCTGAGGATTTCCGTGATCACAACGGGCGGAAGTCTCAGATCGCCCGCCTGCAAGGCAAGCGCCAGGCGATCACTGCCTTTTCCGGGTTCGCCTTTCAGGAAGGCTGACAGCGCGCTGGTGTCGACCGCGATCAATCGCGGTCCTCGCGCAGTTCATCCAGGGTCAGCGCGAACTTCACTTTACCGCGCAACTTGAGAAGTTCTTGCTGTGCCTGAATGGAAGCCAAGCGTTTCAACGCGGCCGTGACAGTCTGGGTCACGCCTTCGCCCGTATAGGCCTGCGCTTTTTTCAACAGGGATTCCGGGACCTGGACGGTAATTTTGCGAAACGCACCCATACCAGTATCGATACCAGCTTTGAAGCTGGCATGCAAGCTGGCAAGCGCGCTTCGCGGGCGCTCGACCGGGCAAAAGCCCCATAGGGGCCTTTGCCCGGTCTCACGGAATCAAAATGGTTGCCCCAGTTGTCTGCTTGCCGGTCAGCGCCTCATGCGCCTTGGCGGCGTCTTTGAGCGCAAAGCGCTGATTGACGGCGACCTTGACCGCGCCAGAGGCAATCACCGCGAACAGATCGTCGGCGGCGCCCTGCAATTCTTTCGGCGTGCTGGTGTAATGCGCCAGCACGGGCCGGGTGACGAACAGCGAGCCTTTGGCCGCCAAAACCGACGGCGGGAAGGGATCCACCGGGCCGCTGGAATTGCCGTAGGTCACCATGATGCCGCGCGGTGAGAGGCAATCCAGCCCCGCCATGAACGTGTCCTTGCCGATGGAGTCGTAAACCACCGGCACGCCCTTGCCGCCGGTCAAGTCTCGCACTTGTTTTTCCCAGCCCGGTTCCTGGGTGCTTAGCACATGGTCGCAGCCATTGGCGCGCGCCAGCGCGACTTTCTGCGGCGAGGTGGTGGTGCCGATCACGATGGCGCCCAGATGCTTGGCCCATTGGCAGGCGATCTGGCCGACGCCGCCCGCGGCGGCGTGAAACAGGATGGTTTCGCCGGCCTTCACCGGATGGATGCGGCGCAGCAGATATTGCGCGGTCATGCCCTTGAGCAGGATGGCGGCGGCGATTTCGTCGCTGACGCCGGCGGGCAGGGCCACCAACTTTTCCGCTGGCACATTGTTGGCATCCGCATAAGAACCAATCGCCCCGCCGCAATACCCCACCCGGTCGCCGATCTTGAAATGGGTGACGCCCTCGCCCAGCGCCGACACCACGCCTGCCGCTTCCATGCCCAAGCCCGACGGCAGCGGCAAAGGATAGAGCCCGGTGCGGTGATAGGTGTCGATGAAGTTCACCCCGATGGCGGTATGCCGGACCTGCACCTGACCCTTGGCGGGCGGCGGCAGGTCATAGTCCATATAGCGCAGCACATCGCTGCCGCCGGTTTTTTCAAAGCGAATGGCTTTTATCATCGCAACAATTGTCTAACGTCCCTGTTGCTGCTGTTGCGCCAGGGCCTGTTGCTGCTCGCGCAGTTGCGGCGGCAAGGTCAAGGCAAAGCTCAACTCCGCCGCGCTGGTGAAAGGATCGGAACAGCCGCCCGCCTGGCAGATATAGGCGGTGGGTTTACCGCCCTCCATGCCGCGCCCGGTGGCGGGATGGTCCGGCGGCAGCGCCTCGCCCGGCTCGATCTGCACCAGCATGCCGTTGGGCATCGGTTTGCCCCAATAGGCGCGCACCAGTTCCTGCGTCTTGGCGTGGCCCTTATGACCCACGATCAGGATCACCAGGCTGTTGGCCACATATTCAAAGCCCGCGAAATAGCTGCCCGAAGCCATTGGCATGCGATTGGCTTCATTGCCGAAGGCGGCGGCCAGGGCGGAGGCGCGGCTCATATAGTCGCGTTCGCCGGTCAGCAATGCCAGCCGGGTCAAGACCACCAGCATGGTGCCGTTGGCGCTGGGGGCCGGGTTGTCGAACAGCATGCGCGGGCGCACCAAAAGCGGTTCGGCATCGTCGGCATGGAAGCAATAGCCGTTGACCTGATTGTTCCAGAAATGGCGGTCCAGGGTCTTGGTCCACGCCTTGGCCCGTTCCAGGAAGCGGTCGTCGCCGGTCACTTCGCGCAGTTGAAGCGCCGCGCGCGCCATGTCGGCATAATCATCCGCCGTGCCCATGCTGCCCTTGAGATGGGACAGCCGGTCGCCGTCGCCCAAGTCAGCCACCACTTGATCGAAAGCCTTGATGGCGGCCTGGATCCATTCCGCCTTTCCGAGCGCCATGCCGGCGCGCGCCAGCGCGGCGATGGCCAATCCATTCCAGTTCGCCATCACACGATCGTCGCGCATGGGCGCGGCGCGCTTCTGACGCACCGCCAGCAGCATATCGCGCTGCTTGAGCAAGAGCGCCTCATCGGCTTCGTTGGCGGGGGCAGGATTGCCCAGCCGCCGCGGCAGATTGCGGCCCATCACATTGCCGTCGCGGGTGATGCCATAGACCTGCTTGAAGCGGGCCGAGAAGGTGCCGACCAACGCGGCGCCGATCTCCGCTTCGCTCCAGGTGTAGTAGAGGGCGTCTTCCGCCTGATTGCCCGAGGAAATGGATGCAGCAAAGGCATCGCCCACCGTCATGTCGCGCAGCAGGAAGTTCACCGTTTCCGGGATGCGCTGCGCGCAGAGCGGATTGCGGTTGAACTGCCAAACCTGGGTGCAGATATCGAGCATCATCGCATTGTCGTACAGCGTCTTTTCGAAAGCGGGCTCCAGCCAGCGTTCGTCCAAGGCGTGGCGGAAGAAACCGCCGCCGACATGGTCATAGGCGCCGCCGAACAAAATGCCGTCCAGCGTGGTGAAAAAGATCTGGCTGAATTGCGGTGTGCCGGTGCGCAGGAAGGCGCGCCAGATCACATCCAGCGGCAGGATGTTGAGAAACTTCACGCCGCCCTGCATGCCGCCGAAGAAGATGTCGTAGCGCTGGCCGATACGCAGCGCCGCCACATCCAGGTTCATGCTTTCCTGGCTGGCGGTCATGTCGCGGTTGTAGAGATTCTCCAGCGCTTGGCGTACCTGCGCGCCGGTATCTTGCGCGCGGGCGTGGTCGTTCTTCCAGAGATCGGCGGTTTCGTTGACCAGACGGCGGAAGCTGGGAAGCTCCGGCTTGTCTTCCAAAGACAGATAGCCGGTTATCCAGAAAGGCGCGCCGTCGGGGGTGAGAAACACATTGAGCGGCCAGCCGCCAGTATGCCCCATCGCGCCGGCCGCGCCCTGATAGAGCATGTCGATGTCGGGGCGTTCATCCCGGTCGACCAGGACGGGAATGAAATTGGCCACGACGTCGGCGGCGGTTTGCGGATCGCTGAAGCTTTCGCGGTTCATCACCTGGCACCAGTGACAGCCGCTATAGCCGACACAGAGGAGAATGGGCTTGTCCTGGGCCTTGGCCTCGGCCAGGACGTCGGGCCCCCAGCTCCGCCACGGGATGGGATTGGTCTTGTGCGCGAGAAGAAATGGGCTGGTGGGGTTATCGATGCTCATCGTTCCGTTCCAAGGGGTGTGCGGAAGGATGCTTCCCGCCAGCCCGCTTCTGTGGTGTTTTTGGGGCGGGGTTACTTACCCCGGAAGATGGGCAGCGAAAAGGTGGCCCCCGCCTTTTGGCCCAAGCTTGTCAGGAGATGCCGCCATGAAGGTCAATATCGAGATGGACATGACCCCCGAAGAGGCCCGCGCCTTCATGGGCCTGCCTGATGTCGCGCCCATGCAAAAGAAGATGATGGAGGAGATGCAGTCGCGGATGAAGGCGGCTTTTGACGCCAATGATCCGGAGGGGATGGTGAAGGCTTGGCTGCCTTTTTCCTATGGGGCGGGCGGGGAGGCCTTCCAAAAGCTGCAGAAGGCGATGTGGGACAGCGCCGCCGCCATGTTGAAGAAGGACGGCAAATAGCTTGTCCGGTCCCACCATCTTCGCCCTGGCCAGTGCGCCAGGCCGGGCTGGCGTGGGCGTGGTCCGGGTTTCAGGGCCGCTGGCCGGCCCCGCTCTTCGGGCCTTGGCCGGTATCCAGCCCTCACCGCGCCGGGCGCTCCTGCGGCGGCTGACGCACAGACAAACCGATATCGACCGGGCCCTCTTGCTCTGGTTTCCAGCCCCCCACAGCTTCACCGGTGAGGATGTGGCGGAGTTCCATATCCATGGCGGGCGGGCAATCCGCGAGGCGCTATTTGGAGCCTTTGCCGATCTTGGCTTGCGTCCTGCCGAGCCCGGGGAATTTAGCCGTCGGGCGGTGGAAAATGGCAAGCTGGACGTTACCCAGGCCGAGGCTGTCGCGGATCTGGTGGATGCGGAGACTCCGGCACAGTTGCGCCAAGCTTTGCGCCAGCATGACGGCGCCTTGGCCGAGCTCTATGAAGGATGGCGGGTGGCCTTGGTCGCGGCGCTAGGGCGGGCGGAAGCGGCCATCGATTTTTCCGATGATGGGGTGGGGGATATGGAGTTCACCGCCGCCCGTGACGCGGCGAAGAAAATATCCGAACAGATTCAATGTCATATGGATGATTCCGGCCGGGGCGAGGCGTTGCGCGAGGGTTTGCGCCTGACCATTTTGGGACCGCCCAATGCCGGAAAATCCTCGTTGATCAACGCCCTGGCGCGGCGCGACATCGCCATTGTCTCCGATACGCCCGGCACCACCCGGGATGTGATCGAGGCGCGCCTGGATCTGGGCGGCTATCTCTTGCTGGTCGCAGATACTGCTGGGGTTCGCGACACCAACGAGCCTATTGAAGCAGAAGGCGTGCGCCGCGCGCTCACCCATGCGGCGGGCGGGATGACGTTGTTGCTGCTGGATGGCGCCGCGCAAAATCCACGGGCGGGACTACCCGCCGATTTGCCCGAGCCGGATGTGATCGTTTGGAACAAAGCCGATCTTGGTTTTGTCCGTGACGGGCTTTGCATTTCGCTCAAGACGGGCGAAGGAATCCCGGAATTGCTGAAAATGCTGCAGCAAAAAGTGCAGCATAAATTGGAAAGCGGCGCGCCGCCCCTGACCAGGCCGCGCCATCGCCATGCCTTGCAAGAAGCGGTCGCGGCCCTGCAACATGGTCTGGCAGCGCCGTCGGATCGTCCGGAGTTGTTGGCGGAGGATCTGCGCTTGGCGATGCGCGCCGTCGGACGCATCACCGGGCGAGTGGATGTGGAAGAGCTGTTGGATTTTGTGTTTCGGGATTTCTGTATCGGCAAATAGCAAATTGTGGGAGGGAGCCATGAGACACGTCGGTTTTGCGGGGCTTTTTGTGCTGCTGGCAACCGTCACGGCGGCACAGGCCGATTTGCGTGACGATGCTCTGGTGGCCGTGCTGCACTGTTCCAGTGTGAGCGACAAGCCGCAGCGGCTGGCCTGTTTTGATTCTGCGGCGGTCCGGGCGTCCGGCGCCCTCAGTGCGCCCGTGACGGCCTCCGCCGAAGCGCCGGCCCGGCCCCAGCCGCGCCAGCGCAGTGGTCTCTTTACCCGGATGCTGGGCTTGGAAAACCAGCGCCCGCCCCAAACCACGGTGGCCCAGTTTGGGAGCGAGAGCATCGCCAATGGCGGTGTGTCCGCGTTCCCCAGCAAGATCCCCGGCGATACGGTCAACCAAATCCGCGCCCGGCTGACGGCTTACGAATTCACCGGCGGCTATGTGACCGCGACATTGGACAATGGCCAGGTGTGGCGCCAATCCCTCAGCGACTCGCCCTTAGGCGGCTTGGTCAAGCCGGCGCCCTCTTATGCGGTGGTGATATCGCGCGATCGAGGCGGCAGCTATGCCATGAAGCTGAGCGGGCTCGCGGGCACCATTGCGGTCCGGCGGGTTCAATAGCGCGCTGTCTATCGGCGGGGCTTGTGGATGGATTGGGCCGCGCGTATTAGCGCGCCCATGGCATACGACGTCATCGTCATCGGCGGGGGACATGCGGGCTGTGAAGCGGCGGCGGCCGCGGCGCGCTTTGGCGCCAAGACCCTGTTGCTGACCCACGCGATTGAGACCCTGGGCGAAATGTCCTGCAATCCCGCCATTGGCGGCGTGGGCAAGGGTCATCTGGTGCGCGAGATCGACGCCCTGGATGGGCTGATGGGCCGGTGCGCTGATGCGGCGGGAATCCAATTTCGTCTGCTCAACCGCCGCAAAGGCCCGGCGGTGCGCGGCCCCCGTGCCCAAGCCGACCGGGCGCTTTACCGCGCAGCAATGCAATCCATGCTGCGCAGCATTTCCAATCTGGAAATTCGTGCCGCGAGCGCGGAAGACCTGATTTTACGAGACGGAGTGGTTGTCGGGGTTTTGACTGCTGATGGCGACGAGGTCGCCTGCGGCAAGGTCGTGCTGACCACCGGCACCTTCCTGAACGGCTTGATCCATATCGGCGAGACAAAGATTCCCGCCGGGCGGATGAAGATCGCAGATGGGGTTGAGGCGCCCAGTATCGGACTTTCCAGAACCTTGTACGGCTTCGGCCTGAAAATGGGGCGGCTGAAGACCGGCACGCCGCCGCGCCTGGACGGACGGACCATCGATTGGGCAAGCCTGGAAATGCAGCAGGGCGATGACCCGCCCTCGCCTTTCTCTTTCCTGACCACCAAGATCATGACGCCTCAGATCGCATGCGGCATTACCCGCACCACCCTTCAGACCCATGCGGTTGTCCGGGCGAACCTGCACCGATCGCCGATGTATTCGGGCCAGATCGCCTCTACCGGCCCGCGCTATTGTCCCTCCATCGAGGATAAGATCAACCGCTTCGCCGATCGCGAGTCGCACCAAATTTTCCTTGAACCAGAAGGGCTTAGCACGGATTTGGTCTATCCCAACGGGATTTCGACCGCCCTGCCCCAGGATGTTCAGATCGCTTTGCTCGCGACTATCCCCGGCCTGGAAAAGGCCCAAGTTCAGCGGTCCGGCTATGCCATTGAATACGACTATGTGGACCCGCGGGAGCTTTCCCCTGCGCTGGAAGTAAAGGCCGTGCCGGGCCTTTACCTGGCAGGACAGATCAATGGCACCACCGGCTATGAGGAAGCGGCGGCACAAGGCCTGATAGCCGGCTGGAATGCCGCTCGGGCTGCAGGTGGCGCACAGTCCGTCATCCTAGACCGTGCCCAGGCCTATATCGGCGTGATGATCGATGACCTGGTGACCAAGGGCGTGTCCGAGCCCTATCGCATGTTCACCAGCCGGGCCGAGTATCGGCTGACCCTGAGATCCGACAACGCCGATCTGCGCCTCACCGGCTTCGGCGAAGCGAACAGGATTTTAGGATCGGAGCGGAGCCAGAAATTCGCGGAAAAGCTGGAAAAACTGGCTGTTTCACGTGAAACAATGGGCCGTCTCTCTCTGACACCCAATGAAGCCGCCCAATATGGGCTGACGATCCGCCTGGATGGGGTCCGCCGCAGTGCCTTGGACCTCTTAAGCCTCACCGACTTTTCCACTCTGACTAGGATTTGGCCTCAATTGGGAAGCCTGGAGCCTGAGATCGTCGAGCAGCTTGGGATAGACGCCCAGTATGCCGGATATCTCGACCGCCAGGATGCCGACATCCTGGCCTTCCGCCGTGACGAAAGCCGTACCCTACCTGCAGAGCTCGACTATGACGCTGTGGTCGGCCTCTCAAATGAAGTGCGCCAGAAACTGGAACGCATCCGTCCCACGACTTTGGGCCAAGCGGCCCGTATCGAGGGCGTGACGGCCGCCGCCCTGACTCTGGTCCTGGCCTCTGTCAAAACCAGCCAAAAGGCCCGGAAAGATCGGAAGCGTGCCTGATTTCGGGCCGGAGGAATTTGCCGCCAAAACCGGTGTTTCACGTGAAACATTGTCCAGACTCAAAGCCTATGCCGACCTTCTGACGGACTGGAATGCACGGCACAATTTGGTGGCCAAAAGCACTCTGCCCGACCTTTGGCATCGTCATATTTGGGACAGCGCGCAGTTGGCCCCCTATGTCCCGGCTCAGGCCAAGACCCTGGCGGATTTAGGGTCCGGGGCGGGCTTCCCCGGCCTGGTCCTGGCAGCGCTCTTACCCTCGGTTTCGATGACCTTGCATGAAGCCACCACCAAGAAATGCGCCTTCCTGCAAGCCGCCGCCGCGCGTATGGGGCTTGCCGTGACAGTCCGGAATGCCCGGATCGAGGATTTGCCGCCGTGCCCCTTTGACGTGATTACGGCCCGAGCGCTGGCGCCCCTGCCCCGCCTTCTGGAATATGCCCACAGGTTTACGAATCCGAACAGTGTTTGCATATTCCTAAAAGGCCAAAATGTGGGGTCAGAATTGACCGAAGCCCATAAATGTTGGAACATGAAGGTCTCTCAAGTCCCAAGCCAGACCGATCCTTCGGGTGCTATAGTGACCGTGAGAGAGTTGGGTTTCCGCCATGTCCTTCCCCAAAAAACCCCGCGTCCTGGTCGTCGCCAACCAAAAGGGCGGTGTCGGTAAGACCACCACCGCCATCAATCTGGGAACCGCCCTGGCCGCGGTGGGCGAACCCACCCTGGTGATCGACATCGACCCCCAAGGCAATGCCTCGACCGGCCTGGGTATCCACCGCCAGGACCGCAAGCTCACCACCTATGAGGTGCTGACCGGCCAGGCCCGGCTGGCGGACGCCATCGTGAAGACCCGCATCCCTGGCCTGTCCTTGGTACCGGCGACGGTGGATCTGTCCGGCGCCGAATTGGAACTGGCGGATTTTCCCCGGCGCAATTTCATCTTGAAGGACGCTTTGGAAGAATACTCCGTACACGGAGAAAATGCTTTTTCGTATATTTTGATCGACTGTCCCCCGTCCCTCACCTTGCTGACCTTGAATGCGATGGCGGCGGCAGATGCGGTGATGGTGCCGCTGCAATGCGAGTTTTTCGCGCTGGAAGGATTGAGCCAGTTGATGAAGACCATCGAGCTGGTGCGCGACAAGCTTAATCCCACGTTAGACATTCAGGGCATCGTGCTGACCATGTTCGACAAGCGCAACAAATTGTCGGATCAGGTCGCCGCCGATGTGCGCGAGACGTTGGGCGAAAAGGTTTACACCACGGTCATCCCGCGCAATGTGCGTATTTCCGAGGCTCCCAGCCATGGCGTGCCGGCGCTGGTCTATGATCTGCGCTGCCCGGGCAGCCAGGCTTACATCAAGCTGGCGGGTGAATTGATTCAGCGCGAGCGCATCCGGGCCGCGGCATGAATTCCGCATCCGACCGTCCCCGCGGCCTGGGGCGCGGCCTCTCGGCCTTGATCGGCGATGAAGCCGCCGCCGTCAAAGGCGAGCCTGCCGCCAAGAAAGACATGCGCTCGCTGCCCATCGCTTTCCTGCAGCCGGGCCGCTTCCAGCCGCGCATGACCTTCGACGAACAGCCATTGGCCGAGTTGGCGGCCAGCATCAAGGAAAAGGGCGTGCTGTCGCCCATTCTGGTGCGGCCCGTCGGCCCTGACCGTTATGAGATCGTGGCGGGCGAGCGCCGCTGGCGCGCGGCGCAACTGGCCAAGCTGCATGATGTGCCGGTGGTGGTGCGCGAGCTGCGCGATGACCAGGCGCTGGAAATCGCCATCATCGAAAACGTCCAGCGCGCCGATCTGAACGCGATAGAGGAGGGGGCCGCTTACGAAGAGCTGATCACCCGCTTTGGCCGCACCCAAGAGGATGTTGCCAGGGAAGTCGGCAAGAGCCGGTCCCACATCGCCAACACTGTTCGTCTGCTCAAGCTGCCGGACCAAGTCAAAGCCTGGATCCGGGAGGGCAAGCTGACGGCAGGCCATGCCCGAACGCTGTTAGGCGAGGCCGATCCGCAAGCCCGCGCCCGGGAATTGATCGAGGGCGCGCTGACGGTACGCCAGGCCGAGCAGAAAAAGGCCGAACATCGTTCGGCAAAAAAGCCCGGTGGAAAACCTGCCAAGGACCCCAATATCGCCGATTTGGAAGTTAGCATTTCCAACCGTTTAGGCTTGAAAGTCGAGATTATCCACAAAGGGGATAAAGGTGGGGAAATGCGGATTTCCTACAAATCCCTGGAACAGCTGGACGAGCTGACCCGGCGGCTGACGCGGAGCTGAGAATCTTATGAAGGTGCGGCAAGTGATCGGGCTGTTGCTGATGGCCGCCTGCATCGCGGGCTTGGTCGCCTGGCTTCTTAATCCTCTGGAGGGGAACGACTCCAACCTGTTGGTTCGGTCCTTTGGCGGAGCGGTTCTGGGTGGCGGGGCGTTTCTGGCCTGGAGGTTTCTTGTGAGAAAGCGCCCGATAAGCCGGTCTTAAGCGGCGGCTTTCTTCAAAGCCTCGGCCACGTCGATGCGGCCGTCATACAGTGCCCGGCCCACCACCACACCTTCGATACCTGGCTCATTGGCCGCCAGCAGGGCGTCGATGTCGGCGATGGAGCCGACACCGCCGGACGCAATCACGGGAATGGAAAGACCGCGGGCGAGGGCGGCGGTCGCGGCAACATTCACGCCCTTCAGCAATCCGTCGCCGTCAATGTCGGTGAACAGGATGGCGGCGACCCCGGCATCCTCAAATCGCTTGCCCAATTCCAGCGGGGTCAGTTCGCTGACTTCGGCCCAGCCTTGGGTCGCGATCTTGCCGCCCTTGGCATCGGCGCCCACCACAATCCGGCCGGGGAATTTGCGCGCCGCGTCTTTGACGAACTGCGGATCGGTCAGCGCCGCGGTGCCCAGGATCACGCGGGTGATGCCGGCGGCCAGCCAGGCTTCCACTGCCGCCATGTCGCGGATGCCGCCGCCCAACTGGATGGGAAGGGTGATGGCGGCGCGGATGGATTTGATCGCGGCTTTATTGGCGCTGTGGCCGGCAAAGGCGCCGTTCAGATCCACGCAATGCAGCCATTGAAAGCCCTGCGCCTCGAAGCTTTTGGCCTGGGCGGCGGGATCGGTGTTGAAGATGGTAGCGTCTTCCATCACGCCTTTTTTCAGGCGGACGCAGACGCCGTCTTTCAAATCAATCGCGGGAAAGATGATCATTACCTAAAACCCTTTTGTCATGCCCGCGAACGCGGGCATCCAACTTCAACATTCGCGACCAGTCCAAAGTTGGATTCCCGCTTACGCGGGAATGACAAGTAAATGGAACGGAACGAAAACGGCACTAAGGCCGCCATTTGAGAAAGTTTTCCAGCAGCTTAAGCCCCATTTCCTGGCTCTTTTCCGGATGGAATTGGGTGCCCACCATATTCTCGTTGCCGATGATCGCGGTCAGCGGCCCGCCATAATCGCATGTTGCGATCAGATCGTCGGGCAGCACGGGTTTGAGCTGAAAACTATGGACGAAGTAGGCATGGGCACCCGGCGCGATGCCGTCCAGCACGGCATGGCGCTGTTCGATCTTGAGTTCATTCCAGCCCATATGCGGGATCTTGAGGGCGTCGTCGTCGGGCGTGATCTTCACCACTTCGCCTGCGATCCAGCCCAGCCCGGCATGGCGGCCGAACTCAACCCCCACCGTGGCCATCAACTGCATGCCGACACAGATGCCCAGAAAGGGCGCACCCTCTTTCAGCACCTTCTCGCGCAGCGCCTCGATCATGCCGGGCACCGCCGACAGGCCCTTCATGCAATCGGCAAAGGCGCCCACGCCCGGCAGCACCACCCGTTCGGCCTCCAGAACGGCTTCAGGGTCGGCGGTGGTAACGATGTCGTATTTCCCACTGGCGGCGCGCGCCAAAGCCTTCGCCGCGCTGGCGAGGTTGCCGGAGCCATAATCGATCAAGGCCACACTGGACATGGGCGGTCGTATAATGGCTAGGAACGGATTTGTCGAAACCGGCGAGGGCAGGGTGAATGGCCCGCCGCTCGGCCGGTTATTTTGGACAGCTTGGTTCTGAATCAGGAACAGGTGCGATGTGCAGGCTCACCCCGGCAGCCTCAATCCGGCTTAAGGGATGCGCCTCCGGGGAAATTTTGAAGCGGCCTTCCTGCAAGGCGGCAAGCAGACCAGAGCAGCGTAAGGGAATCTCTATACGTCCCTTTTGATGCCAGGCTCCGTCAGGTTTGCGGGTGAAAATTTGCCCGGTACCGCCTTTGACGGGGAAAATCAGGATGTCCTGCTGCCCATCCCCATCGAAATCCGCCAAGACAGCCTGACAGGCGCCGACATTGGCAAGCCGGCACGAGACGCGGTCCCAAGGCGTCTCAACAAAGTCGCGCGGCAATTTCTGTCCGGCAGGATAGATTTTGACATTCTGCGGCCAGGAAAGAGACGGCCCCGGCGCGTCCGGGTTCTTTTCCAACAACGTCGCCGATGCGCCGCCGCGGATGGTTGCGTTCGCGCTGCGCTTAAGGTCATTCAGCGCGGCCAGGCCATAGCGCCCACCGTGCCACCGCAGATAGCGGAAATCGAATTTCGCCGGCGAAATCCTGCCCTCTTTCAACCGCGCCATTTGATCCGCAACCGCGACGCGCGCGGGACTGGCGAGGGGGGTGAACAGCGCGATCAGCAGCGCCAGCGCCAGGAGCGAGACACGAAAATTCCACGATTCAATCCGCGCCAGCCAGGGCCCCCGCATCAGTGCGGCGCGGGCGTAGCCGCCGGCATAGGCCAGCGCCACCAGGATGATGGCGGCGACGGTGACGCGGTCCACGGTCCAGCCATACTGGCGCACCCGCAAAAACAGGGCATAGGCCGCGATCAGCGTCAGCGGCACCGTCAGGATCGCCGCGACGGTGCCTGCCAGCCGCAAAATTTTCGGCGGCACTCGTTCCGGCATGCCGTCCTGATATGCGGCGTTGATAAGAACAATCAGCACTGCCGCCGCCGCCAGGAGCAAGGCCGTGGCGTGGCCAATGCTCCACAAGGCGCCAAGCCCGGTGAAGGGCAGGGTGGCGACAAAGCCCCCCACGATCACGGTGATCAGCGGCAACAGCCAGGACAACAAGGTCAAAAGCAGGGTGCGCGCGCCCTGTACCAGCACGGGCCGTATGTCGGTCAGATGCAATGCGCCCGCCGCCGCGACCGAGAGGACAGGAATGGAAAACCATGCGTGCTGGAGAAGCTTTGCAAAGAAATCCAGTTTGACCAGGCCGAATAGTCCCGCACCCAGCCACAGCAACAGCCAGAAAGCGCCGACAAACAGGATAGACAAGGCCAGCTGGACGGCGAGCTTCCACGCCACGTCAAAGTGTGTGGGATAGCTGGCCATGAAGCGGCGGTCGGTTACGCCGCCCGTCACCAAGGCATGCGCGATGAACAGACCGCCGGCGCCAAACAACACCAGTTGTGCGGATGGTATCGCGACGCCCGAGACCCGCGATGCGCTTATCCAACTGTCGAAAAAGCCCAGAAGCGCCACGACGGCGCTGGCGATGCCGACCCATGTCAGCGCCTTGCGGTACGACATCGCGCCCAATGATAGGATCAGACCAACGGGCGCGGCCAGGCTCACCAGTAGAAGAGGCACGAATATCGTGCCTTGCGTTGCGGGCCATGTTTTGGCGTCGCCGGCGCTGTACAGCAGATAGAGAACCAGCCCCTGCGCCAGACCGATTGCCAGCCGCGCCAGAAAAAGCGTTTGGCCTTGGGAAACCGTTTCCATAAACCGCCTCGCCCTCAGCCCGGCGGCACCATAACATCGGGTCTAGTTATCGTCCATCTTCAGCGCCGCGATGAAGGCTTCCTGGGGAATCTCCACCTTGCCGAACTGGCGCATCTTCTTCTTGCCCTCTTTCTGTTTGTCCAAGAGCTTGCGCTTGCGGGAAATGTCACCGCCATAGCATTTGGCGGTGACATCCTTGCGCAGGGCCGAAAGGGTTTCGCGCGCGATCACCTTGCCGCCGATCGCCGCCTGGATCGGAATCTTGAACATGTGGCGCGGGATCAATTCTTTGAGTTTCTCGCACATCGCCCGGCCACGCCCTTCGGCGCGCTGGCGGTTGACGATCATGGAGAGCGCATCCACCGGATCGTCATTGACCAGAATGGACATCTTCACCAGATCGCCTTCTTCGTATTTCTCGATGTGATAATCGAAGCTGGCATAGCCGCGGCTAACGCTTTTCAGCCGGTCATAGAAATCGAACACCACTTCGTTCAACGGCAACACATAGATCACCATGGCGCGGTTGCCCGCGTAAGTGAGCTCGACCTGCCGCCCGCGCCGGTCCTCGCACAATTTCAGCACGCTGCCCAGATATTCGTCCGGCACCAGCACAGTGGCTTTGATCCAAGGCTCTTCGATGCGGTCGATGTAGGTCACGTCCGGCATGTCGGCCGGATTGTGCAATTCCTTCATCGTGCCGTTGTTCATATAGATGTGATAAATCACCGACGGTGCGGTGGTGATCAGGTCGAGATTGAATTCCCGCTCCAGCCGCTCGCGCACGATTTCCAGATGCAGCAATCCTAGAAAGCCGCAGCGGAAACCGAAGCCCAGCGCGGCGCTGGATTCGGTTTCATAGGTGAAGCTGGCGTCGTTGAGATGCAGCTTGCCCAACGCCTCGCGCAAATCTTCGAACAGCGCCGCATCCACCGGGAACAAGCCGCAGAACACCACTTGCTGCGCCGGCTTGAAGCCGGGCAGGGGCGTGGCCGTGCCCTTGCGCTCATCGGTGATGGTGTCGCCCACCTTGGTATCGGCCACCTGCTTGATCTGGGCGGTGATGTAACCGACCTCGCCGGGGCCCAGGCGTTCGACGCCGACCTTCTTGGGCTTGAAGACGCCGATCTGTTCCACCTGATAGACGGCGTCCGCCGCCATCATGCGGATCTTCTGGCCCTTCTTGAGTTCGCCATCGATGATGCGCACCAGCACCACCACGCCCAGATAGGCGTCGTAATAGGAATCGATCAGCAGCGCCTTCAGCGGTGCGTCCAGCACGCCCTTGGGCGCGGGCAGGCGCTTGACCACCGCTTCCAATACCTGATCGATGTTGAGCCCGGTCTTGGCGCTAATCGGCACCGCCTCGCTGGCGTCCAGCCCGATCACATCCTCGATCTGTTGCTTGACCCGCTCGGGCTCGGCCGCAGGCAGGTCGATCTTGTTGAGGACCGGCACGATCTCCAGGCCCGCATCAATCGCCTGATAGACATTGGCCAGGGTCTGGGCTTCCACCCCCTGGCTGGCGTCCACCACCAGCAGCGCGCCTTCACAGGCGGCCAGGCAGCGGCTGACCTCATAGCCGAAGTCCACATGGCCCGGCGTGTCCATCAGGTTCAACACATAGTCCTGGCCGTCGGCGGCGTGATAATCCAGCCGCACGGTCTGGGCCTTGATGGTGATGCCGCGCTCCCGCTCGATATCCATCGAGTCCAGCAGCTGGTCTTTCATTTCGCGGCTGGACACCGTCCCGGTGAACTGGATTAGACGGTCAGCCAGGGTGGACTTGCCATGGTCGATATGGGCGACGATGGAAAAATTGCGGATTTTGGACAGGTCGGTCATTGGCTCTTTTAATGGCCTATCGCTTCGCTGCTTGAGGCCGGGGGGTGTTACCAGAAGCCCCGCCCCCCTCCAACAGCGTTTTTCCCGCTATAACCGCCCGATGCTGCATTATCTCTATCTCGATTATGGGGGCCAGGACCGCTCCCGGCGGGCACTGAAATACAGTCTGATTTCGCTGCGTCAGGAATTGGGGGCGGCGGCGGACGCCCGGATCGCGGTCTATACCGACGCGCCCCGGATTTACGCCAACTGGCCGGTCGAGGCGGTGGACATAGCGCCCATGACCCATACCTGGTCGGGGCAGGGCCTTTACCATCATCGCATCAAGCCGGCGGCGGTGCTGGACGCGCTGACCCGCTTTGCCGCACCGGTCTGTTTGCTGGATAGCGACTCCATCATCCAGCCGGGTTTTCATGCCGAGGTTTCCGCCAAGCTTGCGCCCCAGAAGGTGTGGCCGGTCACCAAGACGGCGGTGGTGATGAACCGCTTTGAGCTGATGAATCCCTTTCCGCCGCTCAAGGGCTTTCGCACCACCCTGCCGCATCTGGGTCCTTGCCGGTACGATGTCGACAGCAGCTGGATGTTCAGTTCCGGCCTGATCGGGGCCTCGCCGGCGCACCGCCTGGTCCTGGAAGATACTTTGGCCTATATCGACGCACTCATTGGGCGCGCGAGAAAGTTTCCGGCTCTGGAGCAATTGGCACTGAGCGAAGTGGCCCGGCTTCATCATATGCCCATCGCCGAAGTGCAGGGCACGTTTTTGCATTACTGGCAGGGACGGCGGCGCATTTATATGGCGAACCAGATTGAAAAAAGTCTTTCCCCGGACTGGGACGACCTCACGCCGCCCAAAGAATGGGCGAAAATGGATAGCTGGAAAATCCGCGCCTACAATTGCTATTACGGCGTCACACACATGTTGGACGGATGGCGCAAATGAAGCCCCAAAAAAATGCCGCATCCGATCTTTGGCCCGGCCAATCTATGTCCTTGCTGAAGGCTTTGCACATTCTCACCCACAATGGCGGGCTGAACGCCGATTCCCGGCGCAAGCTCAAACAGGTGCAGCATCTGGCGCAGCTGATAAAGCCCGCGATTGATGCTGTATTGGCCGAAAAAAGCCAGCCGGTGTTGGCCGATCTTGGCGCGGGTAAATCCTATCTCGGCTTCATTCTTTACGATCTGTATCTACGGCCCGCTGGACGTGGGCGCGTGGTCGCGGTGGAGGCGCGCACAGAGCTGGTTGGAACCGCCAGGAAGATCGCTGCCGAAAGCGGCTTTGACCGTATGGATTTCGTCGAAGGCAAGATCGCGCAAAGCGCGCTGGGCGCGGTGGACATTGTGACGGCCCTTCATGCTTGCGATACCGCCACCGACGAGGCGATTTTGTTTGCCTTAAGTCATGACGCCAAATTCGTGGCATTGGTGCCCTGCTGCCAGGCGGAGGTGGCGCGGGACCTGGAGGGCGTCAAGGGGCCGCTGGACCAGATGTGGCGGCATCCCATCCAGCGACGGGAATTTGGGGCGCATTTGACCAATGTGCTGCGCGGATTATTTTTGGAAGCGCATGGCTACAAGGTGCGGGTGACGGAGTTCACTGGCTTCGAGCACACCCAAAAGAACGAAATGATCTTTGCCGAGCGCCATCAGCGCTCAAACCCGCGCGCCAAGGCGGAATTCGAGAAATTAACCCAGGAAATTGGGGCGGGTCCGGCGCTGCTCACCTTCTAATGTCGCGCCCGATGTCACAACGAAGTCACGGTCCCGGCCGGGAAAAGCCCCTTATAAAGCCGTATGTCCGCACAGTACCGGCCCGACATTGATCGCGCCAAGGGGCTTGCGATCCTGCTGGTGGTGTTCGGCCATCTGATGGCGCGCGGCTACCCCCAAGGCAATGCCTGGTACGATACCGCCAAAGACATCGTCTATAGTTTCCACATGCCGTTCTTCATGTATCTCAGCGGCTATGTCTTTTCCCTGACGGGAAAGCAGGCGATCGGCAAGGCGGCCTATCCGGCATTCCTGCGTGATCGTGCCTTCCGCCTTCTGTTGCCCTTTGCGTTGTTCGGGTTTTTGATTGTGGTGGGAAAATATCTCGCCAATTTTTTTCTCTATGTGGACGATCCGCCGGAAAGCATTCTTTCGGGCCTCAGCCAATTGGTGGTCAACACCCGCAACAGCCCCGCTGTGTCCATCTGGTACTGCTATGTGCTGTTTCTTTACTGCGCCCTGATGCCGCTTCTGTGGCGCGCGGGCCTGCGCTGGTGGACGGCGATTTTGCTGGGGGCGGTGCTGTTCTTTCTGCCGCGCACGGACTTTCTCTATATGGACCGGACGGCGGCCTATTTTCTGTTCTTCGCCATTGGCGGGCTGGTGGCGGCGCGGCCTGATATCGAATCCTGGTTCCGGCGCGGGCGCGCCGCCTGGCTTTTGCTGTTCGCCATAACGCTGCTTACGTTATGGACCCCGATCCCCAGCCATACGCGCCTGCTGATCTGCGGCATCGCCGCAATCCCGGCTTTGCATGGGCTGGTGCAGGCCAAGGTCCTGGAGCGCGACCGCGTACTGCTGGCGCTGGGCGGCTATGCCTTCAGCATCTATCTGCTGAACACCATCGTGATCGGTCTGGCCAAGGCCGGTTATCTCAAGCTGGCGCCGTTCGAGGGCGCCTCGGCCACCCTGGCGCTGGCGCTGTTCTTTGTCGCCGGCACGCTGGTGCCGATCCTGGTGCGCCAGCTGACGGCCAACATGCCGGTGCTTTCACGGATCATGCGTTAGCGGGGGCGTTTACCCGCGCAATGTCGCGCCAAGTTTGAGCGCCGCCGCCACAATCTTTTGTGCCAAGGCTTCGATTTCCGTATCGGTCAAGGTGGCATCCTTGGGCTGGATGCGCGCCGCCACCGCGACGGACTTCTTGCCTTCCGGCACGCCCTTGCCTTCGTAGAGGTCAAAGACAGTCACGGTCTCGATCAGGTTGCGGTCGGCCAGCTTGACGGCTTTAACAATCTCTCCGGCGGCCAGCTTGGTGTCCACCACAAAGGCGAAATCGCGCTCGATGGCCTGGAAAGGCGAAGGCGTAAACAAGGGCTTGGCCTTGCCTTTGGATTTGGCCTCGGGAAGGGCATCCAGAAAAATTTCAAATCCGGATGCGGGCACTTTCAGGTCGAACGCCGCCAGAACTTTGGGGTGCAGCTCGCCGAATTGCGCAACGACTTTCGGGCCCATGGCGATGGTGCCGCTGCGGCCCGGATGGTACCAGCCCGGCGCGCCCTGGCTGATCGGCGCCGACATGGGCGCGCCGGTGACGGCTTCCAGCGCCGCCAGCATGTCCGCCTTCACCGCGAACAGGCCGGACGCTTCCCCGCCTTTTTGCCAGTGTCGCTCGGGGTTACCTGTGCGGATGGCGGCGGTCACAGTCTTCTGGGCCTCCGGCATGCCGCTGTCGAAGGCCGCGCCGATTTCGAATAATTGCAGATTGGAGAAACCACGCGCCGCATTGCGCGACGCCGCCGCCAGCAAAGACGGCAGGACCGACGGCCGCAGCGCATCCAGGTCCGAGGCGATGGGGTTGGAAAGCTGGCGCGCATCATCGCCGCCGCCGAACAGTCTGGCCTGATCGCGGGCGATGAACGAAAACGTCACACATTCATTAAAGCCGCGCGAAGCAAGCGCACGGCGCGCGGTGCGGCTGCGCCGCTGCGCCTTGGACAGAACCGGCATCGCGACCGCGGAGGGACGCGCCAGCGGCACCGAAGGCACATCGGCCAGGCCGTGAATACGCACCACTTCTTCCACCAGGTCGGCGGGCCCGTCCACGTCATGGCGCCAACTGGGCGGAACCACATGCAAGATGCCGTGATCTTCAACCACAAAGCCCAGCTCTTGCAGAATGCCGATGATCCGCTCACGCGGCACTTTGATGCCGCCGAAACTCTCGACAAAGGTGGGATCGAACAGGATCGGCTTGTGCGGCGGCGGCAAGGCGCCCGCGATCACCACATCCGACGCTTCGCCGCCGCACCATTCCAGGATCAACCGGGTGCAAAGCTCCAGCCCGGGCAGCACGAATTGCGGGTCGACGCCGCGCTCGAAACGGTAGCGCGCGTCGGAGATGATGGCTTGCTTGCGGCCCGCGCGCGCGATGCGCGCCGGATCGAACCAGGCGGATTCGATGAAGACATTCTTGGTGTCTTCAAAGCTGCCGCTGTCCATGCCGCCCATGATGCCGGCGATCCCGCGGGCAAAACTGTCGTCGGCAATGACGATGGTTTCGCCGTCCAGCACATAGGTTTTTTCGTCCAGCGCCAACACCTGCTCATGATCCTTGGCCATGCGGGCATGCAGATTGCCGCTGAGCTTGTCGGCGTCGAACACATGCAGGGGCCTGCCGCGATCCTGGGAAATCAGATTGGTGGCATCGACCAGGGCCGAGATGGACTTCATGCCCACGCTTTTCAGCTTGTCCTGCACCCATTTGGGGGCGGGCCCGTTCTTGACGCCGCGGATCAGCCGACCGGCGAAAATCGGGCAGGCATCCTTGTTCTGGGGCGTGAAATCCAAAGTGATCTTTTTGGGCGAGGGAAATTTACCCGCCACCGGCTGAACCTTATCGGTCTTGAGTTTGCCCAAGCCGCTAGCAGCCAGGTCGCGCGCGATACCATAAACACTTGCAGCATCGCCGCGATTGGGCGTTATCGAAACGTCGAACAAGGGATCGTTGGCCAGCAGGCCCGCATCCACCAGGGCCGCCACCGCCGGCGCGCCCGTCTTGGCGCTGGGCTTCAGCTCGATGATGCCGTCATGGTCTTCGCCCAAGAGCAGTTCGCGCGCTGAACACATCATGCCACGGGATTCCACGCCGCGAATGGTGCCAAGCTTCAAGACATCGCCGCTGGCAGGGATGGTCGTGCCGGGCCGCGCCAGCACCACCTTGATCCCGGCCCGGGCATTGGGCGCGCCGCAAACGATCTGGAGTGTATCCTTGCCGTCACTGACCGTGCACAGGCGCAGCTTGTCGGCGTTGGGATGCTTCTCGGCGGCAATGATTTCGCCGACAATGAAATCCTTCAGCGCCGCACCCGGCTCGGTGATGCTTTCCACTTCCAGCCCGATGGCGGTCAGCCGCTCACCGATGGTCTCGGCATCGGCGCCGGTGTCGAGATGTTCTTTGAGCCAAGAGAGAGTGAATCTCATCGCGACAACCCGCCATCCAAGGTCGGGATGTCGAGCGCCGCAAAGCCGTAATGCTTCAGCCAGCGCAGGTTGGATTCAAAAAAGCTGCGAATGTCCGGCATGCCGTATTTCAGCATCGCCATGCGGTCCAGCCCGAAACCGAAGGCAAAGCCCTGATACTTGGCGGAATCGATGCCGCTATTTTCCAGCACCTTGCGATGGACCATGCCCGAGCCGCCCAGCTCCAGCCAGTCATTGCCGCTGCCGAACGTGATCTTGCCCGGCACGCTGCGGTCGCAGCGCATGTCCCATTCCAGGGATGGCTCGGTGAAGGGAAAGAAGCTGGGGCGGGCGCGCAGCTCGATCTGGTCGATTTCAAAAAACGCTTTGCAGAACTGCTCCACCGTCCATTTCAGATGACCCAGATGAATGGCTTCATCCACCACCAGCGCCTCGACCTGATGGAACATGGGCGAATGGGTGGCGTCGCTGTCGACACGATAGGTGCGTCCCGGCGAAATGATGCGGATTGGCGGTTTGCCGTTCAGCATGGTGCGCACCTGCACCGGCGAGGTGTGGGTCCGCAGCACGTGCGATGAGCCGTCCGCTTGCGGCGCCACGTAAAAAGTATCCTGCATCTGGCGCGCGGGATGGTCGGGCGGGATGTTCAGCTTGGTGAAATTGTAGTCGTCGAACTCCACGTCCGGGCCTTCGGCGACGCCAAAGCCCAGATCGGCGAAGATGGCGACGACTTCTTCCAGCACCTGCGAAATAGGATGCACCGTGCCGGTATTTTCGGGCCGGGCGGGCAGGGTGACGTCGAGCTTTTCCGATGCCAGCCGTGCGTCCAGCGCCATGTCGGCCAGCGCGGCCTTGCGCGCGGCGATGGCGTCGGTGATGACATCTTTCAAGCCGTTGAATTTGGGGCCTTGGACTTTGCGCTCGTCCGGCGACAGGCCGCCCATGGTGGCCAGTAATGCGCTGACCGATCCCTTCTTGCCCAGGGCCGCCACGCGCACGGCTTCCAGCGCAGCCTCATCGGGGGCGCCAGCCACGGCGGCGAGTATCTCGGACTGAAGGGCGGCGATATCGGTCATGCAAACTCCGGGTGGGACTGACCGGCGGGCGCGGGGCGCCCACCGAATCTCCGGTGAAGTCTGCTTAGGCTTTCGACGCCTGATCCACCAGAGCCTTGAACGCGGTGGGCTCGTGGATCGCCAGATCGGACAGGACCTTGCGGTCGATCGCAATCCCGGCGCCGGCGAGCCCGGCGATAAATCGGCTGTAGGTGAGGCCATGCTCACGCACGGCGGCGTTGATGCGCTGGATCCACAAGGCGCGGAAGTTACGCTTCTTTTCCTTGCGGCCGATATAATTGTGCTGCAGCGACTTATCGACCGCGGCATTGGCCGTGGTGATGTTGTTCTTGCGGCGGCCGCGCATGCCCTTGGCCTGCTTGAAGACCTTCTTGCGGCGGGCGTGGCTGGGAACGGAACGGGGTGAACGGCTCATGGTTAGATCCCCCCGCCATAGGGCATCCAGCGCTTGACGCGACGGGTCTCGGATTCTGAAAGGGCGTCCATGCCGCGCAGGTCGCGGGTGCGCGCCGGCGAGTTGTTGATCAAGCGGTGGCGCTTGCCGACCTGGTGGGTCTTGATCTTCCCGCTTTTCGTGATTTTGAAGCGCTTCTTAGCGCCCGACTTGGTCTTCATCTTGGACATTTTGCTTTTCCTTGTGGGACCAAAAGGTCCGGTAGCGTTTGGGGCTGCCACGGCATGTCCGGCCGGGCCGCCCGAAAGAGCGCGCGTTTAAAAGGAATATTGCCGGGAAATCAAGTCCAGGACCGGGCTATTCGGCTGCGGCTTCGCCATCCGGCCGAGCCTGGCCGCCAGACTTGGTCTTTTTATCGTTATCGGTGACGCCGAAATCCTGCGATCGGCTACCGCCGTCGGCCACCTCAAAGCCTTCCGCGCTCAAGCCGCGCTTGAGCAATTCGCGGATGGCAGCCGCCCGGCTGGGCATCCGGCGCTGGAAACGCCAACTGTCCAGCGCTTCCAGTTCTTCTTTGGTCAACATGATCTGAAGGCGTTCGCCGCGCGTCAAATCACTCATGGCAACAAATCCTCCTTTCAAAACAAATACTTAGATAGCATATCTCAAAATGAGTAACAGGCGTAAATTACGCCTAACCCCTTTAAAACTAAGCTTAGGAATCTTTGGTTCCTGATGACAAGAGCGTCTTGTGTACAAAAGCAGGCAAATACTAACTTAAGCCATTGAATTTTCTAGTTTATTTTATTTGCATACGTGCTTCAACCGGCGCATCATGATTGACAGAAAGGAGGATGATCCCATGGATGCCATCCTCGCCCAAAGCCAACATATCCCCCACATGCCTGTCACCGATCTGGTGGCGGAGGCCCATCACCGTATCGCCAACAGCCTGGCGCTGTTGGTCAGCATGGTGCGAATGCAGGCCGGCTCGGTAAAGAAAAAGGGCGAGGCCTTCAGCAATGCGGACGTCCGCCATTTGCTGGACGGCATCGCGGCGCGCATTAACACCATCAGCCAATTGCACCGCATCCTGTCCCAGACCGGCTCCGGCGGAGCGATCAGCCTGAAGCCGCATCTGCATGATGTCACCGACGCGCTGACGGCGGCGCTATCCTCACCGGAACGGCAAGTGCGGGTGGTGCATACCGGCGGTGACTGCCTGGTCCTGATGCGTCACGTGCAGCCGCTTATGCTGATCCTCTGTGAAGTCTTCATCAATGCAGTGAAATACGCCCATCCCAGCGGCGTGCCGCTGATCATGGTAGTGGACTGCGAACCGGCCGCGGACGGCCGGCTGGTGCTCACGATCAGCGATGACGGCGTCGGCTTGCCCGAAGGGTTCGAGCCAGAGCACAGCACCGGCTTGGGCTTCAAGGTCATGCGCAGTCTGGCGGCGGAAATCGGCGGCGAGCTGCAAATTCGCTCCACCCATCTGGGATTGAGCTTTCGTGTGTCGATCCCGGCCACAGCGATGGCGGGCGTCAAGCTGGCCTGAACGGCGTCCTTCCGCTATCTCCCAGGTATGTTTTTTCACGGCATCTTCCTGCCTTGGATTCGCCGTGCCGGCGCGGTGCTGTTTTGGCCGGCCTTGGCGGTGGTGGCTTGGGGTGAACTGACGCCGCAGCCGCCCCATCTCCAAGGACCTTGGGGCTGGGATAAGCTGAGCCATTTCACCGCCTATTTCGGCCTGTCGCTGCTGGCGAGCTTGGGCTGGGGGCTTAAGCCCTCACTTGTTTGGATCTTCTTCGGCGTGGTCGTGCTGGGTGGCGGATTGGAGATTCTACAGATCCTGGTGGGCCGGGACGGCCAGTGGGACGATTTTCTGGCCAATAATCTGGGCGCGGCGTTGGGCCTGGCGGTGGCGGCGGCTTATCTGGCAGCGCCGCGGCGGCTTGTTGAGGACGCACGGCGCGACTAGCTTTGCGCATTCATCCAAAAAAGGGTGCCCCCATGTCCATGTCCATATTTGCCGAATTCAAGAAATTTGCCGTGCGGGGCAGTGTGGTGGACCTAGCCATCGGCGTGATCATCGGCGCTTCCTTCACCGGCATCATCAATTCCCTGGTCAACGACGTGCTGATGCCGCCCATCGGCTTGGCCCTGGGCGGGGTGGATTTTTCCAATTTCTTTTTGGTGATCAAAGGCGATCCCACCCTGGATACCTTGGCCGCCGCCAAGGCCGCCAAGGCGGTCACCATCAATTATGGCTTGTTCATCAATGCGATCATCAGCTTTTTGATCGTGGCTTTTGTCTTGTTCATGCTGCTGCGGCAGCTGAACAAATTGTTGGCCCCGTCACCCGTATCGGAGGTCGCGCCGCCGCCTTCGGAGGAAGTTCTGCTGTTGCGCGAGATTCGCGATTCCCTGAAGGCGCGGTGATGAAGCGCCTTTTTTTGGCTGCGCTTTCTTGGGCGCCCCTTTTGTCTCCGCTTTCCGCACAGCCGGCCGCCGATCCCGCAACCGCCGCCAATGGCTTTTATGCCATCTATGACGGCCAGCGGGGGCGCGGCGGCATTCCCGACGCCACCGGACGGCTGCGCTACAGCGCGGTACTTTCTCCCCGCCTGAACAAACAGTTGACCGAAGCCGCGGCCGCTCAAGCCCGGCTCACCGCAAAAGTGAAGAATGCCGTTCCCCCCATGTTGGAAGGCGATGTTTTCTCGTCTTTGTTCGAAGGAGCCACGGCTTGGAAAGTCGGCGCCTGCCAGGCGGACGCCAAAACCGCGCGCTGTCCCGTGACATTGACTTATACGGCTCCGGCATCCGCCAAAAAGCCCGTTTCTTGGAACGATGTGCTGGCCCTGGTGAACACGCCGCAAGGCTGGAAAGTAGACGATATCATCTATGATGCGGGCTTTGCCTTCGGCAATACCGGCCGGCTGAGCGGCATGCTGGCGATGGTGGTCGCCGTCAATCCTGGACGGTAACCTTTTGCCCTCTACGCCGTATTAGACAGGGAAAGGAAAATGCCATGACCGATACCAAAGCCATGGGCGCCCTGACCCCTGAGCAGCATCGGGTGCTGCGCGAACATGGCACCGAGCGCCCGGGCTCCAGCCCGCTGAACACCGAAAAGCGGCCCGGTGAGTTTCAATGCGCGGGTTGCGGCGCCGAATTGTTCGATGCCTCCACCAAATTCGATAGCGGCACAGGATGGCCGAGCTTCTGGGACACCAAGCCGGGGGCGGTGCAAACCACCACCGACACCAGGCACGGCATGGTGCGCACGGAGTTTCATTGCGCCAATTGCGGCGGCCATTTGGGCCATGTCTTCGATGACGGGCCGGGCCCCACGGGGCTGCGTTACTGTACCAATGGCTGTGCGCTGGACTTCAAACCGGACGCGAAATAGCCAAAGAAAAACGCCGCGGTTCGTGGTGAACCGCGGCGTTATCTTTTGCTCTTCAGAAGGTGATGCCCGATGGCATCATGACCGGGGCGTCGCTCGGCGCGGGCGCCGGGGCCGCCGCCTTTTTGGCGGGAGCCTTCTTGGCCGCCTTTTTCGCGGGCTTCTTTGCCGCTTTCTTGGGGGCCTTTTTGGATTTCTTCGCGGCGGCTTTTTTCGCCTTTTTGGGCTTGGCCGCTTTCTTCGCCTTCTTTGCCGGTTTTTTCTTCTTTGCCTTCTTCTTTGCTGCCATGTCATTCACCCCATGGTTTGTGTTGAACGGAAAAACTCTACGCGCCTTCGCGCCAATGCGCGAGTGCCGTGTTCGTTCCGGATCGAATTTCTTTACGGCAATATCTGCTGCGTTCGGGTCTAGGCGCTGGCCAAGCGCTCCATCAGCCATGATGCGGCAGGACCGGGCGGGGTGTCGCTGCGATGGACAGTATGAAACGGATAGAGGAGCACATTGTGGGTCTGGATTCGCAACGCCACCAGCCTGCCGCGCTTTAGGTCTTCGTTGACCATCGGCTTGGGCATGTTGCCCCATCCCATCCCGGCCAGCAGCAAAGCATGCTTGGCGCCCAAGTCTGCCAGACGCCAACTTTTCACCGACAGCACGCCAAAGTCGCGGCCCCGCGTCAGTTCAGAGCGATCTGTCAGCACCAGTTGCGTATGATCGCGCAAGCTGGCGGCATCGACCGCGCCGGGCGTCTGTGCCAGGGGATGGTCCGGAGCCGCAACCGGCACCAGCTTCACCGATCCGGCCGGGCCGCGTGTTAACAGATCGCTGGCCAATTCCAAGGGACCGCTGATGCCGAAGAGGGCCGAGCCCTGCATCACCGCATGGGTCACCGCGCCCAAGGTCTCCACTTGCAGGCGCAGCGCCACGGTGGGGAATTTCTGGCGGAAGTCATCCAGCGCCCGGACCAATTTCTTGGCCGGCCACATCACATCCACCGCCAGTGCCACTTCCGCTTCCAGCCCCGATGTCAGGCCGCGCGCCTTGGCCAAAAGCCCGTCCAGCGCGATGGCCAGGTTGCGGCTATCCGAAAGGATGGCGCCGCCCGCATCGGTCAGCTTGGGGCGCGCAGTTCCGGCGCGCGCAAACAGGCTGACGCCCAGCTGGTTCTCCAGATTGGCAATGGCATAGCTGACCACAGAGGTGGCGCGGCC
This sequence comes from Rhizomicrobium sp., assembly GCA_035251935.1. Classification (GTDB taxonomy): domain Bacteria; phylum Pseudomonadota; class Alphaproteobacteria; order Micropepsales; family Micropepsaceae; genus Rhizomicrobium. Next base: position 7,405 of record DATFDR010000032.1, on the reverse strand, counting down.
CAGGCGCCGGGCCGCGCCCGCGAAACTGCCGGTCTCCACCACCGCCAGAAACACCGCGATCTGATCCAGAGTGGGGGCTTTGGGCTCCAACTACTCAACTTTCTAGAACAGTTAGATCGAAACTATCCCAGTTTTAAGAATAGTGCCAGGCCCCCATGTTTGGAGCTGCATCTCATGGAGGCTCGCAATGGCCAATCCCAAAGTCCTGATCCCCTTCTATTCCCGCACCGGCACCCTCGAGCGGTTGGCTCGGGCCGTGGCGGAAGGCGCCCAAAGCGAAGGCGCAGAGGTGCGCCTGCGCCGGGCACGCGAATTGGTGGCGCCAGAGGTGATGGCCGCCGTGCCCGGCTGGACATCCAGCGCGCAAGCGATGAGCGCCCGCTATCTTGCGCCCACGCCGGATGACGCGGCTTGGGCGGATGCGGTGATCTTTGGCACGCCCACCCGCTTTGGCAGCGTGGCTTCGGAGTTGAAGGCCTATATCGACAGTCTTGGCGGGCTGTGGGCGCAAGGCGCGCTCAACGGCAAGGCGGGCTCTGCCTTTGCGGGTTCTTCCCAGGCGCATGGCGGCAACGAATCCACGGTGATCTCGCTCTGGAATCCCTTGGCGCATCTGGGCTTCATTATCGTGCCGACGGGTTATGCCGATGGCGTGATGTTTGCCGGCGCGGGCTCGCCCTATGGTGCGTCGGTGATTTCGGGCCACCCGCCCAGCGGTCCGGCCGAAGCCGAACTGGCGGTGGCGCGGTTTCAGGGCAAGCGGGTTGCCCAGGTGGCCAAGAAGCTCATCATGGCTTGATCGCGTGGCCTCAAAGCGTTCTTGCGGCCCCGCTCTCGGCGCTGTGGCGGATGCGCGAATCTTCCAAGTCCAATTCGCGCTCGATGCGGCGGCGGGCTTCGTCGCTGATCTCGTCGCGGCGGTATAGATCCGCGATGCTGGCGCGCTCCGCCTCCACGAATTGCAGCTGCAGGGCGGCGCTGGCATTGTCCACCTCGCCGCGCGACAGATTTTGGCAGGCGGCGACGAAATAGGCGCGACGGTCCTCATGACGCCGCCGCAGCGCCGCCACGGTTTGGGGCGCGGCCACCGCGCTTTCCAGGGAATCCAGGCGCGCCAAAGCCGCATCTATGCTGGCCAGACGGGCGCTGATCTCGCGCTTTTTGTCGGCATCGGCCTCGCGCTGGCCATGCTCGCTGATCCCCAAAAGCTTGATCACCCAGGGCAGGGCGAAGCCTTGCCCCACCAGCGTCACCAAAATCACCGAGAAGGTGACCAGCAACAAGAGGCCGCGATGCGGAAAAGCTTCGCCCGCCGCCAGCAGGGGGATGGACAGCGCCGCCGCCAAGGACACCACGCCGCGAATGCCGGTGAAGGCGATGATAAAGATATACTGCCAGGGCGGCATGGGATCGCGCGCTTTCAGGCCCGGAACCAGCAGGCGCGGCACGATGGTTGCCAGATACACCCAGATAAAGCGCACCAGGATGATGGCGGCGCACACCGTGATGCAGGCAAACAGCAATTGTTGCCATTCGCCCAGGTCCAGCGTGTCGGCGACGATACGGGCTTGCAGGCCGGTCATCAGAAAGACCACGCCTTCAACCAGATAGACCACCAGATCCCAGACGAAGAAGCCTTGCAGGCGCGTGGCGGGCGAGATGTAGCGCGGGCCATGCCAGCTCACATAAAGACCTGCGACCACCGTCGCCAGCACGCCGGATCCCCCCAGGCTTTCCGGTACCCAGAAGGCGGCGAAGGGGGTCAGCAGCGAGAACACCATCTCCACGCGCGGATCGGCCGCCCAGCGGCGCAACACCAACCCGCCCCACCCGATCGCCAGACCCCAGAGGATTTCGCCCGCCACGATCACAAGGAACTCGCCGGTTGCGACCGCCAAGGAAAAAGACTGGCCGCTCACCACCGCCGCCACCGCAAAGCTGAACAGGATCAGGGCGGTGGCGTCATTGACCAGCCCTTCGCCTTCCAAAATGGTCAGGATACGGTTTGGCAGGGCAAAGCGGCGCGCAATCGCCATCGGCGCCACCGCATCGGGCGGTGACACCACCGCACCCAACACAAACCCCACCGCCAGCGGCAAACCCAGCAGATAATATGCCACCCCCGCCACGCTTGCGGCGGTGAAGATCACCGCGCCCACCGCCAGCAATAGAATGGGGCGGAGATTGGCGTAAAAGCCCCGCCAGCTCATCTGCACCCCGGCGCGATAGAGCAGGGGCGGCAGGAGCAGCATCAGCACCAGATCGGGGCTGAGTTCGATGCGCGGCATGCCGGGCAGAAAGCCGATGCCCAATCCCAGCAGCACCAGGAAAATGGAATGGGGAATGTGGCTGCGCCGCGCGCCCAAAGCGGCAAACGCGGTCACCGCGAACAGGGCAAAGACCAGAAGAAGTTCGGGTTGATGCATGGGGGGAGTGTGCGGCTAGGCGCTAGCGGAGGCAACCGGCGCCGGTTGCCGGGCGCGCCGGACAGGATGAAGGCGAGAACTGGAAATTGGTGGCAATACGCGACTTGATCCCGCCCACTGAATGTTCGTAACTCAACGCCGCACACAGAAGCAAAATGACACACTACGCGGTCACTGATCCAGCTATCGATATCCCAGAGGCATGGAGGGCCGAGCTGGCGGATTATTCATGGGCGGTTGCTTCAGTCGGCCTTTCCTCTGCGACCGTCCTTAGGCTCGAGGCGAAAGGCCATCCAACTCTCTTCGCAAAAACTGAGTCCATTGAGAGGTTCGCGGAACTGCCCTGCGAATGCGCCCGTACAAGGTGGCTCGATTCGATGCAAATTGGCTGCCCCAAAATTCTCAAAGAAGCAAAACATGCGGATCGATACTGGGCACTGATGAGTGCTGTGCCCGGCCGTGATTTGGCAGTGTCGCCAGAACTGGCGCCAGAACGGATTATCACTGTGGCAGCGGAGGCGCTTCGAAGCCTTCATGAGGTTGCTGTTGCGAGCTGTCCATTCGATCACAGGCTTGAACACAGGATTGTACATGCCCGTGCGCGGATGGAGGCGGGCCTCGTAAACGAGGCTGACTTTGATGACGTCCGGCAAGGCCGACCAGCTGCCGCCCTATTTGAAGAACTGGTGCAGGGCCGCCCCAAAGATGAGGACCTTGTCGTTGCCCACGGCGATGCGTCCTTGGCCAACATCATTACCACAGAGGGCGGTTTCTCTGGTTTTGTTGATTGTGCACGACTTGGAGTCGCTGACCGGCATCAAGATTTAGCGCTGGCCGCTAACGATATCGCCGAAAGATTTGGCGAGTTTTGGGCGCGGAACTTTCTGCGCTGCTACGGCGCCCCTCTCGATCAAAAGCGTCTCGACTTCTATTTACTGCTAGATGAATTTTTTTGATTGAACCACGCAGGAATTCTCGGAATTCTGGAATTCTGGGGACACTATACTGAATTGGCGTTGCGCCGAGCCGGTGCGGGACTGCCTGCTGCCGCGGCCCGGCTCACTGCGCTGTCGCGCGGACGGGCGTGCTGCGCCATTTTTTGCGCCTCGCGCAAAAACTGGCGCCCCGGCGTTGATGAAACCGATAGCTATGTTTTCGCTGGAACGCTCTGACATCGCAGCCTTGGTCGCGCAACGGTAATCGGGAGTATCCGGGGCTAGCCAATTTCGCTACCATCGATCGTGAATTGCTAGAGGAATGAGGATTGCCGCTGACATATCGCGAATTCAACGCGTTCTGCGGCAGCCTTCCGGCGACGACCTATGTCGTGCAGTGGGGCGGGGCGCATGTGTGGAAGGTGGGCGGGAAAGTCTTTGCGATCGGTGGATGGGAGCGGGGCCAGCATCCAGGGATCACGTTCAAGGTATCCGACATCGGATGGGAAATACTTCGCGAGGCTCCCGGTTGCAGGCCGGCGCCGTACCTAGCGTCGCGCGGGATGAAGTGGATTCAGAGCCATGATCGCGGCCTCAACGAGGCGGAGTTGAAGCGGTATCTGAAGGATTCGCATGCATTGGTCACGACTGGACTCAGCAAGAAGAAGCGGGCGGAGCTCGGACTCTAAAGGCGCGGGCAATTCCAGGGACACAATACTTAATCCGCATCACAAAAGCTTTGGCCGATCGCCATTGTTCGCAGATTTGGGCCCTGGTTTGCGGCGTTGCCGGGCGCGCCGAACAGGATGAAAGCGAGGACTGGAAATTGATAGCGATTTGCCGCTAGGGGATAGTGCCCCGGATTTTGTCAGCTCGCATTGCAAAGGAGCGTTCCACCATGAGCACTGCGCATGACGCCCGTTTCTGGGACAGGATTTCACGGAAGTACGCCAGGGCGGCCATTGCCGATCAGGCCGGATATGAACGCACCCTGGACCGGACCCGCGCTCTATTGGGATCAGGCGACCGGGTGTTGGAACTGGGCTGCGGAACGGGAACAACGGCGCTCCGGCTTGCAGGCGATGTGCAAAGCTATCTTGCGACGGATATCTCCGCGGCGATGATCGCGATTGCCGAGCAGAAACGTTCCGCCGGCCCTGTTCCGCCCGCTGTCTTCCGCACCGCGACTGCAGAGGCGCTTGCGCCTGGAGACGGGTCGTTCGATGCCGTTCTGGGATTCAACTATCTCCATCTGGTCCGCGATTTGCCCGGCACGCTGCGATGCATCCATGCCCTGCTTGCAGCGGGGGGCTTGTTCATCTCCAAGACACCCTGCCTCGGGGATATGAACTCACTCATCCGGCTTGCCTTGCTGCCCGCGATGCGCGCGATCGGCAAGGCGCCCTATGTCTGCGTCTTCCGGGCGGCGGAGTTAAGCGGGCTTATATGTGCCGCGGGCTTCGACATCCTCGCCACGGAAAACCACGCAACCAAGGGCAACGACCAGCGTCCCTATATCGTGGCGCGCAAGAGATGACGTGCGCTGCCGAAACGGTGTGGAAAGCCGTCCTGTTTTGTTTTTTGACACAAGTTCGAGTGCGGCATGCCTGCCTATCCGTCTGTCATTGGCACCGAATCTACGCCGCCATGCGAGGGGAACCACTCAGCGCGACGATCCGGCGGCTGCAGCGCGCAGCGGATCGCTTGGCGAACTCCGATGCGCCGATCTATGCTGTCGCCGCGAGCACCGGATACCCATGTTCGAGAGCTACCTCACCAGCCCGCAGCATGTGGCACCCAAGGAACTGCTGACAGACATTCATCTCCCCCTGGAGAGGCCATGACGGGACGCCACCCCAAGCCGCCGCAGATGCCAATGGACGTCGCGCGCGCTTTCGACGCCTTTCCCGCGACGGTTCGCCAACGACTGTTGCAAGTACGTGGCTTGATCTTCGAGACTGCGGCGCGAACGGACGGCGTCGGCCCGCTTGCGGAAACGCTGAAATGGGGCGAGCCGGCCTATCTCACCGAGGCGACGGGCAGCGGGACCACCATCCGCCTGGGACGGCTCCGATCGTCGGACGAGACCTGCGCAATTCTGTTCAATTGCCGCACCACGCTTGTCGAGACGTTTCGCGCGCAGTTTTCCGGCATCTTTGGCTACGAGAAGAATAGGGCCCTTGTCCTCCGCACGTCCGGCGCACTGCCAAGAGCGCCACTCGCAATCTGCCTCGCCATGGCGCTCACCTATCACCGACGCAAGCCGGCGGCGTAGGTATGCACAGTCGAGGCCATACATATCCCCGGAATTGGCTGGCTTCGTCAGTGCGGAGATTCCAAATAGTGGCGTGCTATCCCGTTGACGAGCGATTCCGGACGCGAGCCCTGCCAATTCGTCAGCACAATAATCGCCAGGTCGTTTTTCGGGTACACAAAGAATGCAGCGCGGATGCCGCCGGTGCCGCCAACGAAGGGATGCGGTTCTTCCAGTCCCAAAACCCAGCCGAGACCATAGCCCCGCCACAATGTTGGTGAAGATGGACGCTGAAAAATCGACCCATCGTTGAGCTTCACCGGTGTCCAGATGGTATCAAGGCTGTTTTTGCTGATGATTTTTCCGTTCAGGAGAGCGGTAAGCCACTGAGCAAAGTCAGCAATCGAAATATTGAGCCCGCCAGCCGGATAGACCATGGGCGGCATCTCGGCATTCAGTACCTCGGCGTGGTCCATCGCAACTGGCCGCCCACTACCGTAGCGGAAAGTCGTGTAGGCCGTTGCGCGCCGCTTGACAATTGTTCGAGCATCTCCAAACGCTAAATCCTGCAGCTTGAAGGGTTTGAATAACCGGTCTTCACAAAACTGCGTGTACGATTGCCCGCTCAGCGTTTCGATGAGCATTCCAAGCAGCATGAAGTTAGTCTGGTTATACCGCCAATTCGTACCCGGTGCGAAGCCCATCGGTCGGTCTCTGAGTAACCGCATCGCCTCGTCAGGGTTCGCTGCAATTGTGGTTGTCGTGTAGTCGTCGACACTGATATCCGGTAAGCCGGAAGTATGACCGAGCAATTGGCGAACGGTCACTGCATGCCAAGCTGACGGCAAGTCGCGAAGATGGGACCCGATGGGATCGTCCAATCGTAGTTTTTCCGCTTCGACGAGAGTCATGATGGCGACAGACGTAAAGCTTTTGCTGATCGAAGCCACGCTGAAGAGCGTCGATGGTTTGACAGGCAGGTCGAACTCGACGCTGGCTTTTCCATAGGTGCCGATCTTTTCGATCTTGCCGCGCTGAATCACGGCCACTGCCATTCCCGGAATCCGTCGTTCAACCATCTGCGCTTGAACGTACTCGTCGATTGATCTCACATTGGACTTCGGCAGTGCAACGCTCGCATGACCGAGTAGCGCCAGGATAGAAACAAGCGGGAAAACCCATATCAAGCGGCGATCCCGGAGCTTTCTCAAGACTGTGTGATTCACCCGACCTCCCTCGATTTAATTCCGGGGCACCGTACACAATTCGCATCACAAAAGCTTTGGCTGATCGCCATTGTTCGCAGATTTGGGTCCTGGTTTGCGCCGGTTGCCGGGCCCGCCCGTCCTTACTGCGCTGTCGCGCGGACGGGCGTGCTGCGCCATTTTTTGCGCCTCGCGCAAAAAATGGCGCCCCGCACCGGATAAAAATAACGAATATGCATCGCCATATTTACACCACGCTAGCACTGCCGATTATCGCCAGTTCGCGCCACCTAGCGCCAAAGCCTGCCGTCCGCACTTTGATTTCGGGCAGCGCTTGCCAGGGTAGGATTTCCCGCTATCCTGGCGGCAAAACAGCAGGAGGAAGCGATGAAGCGGATACTCGGATTGGCGCTGCTGGGCGCTTTGGCGCTGGCCGGCGGCAGCCTGGCGCAACAGCCAGCGACGCCGATGCCGGTGTTCGAGCCCGATACCTCCTGGCCGCAAGCCCTGCCCAACAATTGGGTGATGACCGGCGTCACCAAGGTCTCGGTGGATCGGCACGACAATATCTACATCCTGCACCGT
>DATFDR010000031.1:0-56849 GCA_035251935.1 Rhizomicrobium sp. | reverse complement strand
ACGCTTTTGTGCCTCAGCATGACAAGAACAACCGCTATCTGTTCGCCTCGCGCAGCGCGGAAGGTTTCCTCACCCGGCGGCGGTTTCATCAGCTCCTGAAGGGGCTGGCGCTCCATGCGGGAATCGATCCCGCCAAGGTTTCGCCCCATGTCCTGCGGCATGCCTTCGCCACCCATCTGGTGGAAGGGGGGGCGGATTTGCGCAGTGTGCAGACCCTGCTGGGCCATGCCGATATCGCCACCACCCAGATCTATACCCATGTGGCCAGGGACCATTTGAGCCGCCTGGTGCACGCCACTCACCCTCTGGCCAGGGCCAAATCCGGCAAGAATTCAAGCTAAGCTATTGAAAAATAATGGGTATGGTGCCATTTCCTTTCCCCGGCAGCTGTGCCATTTTCCGCAGCCATCGGTGATTTGAGCCATGCACTATCTGGAATTTGAGCGTCCCATCGCGGAGTTGGAAGGAAAAATCGTCGAGCTGCAGAAGCTCGCCGAGGAAGACCCCAATCTGGATATCGACGCCGAAGTCGCCCGGCTGCAAAGCCGCGCCGGAACCATGGTCGCCGACACCTATGCCAAGCTGACCTCCTGGCAAAAGGTCCAGGTGGCGCGCCATCCGGGGCGGCCGCATTTCCTGGATTATGCGCGTCACATTCTGGAAGACTTCACGCCGCTCGCCGGCGACCGCAATTTCGGCGAGGACCAAGCGGTGGTGGGCGGCCTGGCGCGGTTCAGGGGACGCCCCGTGGTCTTTATCGGCCAGGAAAAGGGCAACGACACCCAAAGCCGGCTGAAGCACAATTTTGGCATGGCAATGCCGGAAGGCTATCGCAAGGCAGTGCGGATTTTCGAACTGGCCGATCAGTTCGGTTTGCCGGTGTTAAGTTTTTGCGACACCTCCGGCGCCTATCCCGGCGTTTCGGCGGAAGAACGCGGCCAGGCCGAGGCGATCGCGCGCTCCATTCAAGCGGGCCTGTCGGTCCGCGCGCCGTTCATTGCCACCATCATCGGCGAGGGCATGTCGGGCGGGGCCATCGCCATCGCGGCGGCCAGCCGGGTCTATATGCTGGAGCATTCCATCTATTCGGTGATCTCGCCCGAAGGCTGCGCCTCGATCCTGTGGCGCAGCGCCGACAAGGCGCAGGAAGCAGCCCATGCGCTTAAGATTACCGCCCAGGACCTGCATCAACTCAAGGTGATCGATGCGATCATTCCCGAACCTGTGGGCGGCGCGCACCGCGCCCCGTTGGAAGCGATTCAAGCGGTGGCCGACAGGATCGCGGCAGGCCTCAAGGAAATGGAAGGCATTTCGGGGGACGAATTGCTGCGCCAGCGTCGCGCCAAGTTCCTGGCCATGGGGCGAAACCTGTAAGACGCGCGCCGGCGCGGCTTCGATTTGATCCGTCGCTAGGTCTTGAGCGGCAGCGAAAGACGCGTCGTGCGACGATCAAATCGAAGGTTTCGCGCTCCGAGCTTAAGCGACGGGTGGGGGTGACGTCCCGCACGAAGCTTCGCAAAACATAAGGTCTGGTGGCCCAGATACCCGCGGCCCCGCAGCCCGATTGACGGCCTCCCCCACAAAACCTAAATTCGCCCCGATAGTTCCCGAGAGGGATTAATAGGGAATCCGGTGCAATACCGGAGCTGCCCCCGCAACTGTCAGCGGCGAGCCAAGGGTCGATACACCGTCACTGAGCCTTCACCGGTTCGGGAAGACAGCCCAAGGCAACGACCCGCGAGCCAGGAGACCTGCTATCGGGTGTCACGCTAGGCCGAGGGAACGGTGGGTTCCTGAAGGGCAATGACTGCAATCGCTTCGTCAATGCGGTGACACGCGCTTCGACCGGCTCTTGGGAAGGGCGGCAAGCGCCTTGCCAACCCATGCCCGGAGTGTATCTCGATGACGATCCTTGCCACCAATCTCGGCTTTCCGCGCGTCGGCGGCCACCGCGAACTGAAAGTTGCCCTCGAATCCTATTGGAGCGGCGCCACCGGCGCCGATGCGCTGCTGAAAACAGCGTCGTCCTTACGCGCGCGACACTGGTTCGTGCAGCAGAAAGCCGGAATCGATCACATCCCCTCGAACGATTTCTCGCTGTATGACCAAGTGCTGGACACCATCGCCATGCTAGGCGCGGTCCCGGAACGCTTCGGCCATCGGGGCGGCGACATTCCCCTCGACCTTTATTTCGGTATGGCGCGCGGCACAAAAACTGCCCATGCGATGGAAATGACCAAATGGTTCGACACCAACTATCACTACATCGTACCGGAACTGGCCGCCGACACCGTCTTCGCCCTCTCCAGCAGCAAGGCGCTGGACGAATATAAGGAAGCCAAATTTTTCGGCGTCGCCACCCGGCCTGTGCTGATCGGACCGGTGACGTTCCTCAAAATCGCCAAGCTGCGCGATGGCACCGACCGCTGGGCCCTGTTGCCGAAATTGCTGCCTGTCTATGCCCAGATCCTCGCGGCCTTGGCGCAAGCCGGTGCGCAATGGGTGCAACTGGACGAGCCCTGCCTGGTCGCCGATCTGGATTCGGGCGCGCAGGCGGCGCTGAAGACCGCCTATGCCGCCCTGGCGGCATCGCCGGTCAAAATCCTTCTGGCGACCTACTTTGGCGCGGTAGGGGACAATCTGCCGGTGCTGGCCAGCCAGCCGGTGGCGGGCGTCCATGTCGATCTGGTGCGCGCGCCGCAGCAGCTGGAGGAGCTTTGCGAGGCTCTGCCGGGCGGACGGATGCTTTCGCTGGGGGTGGTGAACGGGCGCAATATCTGGAAGACCGCGCTCACCGATGCCGAGCGGCTGATCGAACGCGCCAAGACGCTGCGCGGCGGCGCGCTGATGGTCGGGCCGAGTTGCTCGCTGCTGCATGTGCCGGTCGATCTCGACACGGAAGACAAGATGGATGGCGAGCTTCGCAACTGGCTCGCTTTCGCGGTCCAGAAGCTGGACGAGATCAGCAACCTGACACAGGCGGCCAATGGCGCCCGCGACAGCAAATACTTCCTGGAAAACGCCAAGGCGATAGGGTCGCGCACCCTATCGACGCGTATTCACGATCCGGCGGTGAAATCGCGGCTGGCGGCGGTGACACCGCTGATGGCGGAACGCGCTCCAAGCTTCAAGGAACGTATTTCTCTCCAGCAATCCTTGCTGAAACTACCGTTGCTGCCGACCACCAGCATCGGCTCGTTGCCGCAAACCAAGGAACTCAGGGAAGTTCGCGCCCGCTTCAAGAAGGGCGAGATCGACAAAGAGGCCTACGAGAAGGTCTTGGAAGACAAAACCGCCGAAGCCATGCGCTGGCAGGATGAGATCGGCATCGACGTGCCGGTGCATGGCGAGTTCGAGCGCAACGACATGGTGGAGTATTTCGGCGAGCAGCTATCGGGCTTTGCCTTCACCGAGCGGGCATGGGTCCAAAGTTACGGTTCGCGCTGCGTCAAGCCGCCGATTGTCTTTGGCGATGTCAGCAGACCCAAGCCCATGACGCTGCATTGGACGCAGATGGCGCAGCGTTATACCGACAAACCGGTGAAAGGCATGCTGACCGGGCCGGTGACCATCCTGCAATGGAGCTTTGTGCGCGACGATCAGCCTCGCAGCCAGACCTGCCGCCAGATCGCTCTGGCTATTCGCGATGAAGTGGTGGACCTGGAAAAGGCGGGGGTGAAGATCATCCAGATCGACGAGGCGGCCTTGCGCGAGGGCCTGCCGATCCGAAAATCCGAATGGCAGCACTATCTCGACTGGGCCGTGGAAGCGTTCCGGCTGACCGCCAGCGGGGTTGGCGCCACCACCCAAATCCATACCCATATGTGCTATTCGGAGTTCAACGACATCATCGCGGCCGTGGCGGCGATGGACGCCGATGTGATTTCGATCGAGACCTCCCGCTCGGCGATGGAGTTGCTAGACGCATTCGCAAATTTTTCTTATCCAAACGACATTGGCCCGGGCGTCTATGACATTCACAGCCCGCGTGTGCCCAGCCAGCAGGAAATGGAAGACCTGCTGGAAAAGGCCCTGAAGGTGCTGACGCCGGAGCAGCTATGGGTCAATCCGGATTGTGGTCTTAAGACGCGCGGATGGGCGGAAGTGAAGCCGGCCCTCATGTCCATGGTCGCGGCAGCCAAGGCCGTGCGGAGCCGATTGCCGGTTCACCGCGCCAACGGGCCTGCTTTGGTCTGACGGTGCGGCCGTCATCAAATGAAAAAGGCCCGGAGCAATCCGGGCCTTTTGCTTCGATGTGTTGGCGATTACCGCGCCATGGCCAGGCTGCCATTGGGCACCCAACCCTTATTGTCCACCTCATCGGTGACTTCGCGCCAGGCGCCGTCGGTGTTGCCGGTGGGATAGAGGATCATGCCGGGATCCAGCTCCCGCACCACCTTGCTCTTTTCGCTGGGGCTGGCGCGCATCACGCCGGGACGCGACATGGTCACGGTGCGTTGCGGCGCGTCGGCCTTGGCGTTGGTGGACAAGCCGCCCATCTGGGTCACCAGCTTGGTGTAGGCGTCGATATAGGCCAGCGTCACGACCTGGCCGATGGCGGTGCTTTGGTAAGTGCCCGCACCAGCCGCGCCGAAAGCGCCGACGCCGAAGCCGCCCAAACCGCCGCCAAAGCCGACATCGGTCTTGGAGCCATGGCCTTGGGCGATCACTTCCTGTTCGCTGGTGCGCACATTGGTGATGGTCAAAACCACGTCCGCGGTCTTGGAGGAAATATTGATATTGGCGACGATGGCGCCGGCGAAACCGCCCATGAAGCCGCCCAAGAGGCCGCCGATATTGCTGCCGCTGGCATTGTTGTTCTTGGAAACGATGTCGGGGACCAGGATATAGTCCGCCGCCTTGACTTGGCCGCCGCCGATATTGGAGCCGCCTTGCAACGCGCCGCCGGCCGCGAGCGCGCGTTCCTGCTGCGCCATTTCAAAGCCCTTGCCGCGGTCCAAGAGGGTAAAGCAGCCCGACTGGCGGACGAACAGCTTGAGCAGCGCTTCCGGCGATTCCAGGCCCAGGCCTTCCCACCACCGCTGATCAGGTTCGCGCACCGCCAGGGTGCCGATCTTGTGACCGCAGGTGGGAATTTGAGCCTGTTTCTCGGCAGTCTTTTCGCCGATGGATGCCGCAAAACTCGGCGGCGCCGCAACCGGCACGCTCGCCAAAGACAAAGCAGCCGTCATGGCAACGGATTTGCTCAAGCGCATGGATAACACCCCTTAGAATTTTCCAATCGAAGCCGAATGCCCGCTTCGCTTGGATTTAGCCCTTGCGCGGGGAAAAGCCGCGCCGCCGCTGAGATTAGCCCAAGGCGCAAAATCTGCAAGTTTGCCGCGCAACCGGCAAACCGCCCAAACGCGGCCGTTCCGCGCGCAGGGGCTATTCCCACCACCCCTTCCGCTTGAACCATATTAGGGGCAGCAAGGCGCTAACCAGGATCAGGATCAGGCCCAGCGGGTAACCATATGGCCAGCCAAGTTCCGGCATGTGGCGGAAATTCATGCCGTAAATGCCCGCCACCAGGACCGGCGGGACACCCACGACCGAGGCGATGGTCAGGACCTTGAACAAGTCGTTCTGCTCGGTGACGATAAAACCCAGAGCGGCGTCGAGCAGAAACTGAATCTTGTCGGTCAGGTGCATTTCATACTCGTTGAGCGACTGGACGTCGGCGCCGGCCGTCTTGAGCCGCGCCTTGACGGACGCTTCCAGCCAATCCTCCCCCTGGTCGGCGATGAAGGGAATGGCGCGCTGCAGCACCAACAGCGTGTCGCGGATGTAAGATAGCCGCTCGCCCATATCGCCGATCTCCGCCAGCGTGTCGCGCAGCATGCGGTTGACGCGGGCCACCTTGCGCCGCTGCAGATCCTGCATGTTCTTGTGAAAGATGCGCTGGGAGATTTTTAGCGCTTCGGCGCGAAGCTCTTCCAGCCGGTCGGCGCCATAGTCGATCATCGCTTCGACAATGACCAGGAAGATGTCGGCGGCGCTGCGGCTGCGCCGCTCGACCCGCTTGGTAATGGCCTCGAAAGTATGAAGCTGTGCGAAGCGCACCGTCACCAGCAAGTCCTTGCTCAGGACAAATCCCAAGGGGGTGGTGACATCGTCGCCGCCATTTTTGCTGTGGGGCGTGACCGGCACCGAGATGGTGAAAACATCGTCTTCATACTGAAGGCGGCTGGAGAATTCGATTTCCTCCAACTGCTCGCGCGGCGGGATGTCGAGCTTGTAGTCGGTGCAAGCCTTGGCGATTTCGTCATTGGTGGGGTTGAACAGGTCCACCCAGACCAATTTGCCGCCCGATTGATGTTCCGTGAGCACGTGAAGGCCTCCGCCGGTACAACCGGACGAATAAAACTATGTCAGCGCCCCGTGACAGTGTTTGTATTTTCGACCTGAGCCGCAGGAGCGACGGCCAGGCGGAGCATAGCGGAGCCGTCGGCCGCGCGACCCAAAAAAAACCGTGCGGCGACTAACTTAAAGCGCCGTGACAGTGTTTGTATTTCCGGCCCGAGCCGCACGGGCAGGGCGCATTGCGCTGAACCTTAGCCCAGGTCCGGGGATTGTTGGGGTCTACGGGCGCGTCTTCCGGCCAAAGCCCCGCCTGCTCCACTTCATTTTCCCCGGTCAGCGGGTTGATGTGGGTGGCCTGCATGGCGGGCAGCGCGGTCTGTTCCAAGGGCGGCGGCGCGGTCTGAATTTGCACATGCATCAGTTGGCGCACCACTTCGGTGCGCAGCTTGGCCAGCAGGCTCTCGAACAGCTCGAAAGCATCGCCCTTATATTCGTTCAGCGGGTCGCGCTGGCCATAGCCGCGCAAGCCCACATATTGGCGCAAGTGATCCAAATCCACGATATGCTCGCGCCAATGCTGATCCAGCGTCTGCAGCAGGATCGCTTTTTCGACATAGCGCATGATATCGGGGCTGTATTCGGCGCTGCGGGCGGCGGCGCGCGTCTCCACCGCCTTCAGAATGCGCTCACGCACCTCTTCGTCGGCGATGCCTTCTTCTTTGGTCCAATCCGCCACCGGCAGATCGGCGCCGAAGATGCCGTGAACTTCGTTTTGCAGGCCCACCGCGTCCCATTGCTCGGCATAGGCTTTTTCCGGAATGTGGCGGCTCACCAGCATTTCCACGACTTCTTCGCGGAAATCGGCGATCTGGTCGGAGACATCCTGTGACGACATGATTTCGCGCCGCTGCTCGAAGATCACCCGGCGCTGATCGTTCAGCACATCGTCATACTTCAAGATGTTCTTGCGGATCTCGAAATTGCGCGCCTCGACTTTTTGCTGGGCTTTTTCCAGCGCTCTGTTCACCCAGGGATGGGTGATGGCTTCGCCCGGCTCCAGTCCCAGCGTGGTCAGCATCTTTTCCATCCGCTCGCTGCCGAAAATGCGCATCAGATCGTCCTGCAGCGACAGGAAGAATTTGGAGGCGCCCGGATCGCCCTGGCGGCCCGAGCGGCCGCGCAGCTGATTGTCGATGCGGCGGCTTTCGTGGCGCTCGGTACCGATCATATAAAGGCCGCCGGCGGCCAACGCCTTTTGCTTGTTGGCGGCAACCTCGGCGCGGATTGCCTCGATCTTGGCAGCGCGCTCCGCTTCGTCGGTGACCTGCGCCAATTCCGCCTTGATGCGCATGTCGGCGTTGCCGCCCAGCTGAATGTCGGTGCCGCGCCCCGCCATGTTGGTGGCGATGGTGACGGCACCCGGCACGCCGGCCTGGGACACGATGAAGGCTTCCTGCTCGTGATAGCGGGCGTTCAGCACATTGTGCTGGATTTTGCGCTTCTTCAGCAGGTCGGACAGTTCTTCGGACTTCTCGATCGAGGTGGTGCCCACCAGCACCGGCTGGCCGCGCTCGCGGCATTCGGTGATCAGCTTGATAATGGCGTCGTTCTTCTCGCCTTCGGTGCGATAGACTTCGTCATCGGCATCCTTGCGCGCCACCGGCACATTGGTGGGGATTTCCAGCACGTCCAGCTTATAGATGTCCATGAATTCGGCGGCTTCGGTCAAAGCGGTGCCGGTCATGCCGGCCAGCTTGTCATAGAGGCGGAAGTAATTCTGGAAGGTGATCGAGGCCAGGGTGACATTCTCGGGCAGGACCTGGACGCCTTCCTTGGCTTCCAGGGCCTGATGCAGACCTTCGGAATAGCGCCGGCCTTCCATCATGCGGCCGGTGAATTCGTCGATGATGATCACCTGACCGTTCTTGACGATATAGTCCTTGTCCTTGTGGAACAGCATGTGCGCCTTCAGCGCCTGGTTCACGTGATGGACGATGGTGATGTTCTCGGTATCGTATAGATCGCCCTGGGGCAAAAGGCCGGCCGCTTTCAGCAGCTCGCCCATATGCTCGTTGCCCTGTTCGGTCAGTGACACCTGTCGGGACTTTTCGTCCAGTTCGTAATCGCCTTTGTCCTGGACCTCCTCATCAACCAGGTTGCCGTCCTTATCCTTGATCTTCTTACCTGTCTTGGCCTTATGCGGCGCCACAAGATGCTTCATCACCGCATCGACCTGACGGTAGGTCTCGCTTTGATCCTCGGTGGGACCGGAAATGATCAGCGGCGTACGAGCTTCATCGATCAGAATGGAGTCGACTTCGTCGACGATGGCATAGGCGTGGCCGCGCTGCGCCATCGCATCCAGCGAATATTTCATATTGTCGCGCAGATAGTCGAAGCCG
The DNA here is from genome assembly GCA_035251935.1 of Rhizomicrobium sp. Classification (GTDB taxonomy): domain Bacteria; phylum Pseudomonadota; class Alphaproteobacteria; order Micropepsales; family Micropepsaceae; genus Rhizomicrobium. The sequence continues at coordinate 48,144 of DATFDR010000031.1, read as the reverse complement.
AACTCGTTGTTGGTGCCGTAGGTGATGTCGGCGCCGTAGGCGGTCTTGCGTTCATTGTCATCCAGACCATGAACGATGCAGCCCACCGTCATGCCGAGGAAGCGGTAGATCTGACCCATCCATTCGCTGTCGCGCTTGGCCAGATAGTCGTTGACCGTCACCACATGCACGCCTTCACCGGCCAGGGCGTTGAGATAGGTGGGCAGGGTGGCGACCAGGGTCTTGCCTTCGCCGGTTTTCATCTCGGCAATGTTGCCCTTGTGCAGCACCATGCCGCCCACCAGCTGCACGTCGAAATGCCGCTGCCCAAGGGTGCGCTTGGCCGCCTCGCGCACCACCGCAAAGGCTTCCGGCAACAGATCGTCCAGGCTCTCGCCCTTTTCCAGCCGTTCGCGGAAGGAGGGGGTCATGGCGGCCAATTCGGCGTCCGACATGGCCTGGAAGCGAGGCTCCAGGGCGTTGATCTTGGCAACGCTGCTCCAGAGCGGCTTGACCTTGCGGTCATTGGCAGAACCGAAAAGCGTTCTGGCGAGCGAACCCAGCATGAAATCCTCTATATCCGGCCGGAAAAGGGGGGTGCCCGCTTCTAGGACCAAAAGGGCTGCCAAATCCGCATGGCGGCCGCGCCGGAGACATAAGAACGCGCTAGTCTCTTGTCAAACCGGGGGTTTTTAAGAATATCCCTTACCCATTCGGGGAGAAACATGGCCAAAAGCGCGAAACCAAGTCCCAAGGCGTCCAAAGCGCCCGGCATCTCGCCGCTGGCGCCCAAAAGCTTTGCAAAACTGCCACCTTTGGCGGGCGTTCGGCTGGCCGCGGGAGCGGCGGGCGTGCGCTACAAAGACCGGACCGATGTGCTGATGGCCCTGCTGGCCCCTGGCACTCAGGTGGCGGGGGTCTTTACCACCTCCAAGACAGCCTCGGCGCCGGTCTTGTGGTGCCGCGACAACCTCAAGGAGGGCGAAGCGCGGGTGCTGGTGGTCAATAGCGGCAATGCCAATGCCTTCACCGGCAAAGCCGGGCAGGACGGCGTGCGCGTGATCGCGGACGAGGCGGCCGCCGTAACCGGTTGCCGTCCCCAGGAGGTCTTCATGGCTTCCACCGGGGTGATCGGCGAGCCGCTGCCCACGCAGAAGATCACCCGGGTGCTGGCGGGCCTGGCATCGCAGGGTGCCGCTGGCAACTGGCGCGCCGCCGCAGATGCCATCATGACCACCGATACTTACCCCAAGGTCGCGACTGCCACTGCCATGATCGACGGAGTCAAAGTCACCATCAACGGTATCGCCAAGGGCTCGGGCATGATCGCGCCCGACATGGCGACCATGCTGAGCTTTGTCTTCACCGACGCCAATTTGCCGGCATCGGTGCTGCAGGAATGCCTGAGCGCGGGCGTGGGACCATCCTTTAATTCCATCACCGTGGATTCGGACACGTCCACCAGCGACACGCTGCTGTTGTTCGCCACCGGCAAAGGCGGCAAGCACACACCCATCGCCAAGGCGAGCGACAAGAAGCTCACTGAATTCCGCCGCGCCTTGGATGCGGTGCTGCTGGACCTGGCCTTGCAGGTGGTCAAGGACGGGGAGGGCGCGCAAAAACTGATCCGCATCGACGTGTCGGGGGCGCAAAGCGATGCGGCGGCCAAGAGGATCGCGCTATCCATCGCCAACTCACCGCTGGTCAAGACCGCCATCGCCGGCAATGACGCCAATTGGGGCCGTATCGTGATGGCGGTGGGCAAGAGCGGCGAAGCCGCCGACCGCGACCGGCTGAAAATCTCCTTCGGCGGGCATGTGGTGGCGGAAAAAGGTATGCGGGCGGCCAAATACAACGAAGCCGCTGCCACCAAGGCCGTGTCAGGCCGTGACGTGGAAATCGCGGTCGATCTCGGCCTTGGCAAAGGTGCGTCGCGAGTTTGGACTTGCGATCTCACCCACGGTTATATCGACATCAACGGATCATACCGCTCGTAGCGGATGAGGCGTAGTTCTTTGGCCTAGCTTTTCTTAGCGAGCCAGCGAGCTTAGAAAAGCTGGCCCACTTCGAGACCGAAACAGATGAGACACTAGCCCCCCGGAACACTGACCGCATTTGTGCATTTTGGCGTGAGCTTGACCGCGATGTTATCTGGAGGAGGCGATGTGGCGCTCGTTTGAATTGAATAATCATTGCCACTGACAATAGCCGCCACCGCATCCAGAGACTTCATATTGGTCACATGCGCCAAATATCCAGCGGCGGCGACCCCTGCCAAAATTCTGGGCGATGAGGAAGAAGCGGAAACAACAAAATTATAGTCAGTACTTGCTGTTGCCGGCATTCGCGGCTGCGGACTGAGCCCCAACCCCGCATAAGCAACTTCCCAAGTCGCCGTGCCCGAAAAACCCAATAAGAAAAAGAGACTTTTTAGGTTGCCAAAACCACCCGTAGCTGGAATCTGCACTGGAATACTGAACTGTACCCACCCATTGGGCAGGACCAACTGGTAGCCAGTGACGCTATTCAGCGCGCCAATCGTCACAAAGTTCGCGACAGAGGCTGAATCGACAAATCCTAGCTCCAATGTCGGATAAGCGGCGCCCGTACCGTTTCGGCAGATTACATCGACAAATAAGTAGGTTCCTGCGCTTAAACCATAACTGCCGGCATTATTGGCCCATCCCGCTGTCGCAGCGCCGGTAGAACTTACAACAAGAAAGCGGCGCCCCGGGATGAGGGGCGTCGAGAGGCTGGTCGTCACTGCCAATGTTCCGGTTTGCGTCACAACGGGAGCGGGGACTTCCGTCGCGCCAGTGCCATAGGGGAGGTCGTGGACCAACCCTCCATCCACCAGGAAATTGGGGGAAATGGCTGTGATCCCCTTGGTGATGGAGTAGTTGGACGGAAACGTGGTTGGGCCAACAGCGGGATTGCAGCTCGCCTCGACAAACACATTGCTGGTTCTCGATGTCCGATATACCGGACTAGTGGCTTCAATCTTTCCGCCCAGGACATTATCCAGCCATATCGGTTGCGACTGGAAGTGACAATTGATTATCCGCAGGTTCGTAACGGGACCATTGTATCCAATCTTGCATGGATAAACCGCCCCAGTTCCGTCGCCATTCGATTCGAGTTCGCACTCTATTAAGGAGAGTTCATTGCCACTGTCCCAGCTAACGCCCGGCCCGCCGTTAAAATTTGTGCGAATAAACGTGTGCCCAAAACTACTTTGGGCATAGGAGCCCTGAACGTTTATCAGGTTAAACCCTGTGTAGGGTGGGGAGGACCCTGGGATGGCCTGTGAATTGTTGTCGTTTATCGTGCTGGCGGTATCAAGATACTCGAATATCGCTTCCGTCAGAATGCCACCAGCTTTGTTGCGGACGATATAGCAGCCATCCGTCCGCATGAGATCCGCATTTTCCGCGTTTACGCCATATGTGTGAAATATCGACCCGATCCGCGAGAGATACGGTCGCACCCCAACGGTCTTGATCCCGATTCCCAAGCCATGCGTGGTATTGCTGGCCTGTATAACGAAATCCTGCAAGAAGACGGCATCGTAGGAATCGCTTGAGGTCGAACCTGAAAACGATAGGAAAACCGCGCCGTGTGTCGCGTTCCAGAATATTCGCGTGTCTTTTTGGTTCGGCTGATATGTGGTTGCGATCCATTCCCCTTTGATGGAAAAGCCACCTTGAAACGTTGTAGTCACTATAGGATTCAAGGGCCCCGAGCAGTAATACCAGCCCGCCGGGATGAAGCCGGAGTTACCTGAAGACAGGCAGGCGGCTAGCCAAGCGTTGAATGCGGCTAGATTGTCGGTTCCTGTGGTCCCATTGCTGTCAGCGACCGCTCCATACATCTGAGGTGTGAGGTAGCCCACCTTTGTCCTCCCATACTTTCTGCAAAATGATTGGCGAAGTCTGAGCGCCAGCCGAACATAGAAGCGTGAATGGGATTGTCCATCATCGTCTCCCGCAGCATATGTGCACTATGGGTTGTGCCGCACATTGTTTTCATTCGATCAAGTCTGATGATTTGTCATTTTGGCTGCCCCTGATGCCGGGATAGCAGCCTAAAATGCGTCGCGAACAAATCGATGTTCACCCACAAAATTCTTCGCGCCGCGCGGGGCGACTTCCGATAGAGCGACCGTCCGCGTCGGCTAAGCCAATGCCGCGTCCAGGGTGATTTCGCATTTCAGCACTTTGGACACCGGACAACCTTTCTCGGCATTGCCTGCCAGTTCCTGGAACTTGGTATTGTCGATCCCGGGAATTTTCGCCCGCAAGGTGAGGTGAGACTTGGTGATGGCGAAGCCGTCGCCCTGCTTGACCAAGGTGATTTCGGCCTTGGTGTTCATCTCCTCGGCGGTGAAACCGGCTTCGCCCAGAATCGCCGACAGTGCCATGGTGAAACAACCGGCATGTGCCGCGCCGATCAATTCCTCCGGATTGGTGCCGGGCTTGCCTTCGAACCGCGCCGCAAAGCCGTAAGGATAGGCGTTCAAAGCCCCGCTTTGGGTGGTGATAATGCCTTTTCCGTCTTTGAGGCCACCCTGCCATTTTGCCGTGCCATATGTCGTCATTTGCGTCTCCCACATCGAAAACAAGGAACAATTTCATACAAATTTTAGAACATGCTAACCATTGCGCTTAACGTCACCTTAGCTCCAAGAAACGACTATGAACACACCGCAGCCCTTGATGCTTGTTGTTGCGGTGGCATTGGTGGATGCTGACGGCCGTGTGTTGATTGCGCAACGTCCCGAAGGCAAGAGTATGGCGGGGTTATGGGAATTTCCTGGCGGCAAGATCGAGGTGGGCGAATCCCCGGAGGATGCGTTGATCCGGGAGCTCAGCGAGGAACTTGGCATCGCGGTGAAGCAAGCCTGTCTCGCGCCGTTCACCTTTGCTTCGCATACCTATGGCGAATTTCACCTTTTGATGCCGCTTTACGTTTGCCGCCGATGGGACGGCCTGCCGCAACCGCGCCATCACGCAGCCCTGAAATGGGTGCGTCCCAAGGACATGAAAGACTATCCCATGCCCGCGGCCGACTTGCCGCTTATTCCCATGCTGCGAGATATCTTGTGAGGAACCTGGCGTCCGACAGAAGCGGCGCGACCGCCATCGAATATGCTCTGGTCGCGGGTCTGATAGCCCTGGTGGTGATCACCACCGTGGCCACAGTGGGCAGCACGCTTTCTTCCACTTTCTATGCGTCCATGGCGGCCGCGCCTTAGTTTATTCCCCCCTCTGACGCAGTTCAGGTTGCGTCCCGAAAATCCGGGCTGCGATACCTTTTCCGTGATTGGTGCCGGCCGCTCGCCCGAGCTCGCGGCGTTCGCCGCTTTCGCAGGTCCACTGGACCTGCCCATGCGCCTTCGGCGCACCGCTGCTCACGGTCGCGCCGCGATATGCGGCGCTCGAGATTTTTTATCGCTCTTTCAGGCTGTGTTCGGCGGTGCCCAGCGCCGCGGCCAAGCGCGTTGTGGCGCTGCCCGGTTTGAGCGGCTGTTGCTGGCCCTCATGGGGCGCCCAACCGGTCAGGTATAAAGTCTCAAACCGCGCCAGCAACCGTCCCCCTTCGCTGTTCTGGGCTGTATAGTGCGCCAAAAGCGCCGCCAGGGTATCGCGGCGCAGGGGGTGTTTGCTGCGTTGGCGCATTACATTGGTCAGGCCATGGGCGCGCAGATCCCGCACCAGGGCGGAAAAATTCTGGTAGCGCACGGTCAACCGCTCCACATCGCTTACCGGCAGTGCAAAACCCGCACGTTGTAAGAGTGTGCCCAAATCACGCACATCGGTCAGCGGCGCCACACGGGGGCTGACGCCGCCGCGGGTGGCGATTTCGGCTTGCGCGAACGCTTCACGCAGCTCGGCCAATGTATCGCCGCCCAGCAGGGCACCGACAAAAAGTCCGTCCGGTCTCAGGATGCGCCGGATCTGGATCAGCGCGCCGGGCAGATCGTTGATGGCTTGCAACGAAAACAGGCTGGCTGCCAGATCGAACGTTCCTTGCGCAGCCAAGACTTCCTGGGCATCGAAATCGGCCAGGGCCCAGGTTCGCGCAAAAGGCGCAAGCTGAGGCGGAACACAGTCCCCGATCCAAAGTCCAGCTTCGAATTTGCGGGTCACCGCCGCCAACCGGTCCGCCAACCCGTCCTGCGCCGCTTGCTCCAGGAAACGTTCGCCATCCAGCCTTTTGGCGCGTTGGCGCGCGCGCAAGCTTGCGGAAAAATCAAAAAGGAGGGGGCGGGTTTGCGGCATCGGCGCTAGACTAGCTTTTATGTCCCGCAATGTCGCCACAGGCCTTCTGGATTTGGTGTTTCCGCCGCTCTGCGTCGGTTGCCGCGCGTCCGTGTCACAGGCCGGTTTTTGCGCTGAATGTTGGAGCGGCATCGTCTTTCTGGACGGTCCCTGCTGCGGTTGTTGCGGCCATCCTTTTGGCGTGGCGCTGGACGGCGACAATCTTTGCGCCGCATGCCTGACCCGGCCACCCGCTTTCGATAGTGCCCGCGCCATTTTCGTCTATGACGAAAAAAGCCGCGGCGCGATCCTGGCGCTCAAGCATGCCGACCGTCTGGATCTGGTTCCCGGTTTCGCCCACTGGCTAAAGCGCACCGGACAGGCGCTTCTGGACGGCAGCGATATGGTGGTTCCGGTTCCGTTGCATGCTTTCCGGCTGTGGCGCCGCCGCTACAATCAGTCGGCCGAATTGGCGCGCCGTTTGGCGCGCGAAAGGCAACTTGTTTATGCGCCTTCGGCCCTGGTGCGCGCCCGCGCCACGGCCAGTCAAGGCGTCATGGCCAGCGCCAAGGCCAGGCGCCGCAATGTGCTGGGCGCCTTTAAGGTTCCCAAACCTGCCACAGTTGCGGGCAAGCGCGTGCTGTTGCTGGACGATGTGCTGACCACCGGGGCGACCGCGGAAGCCTGCGCCCGGGCCTTGAAACGGGCAGGCGCGGCGCGCGTCGATGTCCTGGTCCTGGCGCGCGTTGTGAAGCCGCCGGACGTGCTTATATAATTGCCGTAAAATTGAGTCTGAATCGTCATGAAGCCTGTTCGCATCTACACCACTCCCATTTGTCCTTACTGCGTGCGGGCCAAGTCGCTGCTGAAAAAAAAGGGCGCGCAGGTGGACGAAGTGGATGTCTTCATGGATGCCGGTGCGCGCGAGGAGATGGAAGCCAAGACCGGAGGCGCCCGCTCGGTGCCGCAGATTTTCGTCGGCGAAACCTATGTCGGCGGTTGCGACGAACTCTATGCCTTGGAGAAAGAGGGCAGGCTGGACCCCTTGCTGGCGTAAACTTTCCCAGCCGCACCCGTTTCCGGCACTGGACAAAATGGACGGCCGCCCGGATTATGCCGCCCAATCAACTCCAACCGGGAAGGACTGCCATGAAAAAGATGTTGCTCGCCTCCGCCGCCCTTTTGATCGCCATGCCGGCTATGGCGCAGATGAATCCTGCGCCCACGATCGCGCCCGCCCCGACGCTTGCGGAAATGAAAATGCCGCGTCCGGCGCGCGCCGTCGGCATTCCCACCGCGCTCGCCATGGAAGCGGCTGTGGAAGCCAATCGCGTCTGCGAGGGCAATGGCTTCAAAACCACCGCGATGATCGCCGACTCCGCCGGGGTGCCGATCGTGGTGATCTCCAATGACGGCGCCGCCGCCATCACCCAGCGCATCGCCATGACCAAGATTCAGGCCGTTCTGAAATACCACATGACCAGCGGCGAAGTCGCGGCCAAGGCCAATGCCGATGCCGCCCTCAAGGCCGAGATCGCGGCCAACCCGATGATCGACACCGCCCGCCAGGGCGCGGTTCCGATCATGGCCGGCGGCAATACGGTCGCGGTGCTTTCGGTTTCCGGCGCGCCGGGCGGCGACAAGGACGAAGTCTGCACCCGCGCCGGTATCGCCAAGATCCAGGATCGCGTAAAATAGTTCTTGATGGTGTTCCGGGCGGCCTGCGTTCAGCTGCGCTCCAGCGACGATGTGGCGGAAAATATCCGCCACACTGTCTCTTTGGTGCGCGAAGCGGCCGCCCAGGGTGCCAATTTTATCGCCACGCCTGAAAACACCACGCTGATGGCGCCGGATGGCGGCGCCAAACTGGCGCAGTCTTTTGATGAGGCGCACGATCCGGCGCTGCCGGTCTTTTCGGCGCTGGCCAAGGAATTGAGCATTTGGCTGCTGATCGGCAGCCTGGCGATCAAGGTCAGCGACAGCAAAACCGCAAATCGCAGTTATCTATTCGCGCCCGATGGCGCGGTCGCCGCGCGTTACAGCAAGATCCATCTGTTCGACGTGGCGCTGGAATCCGGCGAAAGCTATCGGGAGTCCAACACCGTGGCCGGCGGCGAGGAGGCCGTCGTCGCCGATACCGCACTAGGCGCGATCGGCCTCAGCATTTGCTATGACGTGCGCTTTCCGCATCTCTATCGCAAGCTGGCGCAGAAAGGCGCCTTCCTGTTTACCATACCGGCCGCCTTTACCGTGCCCACCGGCGAGGCGCATTGGCATGTGTTGCTGCGGGCGCGCGCCATCGAGAATGGCGCCTTTGTGATTGCACCGGCACAAGGGGGTACGCACGTCAATGGCCGCAAAACCTATGGCCACAGCCTGATCGTGTCGCCTTGGGGTGAAATCCTGGCGGAGGCAGGGACGGAGCCGGGCGTGATCTTGGCGCAGATCGACCCCGTGCTTTCTTTGCACGCGCGAGAGAAAGTTCCCAATCTGCGGCATGAACGCGCCTTTCTGGGCCCGTAAAACAGGGCGTTAACCTCGACAGGTTGGAACGCTTGCGAATCGCAAGCCCCCACATCATCCTCTGTATACAAATTACGACACAGTCCTGGGGGCAGGCTGTCAGGAGCGTATTCGGTGATTGCGTATTCGCTTCGTTGCCATCGGGGGCATGAGTTCGATGGCTGGTTTCGTGACAGTGCCGCGTTCGACAAGCAGTCGGGCAGCGGGCATCTGAGCTGTCCGTCCTGCAATTCCATCCGCATCGAAAAGGCCATCATGGCGCCTGCGGTTGCCGGCACCAAGAAGAGCGTGCGCTCCAAAGCCGAGGCCAAGCAGATGCGCCAGTTCGCGACCGGCTTGCGCAAATATGTGCAGGAGAATGCCGACTATGTCGGTCCCAATTTTGCCGAGGAAGCGCGCAAGATTCACTATGGCGAGACGCCAAACCGCCACATCTATGGCGAGGCGACTCATAAGGAAGCCAAGGAACTGGTGGAGGAGGGCCTGGACGTCGCGCCCCTGCCACCGAATCTGGAAGGCGCCAATTGACACGCCGCCTTAGCGGCGTGTCATCCCCGGCGAGCGGCGTCCAGCCGCGAGGGAGTTCGTAGCGACAGCGTACGAACGATCCATCTTTTTTTACCGCCTTGCCACCATCATGTAATTCACATCAACATCGGAGGAAAGATACCAGTCCCAGCTTAGCGGATTGAAGGAAACACCCTGTGTTTTCAAAACTATTAGACCACTATCTTCCAGTACCGCTTTAAGCTCCGCAGGCGGAATGAAACGGTTCCAGTCATGGGTGCCGCGCGGCAGCCAGTTCAGCACATATTCGGCCCCGATCTTGGCCAGGGCCAGGCTCTTGAGGGTCTTGTTCAGGGTGGCGACAAAGGTCAGTCCGCCGGGCTTCACCAGCGCGGTACAGGCCTTCAGATAGGCGGATACATCCGCGACATGCTCCACCACCTCCATGTTCAGGACCACGTCATAGGCACGGTTTTCCGCCACCAAGGTTTCGGCGGTGGCGGCGCGGTAGTCGATATCCAGGCTCGATTGGGCGGCATGGGCCTTGGCCGTTCCGATATTGCGGTCCGATGCGTCGGCACCGGTCACCGCAAAGCCCAGCCGGGCCATGGGTTCGGACAAAAGGCCCCCGCCACAGCCAATATCCAGCAAAGAAAGTCCGTCAAAGGGCCGCAAGCCACGGGGATCGCGTCCGAAATGGGCGCAAGCCTCGTCCCGGATAAAGCCCAGCCGCACGGGGTTGAATTTGTGCAAGGGCGCGAATTTGCCCGCCGGATCCCACCATTCCGCGGCAATCGCAGAGAATTTGGCGACCTCTTCCGGGTCCAGAGAGGGCGCTGGAAAGACTGAATCCGCCATGTCTTTTCGAGGGTTGAGCCGGGATGCGTCCCCGTCTACATAGGCCGCCGCGAAGATTGGGGCAAACCGGCAAATGGCGACGATTGCGATGAAGTTCGGCGGCACCTCGGTGGCCGACATTGAGCGCATCCGCCATGTCGCAGGCTTGGTGAAGCGCGAGATCGCGCGCGGCAATCAGGTCGCGGTGGTGGTCTCGGCCATGGCGGGAGAAACCAACAAGCTGGTGGCCTGGACCAATGAGGCGGCAAGTCCGCCGAACGCCGCCAAGCCGGATGGCCGTCCCGGCGTTCCAGACCAACGCGAATACGACGTCGTCGTCGCCGCAGGGGAGCAGATCACCTGCGGGCTGCTCGCCATCACTTTGAACGCCATGGGCATCAAGGCCCGCTCCTGGCTGGGCTGGCAAGTGCCGATCAACACCTCCGCGGTGCATGGTTCGGCCCGCATCGAGGGCGTGCCCGCCACCGACATGAAAAAGGCCATTGAAGGCGGCGAGGTCGCGGTGGTGGCCGGATTTCAAGGCGTGGCGCCAGGCACGCGCATCTCCACTTTGGGCCGCGGCGGCTCGGACACTTCGGCGGTGGCGGTGGCGGCCGGCATCGGCGCGGCACGCTGCGACATCTATACCGATGTTGACGGGGTTTATACCACCGACCCGCGTATCGTTCCCAAGGCGCGGCGGCTGGAAAAGATCGCGTACGAAGAAATGCTGGAAATGGCTTCGCTGGGCGCCAAGGTCTTGCAGACCCGCTCGGTGGAAATCGCCATGCTGCACCGGGTGCCGACCCGCGTGCTTTCAACCTTCACGCCCGATGTGGGCGGCACCCTGCTTTGCGACGAGGAAGATATCGTGGAAAAGAAACCCGTTACCGGCATTGCCTATAGCCGCGACGAAGCCAAGATCACCCTGCACAAGGTGCCCGACAAGCCCGGCGTGGCTTCGGCCATTTTCGGTCCTTTGGCGGATGCTGGAATCAATGTGGACATGATCGTCCAGAATGTGTCGGAAGACGGCAAGACCACCGATCTGACCTTCACCTGCACCCGGGGCGAGCTCAACCGCGCCCTGGCGGCGATCCAAACCCATGCGGCGGATATCGGCTATCGCGACGTGACCCATACCGCAGATGTCGCCAAGGTCTCGATCATCGGCATCGGCATGCGCGCGCATCCCGGCGTGGCCCAGATGATGTTCCGCACCCTGTCCGATAAGGGGATCAACATCCAGGTGATCTCGACCTCCGAGATCAAGGTCAGCGTCTTGATCGCCGAGGAATATGTGGAGTTGGCGGTGCGGGCGCTGCATTCCGCCTATGAGCTGGATGCGGCCTGACATTCGCTCAGTGTCATGGCCCGCGAATGCAGGCCACCTAGGTGACACTGGCTCAGCATTCGCCAGTTTGGCGGCGTTCCTTTCTTCGCTATGTTGCCCTATGCCCAACTGGGTGGCCCGCATGGAGTTTACACTCCGGCCGCGCTTCGCGCGGACCGGGGTGGCGGGCCATGACATACTGGAATAGGGATTTGAGCTGATGTCCCCTGGTGGCGGTCCGCGCCTTCTTCTTCGCCGCCTGCGCGAGATCATGGCGGAGCAGACATCCGCCCAGATGCGGCTGGACAAGCTGGTCACCGTCATCGCTTCCAATATGGTGGCGGAGGTCTGTTCGATCTATCTGCGCCGCGCCGGCAAAGTGCTGGAACTGTTCGCCACCGAGGGCTTGCGCCCCGATGCCGTCCACAAGACCAGGCTGAAGGAAGGTGAGGGCCTGGTCGGTCTGGTCAGCGAAACCGCGGAAGCGGTGAACCTGTCCGACGCGCCCGCCGATCCGCATTTCTCCTATCGTCCGGAAACCGGCGAAGACCCGTTCAAGTCTTTCCTGGGCGTGCCCATTGTGCGCGGCGGCCAGGTGTTCGGCGTGCTCACCGTCCAGAACAAGGCCGAGCGCATCTATGCCGAGGAAGAAGTCGAGGCGCTGCAAACCGTGGCGATGGTGCTGGCCGAGGTGGTGGCGCAAGGCGGCTTCTTCAATGTGGCGGAACTGGACGAGCCGGAACTGCGCATTGACCGGCCGCGCAAATTCATCGGCGACGGATTGTCGGAAGGCGTGGCGGTGGGCCGGGTGGTGTTGCACGAACCGCGCGTGCGCGTGGAGCGCATGATCGCCGACAATCCGGTAGCCGAACTTAAGCGTCTGGAAGAGGCCATCGCCGGTTTGCGCGAATCCGTGGACGAGATGCTGTCCTCCAGCGAACTGGACCTGACGGGGGAAGGGCGCGAGGTAATCGAGGCCTACCGCTTGTTCGCCTATGACCAGGGCTGGCGCCAACGCATGCGCGATGCGGTCCGCACCGGTCTGACGGCCGAAGCCGCGGTGGAGCGCGTGCAGGACGAAACGCGCCTGCGCGTACAGCGCATGGGCGACCCGATCCTGCGCGAGCGGGCGCATGATTTTGACGATCTGGCGCGGCGGTTGCTGCGCCATTTGACCGGCGAAGAGGTCAGCGACCGCAGCCTGCCGCAGAATGCGGTGTTGGTGGCGCGCGGCATGGGTCCGGCGGAACTGCTGGACTATGGCCGCGAAAAACTGGTCGCGCTGGTGCTGGAAGAAGCCGCCGCCACCAGCCATGTCGCCATCGTGGCCCGTTCCATGGGCCTGCCGATGGTGGCTTCGCTGGAGGGCGTCGCCGATAATGCCCGCGCCGGAGACGGGATCGCGGTGGATGGCGAGATGGGCGAGGTGCATTTGCGCCCCGCCGGCGAAATCGTGAAAGCCTTTGAGGACAAGCGCGAATTGCGGGTGCAGGCCCAGGCCCGCTTCGCCGCGGTGCGCGATCTTCCCGCCGTCACCCGCGATGGGGTGGCGATCAAGCTGATGATGAATGCGGGTTTGGAATTCGACATGCCGCAATTGATGCAGTCGGGCGCCGACGGCGTTGGGCTGTTCCGTACCGAACTGCAATTCATGATCGGCGAGACCATGCCGCGTCTTTCCGATCAATCGGCCTTCTACAAAAAGATATTGGATGCCGCCGGCGATAAGCCGGTGGTGTTTCGCACCTTGGACCTGGGCGGCGACAAGGTGCTGCCCTATGCCCGTTGGGAGCGGGAGGAAAATCCCGCTTTGGGCTGGCGCGCCATCCGCATCGCCTTGGACCGCCCGGCGCTGCTGCGCTACCAGGTGCGCGCCATGCTGAACGCCAGTGCGGGGCGCACCTTGCGCATTCTCTTGCCCATGGTGTCGGACGTGGATGAGTTCAACCGCGGCCGCGCGTTGGTGGACCGCGAGCTGGAACGCGCCCGGCTGCTCAATCTGGTGCGCCCCACCCAGGTGCAGGTCGGCGCCATGCTGGAAGTCCCGGCGCTGGCCTTCATGCTGCCGCAGCTGATGCGCTCGGCCGATTTTGTCTCTATCGGCTCCAACGATCTTCTGTCGCTGGTTTTTGCCGTGGACCGCACCAATCCGCGCGTCTCCAAGCGCTATGACAATCTCAATCCCGCGTCCCTGACTCTGATCCGGCTGATCGTGAACAGCGCGGCGGAAAATTCCGGCGATCTGTCCCTGTGCGGCGAGATGGCGGGGCGCCCCCTGGACGCGATGGCGTTGTTGGGCTTGGGCATCCGCACCCTGTCCATGCAGCCCGGTCAGATCGGTCCCATCAAGATGATGATTCGCAGCCTGCATCTGGGTGAGGTGGCGGCTTTCGTGGACCGGCTGTGCGGCCGCACCGACCATTCCCTAAGAACCCGGCTTTCGGCCTTTGCGGCGGAACGGGGAATTGTCCTGAAATAGGGCTTTTTCGGCCTTAATGCCGATGGAACCGACTTTTTGCGGTGCAGCGGTTGTCCGCCATGCCCCTGATCGGATATGATAGTAACCACAAATGTTTAGCCGCGCTTTGCCCGTCTGCTGGGGATTAGGGTCTGACGTGGCACTGGCTATCCAATGACCAAGCCGACGCAAATACCCTTGGGGGATGACGGGAACAAGGACGGCGCCGCCCGCCGCCGCATCCATTTGCGCGAAATTTCCGGCGATAGCGAAAATCCGCTGGAAACCGTGGGGTATGAACTGCGGGCGGCGCGGCTGCGGCGTGGAGACGAAATCGCGCAAGTCTCGCGGGCGCTCAAGATTCGCAAGGATCATCTGGAAGCCTTGGAAAACGACCGGCTGGAAGATCTGCCGGGCACAACCTATGCGATCGGCTTTGTGCGCTCTTATGCGCGCCATTTGGGCCTGGACGCGGCCCAATTTGTCGAACGTTTCAAGCGCGAAATTTCCGGACGCGTCGAGGAACAGGCACGCGAGCCCGCCGCCATTCACCAGGATGACCGCCGCCTGACCTATGGCTGGCGCATGGTCGCGGGTGTGGTGGCGGTGTTGTTGATCTGGGGCGGCTGGCATCTTCTGTCCTCCAGCAGCGATTCCAGCCAGCCTGTGCCGCCGCCGCCGGTTCTCCATCCGCCCCAGCAGGCCGCGCGGCCCGCGCCGGCGCCGGTGGTGGCGCCGCCGCTAACCGCCACGCCGTCCCCCGCCGCCGATACGGTGCCGCCCGTCACCAAGGAGGCCGAACAACTGGCGTCCGCCACGCCGCCGCCGGCTGCCGGCGCCAAAACGCCCGCCACGCAGATCACGCCGCTTTCCACCGCTTCGCCGGTGGCTGCACCGCAAGGTGCGCCGCAAGCCGCGGTTCCGGACATCGCCAATACGGGGCGGACTTATGGTTTGATGAATCGCAATCCGCGCGTGATTTTGCGCCTGCGCAACGATGCCCATCTGGTGGTGCGGGGCGGCGATGGCCAGCTTTTGCTCAATCGCGATCTCAAGGCCGGCGACAGCTATCAAGTGCCCAACAGCGGGGGCGCCACCTTGGCGACCGACAATGCGGGCGCGGTGGAAATCCGTCTGGATGGAAAAACCCTGGGCCGGGCCGGCGCGCCGCAAGAAGGCGTGCCCAGCCTTTCCCTTGATCCGCAAGCTTTGGCGGATCATACCAACAACCGCTAAAGGACGACGAAGAAGAATGAGTATCCGCGCCTATCGCGACATTCACCGGCGCAAATCGCGCCAGATCATGGTCGGCAAGGTGCCGGTCGGCGGGGATTCGCCGATCACGGTGCAGACCATGACCAACACCATTACCGGCGATGCGCGCGCCACCATCGATCAGATCCGCGGCATCGAGGAAGCCGGCGCCGACATCGTGCGCGTGTCCTGCCCGGACGAAGACGCCACCAAGGCGATGAAGGCGATCACCAAGGCCGCCGCCATTCCAGTCGTGGCCGACATCCATTTCCACTATAAGCGCGCCATCGAGGCGGCGGTGAACGGAGCTGCTTGCCTGCGCATCAATCCGGGCAATATCGGCTCGCCCGCGCGCGTGCGCGAGGTTGTGCAGGCGGCCAAGGATCATGGCTGCTCCATGCGCATCGGCGTCAATGCCGGATCGCTGGAATCCGATCTTTTGGAAAAATACGGCGAGCCCTGTCCGGAAGCGATGGTGGAATCGGCGCTCAACCACGCCAAAATTCTGGATGACCTGGATTTCCGCGAATACAAGATTTCGGTAAAGGCCTCCGACCCCTTCCTGGCGGTGGCCGCCTATCAAGCGCTAAGCGAGGCGATCGATTGCCCGCTGCATGTCGGCATCACCGAGGCCGGCGGCATGATCTCGGGCACCGTCAAATCTTCCATCGGCATGGGCATGCTGCTGTGGAGCGGCATCGGGGATACCATTCGCGTCTCGCTGTCCGCCGATCCGGTGGAAGAGGTGCGAGTCGGTTTCGACATTCTCAAGTCGCTGAATCTGCGCCATCGCGGCGTCAACATCATTTCCTGCCCCTCCTGCGCGCGCCAAGGCTTCAACGTCATTGATACCGTCAAGATGCTGGAAGACCGGCTGAAGCACATCTCCACCCCCATGTCGCTTTCTATCATCGGCTGCGTGGTCAACGGACCCGGCGAGGCGCGCGAGACCGACCTGGGCTTTACCGGCGGCGGCGCCGGCAAGGGCCATGGCCAGATCTATCTCAACGGCACCCCGTCCTACCGGCTGGAAAATACCGATCTGGTCGAGCACATTGTGGAGCTTTGCGAGAAAAAGGCCGCCGAGATCGAAGCCCAGCGCAACGGCGGAGCCGTCCCCCTCGAAGCCGCGCAGTAGCGACGCACATGGACGTGGGCAGTCGTGAACATTCGCGGCTGCCTTTTTGTTTGGGAGATTGCATTGCCAGAGACAGGGAGGAAAAGTTTCACGCGCCAACTCATGCCTGAAAGGCGCGCCTGTCTGGATTTAAATGCGCAATTCTCGGCCAGGCAATTTACCCAGATCAAAGCTGGCCATATTTCCCAAGGCATGGATGATAAATGGAATATCGGCTTTGAAGAACCCTGGCTCTATTTTTGCCGAAGCTGGACTGGATGCTGCATATATCAGATACGCTTTGAGACAATCGAAAGCGGCGCCCGGATAGTCGAAGCTTGGGTCAATCGCGATACAGAGCAGTACCGTTCTCCGGAAGGGGCGACTTTTGACCAGGATTTTGTCATGCAACTGATCCGTATCCGTTTGCTGGATAAGGCGCCTTGATACCCCCCGCCAAACTCGAGCGGTTGCTCGACCGTTTTTCCGCCATCGAAAGCGAAATGGCGAGCGGCGCGTCAGGCGCCGCCTTCGTCAAACTCAGCCGCGAGCATGCCG
This sequence comes from Rhizomicrobium sp., assembly GCA_035251935.1. GTDB lineage: Bacteria > Pseudomonadota > Alphaproteobacteria > Micropepsales > Micropepsaceae > Rhizomicrobium. The sequence continues at coordinate 31,318 of DATFDR010000031.1, read as the reverse complement.
AACTGGGGCCGGTGATCGAAACCGCGCGCGCCTATCGCAGCGTCCAGACCCAGCTTGCGGAAACCGAGACGCTGATCGCCGATCCCGCCACGGATTCGGAGATGCGCGGCATGGCCGAACAGGAACGCGCCGACCTGCGTACCCAACTCGCCACACTCGACCGCGATCTGAAAATCCAGCTTCTGCCGCGCGATGCGGCGGATGCCTCCTCGGCCATTGTGGAAATCCGCGCCGGAACCGGCGGCGACGAGGCCGCGCTTTTCGCCGGCGATTTGCTGGGCATGTATCAGCGCTATTGCGCGCTGCAAGGCTGGAAGACCGAAATCCTGTCTCTGTCGGAAAGCGATCTGGGCGGCTTCAAGGACGCCACCTTGGAAGTGGAAGGGCGCGGAGTTTACGCCAAGCTGAAATTCGAAAGCGGCGTACATCGGGTGCAGCGCGTGCCCGCCACCGAGACGCAAGGGCGCATCCATACCAGTGCGGCGACGGTGGCCGTGCTGCCGGAGGTCGAGGATGTGGACATTGTGATCCACGACAAGGATTTGCGCATCGACACCTACCGTGCCCAGGGCGCCGGCGGCCAGCATGTCAACAAGACCGACAGCGCGGTGCGTATCACCCATCTTCCCACCAATACGGTGGTTGCGATGCAGGAGGAAAAATCCCAGCACAAGAACAAGGCCAAGGCCATGACCCTGCTGAAGGCCAAGATTTACGACGCCGAACGCAAGCGTATGGATGCGATGCGCGCTTGCGAACGCAAGAGCCTGGTGGGCTCGGGCGACCGCAGCGAGCGCATCCGCACCTATAATTTTCCGCAAGGGCGCGTCACCGATCACCGCATCAACCTGACGCTCTACAATCTGTCGCGGATTGTGTCCGGCGACGAGCTGGGCGAGATCGTGGACGCGCTGGTGGCCCAGGATCAGGCCGACCGGCTGGCCGAATTCGAAGCTTCGGACTCGTGAATCTCGAAGATGCGGCGCGGCTTTTGGCGAAAGCGGGCATCGATAATCCGCGCGGGGAGGCACGGCTGCTTTTGGCGCATGCCTTGGGGGTCAGCCGCGATGCGGCGCTGGCCGCAACACCCAGCCCGGATCAGGCCGCCACGTTCGGCGCCCTGGTGGTGCGGCGCGCGCGCCGCGAGCCCTTCGCCTATATCACCGGCCGCAAGGAGTTCTGGAGTCTGGATCTGGATGTGGGTCCCGGCGTGCTGGTGCCGCGGCCCGATACCGAAACCCTGATCGAAGAAGCCTTGCGGGTGGCGCCGCAGCGCGATGCCGCGTTGCGCATCGCCGATCTGGGCACGGGCAGTGGCGCGATCCTGATCGCCGCCCTGACCGAATTTCCCCAGGCGCGCGGTATTGGTTTTGAATCCTCGCCCCAAGCGTTTTCTTATGCCGCCGCCAATGCCGCCCGGCTGATCGGTGCGCGCGCCCAAATCCGGCTGGCCGATTGGAACCAGGCCGAAGGGCCCTTCGATTTGGTGTTTTCCAATCCGCCTTATATCCCCTCCCGGACCATCGAATCACTCGATGCGGATGTGGCCCAATTTGAGCCACGCGCCGCTTTGGATGGCGGGCCGGATGGCCTAAACGCCTATCGGGGCCTTGGCCTGGTTCTGCCGCGTATTCTGGCGCCGGGCGGTCACGCCCTGCTGGAAATCGGTGCTGGCCAGGCAAATGCCATGGAACCCCTGTTCCCGGGCCTTGAAATCCTTCGGATTGCCGCCGATCTAGCCGGGGTGCCCCGCTGCCTGGTTCTTCGGAAAGCTTGAGGATTTCCTTGGAAAAATACGGGGGTTAGGCTAGGTTCAGCGTCATAGGGATCGGGGATGATCCTTGTTGCGGGCCGCGAGAAGCGAGATCCGCAGGCTGGGCCGGTAGCGCAAAAAAGATGCGGCCGGGCAGGGGACTCAAAGCGAACCATATTCGGCTGGGTTTGGAATGTGCGCCTGTTGCGCTCATTTCCGGCGGCCAAGGAAGGACCATAGTGAAACGCTCTCGTAGAGGCGGCCGCAGGCCGCAACATGGTGGCAGTGGCGGCGGTGGCGGCGGCAACAACAATGGCGGCGGCTTCAATCCCAACCGCACCTATGACTCCTCAGGGCCGGAAGTGAAAATTCGCGGCTCCGCCAGCCATGTGTATGAGAAATATCTGCAGCTGGCGCGCGACGCCAATTCCGGCGGCGACCGTATCATGGCCGAAAATTACCTTCAGCATGCGGAACATTATTACCGCATCATGGCCGCCGCCGCCGCCCAGCAGGCCCAGTATCAAGCGCAGCAGGCCGCCCAGAATCCGCAAGGCGTGGCGCAGCACGGCCAGCCCCAGCCGCAACTGGGCGGGCCGTCTCAGCCGCAGCAGAATGGCGGCAGCGCGCCTTCCTTCTCCCTGACCGAGAACCAGGGCGAGGAGGAGGGCGAAGAAGCGGAAGCGTCTTAACTAGTACCCGAATTGCCGTGGATTTTCCGTGCATGGAAGTCTAACTTCTGGTTGGACTGGAAGCGGGGGGCTTGCTGTGCGGTGGCTATGGGTTTGCGGCTTGGCAGTAAGCCTGGCTGGGTGCGCGGACGATAACGGGATGCGGCCGGAGGTTGCCGCTGACGTTAAGTCGGCAAAAGAGTATTGCGATGCCCAGTATAGTCCGTTCGCCGGTACGCCGATCGCGAACAAACTGGCTTGGCCAGGAAAAGCGACCGAAATAACCGCCGCGAAAATGGCCATCACCGATGTGCCTTCTCCGAGCGAAAAAGAGGCACTTACAGCCTATATTGAGGCCTATCAGCGCTGCGACGACCGTCAACTATCGGTGATGAGAAGCCGGGCCCCGGAGGTCTATCCGATCGCCTATGCCGCCGTGAGGGCTGAGACCGCAATCCTTGCCGATCTTCTGGTGGGCAACGTCTCGTATGGTACCGTCAATAAACGCCTGTCGGAAATAGACGTAAGGCTGCATGAGGAATATCAGCGCGCCAGGACCGCTCTGGCCGCCGAGCAGGAACAGCGAAACGCAGCCTTCGCCGCCGGCATGGGCAATCTCGGCCAATCGATGCAGCAAGCGAACCCGCCTCCGCCAGCCTATGTGCCGCCGCCGCCGCCAGCTTTCCCGACTCAATGCCGGACCGTCGTTATCGGCAATGTCGTGCGGACCCAATGCTTCTAGCCTGATGCGCCGCCGCACGGGAGTACCGGGCAGGCGAGGCGAAGCCGTAGCGCCCCTTCCTTTTCCCTGACCGAGAACCGGGGCGAGGACGAGAATGAAGAAGCCGAAGCGTCTTGAGCCACATCAAGGACCGGCGTTAACCGCTTGAGCTAAATGGGGCCTTGCAGCCCCGGTTCCGCGCTCCCATATCTGCCTGGAACGGTGCCTTGCAAAGGACCGTATTATGGTTTGCTGCCGTGAAATGGGGCTGACCGGGAGAGAGCATGGATATCGAGAAATTCACCGAGCGGGCGCGGGGCTTCATTCAGTCCGCCCAATCTCTGGCCCTGCGTGAGGGCAACCAGCAATTTGCCCCCGAACATCTGCTGAAGGTTTTGCTCGATGACGAGGAAGGCCTGGCGGCGCGTCTGATCGCCGCCGCGGGCGGCCGCGACGCCCAGGCGCGTGCCGCCACGCAAACCGTTCTCAAAAAATTGCCCAAGGTGCAAGGCGGCTCCGGCCAGGTCTATCTGGCGCAGGAAACCGCGCGCCTGTTGGACAATGCCGAACAGGCCGCCAAGAAGGCGGGCGACAGTTTCGTCACCGCCGAGTATCTGCTGCTGGCCTTGGTGCTCGCCGCCGGCACCGACGCGGCCAAGATTTTGAAGGAGGCGGGGGTTACCGCGCAAGGCCTGAACGAGGCTATCGCAGGATTGCGCAAGGGCCGCACCGCCGATAGCGCCACGGCCGAAAACGCTTATGACGCGCTGAAGAAATATGCCCGGGACCTGACCGAGATTGCCCGCAGCGGCAAGCTCGATCCGGTGATCGGCCGTGACGAAGAGATCCGCCGTACCATTCAGGTGCTTTCCCGCCGCACCAAGAACAATCCGGTGTTGATCGGCGAGCCGGGCGTGGGCAAGACCGCCATCGCCGAAGGCCTGGCGTTGCGCATCGTCAATGGCGATGTGCCCGAAAGTCTGCGCGACCGCAAATTGATGGCCCTGGACATGGGCGCACTCATTGCGGGCGCCAAGTTTCGGGGTGACTTCGAAGAGCGGCTGAAAGCGGTGCTGAACGAGGTCACCGGGGCAAACGGCGAGATCATCCTGTTCATCGACGAGATGCACACGCTGGTGGGCGCCGGCAAAGCCGATGGCGCGATGGATGCTTCGAACTTGATCAAGCCGGCCCTGGCGCGCGGCGAACTGCACTGCGTGGGCGCCACCACCTTGGACGAATACCGCAAATATGTGGAAAAGGACGCGGCCCTGGCGCGGCGTTTCCAGGCCGTGTTCGTCAATGAACCCACGGTGGAAGACACGATTTCCATCCTGCGCGGGTTGAAGGAGAAATACGAGCTCCATCACGGCGTGCGTATCACCGACTCCGCCATTGTGGCGGCGGCGACTCTTTCGCATCGCTATATCACCGACCGTTTTTTGCCCGACAAGGCCATCGATCTGATGGACGAGGCGGGCTCGCGGCTGCGCATGCAGATCGATTCCAAGCCGGAAAAACTGGACGAGCTGGACCGGCGTATCATCCAACTTAAGATCGAGCGCGAGGCTCTGAAGAAAGAAACCGACAAGGCCTCCCGGGACCGCTTGATAGCTTTGGAAAAGGAATTGGGCGAGTTGGAGGAGCAATCCGCCGCGCTCGGTGCCAAATGGCTGGAAGAAAAAAAATCCGTCGCCGATGTGCAATCGCTCAAGGAAAAACTGGACACCGCCCGCAGCGAAGTGGAAGTGGCCCAGCGCAAGGGCGATTTCGCCCGCGCCGGGGAATTGACCTATGGCACGATCCCGGATCTGGAGCGCAAGCTCAAGACGATCGAAGAGCGCAAAGATGACGCCTTGGCCACCGAAGCGGTCAGCGCCGAGAATATCGCCCAGATCGTGTCGCGCTGGACCGGCATTCCGGTCGACAAGATGCTGGAAGGCGAGCGCGAAAAACTGCTGCACATGGAAGCGGATTTGGAAAAGCGCGTGGTCGGCCAGGACCCGGCGGTGCGCGCCATCGCCAATGCGGTGCGCCGCGCCCGCGCCGGCTTGCAGGACCCCAATCGTCCGATCGGCAGCTTTCTATTTCTGGGTCCCACCGGTGTCGGCAAGACCGAACTCACCAAGGCGCTGGCCGCCTTTCTGTTCGACGACGACACCGCCATGGTGCGGATCGACATGAGCGAATTCATGGAAAAGCATGCGGTGGCGCGGCTGATCGGCGCCCCGCCTGGCTATGTCGGCTATGAGGAAGGCGGCGTGCTCACCGAAGCGGTGCGGCGGCGTCCCTATCAGGTGATCCTGTTCGACGAAGTCGAAAAGGCCCATGCCGATGTCTTTAATGTGTTGCTGCAGGTGTTGGACGATGGCCGCCTGACCGACGGCCAGAGCCGCACCGTGGATTTCCGCAACACCGTGATCATCCTCACTTCCAATCTGGGAACCGAATTCCTGTCGGTGGAAGGTGGTGACGAGGCCCGCAATCGCGCCCAGGTCATGCAGGCGGTGCGGGGGCATTTCCGTCCCGAATTCCTCAACCGGCTGGATGAGATCATCCTGTTCCACCGCCTCACCCGCGCCGATATGGACAAAATCGTCGACATCCAGATCGGCCGGTTCGACAGGCTCCTGGCGGATCGCAAGATCGCCATCAACCTGGACGACAAGGCGAGGGCCTGGCTGGGCAATGCCGGCTACGATCCGGTCTATGGCGCGCGCCCCTTAAAGCGGGTGATCCAGCGCCGCTTGCAGGATCCGTTGGCTCAGATGATCCTGGAAGGCAAGATCGGCGAGGGCGCCCAAGTGAAAGTCGGCGCCTCCAAGACCGGATTGACCATCAACGGTCAGGAATTCACGGCTGCCGCCGACGAATTGGCGGATGCAGCGCCGGTGGGTGTGGCCTTGAATTGACGCGCCGCCCAAGCGTGCAGGAATTGTAGATAGACATGATGACAGGAGCTCCTGTCACCTCATTCATGTGTTTGTTCACTGAAGCATACGTCTGCAATGCATCCCGCCATAGCTTCCAGTCATCACTATCGGGGTAAAGGCGGCCATGAAACGCTTCATTGAAACGGGAGTAGTCTGTCTCAGACAAACGCTCCTTCAAGATTTGGCGTTTCCCCTTAAACTCTTTCTTCACGTGGCTTTCCACTAAGGTGGCGTGACGGCCCATATGCGGATGACTGGCTCTTCGCGGCCCACAGTGATCGCAAACGCCATAAAATTCACGTTGTTCACCCGCCACATGGCCACTCTTCGCATCAACCACCGTCAAATGGGCTTGAGATTTGACATTGCGCAGAGGAGAATTGCACCTTGGACAAGGAATTGGCGCTTTAGTGTTGCGGGATATCATGCAATCTCCTTTCTCAATTCTGTGGCGCGGCAACGGATGCCAAAAGGCTTAAAACCCTTCTCATCAATATAAAACTACCGCTGGGTCTTCGACATACACGGCTAGACCTTGCGTATCTTCCAATCCTCCATTTCGAGAAGTTGCGTCTTCTCGCGGCCCCTCCGGATGGTGAGGGAAAACAGCGGCTCAAAAAGGGATACCGCAAGCGCATCGCCAATTCTTGCTTGGCATCAAGAAAGGTGCTCCGGATTGGCGCCCTATTGGAATTCCGGGGGACACTATACTCAATTCGAAGGGAATGCGGAGTACTATTCCCATACGCGCTTATGCGTGAGCCTTTGCCGTCAGTACGATGCCGAGTACCTTCATCACCGCGAGCGTGGTCTTTAGCGTCGGGTTGCCGTTTTCGCTGAACGAGCGATAAAGCTGCTCACGCGAGAGCCCCGTATCTTTTGCGATCTGCGCCATCCCCTTGGCCCGCGCCACCACGCCCAGCGCGTGTGCGATATAGCCCGCGTCCTCCGTCTTGAACGCTTCCGCCATGAACGCCGCAACCGCCTTGTCCGAGGTCAGGTCTTCGGCAGGATCATAGGTCGTCAACTTCTTCGTCATGTCGTTCACTCCAACGCACGCAAAAGCCGCTTCGCCAACTTGATGTCCTTGGCCTGACTGCTCTTGTCACCACCACAAAGCAGAAAAATCACCGTCTTGCCCCGCTTCTGGAAATAAATCCGATAGCCAGCGCCGTGATGGATACGCAATTCGCTGATGCCTTCGCCTACCGGCGCGGCATCTCCCGCGTGTCCATAAGCCAAGCGATCCAAACGTGACGCAATCAGCGCCCGTGTCCGCTCGTCTTTGAGCGCCGTCCGCCACTTGCGAAACGTCTCAGTCTGCTTCAACTCGAACATACAGGAATGTAGTTTATAGACTACTCAAAGTCAACTGTAAGTCAACTGCCGGCCGGGCGTGGCAGGTGGCGGATTGCCGTTTCGCCAACCGCGATACGGGCTGTCCCCGCGTTACCATCTTCCGGGGATTCATTCTTGGATATTGGCCTTATCGCGCCTTGGCTTGTCTCAGGTCGCTGGCGGCGTCGGCGACCTTGGTCTCCAACGGGGCGCCGGCGACCATCTTGTCGATCTGTGTCCGCTCCGCCTGAAACGTCTTGAGCAGCCTGCCGGACAGCATCCGCCCTTGCGCGATTTTCATCTTCAGCGGATTGACCTGGACATTGTTGACCAGGGTTTCGTAATGCAGATGCGGTCCCGTCGCCATGCCGCTCATGCCGCTATAGGCGATCACCTGGCCCTGGCGTACCCGCGCACCGGTGCGCATGCCAGGCGCGAAACGCGACAGATGGCCATAGTCGGTGGAGTAGCCATTGGCGTGGTTGAGCTTGACGAAATTGCCATAGCCGCGGGCCCGGCCCATGAATTTGATGGTACCTGAACCCGCCGCCATCACCGGGGTGCCGGTCGGCACCGCGAAATCCACGCCCTTATGCATGCGGGTATATCCCAGGATGGGATGGAAGCGTGATCCGAAGCCGGACGAAATGCGCGCGCCATCCACCGGCGTTTTCATCAAAAGGCCTTTGGCGCTCTCGCCTTTGGTGTCGAAATACTCCGCCGGTTCGTTCGGGTCGGCTTGGAAGCGGTACATGGGAATGTCTTTGCCGTCCAAGGTCATCATCGCATAGCTGATGGCGCCGTATTTCGCCGGCTTCCCGTCGGGCGTGTAATAATAATCGTAAAAGACTTCGAACTTGTCGCCGGGATGCAGGTCGCGCTGAAAATCCACCTTGTAGGAGAACATGCGGATCATATCGACCACCACATCGGCGGGAATGCCCGCCTGCATGGCGGCGAGATACAGGCTTGAATCGATGGCGCCGCCGGCGCGGTGGCGGTGCGCCTGCAATTGCTTCTTTTCCAACTGAGCGGTGTAGCCGCCCTCGGTGGTGCGGGTGACGGTGATTTCCTGCTCGATGGAGGGCGAGAAATACAAGGACAAGAGCCGCGAAATGGGTTGGGAATTTTCCTCGGTGGCGCCGGCGTCATCCTCGGCGCCCGCATCCAAGGGAACCACCACCGGCTTGTTGTTGACGATGACCGTGGTGGTACGTGGCGCGCCCGGGGCCTGCTGGTCCGTGCCGGTCGCATCAATCGTGGCGATGGAATAAGTGAGATCGAAGCTTTGTCCGGCCTTGAGCGCGCGTGGATCGAAATCCTTGCCCATGGCGGCGACCGCGGCATTGGCGTCTTGCGCCGATATGCCGACATCTTCCAGCATCCCGGCCAGCGTATCGCCCGCGTCCAAGGTCACGGTGCGGCTCTCAACGCCAGGATTGGCATTGGCATGGTCGGCATTGTCCGCCGCTTCCAGGGGTTCACTGGCGCGGATCAGTTTCATGAATAGCGCATAGGGTAGAGAAGAGCGGCCCGGCGCCACCATCGGGCGGGTGACGGGCATGGTGCCTACCGCCATCCAGGCAATGGCGCCCGCCACCAAGGCGGTCATGGAGGTGGAGACCAGGGCCCAGCGGCCATCGGTGGTGGCCAGCGCGGCGGTGGCGCCATTCATGCCGCGGCGCAAGGCGGCGATGCCGAATCTGTTCGGGCGGTCGTCGGGATTCAAAACGGCTCCATCTACTTTTGCAAAATGCGGGTAGAGCCCCAGTCCCCCGACTTTCGCCCGCCCGTACCAGCCCAGTTCTGTGCCGCCGCCCATCCCCGGCATGCGACCAATGGCATATAACCGTCATCAACCATAATTGGTCAACCCGCAAAATTCTTATCAAGGGACTGTTCTCATTGCATTTTAGACATTCTGCCTCCTGGGCTTTGGCGCTCGGGTTCCTGATGTTGACACCGCTCAAAGCGCAAGCCTGGGGCGTGGAAGGTCACGAAGTGGTGGCTCTGATGGCTTTGACCGATCTCTCACCGGTGGCGCGGGCGCAGGTCACGCGCCTTTTGGGCAGCGGCGCGATGCTGGCGCATGAGGCCAACTGGGCCGATGAAATCCGCGATGCAAGGCCGCAAACCGGGTCTTGGCACTATGTGGACATTCCGCTGCAGGCGACGGGCTATGACGCGTTGCGCGACTGCGCGCGCCGCGCCTGTGTGGTGGCGCAGATTGCGGACCAGCGGCGCATTTTGGCGGACCGTAAAAGATCCGATCGCACCCGCGCCGATGCCTTGCGCTTTTTGATCCATCTGGCCGGCGATGTGCATCAGCCGCTGCATGCCGCGAACAACAACGACAAGGGCGGCAACCGGGTACGGGCCCGGTTGGGCCGTCAATGGTTCAATCTGCATCGTGTCTGGGACGCCGAAGTGGTGGAGGCATTGGGATTCGACGCGGCCAGGGTCGCGGCGACTTTGCGAGGCTCGGTGACGCCGGCCGAACGCAAGGCTTGGCAGTCCGGCACGCCCGTCCAATGGGCCAATGAGGCGCATGGGATCGCCCGTGACCGCATCTATCCGCCGCTTCAGGGGCGGCGCGAGGTCAGGCTGCCGCGCGATTATGCGGCGCGGATGGCGCCGATAACGCGCACGCAACTCAGCAAGGCAGGTGTGCGATTGGCTTGGCTGCTCAACAGTGCTTTGAGGTGAGCGTCCTGCCACGCGGCCGCTCGCTTCAGCTCGCGGCGTTCGTCGTTCGAAATGGTTCACTGGACCATTTCGTTCGCCTTCGTCGAACCACTCCTCACTATTGCGCTGTGAGGATGGTATTGCGAACGACTGGACTTCTTTTGCGCGCTCACAAATTGCCGCCCGCCAACCCAATTTGTTCGCGCGCGGCTAATTCGATGCGAGGATAGTATTGCGCACCACCGGATAGATTTGTGTTTGCCAGCGCGTGCCGGAGAACACGCCATAATGGCCGGCGCCGGCTTGGACATAGTGCTTCTTGCGAAACGGCTTGATGTTGGGGCACAGGTCTTGCGCCGCCAGAGTTTGGCCCAAGCCGCAAATATCGTCACGCTCGCCTTCCACCGTCAGCAAAGACGTCTTGCGGATGGCGCGGGGATCCACCTTGCGGTTGCGGTAGGTATAGATGCCCCGCGCCAGATGATGTTCCTGAAATACCTTGCTCACCGTATCCAGATAAAATTCTGCCGGAAGGTCCGCGACGGAAAAATATTCGTCGTAAAATTTGCGGTTGGCGTCGGCCCTGGCCAGCTCGCCCTTTAATATATGTCCGAACAAATCCATGTGAGCCCGCACATGGCGCGACAGATTCATGGTCATAAAGGCCGACAGTTGCAAAAAACCGGGATAGACGCGCCGATGCGCACCGGCATAGCGGCGCGGCACGGTGGTGATCAGATTCTGTTCGAACCATTCCACCGGATGCTCATTCGCCAGGGTGTTGACGCGGGTGGGATTGATGGAGGTATCCACCGGGCCTGCCATCAACACCAGGCTCTTCGGCGTGGCGGGATGACTGTCTTCTGCCATCAAGGCGGTGGCCGCCAGCATGGAGGGGCAGGGCTGGCACACCGCCACGCCATGCGCCCCCGGCCCGATATGGGCGAAGAAGGCGATCAGATGATCGATATATTCGTCGGTGCCGAACCGTCCCAAGGCCAGCGGCACGTCGCGGCCGCTTTTCCAGTCGGTGATATAGACGTCATGATCGGCCAGCAGGGTCCGGGCGGTGTCCCGCAACAGGGTGGGAAAATGACCGGCCATCGGCGCCGCCAACAGGACCCGGGGCTGACCCTGAACGCCTTCCTTGCGGAAATGCACCAGATTGCCGAAGGGCAAGTCCAGGGCAACCTCCTCGCGCACCGCCACGGAACTACCTGACACCAGGACCTGATCGATGCCGTAGGGCGGACGATCATGGATCAGGGACGAACGCGCCACGATTTCCGCACCCGCCGCAAAGCTTCGGAACATGTAGTTGGCGGCGGGACCCAGGGTGGTATCGCTGAAGGCCGCCTTCAGCAGGCCCGCGCCCGCGCGGATCGGTGCGAAAAAGTCCTGCTGGGCCTGATAGGCGTCGTACAACATCCGTTCCCGCTAGCCCCTAGGGAATCCCACGCGATTCCGGCCCTAAGACCGTACCCGATCCGGGAATGCTGCAATGCAAAATAAAGCTTGTCAACGCGCCAAAACCGAGGAAACTGGTGAATATGAACAGCGCGGTCCTCACCATATCGAGCAAGAACTACTCGTCCTGGTCCTTGCGCGGCTGGCTGCTGTGCCGAATGGCGGGCCTGGATTTCCAGGAAGAGGTACTGTCTAGCGACGATCCTTCCGCGCGCGCCGAGCTGTTGATGTTGGCGCCATCCTTCTTGGTGCCGCGGCTGACCCATAACGGCGTCAAGGTTTGGGACACGCTGGCGATCGCCGAATATCTGCATGAGATATTTCCGCAAGCCGGATTGTTGCCGCGGGATGCAGCGGCGCGCACCCATTGCCGCTCGATTGCCGGCGAAATGCATTCGGGTTTCGCCAATCTGCGCTCGGCCCTGCCGATGAATTTGAAGGCGCACTATAAGGGATTCAAGATTTGGGCGGCGGCCCAGGCCGATATCGAGCGCGTCACCACCATATGGCGCGAATGTCTTGGTACATATGGTGGGCCTTATCTGTTTGGCGCGACGCCCACCCTGGCCGATGCCATGTACGCCCCGGTGGCGACCAGATTTCAGACCTATGACGTCAAGCTCGACCGGCAATGCGCCGATTATTGCGAGACGGTGCTGGCGCTGCCCGACATGATCGAATGGATCGAGGCGGCCAAGAACGAACGCGCCGGGATCGAAGAGCTGGAAGCGGAATTTTAAGCCGATTCAGGCCCCGGATTCATTCGGCTTGGTCTGGAGTTGCACAAAGTTTTCCATACCCATCTGCTCGATCAAGCGCATTTGGGTCTGCAGCCAGTCGATATGCTCTTCCTCGCTCTCCAGGATATCGGTGAAGAGCTCGCGGCTGACGAAATCCTTGACCGTCTCGCAATGGCTGATCGCCAGTTTGAGATCGGGCAGGGACATCATCTCCAGCGACAGGTCGCATTTGAGGACTTCGGCGACATTTTCGCCGATCAACAGCTTGCCCAGGTCTTGCAGATTGGGCAGCCCGCCCAGAAACAGCACGCGCTTGATCAACTTGTCGGCATGCTTCATCTCGTCGATGGATTCTTCGTATTCCTTGTGCGCCAGGATGTTCAGGCCCCAATCGGCCAGCATGCGCGAATGCAGGAAATACTGATTGATGGCGGTGAGCTCGTTCTTCAGCACCTTGTTGAGGAACGAGATGGTGACGGGATCGCCGGCAATCGAGGCGTGGGGCTGCGGCCCCGGCGCACTGCCACGGCTTACTCTGCGGCCAGGGACAGAGCTTCCCGGCTTTGCTGCAACAGTCCTTCGATTGTTTCCTGGCATCGTCCGCAATTCTTTCTCACACCACAGCGCGCATAAACGTCCTCGGCGCATTGGGCACCGCCGCAAATCGCGGCGCCGATGCGCTGTTCGTTCAGCCTATTGCAGACGCAGACGATCATCCAACAGCTCCGGCCGAGAACAAGTCTCAGCCGGAGCTTTATAGCGCTAGTTGCGAATGATTGTCAATGTCGTTTGCAAAGGTTTCAGGAAATCCACCGAATTTGCTGTGCTTCTCATAAAAGCGCCCAACACCGAACCAGGCGACAGGCAGGGTTCAGGGCCTGGGCCGGCACATGCTGGGCAATATTTTTTCCGAGCGCTGAGACGCCTAATTGGTCTGCGCTGAGGCAAAGACTTTTTTGACGGTCGGAGACAATTCTTCGAAATAATATTCCTGTGGCGCCTCAAAGAGGAACACGTCCAATGTGTCGGCTTGTTTGCGGGCCATGGTCATACCCTTCATCTGCAAGCCATCGCGCGTCGCGAAATCCAGGTCGAAGCAAAATCCGGTGACGTTGCCGAAAGGGCAGGGCGAGAGATTTCCGGGGCGCACATTCAGGTACCCCTGCTTTCCCAGGGTGGCAACCACCAGGTCCTGAATGTCGTTGGGCAGCATTTTGGCGTCGAATTTGCCGAGTTCTTTTTCTTGCACGCCGGCAATTTCCAGAAGCGGCTTACCCGGTTTGACACCGGTATAGAAATTGACCTGATTGACGTTCGGTCCATCGATTGTCCACAGAACATGATCTGTCTTGATCTGGTTCCATTGCCTCTGCGGCATCACCGTGACGCCGTTGCCGACCGCGACGGGTTTGTCTGCTTCCACCAGAGTTACTTGCACGCAGCCGGCGGTCAGCAGGAGGGGCCCCAGCACAGCCAGACGATTCAAGAATTTCATGTCACTGTCCTCACAGCTGGGTCAGATAAAAATCGATCATCGCTTTGTCGTTGGCATCTGGAGCCTTGGCCCGGTATTGGGTGAACGCGTCTTTTGCCGTCGCATTGTCTCCGGCTTTCATCGCCATCAAGCCAAGCCCACGCCAGGCCTCCGCGGGCGCGTCGGCACAGGCCAGAGCGCCGCGATATGATACCTGCGCTGCGGCAGCATCGTTTTGGGCATTTCGCTTGCGATAGGATTCGCCCAGAAAATACTGAAAAATTCCGCGAGATGGGGCATTGGCGGCAAGCCGGCGGAACAAAACCACGCTTTCATCCGATTCTCCGCGGGCCAGTTCGCTTTCGCTCCAGCGCACCAAGAAAGGGTCGGTCGCGGCCCGGTAAGCGTCGACATTGACGATCCAGTCGTTGCGCGTGCCTTCAAGTTCCTGGGCCCGCTTGGCCATGCCGGTCATCCGATCTTCCGGTACCGGGTGGGTGGAAAAGAACAGCGCCTTGGAATGGTTCGGATTGGCGTTGGTCTCGTCAGCCGCATAGCGCCAAATCGCGGGAGCCTGGCGTGGATCGTAGCCATTGGCGATCGTGACATCAAAGCCCCCCGTATCGGCGTCGCGTTCCTGTTCGCGGGAGTGGGCGAGAAGGCCGCCGGCGGCGGCTAAGCCCGCCAGAGAGCCCAACACGCCCACACCCGCCGCCGCGGTGGCGATATTCACAAATACCATCGCACCAGCGGTGTTCACCGTCTTGCGAAATTGGTCCAGGGAATGGCGATGCAGATAGTGAGTCAGCTCATGTCCCAATATGAGGGCAAGTTGGGATTCATTTTCCATGCGCAGCAACAGGCCGGACCACACCACCATGGCGCCGTTGGGCATCATGTAGGCGTTGAATCCGGGTGCCTCCATCACATAGACACGAACAGAGCCGCAATGCTCACCAGCCAACTTGCACACCAGATCGCGGACATATTTGTTCAATGCTTCGTCACGGATCAGCGCCGGCGAAACCTTGATCTCGGCCTCCGCCTTGTCGACCCGCATCCACAATCCCGCTTCGTCGCTTGACATGTCGGGGCTGTAGCCCGGAGGGGGCACGGCATAGCCGGCAGCCTGTGCTCCCCCCGAGGAAAGCAGGGACAAGCCTACAACGAGGGCGAGCGCGCGTTTCACAGGGGCAGGCCGTCGAGCAGATTGTCGACCGAAGCCGCGGCGCCCTTCTCAGTCTTGAGGTTTCCGGTCGCACTGACCAAGTGATTGAACCATACGATACGACCCGTGCGAAGATCGACCAGAGATGCAAATCCGGTTTGCATCGCGCCCGTGGGCACTCCCAGCAGAAGCGACGCCGCCATACGGCTGCCGCTGGAATACGAATCGCGCACATATACAAACAATGCATAGTCGCCATTATAATGCGTACGCAGCGACGCAACCCCCGGCCCCAGTGTCCAATCGAAATTGTTCTTTTTGGTGGGGAGATTGATCGTCATATTCTGCATCATGCTCAAACCGACGGCACCGTGCAGCTTCATCAACTGCACTTCGCGCGGATCGGTAATGTTATCGACCGGCGTCGTCTCAATGCCCTTTTTGGTAAGCAGGGCGGCGATATCAGCCTTGATGAACCCTTTAGCGGTGGCAGTCCAATCCGCATGGGGCTGAGCGACGCCGCCAAAGGTCAGCTCGCTCAGTTCCACATCGGGATCGATGAGCAAGACCTTTTTGCCGTGTTGCGCCGTCCAATTGATCGGCGTTGTCTTGGCGATATTCATCACCATGTGCGCGCAACCGCTCAGCGTCAGGCACAGCGCCATCAGCGCCAGAATTTTTTGAAAATGCATAGGCCCCCGCCCGTTCCTGCCGGCAGAATTTCAACGCAACCGTTCTGGAAGTAAAGGGGATTAAACGGACGGCGCGGACGTTTCGGCGGTTTGAGCCATTTTTTGAACCGACACATAGTCCGTCTTTCCGGTGGCCAATACCGGAATGGCATCGGCCAAAACAATCCGGCGCGGCAAGGCCAGTTCTGTCACGCCATGATTTTGCGCCCAGCCCACCATCTCCACCCGGCGCGCGTCCTGACAATCTGTCACCAATACAATTTGCTCGCCCTTGCGCTCATCGGGCACGGCAATGGCGGCATGGGCATTGTCGGGCCACAAGGCAGCCGCGATATTCTCCACCACCGCAAGCGACACCGCTTCACCCCCGATCTTGGCGAAGCGTTTGAGCCGGCCGCGAATGGAAAGAAATCCGTTCTCGTCGATCGCGACGATATCGCCGGTATTGTGCCAGCCGTCCGGCGGCGGCACGATTTTTCCCGGCGCATCTGGCTTGAGATAGCCCAGCATCACATTGGGACCCTTCACATGGAGCTGGCCCGCGCCAAAAATGCCTTCCACCGGTTCCAGCCGCGCCTGCATGCCCGCCAGCATCTTGCCCACCGTACCGGGATGATTGGCTTCCGGTTGATTGGCGGCGATCACAGGGGCCGTTTCCGTGACGCCATAGCCTTCCAACAGCGTGACGGAGGATTTTTTGCGTAGGAAGGCGCGGGTCTCATCGCGCAGCCGTTCCGCGCCCAACACCGCCATGCGCAAACTGTCCAGATCGCCCGGTTCGCTGGCGCGGGCATACTGGTTGATGAAGGTGTCGGTGGAGATCAGGATGGTGGCGCCGTGCTGCCGGATACGGCGCACGATCTCCTTGGGCTGCAGCGGTGTGGGATGACACACCGTCTTGACCCCGATCATCAGCGGCAACAAGGTTCCGACCGTCAGGCCGAAGGAGTGGAAGACGGGCAGGGGATTGAGCAGCACGTCACGCGAATAAAAATCGAAATGGGCGCGGGCCTGGGCCGTGTTGGTCAGAAGATTGTCATGGCTCAACGCCACACCCTTGGGCTCGCCTTCGGTGCCGGAGGTGAAAAGGATCACCGCCGGCTCGGACGGATCGGGCTTCGCCGCCAGCAAGCCAGGCAAGATTTTGCCTGCGGCGGCAGTCAGCTTATCCGCCAGAGACAAGCCTTTGCGCACATCTTCCAGATAGACGATCTCGACGTCCAATCCCGCCACCAACGCCTCTAATCCCGCCTTGTCCACCAGACGGCGGGCGGTGACCACGCGTTTGACCTGGGCGGCGGCAAGCGCGCTTTGCAATGCCGCCAATCCGCTGGTGAAATTCAGCATGGTGGGGATACGGCCGAAGGCGGACAGCGCGAAAAAACTCAAGGTCGCGGCCGCGCCGGTCGGCAGCATGACGCCGACGCATTCCCCCGCACGCGTGCCGTCTTTCAGCGCCGATCCCAATCCGAAGCTGGCAAGGATGATGTCGTCATAGGTAAAAGTGCGGTCGTCGCCGTCCACCAAGGCAATGGTGGCCGCGCCATGTTCGCGCCGCGCCTGCACCAGGGCTTGAAACACCGTGCGTTTGGCCGCGCCGGGATCGAACGGTCTGCGCGTGGACGTTCCCTGATCTGGGCCTTGATCCGGCATGAGCGCGCTTTCCGAAAGAGTCGCAAAAGCGTCTTAGAGCAAATCCGCCCTTCTTAAAATTGCGGTTTCTCCCTTTTATGATTTGCCGCGGGGCCCTAGTGTCCCGATTCCGAAATTCGCATCATCTCTATTTCGAGCTCTAAGCGAATTTCGGAATCAAGGGACACTAGCAACTTATTGATTCCTAGTGTCGTTTCGGTTTCGAAGTTCGCTCAGAGCATGATATCGGTGATATTGCGAACTTCGAAACCACGACACTAGGTGGCGTGAAAATGCCCGATCCAGCTTTGGAAACTGCGCACCAAACGCTCGCGGCCGTTCGGAGACGCGGCTTGGAAAAGTCCGGCAATTTGTTCGCGCAAGGGCTTGGCATCCGCCCAGAGTTTTTCGGCTTGCGGCTCGATGGCGCACCGCAACGGTTTGATGACCTCGCGCTCCAGCCGCTTGGGGCCTAGCAAAGCGACCGCCAAGGCGGCCAGACCAGCCGTTCCCAAGACATAATAAACGGTGCGCGCCGGGCGGCTGGCGGCCATCCGGCTCAGACTTGTGGCAAGGGAGGGCTTTATGGCCGGAACTTGCGCGACCGAACGCGAAGGGCGGCGGGATTTGGCGCGGGCTGTCATGTTTGCGCTCCGGCGGGTTACAAGAGGGCAACGCGGCAGGGCGCACGAAGTTCACAGCAAGAAGGGACCCGGCGGCCCAAGGCCTGCCGGGTCAAGTTGTTCAGGACCCCACTAAGGGAAAATAAGGGCCCTGCGTGGCGGGTACTACCACCGCCCGGCTGACATTTCGTTGATATGTGACCGCCCTGCATATGACCGACAAATTTGAGAATGTGATACTATTCCTAACCCGCAAGGCTGTCCTGCCGGTCTGGCGGATGATTTCCTGGAAACCAGCGGCTATATCTCGGGCATGACCATTGTCATCGACAAGCTCGTCCCGCGTCATCCCGAAAAGGCCCATCGCCCGGACAACGACATTCAGCGCAAGCCCGACTGGATACGGGTCAAGGCGCCGGTGTCCAAGGAATATGCCGCCACCCGCGAGATCGTGCGCGCCAACAAGCTGCACACTGTCTGCGAGGAGGCGGCTTGCCCCAATATCGGGGAGTGCTGGACCAAACGCCATGCCACCATGATGATCATGGGGGATACCTGCACCCGGGCTTGCGCCTTCTGCAATGTGAAGACGGGTCTGCCCGGCGCGCTGGATAGACAAGAGCCCGCCAATGTCGCCCGCGCGGTCAAAACCCTGGGCCTGGCGCATGTGGTGATCACATCGGTGGATCGCGATGACCTGGCCGATGGCGGGGCGGCGCATTTCGCCGCCGTGATCGACGCCATTCACCGGGAAAGCCCCGGCACCTCGGTGGAAGTGCTGACGCCGGATTTCCTGCGCAAGGATGGCGCCATCCAGACCGTCATGGCCGCCAAGCCCGACGTGTTCAACCACAATCTGGAAACCGTGCCGCGGCTTTATCTCACCATCCGCCCCGGCGCGCGCTATTTCGCGTCGCTGCGCCTGCTCGAGCGGGCCAAGGAGCTGATGCCGTCCGGCTTCACCAAGTCGGGCTTGATGGTGGGCCTGGGCGAAAGCCGGGAAGAGATCATGCAGGTGATGGATGATCTGCGCGCGGCGCGGGTGGATTTTCTCACCATCGGCCAGTATTTGCAGCCCACCAAGAAGCACGCCAAGCTGGAACGGTTCTGGACGCCGGAAGAATTCGTTTCGCTGGAATCGCTCGCCCGCGCCAAGGGATTTCTGATGGTATCGGCCTCGCCCTTGACGCGTTCGTCCTATCATGCCGACAGCGATTTCGCCGAGCTCAAGAAAGCTCGTGCCGCGAAAGTCTAATGATCTCCCATCGCGAAACCCGCCTGGTGCCGTATCAGGCGGATCTGATGTATGCGGTGGTTTCCGATGTCGAGAAGTATCCGCAATTCCTGCCTTGGGTCGTGGGTTTGCGCGTGCTGTCGCGCCATCAAACCGGGCTGACGGCCGAAATGGCGGTGGGCTATGGCGCTTTACGCGAGCGCTATACCAGCGATGTGATACTCGATCCCGCCCGGCGCCGCATTGACGTGACTCAGACCAAGGGGCCGTTCAAGATTCTGGAGAACCATTGGCAATTTGTGCCGCAGGGCGAGGGATGTGAGATAACATTTTCCATCCTGTTTGAATTCAAGAACCGGCTGCTGCACAGCGTGGCGGGCGCCCGGTTTGAAAAAGTGCTGCTCAAAATGGCCGACGCCTTCGAAGCGCGGGCAAAACACTTGACGTCGAATTAAAACCCTATGGCGCCAATTCGGCGGCGTCACACAAGGGTTTGAAGCATCTCCAGCGCAGCAGCGACACTGGCCAGCCGGATAGCGCTGCGGCCGATATCGCCAAAGCGCAGTTCGCGGTGCAGGGTGGGCTGGCCCGCACGCGCCACCGCGATATGCACCAGGCCCACGGGCTTTTCGTCCGACCCGCCGCCGGGACCGGCGATGCCGGTCACCGCCACAGACAATTGCGCGGTGGAATTGCGGATGGCGCCTTCCGCCATGATACGCGCGACCGGTTCGGACACCGCGCCATGCTGGCGCAGCGTGGCCGCGGGCACGCCCAGCAAGTCCTGTTTGGCTTGGTTGGAATAAGTGACAAAGCCGCGGCCGAACACATCGGACGCCCCGGCAATCTCGGTCAGCAGGGCGGCGATCAATCCGCCGGTGCAGCTTTCCGCCGTGGCGATGCGCACGCCGTTGGTACGCGCCGTCGCCAGCAATATTTCGGCACGGGCAAGGAGAGAATCGCTGAACATCAGAAGGGCACCACATAAAGGCGGGCGGCGGCCACCAATAGACCCGCCATCAGCCCGGCGATCATATCGTCGGTCATCACGCCCAGCCCGCCACCGATGTCTCGATCCGCCCAGGACACCGGCCAAGGTTTCCAAATGTCGAACAGGCGGAACAGAACAAAGGCCAGGAGGAAAGCGGCGAGGGAAACCGGCGCGGCAAAAACAGCCACGGCGCAGGCCAGCCATTGCCCCGCCAGTTCATCGATAACGCATTCGGACGGATCCTGGCGTCCGGTGGCGCGCACATGATCGCCGCAAGCCGCGACACCGATCGCAAAAGCGGCCAGGCTGGCGGCCAGCAACGCCGCGCCGCCGCCATAAAGGGCGATCCATGCCGCCAGCGGCATAGCAGCCGCGCTCATCACCGTTCCCGGCGCGATCCGGACATAGCCGATGCCGAACACCGAAGCGATGAGAGTGGAGGCGCGCATCCTCAAAGCCGCACGGTGGCGGTCGCCTGGGCGGCGATGCCTTCGCGGCGGCCGGTGAAACCCAGGCCTTCGGTGGTGGTGGCTTTCACGCTCACCCGCGTTCGGTCGATCTTCAATATCTCGGCGATCTTGGCCTTCATGGCATCGCGGTACGGCCCTATCTTTGGACGCTCGCAAATGATGGTGACATCGACATGGTTGATGACGC
This sequence comes from Rhizomicrobium sp., assembly GCA_035251935.1. Classification (GTDB taxonomy): domain Bacteria; phylum Pseudomonadota; class Alphaproteobacteria; order Micropepsales; family Micropepsaceae; genus Rhizomicrobium. The sequence goes on along the minus strand of DATFDR010000031.1, from coordinate 10,539 downwards.
CGCCCTTTGCCGCCACCAGCGACGCCGCATGATCCAGAAATTTCCAGGACGCGGCGCCGCGCCAGCGCTCGTCGGTGGGCGGGAAATGCTGGCCGATATCACCTTCGCCGATACAACCCAAAAGCGCGTCGGTAATGGCATGCAGGCCGACATCGGCGTCGGAATGGCCTTCCAACCCGTGGCTGTGCGCGAGTTTGATGCCGCACAGCCAGATGTGGTCGCCTTCCATGAATTTGTGCACGTCATAACCGGACGCGGTACGCACATCCGAAGACCCCAGCAAACTCTCGGCCAATACGAAATCCTCCTTGCGCGTCACTTTGATGTTTTTTTCTTCACCTTCGACCATTTGCACTTTCAATCCCGCCAGCTCCGCCAATGCGACATCGTCCGTCACCTCTTGGGCCGCATGATCGCGGTGGGCCGTCAGGATCTTGGCATAGGCGAAGCCTTGGGGCGTCTGGGCGCGATAAAGATTGTCACGCGGCACCAAGCTCCAGCGGCCATCTGCGTCTTTGCGGCGCAAGGTATCGCTGGCCGCGACCATCGGCAGGGCGCCGTCGGCTCCGGCCTGCAGCGCGTCCACCACCCTTGCGATCACGCGGCGCGAGATCAGCGGCCGTGCCGCATCATGGATCAGCACATAATCGGGCGCATCCTGGGACAAGGCTTCCAGACCCCGCCGTACCGATTGCTGACGAGTCGCGCCGCCTAGGACCGGCGAGGGCATGTCCAGCCCCGCCAGGGCGACGGCGGCCAGATCCTGCTGTCCGGTACCGATCACCACCTGGACCGGGTAGCCGGCAAAGGCCTGGACCGTCCGCCGCAGCATGGGCTGACCACCCAGGCGTTCATATTGTTTCGGCAGGCCAAGCTCGGCGCGCTCGCCCTTTCCGGCAGCGACGATCAGGACAGCAATACGGGGCATTCCGGTTCCTTACATAAACGGTGGATTGCTTAACATTTGCAGGGTCACCAGGCGATATTTTGTTGCTTTGCGATATAATGCCTATATTATCGGCTAGAGATGTTTCTGCTTAAACAATAGGCATTTCGTGGTTGGGGTCCTTCAAAAGTTGCGTACGGCGGCCACGGCAGAGTCGGGAACGGGCACCATCGCCAATGCCCTTCCCATGCCGGTGATGTTGCTGGGGAGCAAGACGGAAGTCTTATACGCCAATCCGGCCGCCGAGCAGTTCTTTGACACCGGTCTGCCGCTGTTGCGCAAGCAGACCCTGGCCGACCTGATCGCGGCGCATTCGCCCTTGTTTCAGCTGGTCGCGCAAGCAGCCGAGCGCAACGCCTCGGCGGCGGAACGCGACATCGATCTTTCCACGCCCCGCCACGGCGAGCGTGTGGCAGATGTCACCGTGACCCCGGTGCCGGACCCTAAGGGCGCCATGCTGCTGACGTTTCAGGAACGCAGCTTGGCGCAACGCATGGATCGGCAATTGATGGCGCGGGGCGCGGTGCGCTCGATGCACGGCATGGCCGCGGTCTTGGCGCATGAAATCAAGAATCCCTTGGCCGGCATTCGCGGCGCGGCGCAATTGCTCGAGGAAGCGCTAGGCGCCGAAGAGCGCGAGATGACCCAGTTAATCATCGCCGAAAGCGACCGTATCCGCGGCTTGATCGACCGGATGGAAAGTTTTGGCGACACGCGCGGTTTCACCCGGCATCCGGTGAATATCCACGAAGTGCTGGATCGGGTGCGCAAGGTGGCGGAGTCCGGCTTCGCGCGCGGCATCACCATTTTGGAAAATTTCGATCCGTCCCTTCCGGCGGTCTCTGGCGACCGCGATCAGCTGATCCAGGTCTTTCTCAATCTGGTGCGCAACGCCGCCGACGCGCTGCCGGAAAGCGGCGGCGAAATTACCCTGACCACCGGCTATCGGCCCGGCGTCAAATTCGGGGCAGGCCTGGCGGGTGAGCGGGTGTCGCTGCCCTTGGAAGTGACGGTGCGCGACAATGGATCGGGCGTGCCCACCGATCTGCTCCCTTACATTTTCGATCCGTTTGTCACCACCAAGGTGCGCGGCTCCGGGCTGGGGCTGGCGTTGGTCGCCAAGATCGTGGGCGACCATGGCGGCGTGGTTGAATGCGATTCTGTGCCGGGACGCACCATTTTTCGCGTGCTGCTGCCGCAAGCGCGCAGCGGGGAGAGCTAACGCATGGCGGCGACGATTCTGGTTTGCGACGACGACAGCGCCATCCGCACCGTGCTCAATCAGGCCTTGGGCCGCGCTGGCTATGATGTGCGCACCACCGGAACCGCGGCGGGCCTGTGGCGCTGGATCTCGGCAGGCGAGGGCAATCTGGTCATCACCGACGTGGTGTTGCCCGATGAATCCGGCTTCGATCTGATCCCACGCATCAAACGCATGCGCCCCGATCTGCCGATCCTGGTGATGAGCGCGCAAAACACGCTGCTCACCGCCATCACGGCGGCTGAGCGCGGCGCATTTGAATATCTGCCCAAGCCCTTTGACCTGAAGGAGCTGACCAGTGTGGTGGGCCGCGCCCTGGTCAGTCCGCAAACCAAGCGCGACACGACTCTAGAAGCGGCGGAAGAACGGCTGCCCCTGATCGGCCGTTCCCCCGCGATGCAGGAAATCTACCGCGTCATCGCGCGCCTGACCCAGACCGACTTGACCGTCATGATCATGGGCGAAAGCGGCACCGGCAAGGAATTGGTGGCGCGCGCCCTGCACGATTACGGCAAGCGGCGCCACGGCACCTTCGTGGCCGTCAATATGGCGGCAATTCCCAAGGAGTTGGTGGAAAGCGAATTGTTCGGCCATGAGCGCGGCGCCTTTACCGGCGCCACCAATCGCGGCGTGGGGCGCTTCGAACAGGCCGAAGGCGGCACACTCTTTTTGGATGAAATCGGCGATATGCCGCTGGAAGCCCAGACGCGGCTGCTGCGCGTGTTGCAGCAGGGCGAGTATACCACCGTGGGCGGCCGTACCCCGATCAAGACCGATGTACGCATCATCGCCGCCACCAACCGCGACCTGCGCCAATTGATCAGCCAGGGCATGTTCCGCGAAGATCTCTATTACCGGCTGAATGTGGTGCCGCTGCGCCTGCCGCCCTTGCGCGAACGCGTCGAGGATATCCCCGATCTGGTGCGCCATTTCCTGCGCAAGGCCGAGGACGAAGGCCTGCCGCACAAGACCTTGGACAATGAAGCGCTCGACATGCTGCGGCGGCATCGCTGGCCGGGTAATGTGCGCGAGCTGGAAAATTTGATCCGGCGCCTGGCGGTGCTGCAGTCCGGCGACACGATTTCGGCTTCGTCAGTCAGCGCGGAACTGAAAGAACCCGCCAAGACCTTTGCGGCGGATTCCGGGGAGGGGCCGCAGTCCCTGGCCGCATCGGTCGAGCAGTATCTGACCCAGTATTTTCTGGCGCAGGGCGACCGCTTGCCCCCGCCCGGCGTCTATGACCGCATTGTGCAGGAAGTGGAGCGGCCGCTGATTTCCATCTGCCTGGCCGCCACGCGCGGCAATCAGATTCGCGCCGCCCAGCTTCTGGGCCTGAACCGCAACACCTTGCGGAAGAAGATCCGGGACCTCGGGTTGGAAGTTATTCGGGGGCTCAGGACCGAATAGGGTTGCGGGCCTCCGGCCCGCAACGGCGCAGGGCCGCGCGCGACAGCGACTTAAGCGGCCCGAGCCGGGGACTGCCTGCAACCTCGCTGGTCCGCCATTCGGAAGTCCTTGGATTCAAGGTAAAAGCCTCGCAGTTGGATGTTTACCAGCGTTTTGCTGGAGAACCGCTTAGGGCGAGGACTCCCGGCTGGGTAGTCCCTGGCTCGCGCCCCTATGACGCTGTCGCTCGGGGCGCTGCGCCGTGGCCGGGTAAACCCGGCCACCCTGTGCTGAATTTGTGACGCTGCATTCTTGCAACAGTCCGTGCCTTCGCTACACTGCCCCCCAACAAGACCGGTTGGGGCGGGGCGGTCGTAACGGAAGACATGGTTAGCGAAACAACGTTCCCAGAGCGGCGCGCCAGCTTGCGCGCGGTATCCAGACCTTCACAGCTTGCCTTCGGCGTCGCGCTGTTGGCGGTGATGTCGGGCTGCGTGACCTACGCCCTGTTAATCGACCTTATTCCTTACCGGTTAAGCCGCGGCGAATGGATCGTGCTGCTGGTGTTCAACCTGGCTTTGGTGTTGTCGCTGGCGGTCGCCATAGGCTGGCGCATCGCCCGGCTGCTTGCCACCCGCCGTACCGGACGCGCCGGGGCCAAGCTGCATGTGCGGCTGGTGACCTGGTTCTCCGCCATCGCGGTGGTGCCGGCGATCCTGGTCGCGATTTTCGCGGCGGTGACCTTGAATCTGGGCCTGGACCAGATGTTCTCCGGCCGGGTGAAACAGGCTTTGGACAACGCCCAGAATGTGGCCCACCGCTTCATCATGGCGGAGGCGCGCGGCATCACCCTCAGCGCCGGCGAGATCGCGGAAAACCTTGCCCATGACCCGACCCTGATCGACGAGAACAAGCAGCTCAAGGTCGGGCTGATGATGACCAAGATCGCCTTCATGACCAAGGACCGCGGGTTGATCGGCTCCTTTCTGCTGGATGGGGAGGGGCGCGAAGTGGGCAAGAGCGCGGCGCTTTCCTATTCGCAAGCGCTCAAGCCCAGCGCCAGCGATTTCGCCGACGCGCGGGCGGGCAAAATTCTGGTGGACGGCAGTCCCGACACCGGCTTGGTGCATGCGCTGGTGCGGCTTCCTTTCCTGAAAGACGTTTTCCTGCTGGTGGTGGAAAAAGTCGATCCCCAGGTGTTCGGTTATTACAGCCGCACCAAGGCGGCGGTGAGCGAGTATAACCGTCTCAACGAATCCCGGTTGGAAACTCAACTGCAGTTCGCCGCCCTGTATGCGATGGTGACGCTGCTGGTCGTGCTGGCCGCGATTTGGTCGGGCCTCTGGGCCGCCAACCGCCTGGTGCGCCCGATCTCCGATTTGATCGATGCGGCGGGCCGCGTGTCCGAAGGCGATCTGACGGCGCAGGTGTGGGTGGAACGTGGCGACGACGAGCTCAGCCGGCTTGGCATGGCCTTCAATCGCATGACCCAACAACTGTCCGCCCAGCGCGGCGATCTGATGGCGGCGGGCCGCCTCAACGAGATACGCCGCCGGTTCACGGAGACGGTTCTGTCAGGCGTCAGCGCCGGGGTGATCGGCCTGGACGGGGAGGGGCGCATCACCATCATCAACCGCGCCGCGGCAAGGCTTTTGAACGCGGCGCCGAAAGATCTGGAGCATAGCCATTATTCCGACGCCGTGCCGGAACTGGCGCCACTGATCCTGCGCGCCATGTCCGAGCCGGTGGGGCGTGCCGGCGGCGAGGTATCCATCAAACGCGGCGGCGCCTCGCGTGCGCTAAGCGTGCAAGTCACCTCGGAACACGACAGCGAAGACGGTTTTGTCGTCACCTTCGACGATATCACCGATCTGGTGTCGGCGCAGCGCACCGCCGCCTGGGCCGATGTGGCGCGCCGCATCGCGCATGAGATCAAGAATCCGCTCACGCCCATCCAGCTCTCTGCCGAGCGACTGAAGCGCAAATATTCCAGCGAGATCGTCAGCGATCCCGAAGTCTTCCAGCAATGCACCGACACCATTGTGCGGCAGGTGGGCGATATCGGACGCATGGTGGACGAATTCTCGTCCTTTGCGCGCATGCCCGCGCCGGTGATGCGGCGGGAGAATGCCCAGGAGCTGGTGCAGCAGGCGGTGTTCCTGCAACGGGTGGCCAATCCGGGCATCACTTTCAACACCATCGCCCCCAAAGAGCCGGTGCATTTTGAAGGCGACGGACGGCTGATTTCCCAGGCCTTGACCAATGTGCTCAAGAACGCCGGCGAAGGCATCGCCGCGCGCATCGCCAGGGGCGATGACGAGCCCGGCAAAATCGACATCACTGTGGCGCCGAACGGCGGCTATTTTGCATTCCGCGTCACCGACAATGGCGTCGGTCTGCCGCCGGAGCATCGCCACCGCTTGACCGAGCCCTATGTCACGACGCGCGCCAAGGGCACCGGCCTGGGCCTGGCCATCGTGCGCAAGATCATGGAAGACCATGGCGGAGAAATCACCCTTGCCGATGCGCAAGGCGGCGAAGGCGCGGAGGTGATCTTGACCTTACCCTTCACCCAAAAAAACCTAAAAGCACAGGACAGCAAAAAAGGACTGGAAGATGAGCAAAAACGGATCGCTGATCGCGTCTGAAATCCTCATTGTTGACGATGAGGAAGACATTCGCGACCTGATCTCCGGAATCCTGCGGGACGAGGGTTATACCACGCGTGTTGCGGGAGATTCGGACTCCGCTTTGAGCGCGATCCGCGCCCGGCGCCCGCAACTGGTGATCCTGGACATCTGGCTGCAGGGCTCCAAGCTGGACGGCATCGAAGTGCTCGATACCATCAAGCGCGAACAGTCCGACTTGCCAGTGGTGATGATTTCCGGCCATGGCACCGTCGAAACCGCGGTGGCCTCCATCAAGAAGGGCGCCTATGACTTTGTCGAAAAGCCGTTCAAGGCCGACCGCTTGCTGCATGTGGTGGAGCGGGCGCTGGAATCGGCGCGGCTCAAGCGCGAAGTGCAGGAGTTGAAATTGAAAGCCGGGGACGAGGGCGAGCTGGTCGGCAATTCGCCCAGCATCGCCCAGCTGCGCGCCTTGATCGACAAGATCGCCCCCACCAACAGCCGGGTGTTGATCGCCGGTCCCGCCGGTTCGGGCAAGGAAGTGGCGGCGCGTCTGATCCATGCGCGTTCGCGCCGGGCGGCCAACGCCTTTATCGCCATCAATTGCGCCACCATGGAGCCGGACCGGCTGGAAGCCGAATTGTTCGGGGTGGAAAATGCCGACGGCCCGCGCAAGACCGGGTTGTTCGAACTGGCGCATAACGGCACGCTCTATCTGGATGAAGTGGCCGACATGCCGCTGGAGACGCAGGGCAAAATTCTGCGCGTGTTGATCGACCAGACCTTCACCCGGGTCGGCGGGCAAGTGCGGGTGCAGGTGGATGCGCGGGTGATCTGTTCCACCACCCGCGATCTGCGCGCCGAGACGGAAGGCGGACGTTTCCGCGAAGATCTGTATCACCGCTTGAATGTGGTGCCGGTGCGCGTGCCCTCGCTGGCCGAGCGCCGCGACGATATCCCCGTGCTGGTGGGTCATTTCATGAAGCGCCTGTCGGCTGCCGGCGGCTTGCCGATGCGCAACATAGGCGACGACGCTATGGCGGTGCTGCAAACCCATGGCTGGCCGGGCAATGTGCGCCAGTTGCGCAATATCGTGGAGCGGCTTTTGATTTTGGCCAGCGACGATATCACCGAGGCCGTTACCGCCGATCTTCTGCCCACCGATCTGGGGGCGGGCATGGCCGGCGCCAAGAGCGGCGATCTGGCAATTTCGCTGCCTTTGCGCGAAGCACGGGAAATCTTCGAGCGCGATTATCTGATGGCCCAGATCAACCGCTTCGGCGGCAATATCTCGCGCACGGCGGCTTTCATCGGCATGGAGCGTTCGGCGCTGCACCGCAAGCTGAAATCCCTGGGCGTTGGCTCGGCGCAGAGTTTTCCGAATTGATGGGACATAGTCGCCTGTTGCCGCCTGCCGCTCGCCCAAGCTCGCGGCGTTCGCCGGCTTTCGCAGGTCCACAGGACCTGCTCACGCGCTCCGCGCGCCGCGGCTCACAATGAAAAAATGGTCCGCCAGCCGCGCACCTTCTGGCCGCATCGCCTATGTCAATGGACGCTATCTGCCGCACGGCAACGCGGGCGTGCATATCGAGGACCGCGCCCTGCAACTGGGCGACGGCGTTTATGAAGTCTGCAATGTGCTGGATGGCCGGCTTACCGACGAGGCGCCGCATCTGGACCGGCTGGAACGCTCCTTGCGCGAATTGGGCATGGATATGCCAATAGGCCGCGCCGCGTTGAAGCTGGTGATGCGCGAAGTGATCGCCAGGAACCGCATCGCCAATGGCCTGCTGTATCTGCAAGTGACGCGCGGCGCGGTGAAGCGCGACCATGTCCCGCCTGCGAACGGCCCGCGCCCGACTTTGATCATCACCATGCGGGCCCAGGATATGGCCGCACTGGCCAAGCGCCTGGAAAACGGCATCGCCATTTCCACCCAGCCCGACATCCGCTGGGGCCGCTGCGATATCAAGACGGTGCAGCTTCTGCCCAATCTGATGGCCAAGCAGGCGGCGAAGAAAAATGGCGCTTTCGAAGCCTGGTTGGTGGATGATGAAGGCTATGTCACCGAAGGCGCTTCGACTACGGCCTGGATCGTGGACGGCGAGGGCGCCATCGTCACTCGAGATCTCAGCAATGCCATCCTGCCCGGCGTCACGCGCCGCGTGATGCTGGACGCGGCAGCCGAGGCGCAACTGAAGATCGTGGAGCGCAAATTCACCGTGGCGGAAGCCAAAAAGGCGAAAGAAGCCTTCATCTCCTCGGCCACGGGCGCAGGCGTGCCGGTGGTGAAAATCGACGATGCGGTGATCGGCGATGGTACGCCGGGAACGTTGACCGTGCGGCTTCGTGGTCTCTATGCCGCATACGCCAGCCGAAAAAATGCCTGATTCCCGCGATTTTCTCTCTTTCGCAATTGCAGCATTAGGCTAGACTGATCCTTAAGGTGCCGCGTGACCCCGCACGGCTGAAACAATGGGAAAACCCATGAGCGACAAACAACAGAACCTTCAGGACACGTTTTTAAACGCGGTCCGCAAAAGCAAATCCGCCGTCACCATCTTTCTGATCAATGGCGTCAAGCTTCAGGGCAACATCACCTGGTTCGACAATTTCTGTGTGCTGTTGCGCCGCGACGGCCAAAGCCAGCTTGTCTACAAGCACGCTATTTCCACGGTGATGCCGATGGGGCCCATCCAGTTGCAGGATGAGCCGGCCGAAAGCTGAGCTTGTCCCAGCACGCTTTCGTCATCCATGTCGAATCCAAGAACCGCAGCAGCGCCGACAAGGCGTTGCGCGACGGTCAGGCGCGGCTGGACGAGGCGGTAGGGCTGACCGCCGCCGTCCATCTGAAGGTTGTGGCGGCGCAGATCGCCCCCCTAAGCCGTCCCACGCCCGCGACGCTGTTGGGCACGGGCAAGGTGGAGGAGATCGCGATCCTGGCGCGCGCGCGGGAGCCTGATGTGATCATTGTCAACGCCCATCTGACGCCGGTGCAGCAGCGCAACCTGGAGAAAGCCTGGAACAGCAAAGTGCTGGACCGCACCGCCGTGATTCTGGAAATCTTCGGGGAGCGTGCCGCGACGCGGGAAGGGCGCCTGCAGGTCGAGCTGGCGCATCTGAATTATCAGCGCTCGCGCCTGGTCAGAAGCTGGACCCATTTGGAACGCCAGCGCGGCGGATTCGGCTTTCTGGGCGGGCCCGGCGAAAGTCAGATCGAAAGCGACCGCCGCCTGATCGCCGAACGCATTGTGCGGATCAAGGCGGAGCTGGAGAAGGTCAAGCGCACCCGCAGCCTGGGCCGCCAGGCACGCAAAAAAGTGCCGTTCCCGGTGGTGGCGTTGGTCGGCTACACCAATGCCGGCAAGTCCACCTTGTTCAACCGGCTGACCGAATCCACCGTCCTGGCCAAGGACCTGCTGTTCGCCACCTTGGATCCCACCATGCGCGGGGTGAAGCTGCCCCAAGGCACCAAGATCATCCTGTCCGACACGGTGGGTTTCATTGCCGACCTGCCCACCGAATTGGTGGCCGCTTTCCGCGCCACCCTGGAAGAGGTGTTGGAAGCAGACGTCATCGTACATGTGCGCGACGCCGCCCATGAGGAAAGCGCCGCCCAGAAGGCCGATGTGTTGAAAGTGCTGGAAGAGCTTGGCGTGCCGCCGGATAGGCCCATGCTGGAAGTGCTGAACAAGATCGACCTGCTGGACCCGGAGCAGCAGAAGGGCATGCTGGCTTGGAACGGCCGCAAGGCGGCGATCGCGGTCTCCGCCCGGACGGGTGCCGGAATTGCGGACTTACTGAGCGCCTTTGAACGCTGCGTGACACGTGACAACATGGTGCTGACCTTGACGCTGGACGCCGCCGACGGCAGCGCCCTGGCCTTTGCCTATCGCCATGCTCAGGTGCTGGAGCGCCGGATGCGGACCGGAAAGATCAGCCTGTCCTTACGGATTCATCCTGATGATCTGGGCCGGTTTCAGAACCGGTTTCCCAAGAAAATTGTGATAGAGCAGGGTGTTACTGGATAAACCTAATCTTATTTCTTGACTGCAGTGATCCTACCAACAGCAGCACCTACCAATTATTCGTGGTCGGCACGTTGCAGATTCAACCCCTCTTTGCGGGATAAGACCGAACTCGAAGCCTCGCGGGCGATCAAATAGACATCTTTCTTCTGCTGTTCGAGGAAGATGTGAAAAATATACTCATTCATCGCCGCAAGAATCAGAAACAGCAGCAAAAACAGGCCGGAAATCTGCAACGAAAGCGTGGCCCAACCCTCCGCGGTTTGTTTCACAAACAAGACCGAAACCACA
>DATFDR010000030.1:0-10164 GCA_035251935.1 Rhizomicrobium sp. | reverse complement strand
CGCGGATGGGGGCGCCGGTGTCGGTCACTTCCTGGCCGCGCACCAGACCTTCGGTCGTATCCATGGCGATGGCGCGCACGGCGTTTTCGCCCAGATGCTGGGCGACTTCGAACACCAGCCGCACATCCTTGCCGGTCTTGGCGTCCTTGTTCTTGGTTTCCAGCGCGTTGAGGATCGCCGGCAACTCGCCATTCTCGAAAGCGACGTCGACGACGGCGCCGATCACCTGAAGGAGTTTGCCTTTAGCGTTGGTCTTGGTGGTCATAGTCGTGGCTCCTTTAAACAGCGGAGGCGCCGGAGATGATTTCGATCAGCTCCTTGGTGATTTGCGCCTGGCGGGTACGGTTCATCTGGATGGTGAGGGCTTTGATAAGATCGCCCGCATTGCGGGTGGCGTTGTCCATCGCCGTCATCTGCGAGGCGAAGAATCCGGCCTGGTTTTCCAGCAAGGCGGTGAGCAGCTGGACGGAAATATTCTGCGGCAACAGCGCCTCAAGGATGGTGTCCTCGTCCGGCTCATAGTCATAGAACGGCGCGGGGCCGCTGGAGGCTTCCACCTGGGCGGGGATCAGTTGCAACACGCGCGGCGTCTGCGTCACCACCGACTTGAAGGAGGAGTGCACCAGGGTGACGACATCGAAGGCGCCGCTGGTATAGGCTTCCAGCACGCGGCTAGCGATGGGTTTGACCAGGGCGAAGTTGGGCGCCTTGATGCCCACTTCATAGATTTCCAGGAAGCGGTTGCCATAAAGGCGGCGCAAGCCGTCGCGCGCCTTGCGCCCGATGGCGATGATCTTGACGTCCTTACCCTCGGCGATCAGGCCCGCGATCTTGTCGCGCGCCGCGCGAATGATGCCGCCGTTGAATCCGCCCGCCAGGCCGCGATCGGACGTGGCGACAATCACCAGATGCCGCTTGTCGCTGCCGGTACCCGCCAAGAGCAGCGGCGCGGAAGGGCCCGATACGCCGGCCGCCAGATTGGCGATCACATGGGCCATGCCGCGGGCATAGGGGCGCGCCGCTTCGGCCGCGGCTTGCGCGCGGCGCAGCTTGGCCGCCGCCACCATTTGCAGCGCCTTGGTGATCTTCTGCGTGGACTTCACGCTTCCGATCCGTGTGCGCATTTCCTTGACGGACGCCATGCCAAATCTTCCTTAAAGCCCGGTTCCTTAGGCGAACGACTTGGAGACTTCTTCCAGCGCCTTCTTCAGCGTGGCTTCCAGATCGGGCGTCAACGCCTTTTCTTTGCGGATGCCGTCCAGGAATTGCGGATAGGACGCTTTCAGCTTGGACAGAAGCGCATCCTGGAACGCCTGCACCTTGGCGGTGGGGAAGGGATCGAGATAGCCGCGGGTGCCGGCATAGATCACCGCCACCTGCTCTTCCACCGCGAAGGGTTTGTACTGGGGCTGCTTGAGCAGCTCGGTCAGGCGCTCGCCGCGCGCCAGCATCTTTTGCGTGGAAGCGTCCAAGTCGGAGCCGAACTTGGCGAAGGCCGCCATTTCGCGGTATTGCGCAAGCTCCCCTTTGATGGGTCCGGCGACGGTCTTCATCGCCTTGATCTGGGCGGATGAGCCCACGCGCGACACCGAGATACCGACATTCACGGCGGGACGAATGCCCTGATAGAACAGATCGGTTTCCAAGAATATCTGGCCGTCGGTGATCGAGATCACGTTGGTGGGAATATAGGCCGACACGTCATTGGCCTGGGTTTCGATCACCGGCAGGGCGGTCAGCGAACCGGCGCCATTGTCTTCGTTGAGCTTGGCCGCGCGTTCCAAAAGGCGGCTGTGCAGATAAAAGACGTCGCCCGGATAGGCTTCGCGGCCCGGCGGACGGCGCAACAGCAGCGACATCTGGCGATAGGCGACGGCTTGTTTGGACAGATCGTCATAGATGATCAAGGCATGCATGCCATTGTCGCGGAACCATTCGCCCATGGCGCAGCCGGCGAAGGGCGCCAGGAATTGCAGTGGCGCGGGCTCGGATGCGGTGGCGGCGACCACGATGGTGTATTCCAGCGCGCCGGCATCGGCCAAGGTCTTGACGATCTGCGCGACCGTGCTGCGCTTCTGGCCGATGGCGACATAGATGCAATAAAGCTTGGCCTTTTCATCCGTGCCGGCGTTGACCGCCTTTTGGTTGATGATGGCGTCGATGGCGACGGCGGTCTTGCCCGTTTGGCGGTCGCCGATGATCAGCTCGCGTTGGCCGCGGCCGATCGGGATCAGCGTGTCGATGGCTTTGAGGCCCGTTTGCACCGGCTCATGCACCGATTTGCGCGGAATGATGCCGGGCGCCTTGACGTCGACGCGGCGGCGTTCGGCGGCGCCCTTGATCTCGCCCTTGCCGTCGATGGGGTTGCCCAGCGGGTCCACCACCCGGCCCAAAAGCGCCTTGCCCACCGGCACTTCCACGATGGCGCCGGTGCGCTTGACGGTGTCGCCTTCCTTGATGGTGCTGTCATTGCCGAAAATCACGCAGCCGACATTGTCGGTCTCGAGATTCAGCGCCATGCCCTTGATGCCGCCGGGAAACTCCACCATCTCGCCGGCCTGCACATTGTCCAGGCCGTGCACGCGGGCGATGCCGTCGCCGACGGAGAGGACTTCGCCGACTTCGCTGACTTGCGCCTCGGCGCCGAAATTCTGGATCTCGCGCTTGAGAATGGCGGAGATTTCGGCGGGTTGGATATCCATATTACGGTTCCTTACATTCGTACTGTTGTCCCGGCCCTCGCATACGCTCGGGCGTTCGTCGCTCGAAATGGTCCACTGGACCATTTCGTTTACTTCGTAAACCGCTCCTCACCCTTTCATAGCGCTGCGCAAACCATCAAGCTTGGTGCGAAGCGAAGAGTCGATCATGCGCGAGCCGACCTTGACGACGAGACCGCCGAGCAGAGAGGGATCGATTTTGGATTGAAGCCGGGGTTCTTTGCCCAGCTTGGACTTGAGCACGGCTTTGAGTTCAGCGACTTCGCCTTGGCTGAGCGCGCGGGGCGAAGTGACTTCGGCTTCGGTCTCGCCGCGGGATTTGGCGACCAGGCTTTCATAAGCCGAAATGATCTGGGTGAGCGCGAATAGCCGGCGTTTGCCGGCCAGCAGCAGCACGAATTTGGTGGTCAGGGCCTGCGCGCCCATCTTTTCCAGGATGGCCGTCAGCGCTTTGGCTTGGTCCTGGGCGCCGAACATCGGCGAACGCACTAGGCGGGTGAAATCGGGGCTGGTTTCCAGGGCCCTGCCCAGGCTGGCCAGATCGGCGCTGACGGCGTCCACCGCCTTCTGTTCCTGCGCCAGTTCGAACAGGGCATTGGCGTAACGCCCCGCCAGTCCGCTTCCCGCCTTTTTGCTTGCCACTTTGGTCCTTTGCGGCCTTGGCGCAAAACCGCGCCAATCTGCCGTCGATTGCGATACTAAACAATTGAATTCGTTGCTATTTTTTGCAAATACCCGAGTCGCCCCGGCGATGCGGCTGCCAGTTAGCATGGGCCACAACGCCGACGCAATAATGCCGGCCAAGCCACGCTGTCACAGGTGTTTTGGGTCCAATCCTTGACCTGGGCGGGCCGAACCGCGACAAGCCGGCCCAAGCGGCCATTTTAGCCGCTTGGCTATATTGAGGCCCGATGATCGAGATTTCGCAGGAATTCGGCTTTGACGCCGCCCACTATCTGGGCAATGGCGCAGCGGAAAACCGCCGCCTGCACGGTCATTCTTTCTATGCCGAGGTCATCCTGCGCGGCGAGGCCGATCCCGCCACCGGCTTTCTGAAGGATTTCGGGGAGGTGGACGCGGTCCTGCAGGCCATCCGCGAGAGTCTGGATCACCGCTTGCTGAACGAGATCGAAGAGCTGGGTACGCCGACCCTGGAGAACCTTGCCAGATATATTTATATGCGCGCCAAGGCGGCGCTGCCGGAGGTGGTGAGGGTAAAGCTTCGCCGGCCGTCTTACGGCCAGACTTGCGTGTACGAAAGCTGATCCTCATGCTGCGACAAGCTCAGCATGAGGCGTTTATATACTTTCTCACCCCGGTCGCACAACGCTGCCGCGAACGACTGTCGAAGGGTGAGGGATAGCAAGTTATGGCAAAAAAAACGCTTCAGTTGGGCCGTGCCGTAAGGCTTCCATCGTCTCCGGAAGAGGCGGTGCTGGATGCGGTCTCCAATCCTCATGCCGGCGAGGATTATCTCGTGCGTTTCACCGCGCCCGAATTCACCACCCTGTGCCCCATCACCGGCCAACCCGATTTCGCGCATTTTGTGCTGGATTATGTGCCCAGCAAGCATTTGGTGGAATCCAAGTCCTTGAAGCTTTTTTTGGCCAGCTTCCGCAATGTCGGCGGTTTTCACGAGGATTGCACGGTCCAGATCGGCAAGCGTGTCCGTGACACGATCCGGCCCAAATACATCCGCATCGCGGGATTCTGGTACCCACGCGGCGGCATGCCCATCGATGTATTCTGGCAGTCTGGAAAGATTCCAAACACCGTGTGGCTACCTGATCCCGGCGTACAGTCCTATCGCGGCCGGGGATAGACGTGCTCTGCCGTCTACTTCCCCCACAAGTTCCATCATTGTGCTAGTTTTGGGACTCAGACTGGAAATGCTCGGCTGAGCCGGTCCGGAGGGGTCTACTTCATATGTCGCAGCATGACGTGTTTCTGCTTTCAGCTGCAGCCATCGTCATTTTGGGCGTGGTCATCGCCATGGCCCGGCTCAGGGTGCACCCCTTTCTGGCGCTGGTGGTAGGTTCGCTTGTTCTGGGCCTGTGGGTTGGGGCCCCTCCCGGGCAAGTCCTGAAGAGCTTCCGCGTCGGGTTCGGCGAGACCCTGGCCAATGTCGGCGTGTTGCTCGCCTTGGGCGCCATGTTCGGCCAATTGATGGCCAGCTCAGGCGGCGCCGAGCGCGTGTCCTCGGGACTGCTCAAGATCGGCGGCACCCGCATGATCCCTTGGACTATGGGCGCGGTGGCGATGATTTTGGGGCTGCCTTTGTTTTTCGAGGCTGGCGTTGTCTTGATGATGCCGATCATCCTCAGTGTCGGTGCGCGTCTGGCCAAGGATCCCGGCGGGCTGAAAGGCAATCCCTATCTCCTGGCCGGTCTGCCGGTCTTTGCCGGCATTTCGGTGTTGCATGCTTTGGTGCCGCCCCATCCCGGTCCGATGATGGCGATCGATGCGTTCAAGGCCGATATGGGACTTACCCTGCTGCTGGGCCTTTTGATCTCCATTCCGGTCGTCATCGTGGCGGGGCCCTTGTTCGCCATCTGGATCGCGCCGCGCGCCACCGCGGCGCCGCCGATTGACCTGGTGGGCCGTCTGACCTGCAGCGACGGCCAATTTCGTAGCCCCGGTATCGGTGCCACCATTGTCACCATCCTGTTTCCCATTCTGCTGATGCTGGGAAAAGCAGCGATGGATCTGGCGCTGCCCGTCGGCCATCCGATGCGCGCCCTATTCGAGTTCATCGGCAATCCGGCGGTGGCGCTGCTTTTGGCGGTGATCCTGTCTATCTTCACTTTTGGCTTTTTCATCGGCAAAGATACCCGCGCGGTGGGCAAGCTGCTCGGCGATGCCCTGCCGCCGATCGCCGCCATGATGCTGATTATCGGCGCGGGCGGCGCGCTCAAGCAGATGCTGATCGATGTGGGCCTGGGCGCCACCATCGCGCGTGGCGCGGCCCTTGTGGATCTGAGCCCTTTGCTGCTGGGCTGGTTCACGGCGGTGATCATCCGCCTTGCCACGGGTTCGGCAACGGTCGCCACCGTGACGGCGGCGGGATTGATGGCCGCCACGGTGGGCGCCACGCCCGGTCTCAATCCTTCGCTGCTGGCGCTCGCCATCGGCGCGGGATCGGTGTTCTTCTCCCATATCAATGACGCGGGCTTCTGGCTGGTGAAGGAATATATGGGCATGAACCTGCCCAACATGTTCAAGACCTGGTCGGTGCTGGAGACCATCATTTCGGTGATGGGGCTTGTGATCGCGCTCAGCCTGTCGCTGGTGATTTGAGTTCGTCCGGGGGCTATTTCCCTGCCAGCTTTTAGGTGACGGAATGGAGCAGCGCCCGCGCGATATGCCCGATGGCCTTTTACTTCATACCTTGCAGACCGCTCAACGCCGGCTTGAAAGCCGGCTCCAATTTGAGCGCTTGGCGATAGGAGTCCTTGGCTTCGGCTTGCAAGCCCAGCGCGGCGTTGGCCGCCCCCAGATGCGTGTAAGTCGCCGCATCCGGGTGAAGCTTTAAGGCCGCCAGGAATTCGCTCTTGGCCGCGCGGTAATCCCCTTTTTGGTAATAGACCCAGCCGAGGGTGTCTCTGAAATTGGCCTGGGCCGGGAAAATTTTCGTCGCCCGTTGTGCCCAATCGACCGCCTCGGGCAGATTTGTTTTTCGTTCCGCCGCCATCCAGGCAAGATTGTTCAGGACAAAGGCTTGGCGCGGATCCTTGGCGATGGCGCGGCGGTAATAGGTCTCGGCCTGCGAATAGTTGCGCATCAGCTGATAGCTCATGCCAATTCCGATCACCGCCGGTTGAGAGCTTTTATCAATTTGCAGAGCCGCATTGTAGGCGCTTGCCGCCTGGTCGTACCGGCCCAGTCCCAAAAGAATCTCGGCCCGCGTCAAATGGGCGTTCAAACCTTGCGGCGCGATTTTCAGGCTCCGGTCTATGGCCGCCAAGGCTTCCTTGTGGCGGCCGGCACGCAGGTGTATCCGGGCGAGGGTGTAGGACGGCATCGGATTTTTGGGCGCCAATCGCTGCGCCTTGTCCAATGCGCCGATGGAATCCTTTTCCCGGTTGAGCTGTGAATAGGCAAAAGCCAGCCCGAACTGAGCCTCGGCGCTTTGCGGATTCTTCGAGAGCGCAAGATTGTAGTGCGGAAGGGCTTTTTGGGGTTGATTGCGTTCCGTGGCGAGAAAGTCGGCATATTCCACGCGCAGTTTGAGCTTGTTGGGCGCCAGGGAAATCGCTTTTGCGTATTGCTGATCGGCCCCGGCATAGTTCTTTCGCATTTTCAGCAATCGGGCCTGTGTGCTGTAAAATTCGCTCACTTTGGGCGAGGCCTGGATGCCTTGGGCAAGAATTTTCTCGGCGCCGGCAAGATCCTTCATCCGGACCGCAACCTCCGTCAGTCCCAGATAGGCTCCCGGCGCCTTGGGATTGGCTTCCAGAAAGGCGTTGAAGATGCTTTTGGCCCGGACGAAGTCGCCCTTTTCGGTCGCCTCCATGCCGCTGCGAAAAGAAACTCTTTCGCCGCCGCTGGTTACTTCTTGCGGTTGATCCGTCGGCAAATCGATAACGGGTATGGCCATCGCATCCGGGGCGAAACCGGCCATCAGGACCAGTCCAGCCGCCATCAGGGCGCCGGCAAGACGGGCTCGAGTCATGGTTTTGCTCCGATTTTTCAACGCTGGCGGATCGAAAAGAAAAAGGCAGCACCGGAAGGTGCTGCCTTTTCCTAAACTAAGGCAATTAAAGCCGTTTTACTAGGCTGCCTTGGCCTTGCGGCGGCGGCCGGCGGCAATCGCGCCCGCCAAGCCGGCGCCAAACAGCGACAGGGTGAGGGGCTCAGGAACGCCACGGGGAGGAACGACAACCGAACCACCGACGCCCCGGAAGGCGAAGACGAAGGTCGGGAAGGTATTGTTCGCGCCACCGGCAGCATCCCTGCTCTGGCCCAGGCTGTACAGTTCCGGCGAGATTCCGGCCAGCAAGGCCAGGGCATCGGCTTCGTTGGCGCCCGCACCGTAGAAGATGTCGAAGGTGTAGGACGCGCCATCGGCCAGACCGCCGAAATCAAACACAAACAGAGAGCCATGGTCCCGAGGGCCGACATCCGTAAAGTCGGCATTGATCGGAGCGCCGCCGAGGCCGGTGTTGGCAACGGCCGTCAGCGGATTGGCGTTGGCGAAGCCGTCATTGGTCGAGCGCACCAGCGAGGTGGTGGTTGCGGTGCCCTTGATGGTGACAAACTCGCTGAATTCCGTCGGCGGAACGTCCCAATCCATGGCGCGCGCAAAGCGAAGGTTGGTGATCGCGCCGCCGGTGCTGTTTGTCAGGGTCACGGTGTTCTTGAACAGGGCGCCGGTGGCGGTCGCCACACCCTGGCTGAAGACTTGCGTGACGCCCAGGCCCGACATCACCGTATTGGAGGTGAAGGACAGGACCGGCGCGACGGCCATAGCATTGGTGCTCGTACCGGCAGAAGAATTCAGGACCGTGATGTTCTGTTTGCCGGTGGCGCGGCCGACTTGGCCGCCGGTGGTGCCGTTATAGGAAACGCCCCAGGCCTCGCAGAAGCAGCCCGGCGACAAGGCGTCTTGGAAGCCGATGCGGGTGCCCTGACCGGTGAAATTATAACCGATGCCGATGGTGCCGACCGAGGTGTTGGCATCCAGAGAGCCGTCGTCATTGATGCCGATGCGGGTCGTGCCGTTGCCCGAAACGATCAAGCCGTTCGCGAAGGCCGGGCTCGCGACCGCCATCGCGGTGCAGAGCAGCGCCGCACCCAAAGAAATTCTACCAATCATGTGTATTCCCCATCCGGTTTGCATCGCGCACATCGCGAAATCCGGTTGGCTAAAAGCAAACAACGGGCCAAGTGGGTAAGTCCTTGTTAGGGAAGCATTTAGATTCCCGCTCTTCCCTGAAATGTAACAAATGTTTACATATGCACCCACCCTTTTGCACAACGCGGGATAAAGGAGCGAAGGGCGCTTTTATGTCGGGTTTGAGGGTAACGGAGTAACCTCGAGACGGCCGTCGCGCTGACGGCTGGCGTCGAAAGAAATGGCTCCCCGGGCAAGATTCGAACTTGCGGCCAACCGGTTAACAGCCGATTGCTCTACCACTGAGCTACCGAGGAACAGGGCACTCTTAGGAGGCGCTATCTAGCGCCTCCCTCCCACTGTGGCTACATCAAAGTGAGAAAAAATGAAGCGTTTTTCCATGGGCCCAAGGGATGGCAAAAGAGGATGACAAAAAAGCACTTTGTTCGGTTGGGGAAATACCGGTTGCCCTTGCCCGGCTCCTGGATATTGCGGGTTTTTACCGGCGCGGTCCTGATTCTGGGTGGATTCCTGGGATTCCTGCCTGTGTTGGGCTTTTGGATGATACCGCTGGGTCTGATCGTTCTGTCGATCGATCTGCCGATCGTACGCCGCTGGCGTCGCCGTCTTGAAGTGTGGTGGGGCAACCGCAAGAAAGCGAAGGCCGCCAAAAATCACCGCAAGGGCCATAAAGAAAAATGAGGCCGGGAGGTTATCCCGGCCCCAAGGCGTTGGGTAATGGTGGGGTGTCTTCAAGGAAGACGGCGGGAACATGCGCCCCCGACAGTTAACAAGGCCTTAACCGAGAAAGAAAAAGTTCCGTGGTCGGATCAAAAAGGCGGCGCGGGGTTCTATAGCCGAAAAGACGGGTTTGTATGGAGGCCACGCCCGGAATTGAACCGGGGTTCACGGATTTGCAATCCGCTGCGTCACCACTCCGCCACGTGGCCTCACAAGTCAGGCCGGATGGGTCCGGCGCGCGGCTGGCGGCTATAGCAGACGGGCGGGCGCGGGGACAAGCACGGGCCACTGTCCTGCAGGCCGGGGCTGTTTTGCGGGCAACGGAAAACGCTTCATTGTGGGAGGAGGCGGACCGGCCTATAAGCGGCAAGTCTTTGCAAAGGCTTCCCGATGTCCGAATCCGCCCGCTTCAATATGGTCGAAGCGCAGCTGCGCAGTTGCAATGTCACCGATCCCCGAATTCTAGCTGCGATGAATGCGGTGGCCCGGGAGACGTTCGTTCCCAGCGCGGCGCGTGCCCTGGCCTATGCCGATGTCCCGGTGGCGGTGGCGCCCGGCCGCTTTTTGCTGGATCCGCGCAGTCTCGCCAAGCTGCTGCAACTGGCGCAGATAGAAGCCACCGATCGGGTGTTGGATGTTGGCACTGCCACAGGCTATTCCGCCGCCGTGCTGGCGCGGCTGGCGGCGGGTGTTGTGGCGCTGGAGCAGGATGCCGATTTGCTGCGTATTGCCAGTGAATTGCTGGCAAATGCTCTGGGTAAAGTTGAACTGGTGCAAGGCGGGTTGATTGAAGGGGCCAAGGCCCAAGGGCCGTTCGATGTGATCTTTGTCAACGGCGCGATTGAGCAGGTGCCGGACTCGCTTCTGGCC
>DATFDR010000029.1:0-12267 GCA_035251935.1 Rhizomicrobium sp. | reverse complement strand
AGAGACGCGCCGCGCCCCGGGATCGGAAATATAATCCTGGAATTCCACCGGCATCATCTTGGTCCAGATGCCGCCGGGCGAGCGGAAATCCGGAATGCCGGATTCGGTGGACATGCCGGCGCCGGTGAAAATCACGGTCTGGCGTGATGCGCGCAGCAGATTGGCGAGTTCGGCAACCTGGTCCGTCACTGGGCCTTGGGCATATAGGGTTTGACAGTGCCGCAATCGGTTTTCACAAAGTCGCCGGTAAAGCGGGTGGTCATGGCATGCGGACGCCCTTCCATGCTGCCCTTGAAGCTGTACGTGCCTTCATAGTGATCGGTGCCGCGCCAGCTCATTTGCGAACGGCCCACGCCTTCCATCCGGCCATGACAGGTGATTTCCGCTGTCACGGAGGCCGCCGATTGGTTGAGGATTTTGGTGGTGCAGTTTTCCGCGTGACTGTTCAGCGCCGGCAGTCTGTCGGCGTTGACCTGTTCCTGGGTCATGCAGATCTCGGTCACGATAGGGGCGCCGCCCATACCCGGCATCTGCATGCCGCGTGCTTTCATCATCGCCATGGCTTCGGGCGGAATCTGGGACATTTGCGGCATGTTCGGCATTTCCATGCTCGAGGTGATCTTCCACAAGCCCGGCCGGCCATGCCCGCTCCACGCGGCGGCGGGCGCAATCACAACGGCGCAGGCGATAAGACCGGAAAGCATTTTGCGGTTCATGTCATCCCCCATGATGGAACGTCCGAATCTGACAGCGTCACGGATTGTGTCAATCGCGGTCAATTGACCGGAGCGGTGAAGACGCGCACGCCCCGGCAATCCTGGCCCACCCAATCGGCCTTGAAACTGCTGCTCATGCGGGTCGCGTCGCCCCGAAAACGCCCCTTGAAATCGTAGCTGCCTTCGAAATGCTGATTGGTGGTCCAGACAATGGAGGTCCGCCCCACCCCTTCCAGCGGTCCATGGCAAATGCTTTCCACCAGCATGCGCGAACCCTTGGCGCTGACCGTGCGATGGACGCAATCCATATCCCGGCTGTTGAGATGCAAGGGCTGACGGCCCGCTGCTTCTTCCGCGGTCATGCAGATATGATGGGTAAAGGGCTGGCCGCTGACCGGCGGCTTGAGATTCTGCTGCCGCGCCAAGGTCACCAAGGCCGGCGGCACATGGGGCATGCCGAATTGATAGACGGTGGTGACGCTCCACAGACCGGCCTTCCCGGCCGCCCAAGCACCGGGCGCAAAGAGCAGCAAGCCGGCAAAAGAAACGGCAAAAAGACGACGCATCTGTGTCTCCCGAAAGCGCGGCGAATTTGGCACGGGCTGACAGGCTTGAAAAGCGCCTCGTGCCTATATCTTGGCGGCGCGCGCCACGCCTTCCTGGATCATTTTCTTGGCCTCCGCGGCATCACCCCAACGGATGATCTTGACCCATTTGCCGGGTTCCAGATCCTTATAGTGGGCGAAGAAATGCTCGATCTGTTTGACGGTGATCTCCGGCAAATCGCTATAGTTGGTGACCGCATCGAACCTTTGGGAGATGTGGGACGACGGCACCGCCACGATCTTCTCATCCATCCCGGCATTGTCTTCCATCAGGAGCACGCCCACAGGGCGCACGCTCATCACCGCGCCAGGCGCGATGGCACGGGTGTTGGCGATCAGCACATCCACCGGATCGCCATCGCCGGACAAGGTGTGCGGGATGAAACCATAGTTCCCTGGATAGCGCATCGCCGTATAGAGAAACCGGTCCACCACCAGCGCGCCCGAGGCCTTGTCGAGTTCATACTTGATCGGCTCGCCGCCGATAGGAACTTCGATAATGACATTGACGTCATTGGGGGCATTTTTCCCGACCGGGATTTGGTCGACGCGCATGGGCAAAATCCTTGCTGAATTGGTCGGGGTGGTAATTTTATTGCCGCGGCAGGTCAATCGCGGTACCCAAATCCGGACGAAAAGCCGCAAGGCGCTTCAAACGGCGCGATTTGGCCTTATTTGCTTAAACGTATTTTCCCTCCCTTGCTGGAGTTTTCATGCAGACCAAAGCCTATGCCGCCCGGTCGCCCACCGCACCCTTTGGCCCTCATTCCATCGAGCGGCGCGAACCCGGCCCCAGAGATGTCGCCATCGAAATCCTGTTCTGCGGGGTCTGCCACAGCGACTTGCACACCGCCCGCGGGGAATGGCCGGGGACCCAATATCCCTGCGTGCCCGGCCATGAGATCATCGGCAAGGTGACGGCGGTCGGCAAAGAGGCCGGCCGCTTCCGCAAAGGCCAAATCGTGGGCGTCGGCTGCATGGTGGACAGTTGCCGCAGCTGTGCTGCGTGCCATGACGGTCTGGAACAATATTGCGACGGTCCGGTCGGCTTCACCGGCACCTACAACGGTCCGGTCGGCGGCGGCCCCAACACCCATGGCGGCTATAGCGCCGCCATCACTGTGGATGAGCATTTTGTGCTCGCCATAAACCATGCCGAAAAAGATTTGGCGGCGGTGGCGCCCCTGTTGTGCGCCGGCATCACCACCTGGTCGCCGCTCAAGCATTGGGGCGCGGGCCCCGGCAAGAAAGTCGGCATCGTGGGCATCGGCGGCTTGGGCCATATGGGCATCAAGCTGAGCCATGCCCTTGGCGCGCAGACCGTGGCCTTCACCACTTCGGCCGGCAAGGTGGCGGACGCCAAGGCGCTGGGAGCCGATGCGGTTGTGGTGTCCAAAGACGACGCCCAGATGAAAAAGCACCTGGGCAGCTTCGACATGATCCTCAACACCGTGGCGGCGCCGCACAATCTGGACGCCTTCACCGCGCTTCTGAAACGCGACGGCACCATGGCGCTGGTGGGCGCGCCGTCCACCCCGCACCCCTCGCCCGCAGTGTTCAACCTGGTGTTCAAGCGGCGCGCCATCGCCGGTTCCTTGATCGGCGGAATCCCCGAAACCCAGGAGATGCTGGATTTCTGCGCCAAGCACGGCATCACTGCGGATATCGAGATGATCAAGATGCTGGATATCGAAGCAGCCTATGCCCGCATGCTCAAAAGCGATGTGAAATATCGTTTTGTCATCGACATGGCGTCGCTCAAGAACAGCTAGACGGTCTTGGCCATGATACAGTTGCATCACCGGTTTGACACCGACGATGCCCAAGCTGGAACCCAATAGAGAAGCGCGCGGAGGGTCCGGACTTTGGACTGAAACGCAACAAAAGGAGAAAGACATGACACTTACCCGCCGTCAGTTCGGTGAGGCCGTGAGTATCGCCGCCGCCGTCTCTGCCACCATGATCGGCCAGACCGCCATGGCGCAAACGCCTGCCGCCAAATCGGCGCCGTATGCCATCAAGCCTCTGCCTTTCGATCCGAAAAGCATCAAGGGATTGTCGGAAAAAATCATCGTCAGCCATCACGACAACAATTACGCGGGCGCCGTGAGGCGCTTGAACGCGATTGCGGCCCAATTGGCCGATACCGACTTTGCTAAGGCGCCGGTGTTCACCGTCAACGGGCTCAAACGCGAGGAGTTGATCGCGATGAACTCGATGATCCTGCACGAACTTTATTTCGACAGTCTGGGCGCCGGCGGCAATCCCGCAGGCGCGCTGGCGGATGCCATCGCCCGTGATTTTGGAAGCCTAGACCGCTGGCGCGCGGAGTTCACCGCCATGGGCCGAGCGGAAGGCGGCGGCTCCGGCTGGGTGCTGCTGACCTATTCACCGCGCGACAAGCGTCTGCTGAACCAATGGGCCGCCGACCACACCCATTCTGTCGCCGGCGGCCGCCCAATCCTGGCGTTGGATATGTACGAGCATGCGTACCACATGGACTACGGCGCAAGCGCCGCAGCCTATGTCGATGCCTTCATGGCCGCGATACGTTGGGACAACGTGGCGGGTTTGTTCCATCGCTACAGCAGAGAATCCTGAAGAATCAGGAAGTCCCTAGCTGTTGTTGCCGGCCTTGGCCTGCTGCTGAGTTTGGGACTGTTGCTGGGTCACCGAAGGCGCGTGATGGCGGCGGATCTTTTTTCTGGGAAAGACTTTGCGTTCGAGCAGGGCGATCTTGCGCTTCAGGCGATTGACTTCATCGGCATTGGCGTCGGTCTTCTGATTGGCCAATTGCGCGGTGGTCAGGGCATTGCTGCCAATCGTCACCGCATTGTTGCCCACGCCATACGCTTCCTCGGCGCGTGTCTGCGCCAGACCCGCATGGCGATCCGCCGCATCGGCGGCGCTATGCGCATTGCGCACCGATTCGCGCGTGGCGCAGCCGCCCACCATCACACCGACGACGATCATCATCGCCGTCACTTTGCCTGCCGTCGATTTCATCTATCTCTCCCGTTTTTGCCCGCTCGCTTTTGAAAGGGCTTGAGGAGGTGATGAACCGCCGCGTCGATGGCCTTATTGTGGCGCGGTTGCGTCAAAGCTGCGCCACAAACAGGCGGCGAAAAGGCGGCAGCGCCTTTGATGGAACTTGCGGAACTTGACGCCGTAGCGACAAATGCTTGTATGCCGTGTCGGGGAAACGACGTGTCGAACGTCTTACAAAAGCATCCGTATATCGAAGGAGCCATTATGTCTGATAGACTCGCCACAAATACTGTCCGTTTCCACCGCGTGCTGGCCGCCAAGCCTGAGAAGGTCTACCGGGCGTTTCTGGAAGCCGATGGCATGGCCAAATGGCTGCCGCCCTATGGTTTCACCTGCACGGTCGAACGGCTAGAGCCAAAGGTCGGCGGTACCTTCCGCATGTCGTTCAAAAACTTCACCACCGGAAATTCGCATTCCTTTGGCGGAGAATATCTCGAACTCGTTCCCCACACGCTGATCCGTTACACCGATCGCTTCGACGATCCGGGCCTGCCCGGCGCCATGCTTGTGACCGTCAACCTCAAACAGGTGTCGGTGGGCACGGAGATCAGCATCGAACAGTCCGGCATACCGGCGGCGATTCCTCCGGAGGCCTGTTATCTGGGTTGGCAGCAATCTTTGCTGCAGCTGGCGAAGCTGGTCGAACCGGAAATTCCGGGGTAAAATATCCGGGACAGTGTAGGGGCGGGCCAGCATCCATGAGCGTATCAATTGCCGCTGGAAAACAGTGCGGCACCTGCTCGCTCTGCTGCAAGGCCATGGTGATCCCGGAGCTGAACAAACCAAAGGATATTTGGTGCCAGCATTTTGCCCGCGGCCAGGGGTGCACCATCTATTCCGACCGGCCGCAGTCCTGCCGCGCCTTTACCTGCTATTGGCTGATCGATCCGGCGCTGGGGCCGGGATGGAAGCCGGACAAATGCAAGATGGTGCTGGACGCGCGACAGGAGTGGCTGGTTGTCCATGTCGACCCCGGCGCCACCGACCGGCCCTGGAGCCGGGAACCCTTTTATTCCTATCTGACGGAAATGGCGGCCAAGAATATCGGGCGCGGCGGCAGGGTGCTGGTGATGGAGCGTGGCCGCACCATTATAATTCTTCCGGATCGCAGCGTGGATCTGGGCGTGTTCGGACCCGGAGACAAGATTGCCGTCAGCCGGGTGATGACGGCCACCGGTCCCAGTTGGGATGCAAAGGTGATTGCAGCACCGCCCCAAGGGGCCGCAGGCGCATAGCGCCCAGCACCACACGCAAGCGGTGTGCCGTCAAGTAAGTAAAGGGTCCCCGGAATTGCAGCACTTGATCACACCTGAAAATAGTGTGATGTATTCAAACATTCTGAGTTTTTGAACATCGATTGTTCGGTTAAATCGAGGCGCAGCAATTGCGATGAGGCGTGTCTCCCTTTTGGGGCGCATACCGCCCATTGTTGCCGCATTCGCTCTGTCCCGGAATGGCTGGCTGGCTATCACGCTAGTATTTGCTTTGATCCTAGCGCTGGAGGCCGCTTTACAGTGGCGCGCCTATCGTCAGAGCGGCATCAGCATTTTTACGCCTGCGCGTAACGACGGCGCGGCCACTGCACGGGCCGGGATCAGGACTTACCCTCCCAATGCGGTTATTCGCGGAAATAAAATCGAGATCAGAACCAATGCCCTGGGCTTGCGCAGCCCGGATATAAGCCCTCTCCCCGCGAAGAATGAATTGCGGCTTGCCGTTATGGGGGCTTCGACCGTTGCGGGCGCCTATACCCCCAAAAATGAGCAATTGTTTTCCCAGCAATTGACTGCATTGCTGCGCCGACGACATAGCGGCCCTGTATCCGTGGTCAATGCCGGCATTCCTGGCACTACTGTGCGTGAGATGGGGATCATGCTTGACAGGGTCATCTCCCCTCTGCGTCCGCGCCTCGTCTTTGTCTATACGGGGTTCAATGACATAGCGAATATCTGCAAGGCCAATACGAAGAAAACACCACCGCCGATACGCCTTGCGTATCCGCAAATGCCTTCGCGTCTGCTTCTGCCGGAACTGGTGAAGAAAAATACCGCCTCATTGCGCATGGCCTATACGGTGAGCGGCACCGGCCTGCGCCGCAGCAATAAGATTGTGCCACAGGCAGTTGTGGCTTATCGCAAGGAGGTTGAGGGGCTTGCATCAATCGCACGGCGCAAGAATGTGGAACTGGTTTTCGTTTCAAGCCTTGCTGCGTATCGCCAGAACATGCCACGAAGGATGCAGGAGAGTTTGAGCGAACAAGCCCTTTATTACGTGAAATGTCTGGATTTGAACGGGCTTTACAAGGCCATGGACCTGCTGAACCGCATACAGGCCGAAACCGCGCAAAAATATGGCTTTGATTATGTGGACCTTAGACAAAAGGTTTGGGGTGGCCGCAGAAATTTTGTTGATTCAAATCATTTCACCCCGACGGGGGAGCGTGCGGTAGCCGCAGCGCTAAGCGACTATCTCAGCAGGAAGACGCGCTGACCATGGCCGTCACATCCGTCGAATTCCTGCTGTTTTCGCTGCTCATCTGCCTGGCTTTATATCTGTTCGGCGGCGCGGAGACAGCCAAGAAGCTGCTGTTGATTGGAGCGAGTCTCTTTTTCTATGCCACGTATGACATTCGCTTCCTTCTGGTACTGCTGTTTCTCACGGGGTTGAGTTATTGTGTCGGCAACCGGGTTTTGCATGCGGCGCCGGAGCGCAAAAGATTGTGGCTTGGCGCCGGTCTTTTGCTGGGTCTTTTACCGCTCTGCTTTTACAAATATCTGCCGATCATGGTTCTGGGCAATGGCTCGGAAAGTCCGGTCGGGCTTGGCGGTTGGCTGGATGAACTGATCCTGCCGATTGGTATTTCTTTTTATACGTTTCAAGCTCTTTCCTACCCTCTGGATCTCTATCGCGGAACACTGCGCAAGCAAGCATCCTTTCTCGATTTTGCCTGTTTTGTTACCTTTTTTCCCAAACTGCTGGTTGGGCCGATCACCCGAGCTGGACAATTTCTACCGCAGCTTGAATCACCCATACGCATTGCCAATGGCGCCGAGGCCGCAAACGGCGTGTTTCTGATTTTACAGGGCTTGGTGAAGAAGCTGATTCTCGCGGATATATTGGCGCAACAGATCGTGGATCCGGCGTTCGCCGATCCGGGAAGCTATGGATTTCTGTTTCTCGTCCTGGGGGTTGTTGCCTACAGCTTTCAAATTTATTTCGATCTATCCGGCTATACCGACCTGGTGCGTGGCGTTTCGCATTGTATGGGACTCGAATTGCCAATCAATTTCAATCGTCCCTATCTGGCGACATCGGTTTCGAATTTCTGGCAGCGCTGGCACATTTCGATGTCCTCTTTTTTTCGGGACTATCTTTATTTTTCACTCGGCGGGAGCAAGGCGGGCAATGTCTATGTGAATGTGATGATAACCTTCGTCTGTATCGGCATATGGCATGGCGCGGGATGGAATTTCGTCATTTATGGCTTTATTCATGGCAGCCTCGTCGGCTGGGAGCGTTTTCGGCGGGGGCAGGCAAAGCGCCGGGGAATTGTCGCCGAACCATGGTCTGCGCCGGAACTGGTATGGCGCATTTTCCTCACCTTCATGATCGTTGCTTGGGCTCGGGTGCTGTTCCGCGCCGATACGCTTGAGGAAAGCTATGCCTATCTGTTGGCGCTCTCCAATGTGAGCGATCTCTCATTGCCCATGAGCGACCTGGGCTTTGCGGTCTTGCTGTTGTCTTGCTTGCTGCATTTCACTCCGCCGCGATGGGCTGAGGGGGTGAGGCGGCGTTTCGTTGCTTTTCCCAGTTTTGTTCAGGCGGGCATAGCGGGGCTCAGCCTGCTCTTCCTGCTAAGCCTACCGGATGTCACGGCTGGCTTCATCTATGCTCAGTTCTGATGCGGGTGGTGTGCCGTCAACTAAGTCCCCAGAATTTTGGGACATGCGGCCGCTAGGGCTGAGACGGCAGAGGTACGGTCGGATAGAAACCGGCGGCAACAATCATTCCGTTTGGACCCAGATAGACTGCAAAGCGTTTCGTGGCGGTCGCGGTACGAACTTCATAATCGTCCAGGCCCCTCGGATTGACGCCGATGAATTTGACAGACTTGGCTTCGCCCAACTCCCTCATGTCCGTGTGAAAGAAATCAAAGTCGTCCTTCACGATCTGGGCAAGTTCTTCCGACATCTGCGCATAGTCGGGCTTGCCCGATGCGATTCCAGATAACAGGCCGCGCACGGCCGCTTCGCCACCCGGCTGAGGCTGATCCCGGAATTTCAGCAGCCGGGCTTCGACGAAGACGTCTTCGGCGCTTTGACTTTCGACCTCGGCTTTCAGCGCCGCATATTTGGCCGGATTGCTCGCCACGATTTCGCGCATCGCCGCCTGAAACGCCAGGGTTTCGTCAACCGCGAGATCGGGCTTCACGCCGGTACCTTCAAAGTTGGTGTTGGTCAGGGGATTCACTGCGCGTTGGAAGGGAATGCCGATCATGAAGCGGGAAGGAAGCGGATGGTTGGCAGTGCCATTGGCGCTGCCCCCAGTGGCCTCGCCGATCAGCCGGGCTCTGTTCTGCGTCTGCAGGTCATAGAGGAATGTCTCGCCGGCCGAGATGGTCCGCTTGCTCGTCAGCAGATAGACCGGCTTGCCCAGATAGGAGACCGGCACCGGGCGGGTGTAGAATTCCTTCGTTTGAAATTCGTTGGTGCCGGATTTGCGGCTGACATGGCTGTCGATATGCACCGACGTCTTGGGATCGAAGAAAAAGCTGCAGAGATAAAAGACGCCGGAGAAGCTGCCGCCGCGATTGTCGCGCATGTCAATGATCAACGCATCGGTGCCGGCAAGGTCCGCAAACGCCTGGGTCGCCGTCTGGCTGAAGGGACCAGCCGGGTCGGGAAAATTCTGCAGCTTGATGTAGCCGATATTGCCCTTAAGGCGGTCGACGCGGCTGAAACCCGCATACACGCGCTGTGGCGCGGGCGCAGCAGTAGCACTGGCCGACGAACGGGGTGCCGGAGGCGGATAGACGTGCAAATGCTTGTCATGGGTGACCAATTGCAGATCGCTGGTGAGTTTTTCCGCGAACGCCTCCGGCGTGGTGATGGACTCATATTCCCCAACCATGAGCGCGGCGTCGAGCTTGGCCTTCGCTTCAGTAGCGCGGTCGGGATAAATATAGTTGGCCGTCAGCAGTTCGCCTGCCTTTTCGACCACGGCGCGCTTTTCCGCTTGGCCGAACGTTTGAGTAGCGGCTGGAGCAGGCGCGGTCTGGGCCTGGCATGGAATGATGATTTTGGCGGCAACACACGCAACTGCTGCGAGGATCCAAATCTTCAAATTCCATCCTCCGGCCGCTCCCGTCCTCGGCAATGACCACGATTGGCGCAGAGCGGACATGCATTCGTAGATTGACTGAGGAGTCGATATGAGGGTAGCGCCCCCGCTTTGCGCAGGCAGGACAGCCCCGTTGAACGTTCCAGTGAAATCAAGGCAGTTTTTTGGCGCGCCCTGGGGGAGTCGAACCCCCCTTGCAGGAATGAAAATCCTGAGTCCTAACCGATAGACGAAGGGCGCTGCCGGAGGCCGGGGATTTAGCGACCAAGTACCGGTTTGGCAACCCAAATTTGGATCGGAAAGGTTCAATGGCCCGGCCGCTCGCCCAAGCTCGCGGCGTTCGTTGCTTTCGCGGGTCCACTGGACCCGCTCACGCGCGTTCCGCGCGCCGCAACTCACAGACGAAGGGCGCTGCCGGAGGCCGGGGATTTGGCGGCCAAAAACAGCTTTTGCAACCCAAATCAGGCGCTTGCCGGGGCCGCATCCTCGATCTCCAACTGGACCCGGATACGGCCGTTCCAATCGTCCTGGCGCAGCCGGCCCACGGCATGGATCGGCCTGCCCCGCGCCGCCAAAAGCCCCTCGCCCAGAGGCGTTCCGGCGGCCCGGAACGCGATGGCCTCCAGCATGGTGCCGTCGCCGCCCTGTAGCCTCAATTTTACATGCGCCGCGCCGACCACATCGGCAAAAGCCACCCGGACGTCCGGCAGCCCCAAAAGCGGTTCGGCATTGCCCGCCCCGAAAGGACCCGCGGCCGCGATTTCCTGAGCCAAGGCGATATTGGCCCCCGCCGGTGAGGACACGGCGTCCAAGTACAAATCATTTGCCGCCGCGAGCGCCGGGCCCATACCGCTAAAACGGTCCTGGATGAAGCGGTAAAATCCATCCACCTGCGACGCCATCAGCGAGAAACCCGCCGCCATAGCATGGCCGCCGCCATATTCGATCACCCGCGCATCAGCAGCGGCGCGGATGATGCCGCCGATATCGATGCCCGGAACGGAACGCGCCGAACCCTTACCCATGCCGCCTTCGAGCCCGGCGACAAAGGCGGGCTTGGCGAAGCGTTCTTTCAGCCGTCCGGCCACGATACCGACCACGCCCGGATGCCAGCCCTCGCCTGTCACCAAAAGAAACGGCGCGTTCTGCTGCGCCGCCGCCAGCGCCATGGCTTCTTCCAGGATAATTTTCTCGATCGCTTGGCGTTCCTTGTTGTGCAGATCCAGTTGGGCGGCGAACTGCGCCGCCTGGTCCGGATCGCGCGTGGTCAGCAAATCCACGCCCAAGGACGAACGGCCGACGCGCCCGCCGGCATTGATGCGCGGCCCAAATACAAAACCAAGATGATAGGGCGTGAACGGCCCCTTGGCGCCGGCCACACCCGCCAGCGCTTGCAGGCCGGGGCGCGACAGCGTGCCGATCTGTCCCAATCCGAAGCGGACAAAGGCGCGGTTGAGGCCCGTGAGCGGCACCACATCGCAAATGGTCGCCAGGCCCACCAGATCCAAAAACAGCCGCAGGTCCGGTTCCGCCACACCGCGACTTTCATAGAAGCCGCTTTCGCGCAGATGCCGGTTCAGCGCCACCAGGAACAGGAACGTCACGCCCGCGGCGCAAAGGTGCCCCAAGCCAGACGTGTCATCAGGCTGGTTGGGATTGACATGCGCCAGAGCAGGCGGCGCGGCCTCAACCCGGTGATGATCCAGCACCACCACATCCAGGCCCAGTTTTTTGGCTTCCTCCAAAGCAGCGGTTGCCGCCGCGCCGCAATCCACCGTGATCAGCAGCGCCGCGCCTTCCGTATGCAGCGCCTGGATCGCCGCGGGGCTCGGCCCATAGCCTTCTTTCATGCGGTCTGGAATATAGATGCGCGGCGGCGAACCCAACGCCGTCAGAAAATCCGACAACAGCGCCGCCGAAGTTGAGCCGTCCACGTCATAATCGCCGAACACCGCGATGCGCATCCCCGCCGTCAAAGCCGCCGCCGTCCGCGTCACGGCCGCTTCCATGTCCTTCAGCACAAAAGGATTCGGCAGAAGATTTTTAAGCTTGGGCGTCAGATAGTCCGCGGCTTCCGCCATGGAGACGCCGCGCAAGGCCAGAAGCCGCGCCAGAACGGGCGAAATTTCGCGCAGCAAGTCGCGCTCCATCGCCGGGTCCACGGATTTGAGACGCCAGCGCCGGCCTGAAAAGGAACGCGCGACGCCGAACGCCGCCGGTCCCGCCTCCTGCAAGACCTCAACCACCTTCTTGGCGACGGATCAGGATCATGTCCGATGTCAGGCTTCCATGGGAATCATGCAGGGCCGGGCGCGCACCTTGTCGGAAGCGGCGATCGCCTTCAAGGCGCGTTCCACGGCGGCTTGCGCGGTCTCATGGGTGATCATCACAATGGCAACGGGTTCGCCCGGCGCGCGGCCGCGCTGGATCATGCTTTCGATGGAAACGCCGGCTTCCGCCAGATTGCCGGCGATCGCCGCCAGCACGCCGGGCACATCCAGAACCTCAAAGCGCAGATACCAGGCGGACACCGCACGGCTGCCGTCAGCCGCCTCCAA
>DATFDR010000028.1:0-36647 GCA_035251935.1 Rhizomicrobium sp. | reverse complement strand
GATCTGCCGAAGGCCGACCCGATGGAGATCGAGGAGGCCAGGTGGTTTCCTCTCGATCAAATACCGTCATCCACCTCCCCGGCGACCAGCCGTCGAATCGCTGAGTATCAAGCTGGAACGACCGGCCTTGGAGCATGGTAGCAGCACCGCTCCAAGCCGCTGGCGCGCGGGTTTGAGTGGGGCTGCTGCTCTCCCGCTGCCGGCTTCGCCCTCGTTCGTGCCAACCCCAGCGCGCGAAAACGCGGACTACCGAGCCTGCAACAGCTTCTGCGCCTCACGCAGCTCGGGACGTCCGGGCTTGTCGGCGCGCGCGCTGATCTCAAGGAGCTTTGCTGCGTAGCTACGGGCCTTCTGGTGCTCCCCCGCTTCTTCAGCAGCGCGCGCGCCGCCGTATACGCCGCGGAATCGGTTCGGCTCCTTTGCCATGGTTGCCTCGAATTCCTTCAACGCCTCCACCGGCCGTTTTAGCTCCATGAGCATCTCGCCCAGAAGCTCGCGCGCAGGCTTGATCGGACCGGGCGATACGGGGCTCTTGTCTGTCAGGTCCTCAAGATCGGCCGCCTCACGGAGCGATGTCAGCGCTTCGGTCTGCCGGCCCTCGGCGAGGGCTATCCAAGCGGACGCGATGCGCCGCTGGATATCCACCTGTCCAGCCCAATAGGTGTCGTTTGACTTTTGCAGCGCGTCGCGCAGCGTCACCAGTTTCGCGACGTCCTGCGCGGCGGCGGCGGGATTGCCGCTCCTGGCCGCGCCAAGTGCTCGTGCAAAGTGTGTGATGGCATCGGCAGGCGCAAACACTGTTTCGCGAGGGGCCAGGGCGGCCGCCTCTTTCCATGCACGCCGCTCGAGCGCGTACCGGGCCGGCATCGCGGCCCAGGCATAGTAACCTGAGGAAGGAAGCGCGGCGACGCCAGCAGCGTTCACCGGAATCCGCGATGTAATCGCCGCGATCTTATCCACCGACGCCTTCGCGGCGTCGTCCTGCGCCGTCTGCAGGTAGGCATAGACCATATAGTCCATCGCGTGGAGTTCTTCGGACGGCGCATTGTCCCTGCGGGCAGCCGCGGCGGATGCGATGTTGGTGTCGATCGAATCCTGCCATGCGCCCACACGCGTAAATGTGTGCGAGGGCATGTGAAGCGCATGTGGCGCGGCCGGCGCAATCTTTGCGTAACGGCGGGCGGCATCGAGCGCGCGCGGCGCCAATGCCGGCACGTCGTAGCTGTGGATGATGTAATGCGCGGGGCCCGGATGATCGGGTTGCCTGGCGAATTCTCTCTCGAGGATATCCGCCGCCTTCAGCTGATTGGCATAGGTCTTGTCGGTGGGCAGAGCGGTTTGGCCCAATGCAAGCGCGTAGAATATCCTCGCTTCGGAGTCGTCGGGATACTTCGCCGAAAGCGCCGCCATCTGCTTTTCGTATTCGACCGTGCGCGTCCGCAGCGGGATGGTGGCGGCGTCCTTGTAGAGGACCTCGACAGCCGCGAGGTAACCGCGCTCGCGCTCGGTCTTCGCCCCCGCGGCCTTGCCTTTCTCAACGTCCGTCAAACCCACCGCCAGCGCTTGCGGCGTCCGAAATCCGGTGAAGGGATTGCCCCACCTGCTCATGGCGATCCCCCAATGGGCTATCGCGCAGCTCGGGTCGTTTTTCAAAACGCCGGTGAAGGTCTCGATTGCGGCGGCGTACCAGAAGGAATGGAGGAGCGCGACTGCGTGATCAAAGTCCTGCGCGACAGCCTGGTTGCAGGAGGTCGAAAAATGCACCGTGCCGAGAGGGCCGGTGGGCCTGCCATGATCGTGGTGGGGTTCTTGCGCGAACCCGCTGAGCGCGCACGCACACAGCATGAAGGCGACGACAAAGGATGTACCCGCAGCCTGCTTCATGGCTGAAACTCCGTGAAATCTGGCGTGTCTGAAATCCCTAAGCCAAAGCTATTGAATAATTT
This sequence comes from Rhizomicrobium sp., assembly GCA_035251935.1. Lineage (GTDB taxonomy): Bacteria > Pseudomonadota > Alphaproteobacteria > Micropepsales > Micropepsaceae > Rhizomicrobium. The sequence continues at coordinate 34,701 of DATFDR010000028.1, read as the reverse complement.
CAAGCACGTCGATGACGGATGCTGAGGGGGCTGTCGCGCGGGGCGCTCGGCACCATTTAAAGCCGCCCGTGCGGGTTTGAGCGGGACTGCTGCTGCCGCGGCGCGGCACTATGCGCGGCCACTACGCTGTCGCTAAGCCGCCCAGCCGCGCCTTGGCACCATTCCATTGCCGCCCTTCGGCGGCAATGGAATGGTGGGCGCGCCAGGGATTGAACCTGGGACCCCTCCCGTGTGAAGGGAGTGCTCTCCCGCTGAGCTACGCGCCCGCCCTTGAGGCGAAGGGGCAGGGCTATAAGGGCCGGGTTTGAACCCGTCAAGCCGCCCCGCGCCGGAACCCCCGCCGCAGCAAGGTAGGCTCCGCAAACCGCTAAAGCAGCCCCAAATCGCGCAGGGCGTCCGGCAATTGCGCGAAATCGTCCAGCACCGTGTCCGCGCCCAGATCGCAGACGGCAATATGGGTGTAGCCGTGGGTGAACAGGATGCAGGGCACGCCCGCCGCGCGCGCGGTGTTGAGATCGGTGATGGAGTCGCCGATCATCACGGCGGGGCCGCCGCCGCAATCGGCCACGACATCATGAAAGATGCGCGGATCGGGTTTGGTATAGGGCTTGCGTCCGGCGCCATAGACGGACGCAAACACCCCATCCAAGTCCAGACGCGGCAGCAACAGGTCGGTCAGTTCCTGCGGCTTGTTGGTCAAGATGCCCAATCTTGCGCCATCGGCCTTGAGGGCGGTCAACGTCTCGGTCACGCGCGGAAACAGCCTTGTGCCGTCGGCGATATGGCCGCGGTAATGATCCAGGAAGATCTCGATCAGCGGCGGCATTTGCGTCTCGGTCACGGCGCCGCCGCTGGCCTCCATGGCCTGGCGGATCAGCGCCCCCGCGCCGAACCCCACCATGTGGCGCAAATGTTCCAGGTCCAGTCGGGGCCGACCCCGGGCGGTCAGAACGGCGTTGGTGGCGCCCAAAAGGTCGGGGGCGGTGTCGGCCAGGGTGCCGTCCAGGTCGAAAATCAGGGCAGGGGCGGGCAGCATCGGTTAAGGAATCGTCCTTAGAATTGGGGCAATATACCGTCGTAAATCGTCACTTCATCTTTTTCTCTCAAGGCATTACCGGAACGCTCATGTCGAAGGCCGCCATTATCCTTGCCGCGGGTCAAGGCACACGGATGAAATCCGCCTGGCCCAAAGTGCTGCACAAGGTAGCGGGCATGCCGCTGCTGGGCCATGTCGTGGCGGCGCTGCGCGGCGCGGGCGTGGCGCGAATCGTGGTGGTGACGTCGGCCAGCGGCCAGGCGGTGCGCGATTGCGCCAAAAGCCTGGGCGCGGAATGCGTCATCCAACAGCAGCAGCTTGGCACCGGCCATGCCGCATCTTGCGCCCAGGATGCGCTGGCGGATTTTTCCGGCACGCTGGTGGTGGTCAATGGCGATATGCCGCTGCTCACCGCCGGCACGATCGCGCAATGCATCACGGCGCAGGCGCGCACCGGCCTGGCGATGCTGGCCTTCGAGGCGGCGGACCCCGCCGCCTATGGCCGGGTCTTGCTGCGTCCCGACGGTTTTTTGAACCGCATCGTGGAATTCAAGGACGCCTCGGAATCCGAACGCAGCGTCACGTTGTGCAATGCCGGCTGCTATGCCGCCGATGCCAAGAATTTTTTCCGCTGGACGTCGCTTTTGCAGAACGGCAATGCCCAGGGCGAATATTATCTGACCGATGTGCCCATACTGGCGCGGCAGGATAATGTGCCGTGCGCTGTCGCGGTGACCGACGAAGTTTCGGTGTGCGGCGTCAACAGCCGCGCCGAACTGGCGCAAGCCGAACAGAAATTCCAGGCCCGGTTTCGCGCCCGTTTGCTGACAGACGGCGTCACCATGACCGCGCCCGAGACGGTGTTCTTCGCCCATGATACGGTGGTGGAGAATGACGTGGAGATCGAGCCTTTTGTGGTGTTCGGTCCCGGCGTGACGGTCAAGACCGGCGCGCGCATCCGCGGCCATTCGCATCTGGAAGGCGCAACCGTCGCATCGGGCGCCCTTGTCGGCCCCTTTGCGCGGCTTCGGCCCGGCGCCAAGATCGGGGAAGGCGCCCATATCGGCAATTTTGTGGAAGTGAAAAACGCCCTGATCGAAAAAGGCGCCAAGGCCAATCATCTCACCTATCTGGGCGATGCCTTGGTGGGGGCGGGCGCCAATATCGGGGCAGGCACCATCACTTGCAATTATGACGGTTTTACCAAGGCGTTGACCGAGATCGGCGCGGGCGCCTTTATCGGTTCGAACACCGCGCTGGTGGCGCCGGTCAAGGTCGGCGCCGGTGCCACCACCGCGGCGGGCTCGGTGATCACCAAGGATGTGACGGCGGATGCGCTGGCGGTGGCGCGCGGCAAACAAAGTGAAATAGCGGGCTGGGCCAAGACATTTCGCGAACGCCAGCAGGCAAAGAAACAGGAGAAGACGTAATGTGCGGCATTGTCGGCATCGCAGGCACGCGCGACGTGGCGCCCGTCATCCTGGAAGCGCTTCGGCGGCTGGAATATCGCGGCTATGACTCTGCCGGCATCGCCACCCTGGATCACGGCGCCATCGACCGCCGCCGCTCCCCGGGCAAGCTGAACAAGCTGGGCGCGGTCCTGGAGCAACAGCCGCTGCATGGCTTTACCGGCATCGGCCATACCCGTTGGGCCACCCATGGCGCGCCGACGGAATCCAACGCCCATCCCCATGCCACGGCGCAAGTCGCCATTGTGCACAATGGCATCATCGAGAATTTTCGGGAATTGAAGGCCGAGCTGATCGCCAAGGGCCATAAATTCGAATCCGAAACCGACAGCGAAGTGGCCGCCCATCTGATAACCCAATTGATGAGCGAGGGCTTGGCGCCCGATGAGGCCGCCAAGACGGCGGTGGCGCGGCTGACCGGCGCCTATTCCATCGCCATGATCTTCAAGGACCAGGAAGGCCTTTTGGTGGGCGCGCGCCGGGGTGCACCGCTGGCGGTGGGCTATGCCGAAACGGAGGCCTATATCGGGTCGGACGCTTTTGCGCTGGCGCCTTTCACCAATCGCGTTTCCTATCTGGAAGAGGGCGATTGTGTCGTGATCCGGGGCCCCCATGTCGCGATCTTCGATGCGCAGGGCCGCCCCGCCAATCGCGAAGTCAAAATCACCTCGGCGTCTGCCGCGCTGGTGGACAAAGCCGGTCATTCCCATTTCATGGCCAAGGAAATTCACGAACAGCCCGAAGTGGTGAGCCATACGCTGGCGCATTATCTGGACCCGGCCGGTCCGACATGGCGCCGGCAGGGCGTGGGTTTGCGCGGCGTGCTGGTTAAGGCGTCGCGCCTGACCATTTCGGCCTGCGGCACCGCCTATTATGCCGGCATGGTGGGCAAATACTGGTTCGAAAAGCTGGGCCGCTTGGGTGTGGAAATCGATGTGGCTTCGGAGCTGCGCTATCGCAATCCGGTCTATCCGCAAAGCGGCGTGGCGCTGTTCGTTTCCCAGTCGGGCGAGACCGCCGACACGCTGGCGGCGCTCAAGGACGCCAAGGCCCAGGGCCAGACCACCATCGCGGTGGTGAATGTCGCCGAATCCAGCATCGCGCGCGAAGCCGATATCGTGCTGCCGACCTATGCGGGCCCGGAAATCGGCGTCGCCTCGACCAAGGCCTTTACCTGCCAGCTGGCGGCGCTGGCCTCCTTCGCCATCGCGGCCGGGGTGGCGCGCGGCAATCTCAGCGAGACGGATGAAAAGAAGCTCTGCGCTTCGCTGCTGGAAACGCCGCGCCATATGGCGGAATTCCTCAAACAGGAGCAGGCCGTCAGGCAGGTGGCCGAGGAAGTCGCCAAGGCGCGTGACGTTCTTTATATGGGCCGCGGCGCCAGTTATCCCTTGGCGCTCGAAGGCGCGTTGAAGCTCAAGGAAATTTCCTACATCCATGCCGAAGGCTATGCCGCCGGCGAAATGAAGCACGGCCCCATCGCGCTTATCGATGAGGCGGTGCCGATCATCGTCATCGCCCCGCACGATGTGCATTTCGAAAAGACCATCTCCAACATGCAGGAAGTGATGGCGCGGGGCGGCAAGGTGCTGCTGATTTCCGATTGCGACGGCATCGCCAATGCCGGCAAGGTGTGGGCCTCGATCGAAGTGCCCAAGACCAATGCCTTCATCACGCCCTTGCTCTATGCAATTCCGGTGCAGCTGCTGGCCTATTATGCCGCTATCGCAAAAGGCACGGACGTGGATCAGCCCAGGAATCTCGCCAAGTCGGTAACGGTGGAATAAAGCGCCGCCGCGATCTTGCCTTGTCGGAGCGGACCGGTATGGTCTGCCGCCATGACCGACCAGAACGCCCTTAAACGCGCCGTTGCCGCCAAGGCGCTGGACTATGTCCAAGACGGCATGAAGCTGGGGCTGGGCTCCGGCTCCACCGCCGAAATTTTTGTCGAGATGCTGGCGCCCCGGGTGCGCGGCGGCGAAAAGCTGCTCTGCGTGCCGACTTCCGAAAAGACTGCCGCCTTGGCCCGCAAGCTGGGGCTCACCCTGGCGGCGCTGGACGATCTGGCGCCGTTGGACCTGACGGTGGACGGTGCCGACGAGGCCGACCGCAATCTGGACCTGATCAAGGGCGGCGGTGGCATGCTGCTGCGGGAAAAAATCGTCGCGGCCGCCTCGCGCAAGATGGTCGTGATCGCCGATGAATCCAAGATGGTGCCGCGGCTGGGAAAATTCCCGCTGCCGGTGGAGGTGGTGGAGTTCGGCCACAAATCCACCGCCCAACGGCTGAACGCGGCCTTGGCCGCTGCCGGCTATGCCAACATGCCCATCACCCTGCGCCAGCGCGATGGCGTCCTGTTCAAGACCGACGGCGGCAATGTGATCTATGACATCGCTTTTGGGGTGATCCACAGCGCGCCCAAACTGGCGGCGGCGATCAGCGCGGTGCCCGGCGTGGTCGAGCATGGGCTGTTCATCGGCATCGCCACCACGTTGCTGATTGCCGGGCCGGGCGAAATCGAAGTCGTCGATCGGGTATGACGAAATACGATTATGATTTATTCGTCATCGGCGGCGGGTCGGGCGGCGTGCGCGCCAGCCGCATGGCGGCGCTGGCGGGGGCGCGCGTGGCGCTGGCGGAAGAATCGCGGATGGGCGGCACCTGTGTGATCCGCGGCTGCATTCCCAAGAAGCTGCTCGTCTATGCCAGCCAGTTTTCCGAAAATGTGAAGGACGCCGCCGGCTATGGCTGGAATTTCGGCGATGCGCGCTTCGACTGGCCGACCTTGATCGCCAACAAGGACCGCGAGATCGCCCGGTTGGAAGAGCTTTACAGGGCCAATGTCGAAAAAGCCGGTGTCACCATCTTTCCGGACCGCGCGGTGTTCGAGGACCCCCACACGCTTTTGCTGCTCAATTCCGGCAAGCGTGTCACTGCCGAAAAAATCCTGATCGCCACAGGCAACCGGCCCACCCGCGAAATGGGTACCAGCCATGTCATTCCCGGCGCGCAGCTTTGCATCACCTCCGATGAGGCGTTTCACCTGAAAGAATTGCCCCAGCGCATCCTGATCGCCGGCGGCGGCTATATCGCGCTTGAATTCGCCCATATTTTTCACGGCCTGGGCAGCAAAGTGTCCCTGGTCTATCGCGGCGACAAGCCGCTGCGCGGCTTTGACGACGATATGCGCGATGCCCTATGCGCTTCCATGCAGGAGCGCGGGCTGGACGTGCTGTTGGGCTGCGAGTTCACCAAGGTGGAGAAACGCGGGCATTGCCTGCATGCCGAGACCAACAAGGGCGCGGTGATCGAATGCGACCAGATCATGCTGGCGATCGGACGCATGCCCAACACCATGGCGCTGCATGTCGAGAAGGCGGGGGTGGAACTGGGCAAGCGCGGCGAAGTGAAGGTGGATGATTATTCCGCGACCTCCGTGCCGCATATCTATGCCGTGGGCGATGTCACCGACCGGGTGCAGTTGACGCCGGTGGCCATCCACGAAGCCATGTGCTTTGTGGAAACCGCCTTCAAGAACAATCCCACCAAGCCGGATCATAGCCACGTCCCCAGCGCGGTTTTCACCACCCCGGAACTGGGCGTGGTCGGGCTGAGCGAGACCAAGGCCTTGATGCAAGGCAAGACAATCGATGTCTACAAATCCACTTTCCGCCCCCTGCTGCACACGCTGGGCGGACGCCGCGTGCGCACCCATATGAAGCTGATCGTGGACGCCAAGACCGACAAGGTGATCGGTTGTCATATTTTCGGCGACCATGCCGCAGAGATCGTCCAGATCGTGGCGATCTGCTTGAAAATGGGCGCCACCAAGGCGGATTTCGACGCCACCATGGCGCTGCATCCCACCGCCGCCGAGGAGTTGGTGACCATGCGAAGCAAGAGTTACTCCAAAACCCCGGACCAACTTGCCGGGCGGCATGCCCTATCCTAGTAAGGCGCCAGCACCGCCATAGTGGGCATTTTCCTATGGTTCATCAGCGGGTTACGGGCTTCTGGTAAATTGCCCCCCTATCGCCTATATCCACCGCCTTATTTCAAAGGAGCATGGCGTGGCCCAGAGCTGGACCCCGCAAACTTGGCAGGAAAAAACCGCCCGTCAGATGCCGGATTATCCGGACAAGGCGGCGCTGGACCGCGTCTTGGCGCAACTGAGGACCCATCCGCCGCTGGTGTTCGCGGGCGAAGCGCGCAATCTGCAGGCGGCGCTCGGCCAGGTGGCGGAAGGCAAGGCTTTCCTGCTGCAGGGTGGCGACTGCGCCGAAAGCTTCGCGGAATTTCATCCCGACAATATCCGCGATACGTTCCGCGTGCTGCTGCAGATGGCGGTGGTGCTGACCTTTGCCGCCGGCGTGCCGGTGGTGAAAGTGGGCCGCATCGCCGGCCAGTTCGCCAAGCCGCGCTCCGACGATTTCGAAAAGCGCGGCGAGGTCACCCTGCCCTCCTATCGCGGCGACAATATCAATGGCGGCGAATTCACGCCGCAAGCGCGTATTCCCGATCCGCAGCGCCTGCTGCAGGCAACCGCCCAGTCGGCGGCGACGCTCAATCTGCTGCGCGCGTTCGCGCAAGGCGGCTATGCCGACCTGCACAATGTCCATCGCTGGATGCTGGGCTTCATCGCGGACTCGCCCGCGGCCGAACAGTATAAAGGTCTGGCGCAACGCATCTCCGAAACCCTGGATTTCATGGCGGCGTGCGGCATCACATCGGACTCCGTGCCGCAATTGCGCGGCACTGACTTCTATACCTCGCACGAAGCTCTGTTGCTGCCGTACGAGCAAGCGATGACGCGGGTGGATTCCACCAGCGGCGATTGGTACGACACATCCGCGCATATGCTGTGGATCGGCGACCGCACCCGTCAGTTGGACGGCGCCCATGTCGAATTCATGCGCGGCATCAAAAATCCCGTCGGCCTCAAATGCGGCCCCAGCCTGGAGCCCGACGATCTTTTGCGCCTGATTGCGGCGTTGAACCCCGGCAATAGTCCGGGCCGTTTGACGCTGATCGCGCGGTTCGGCGCCGACAGGATCGCCGAGAAATTACCGCCTCTGATCCGTGCCGTGAAACGGGAAGGCGCCAAGGTTGTGTGGTCGTCCGATCCGATGCATGGCAACACCGTCAAGCTGCAATCGGGCTACAAGACGCGGCCGGTTGAGCGCATCTTGGAAGAGGTGCGCAGCTTCTTCGCCATCCACCGCGCCGAAGGCACCCATGCCGGTGGCGTGCATTTTGAGATGACCGGCCAGAATGTCACCGAATGCTTGGGCGGGGCGCAGAACCTGAAGGAAATCGATCTGCAGGACCGTTACCAGACGGCGTGCGATCCGCGCCTCAATGCCAGCCAGGCGCTGGAATTGGCGTTCCTGATCGCGCAAGGCATCCGCGACGAACGGATGAAGCAGTCGGGCCTGGCTGCTTCGGCCTGACCGTGGCGCGATCCTCATGCTTCGCCCTTCGCCAGCTCAGGAAGCGCAGCATGTGGATGACAAGGGTTTCTTCACCCTGATCGCACGACGCTGTCGCTACCGACTGTTGAAGGGTGAGGCGCCGCACAGGATGGTTGCATAATGGGCATTGCAAGGCTGCTGGCCAAAGGCTGGATCATCTTCTGCCTTTTTGCGGGCGCCCATGCCCTGAATTTCGCCTTGCTGCAGGGCCGGCCGTTGTGGGACGCGCTGCCGGGCATCGGTATCTGCGCGCTTTTGTTTGTCGCGATGGGGCTTTTGTTCGTTGGAGGCTTCGGCGTTTCAGCGGGGCATTTCAGCGGCAGGGCCTGGTCGCAAACCTTCCGCCTCCACCATCTGATCCCGGGATTCAATGAAGGCGTATTTGCCTTCTTCGTGCTTCTGAGTTTTCTGTTCCAGACGTTCCTGGCGCCCGCCAATATCGAACGCGATGCCGCCACGGCCCTGGAGCGGGCCATCTATTTTGTGGTCCCCGGCCAGCGGGCGTTGGTCTCCTCCCTGCAAGCCTGCACCATGGATGGGGGGCGGGTGTTTGCCGCCGCGTTCACTTGGCTTTTGGCCATTATTTACTTCGCCAGCGCCGCGTCGCGCCTGAAGCTGCAAGCAGGATTGATCCGATTGGAGGCGGGCGACCGGCCGCAGATTCTGGGTCCGACCTTGCGCGCCTTTCTGTTCGGCATCGTGGGGGTGGTTTCCATCCAGTTTTTGTTCGTGGGCTCGGCCTATCCCTGGCTGCCTTGCAGCGCCTTTACCGATGTGACCGGCGCGGTCCTGATCGGTTTGGCGCCCTTGATGCTGGCCTATCTGATTCTGGCGGCTTTGGCCTCTCTGATGGCCTCAGCCACCGAAAAAATATAGATATTTCAATGATTTATATGGTAACAAGCCGCAACATTTCTTTGCTGGCGGGTTATAGGGCTGCGGTCCTTTATTGCGCCGCGTTTCCATCGGGGATTCCCAAAGCTTGTTTCTTCGCCGCCGCGTGCCGGAAAGTGGACCGCTGAAAGCTGCCGTGATCGGTGCTGGCGTCTTCGGCCATCATCACGCCACCAAATACAAAGCCTTGGGTCAAACGGGAAAAGGCGGCGGCGCCGATGTCCGCTTGTTCGCCATCGCCGATCCCAGCGCCGAGATGCGCGCCAAGGCCAAGGCGCATCATGGCTGCGCCGTGGTGGCAGACTGGCGCGAATTGCTGGGCAAAGTGGATCTGGTCAGCGTCTGCTCGCCCGCTGTCACCCATGCCGAGGTCGTGCGCGGCTTTCTCCATGCCGGTACCCATGTCCTGGTGGAAAAGCCCATCGCCACCACCATGGAGGAAGCCAACGATCTGGTGGAACTGTCGCGTTCGGTGGGCAAGGTCCTGTCCGTCGGCCATCAGGAACGTTTTGTTTTCGCCCGCACCGGACTGCTCGATCTCGCGGAAACGCCGCTGGAGATCACCTGCTGGCGCCAAGGTCCCTGGACCGGCCGCGGCGACGATGTCTCGGTGGTGCTGGATTTGATGATTCACGATCTGGATCTGGTGCATACCCTGGTCCCCGGTGCGGTGGCGGATGTGCGCGCCGAAGGCCTGATCGAATATGGTCCCCATGCCGACGAAGTTTTCGCGCTGCTGCGTTTTGCGGGTGGCACCATCGCCAAGCTGGAAACCAGCCGCGTCGCCACCGAGCGCAAGCGGAGCCTGCGCGCCGTCTATGCCGATGGCGTAGTGGAAATCGATTTCCTCGCCCGTACGGTTCGCAACACTACGCCACGTCCCTTGGGGGCGTTGGAACTTGGCGATCCTTTGGGGGAATCCGTGGCGGGCTTCATCGCCGCCGCCAAGTCCGGTGCGGATGCGCTGGTAACGCCGGAACAAGCGGCGCAGGCCCTGGCCACCGCGCTCTGGATCGAGGAAGCCTCCGGTGTGGCGGTGCCCCTGCGGGCCACGCAGAGCCGTGTTGCGGCAGGCCGGCGCTAGTACCTTTCCCATACAGCCTGTAGATAACGGGCATGCTTGACCGTTATCGCATTGCCTTGGCGCAGCTGAATCCGGTGATGGGCGACATCGCCGGCAATCTGGCGCGCGCGCGGGCCGCCCGCGCCAAAGCCGGCAATGCCGACGTGATCCTGTTTTCCGAACTCTTTATCGTGGGCTATTCGCCGGAAGATCTTGTGCTGAAACCGGCGTTGCAGGAAGACGCCCGCGCCGCAGTGGAAGCGTTGGCGCGCGATACCGAAGATGGCGGTCCCGCCATTTTGATGGGCGCGCCTTGGGTGGAGGACGGCAAGCTCTACAATGCCATGCTGCTGCTGGACGGCGGCAAGGTCGCGGACAAAAGTTTCAAGGTCGATTTGCCGAACTATGGCGTGTTTGACGAAAAGCGCGTCTTTGCCGCGGGGCCCGCGCCGCGGCCTTTGCGGGTGCGCGGTGTGCCACTGGGCGTTCCTATCTGCGAGGATATCTGGAAGCAGGAGGTTTGCGCCGCTTTGGCCGATACCGGGGCCGAAATTCTCTGTGTGCCCAATGGCTCTCCCTTTGAAGCGGGCAAGGAGGATGTGCGGCTGGCCTTGGCGGGAAGCCGGGTGAAGGAAACCGGATTGCCGCTGGTCTATCTCAATCAGGTGGGGGGCCAGGATGAGGTGGTCTATGACGGCGCGTCTTTTGTCCTGAACGCCGACGGCCGAATCGCGCTGGCGCTGCCCGGCTGGGAAGAACGCGTGACGCTGAGCCAATGGCAGCGTGGTGCGGACGGCAAATGGGCTTGCGCGGCGGGTGATACGTTCATCGCCGAGGATCGCTCGTCCCAGGTCTATCATGCCATGATGCTGGCGCTGCGCGACTATGTGAACAAGAACTGCTTTCCCGGCGTGGTGCTGGGGCTTTCGGGGGGAATCGACTCCGCGTTGTCGGCGGCGGTGGCGGTGGATGCCTTGGGCGCGAGCCGAGTGCGCTGTGTGATGCTGCCGTCGCGCTATACCAGCCGCGAAAGCCTGGACGACGCCGATGCCTGCGCGCGTCTGTTGGGCGTGGCGTATGAAACCATCGAGATCGAACGCGCCGTCGCGGCGATGGGCGAAACCTTGGCGGCGCCCTTTGCCGGCACCCAGACCGGCACGGCGGAAGAAAATATCCAGTCGCGCCTGCGCGGGGTGATCCTGATGGCGATCTCCAACAAATTCGGCCCCATGGTGCTGACCACCGGCAACAAGAGCGAGATGAGCGTGGGCTATGCCACCCTCTATGGCGACATGTGCGGCGGCTATAATGTGCTCAAAGACATCTACAAGACCGAGGTGTTCCGGTTGAGCCATTGGCGCAACCTCCATTCCCCCGCAGGCGGGTTGGGGCCGCGGGGGCGCGTGATCCCCGAAGGCATCATCGAAAAGCCGCCCACCGCCGAACTGAGGCCCAACCAGACCGATCAGGATACCTTGCCGCCTTACGATGTTCTGGACGGCATTTTGGAATGTCTGGTGGAGCAGGAATGTAGTTTCGAGGATACGGTGGCGCGCGGGTTCGATCCGGCGACCGTCAGGCAGGTGGAGCATCTGTTGTATATTTCTGAATATAAGCGCCGCCAGGCGCCGCCCGGCGTCAAGATCAGCAGCCGCAATTTCGGCCGCGACCGGCGTTATCCGATAACGAATGCATTTCGCGATGCGCGTTAAATCCGAAACACTGTTGTGCTTTCACCCTCCCCTTGAGGGAGGGTCGAATTGCGAAGCAATTCGGGGAGGGGTACAGCACCGTGTTATGACCCCTCCCCGAAATTCGCTCGCGGATGCTCCCGAATTTCGACCCTCCCTCAAGGGGAGGGTTGGGCCGTGAATGTCGTCGTCAGATTTGCTCCGTCCCCTACCGGCCTGCTGCATGTCGGCAATGCCCGCACCGCGCTGCTCAATTGGCTGTTCGCCAAGAAGATGGGCGGGCGTTTTCTGCTGCGGATTGACGATACCGACGCGGCGCGCTCCACCAAGACCTTTGAAGAAGCGATCTACCGCGACCTGAGCTGGCTGGGGCTGAGCCACGATGGCACTGACCGCCAGATCAACCGGCTGGCGATTTACAGCGCGGCTTTTTACAAGCTGCAGGCGGCTGGCCGTATTTATCCCTGTTACGAGACCGAAGCAGAGCTGGAGCGCCAGCGCTCCTTGCAAGCGGCGCGCAAACTGCCGCCGGTCTATAACCGCGCTTCGCTAGAACCCGCCAACAAGGCGAAATGGGAAGCCGAAGGCCGCAGAGCCCATTGGCGCTTTTTATTGTCGCGCAAAAAAGTGAGCTGGACCGATCTGGTGCGCGGCCCGGTGGAGATCGACACCGCCACCATGTCAGACCCGGTTTTGGTGCGTGAGGATGGCGCCTTTCTTTATACGCTGCCGTCGGTGGCCGACGATATCGATATGGCCATCAGTCATGTGGTGCGCGGCGAAGATCATGTCACCAACACTGCCGCCCAGATCGAAATCTTTGAAGCTCTGGGCGGGCCGGTTCCGAAATTCGCGCACTTCCCGCTGCTGGTGGGAGCCAGCGGCGAGGCGCTGAGCAAGCGTTTGGGCTCGCTGTCGCTGGAGCAGTTGCGCGGTGAGGGCATGGAGCCGCTGGCGGTGGCGTCTTATCTGGCCAAGATCGGCACTTCCGATCCCGTGGAGCCGCGTCTGACCTTGGGTGAGCTGGCGGCGGAATTCGATTTCGCCAAGATCGGCCGTGCCCCCGCCCATTTTGTGCCGGAGGAATTGGGCGCGCTCAACGCCCGGCTGCTGCACATCACGCCTTACAGCGCGGTGGCGCGCCAAGTACCGCAAGGCGAAGCTTTCTGGGATGCGATCAAGCCCAATCTCACCAAATTGTCTGATGTGGAGGAAATGGCCCGGTTGGTCAGCGGCCCTGTGACGCCGGTGATCGAGGATGCCGGGCTGGCGGCCAAGGCGGCAAGCCTGCTGCCGCCCGAGCCCTGGGACGAGGGGACCTGGGGGCTGTGGACCAAGGCGGTTGCCGCCGAAACCGGGGCCAAGGGCCGGGGGCTGTTTCACCCCTTGCGGCTGGCGTTAACCGGCCTGGAGCATGGACCCGAACTCAAAAAACTGTTACCCCTGATCGGGCGCGAGCGGTCGCTTGCGCGCCTGGAAGGAAGAACCGCGTGACGCATTTGTTCGTCATTATCCGGATTTCGATTTGCACCCCCGCGCGCGAATGCGCGCGAATTTGCGACTAGAGTCGCTGCAAAACCCCTTCTGCTCGCCCAAAATTTGCTAATTTCCCTCGCCGCTTCGCCGGACCTCTCATGACTCTGCGCCTGTTCAATACCCTGACCAAGATCAAGGAAGACTTCGTCCCGCTCAATCGCGAGAAGGTGCGGATGTATGTCTGCGGCCCCACGGTCTACGACTTTGCCCATATCGGCAATGCGCGGCCCGCAATTGTCTTTGATATTCTCTACCGGTTGCTCAAGCATCTTGCAGCAAGTGGTGAGTGGGATGAAGGTAAAGGGGAAACTCAAGTCACCTACGTCCGTAACATTACCGACGTGGATGACAAGATCAACGAGCGTGCCTTGCGCGATTTTCCTAGGCTGCCGTTGAATGAGGCGATCCGCAGGATCACCGAAAAGACCGAGAAGCAGTATCACGACGATGTCGATGCGCTGGGCTGCCTGCGCCCGGACTTCGAGCCACGCGCAACGGAGTTCGTGCTACCACGCCCCGATGGCAAAACCGATATGTTGACCCTGATCGCGCAGCTGATCGCGCGTGGCCATGCCTATGAAGCAGGCGGTGAAGTGCTGTTCGATATTCAGTCCATGCCAGACTATGGTCTGCTGTCGGGTCGCAGGCTGGACGAGCAGCAAGCCGGCGCACGTGTGGCGGTGGACGCGCACAAGAAGCATCCGCACGATTTCGTGCTGTGGAAATTGTCGGCGGACAATGAGCCGGGATGGGAAAGCCCGTGGGGCCGGGGGCGTCCAGGCTGGCATATCGAATGTTCGGCCATGGCGGCAGCCTATCTTGGCACTATGTTCGACATACATGGCGGCGGATTGGACCTGACCTTCCCGCATCATGAAAACGAAATCGCACAATCGCGCTGCGCTCATGGCACGCCCCTGATGGCGAGCGTCTGGATGCACAATGGCTTCCTGCAGGTGGAAGGCGAGAAAATGTCCAAGAGCCTGGGCAATTTCTTCACTATTGACGCGCTTCTACGAAAGGCTGAGTTCGGAGGGCGGTCTTGGCCAGGTGAAGTTTTGCGCATGGCTATGTTGAAGACGCACTACCGTCGTCCGATAGATTGGACTGTTGATAGCCTTGCAGAATCAGCGGTTGAGTTGCGAAATTGGGCCAATGCCCTATCAGGATCCTTTTTGGTTGGGGAAATTCTTGCGAAGCGCAAGCGGGGGCTTAAGCCGGCGCAGGCTGTCTATGATGCACTTTCAGATGACTTGAATACGCCTGAAGCCATCACTGCAATGAGGCAGCAGTTCAGTAAAGTTACCATGGGCGATGCAAGCGCAGCAGTCGAACTTATGGAGACATGTGAATTTCTGGGGCTTCTGCGTGTAGAAAAGCTGTCGGCATACAATCAGTACTATTCTTACACTGGGTCAAAGCTTCTTCCGCCCCACTTGAAATCGGGCATGGAGGAAATTCAGACGGCAGTTTTGAACGATGATACTAACCGCATCAAAACGCTTTGCCAGAATTTTGCGGATGAAGGCGTAGTTGTGACCGTTGGAAAGACTGGCGTGCTTTCTTATGAGGTGACAGACGCCGCAAATGGAATTGATGACTTGGAAATTCGTCGTCTAGTTGAGATGCGCAATGCCGCGCGCAAGAATAAAGATTTCAAAGAGTCCGACCGCATTCGCGACGATCTGCTGGCCAAGGGCATCGTGCTCAAGGATGGGCCAGAGGGCACAGTGTGGGAAATCAAGAAATGACCCGCGAACGCCTCTTCATCTTCGACACCACCCTGCGCGACGGAGCGCAAACCCAGGGCGTGGATTTTTCCGTCGAGGACAAGCGCCAGATCGCGCTCGCCTTGGACAGCCTTGGCGTGGACTACATCGAGGGCGGCTGGCCGGGCGCCAACCCGACCGACACCGCCTTCTTCGGCGAACGGCCGCCGTTGAAACGCGCCCGCTTTACCGCCTTCGGCATGACCAAGCGCGCCGGGCGCAGCGCGGCCAACGATCCGTCGCTGGCGCCGGTGCTGGATGCGGCGGTGGATGCGATCTGTCTGGTGGGCAAGGCCAGCGCCTATCAGGTGGAAGTGGCGTTGGAGATCAGCGGGGAAGAAAATCTCGACAATATCGCCCGCTCGATGGAAGCCGTCGCCGCCAAAAAGCGCGAAGCCCTGTTCGACGCCGAGCATTTCTTTGACGGTTATAAGTCCCATCCCGACTATGCATTGTCCTGCATCCGTGCGGCGCACGACGCGGGCGCCAAATGGATCGTGTTGTGCGACACCAATGGCGGCAGCATGCCGCAAGAGGTGTACGCCATTGTCAGTGCGGTGAAGGAGAAACTGCCGGATGCGGCTTTGGGCATCCATGCCCATAACGACACCGAACAGGCGGTGGCGGTCAGCCTGGCGGCGGTGCGCGCCGGGGTCCGCCAGATCCAAGGCACGCTGAACGGGCTGGGCGAGCGCTGCGGCAATGCCAATCTCTGTTCGCTGTTGCCCAATCTGCTGCTGAAGGAGCCTTTCGCGTCCGCGTTCGAAACCGGCGTATCGTCGGAAAATCTCACCCAACTGATGCATGTCTCGCGGCTGTTGGATGAAATTCTCAACCGCGCGCCCAATCGCTATGCCGCTTATGTCGGTTCATCCGCCTTCACGCACAAGGGCGGTTTGCATGTCTCGGCGGTGGCCAAGGATCCCCGGACCTACGAACATGTGCCGCCGGAATCGGTGGGCAACAAGCGCGCCATGCCGGTATCCGCGCAATCGGGCCGCGCCAATGTGGCGCTCAACCTGGCGCAAGACGGCGGCAAGCCCGATCTGGCGCGCCTGCTGCAGGACGTCAAGCATCGCGAATTCGAAGGCTATAGCTATGACGATGCGGCGGCGTCCTTCGAACTTTTGGCGCTGCGGCAGCAAAAAAAGCTGCCGCGCTATTTCACGGTGGAGCAGTTCAGCGTCACGGTGGAAAGTGTGCGCGACAGTTCGGACCAGATGGCGTCCGCCTCCAAGGCGGTTGTGGAGCTGGTCGTGGCCGGGGAAAAAATCCGCAATATGGGAACCGGCAATGGTCCGGTGAATGCGCTGGACGCGGCGCTGCGCAAGGACCTGGGAAAATATTCGCCCTTCCTGGCCGATCTTCGATTGGTGGACTATAAGGTGCGCATTCTCACCAGCGGCACCGAGGCTGTCACCCGGGTGACGGTGGAATCAGCCGACGGCAAAGGCCATCGCTGGTCCACCGTGGGCGTGTCGGAAAATATCGTGGATGCGTCCTTTGAGGCGCTGACCGATTCCATCATTTACAAATTGTACCGCGACAAAGCGGCTGTTTAGGCGCGCCGTGGCGCGTTCGCGCCTACGCTGTTGTTAGATCGGTTGTGATCAAATTTACCCGAACTTGTCATCCCGGAAGCCGCGTAGCGGCTATCCGGGATCCAGCGTGCCGGCTGCAAGATGGATCCCGGCTCGCGCGATGCTGGCGCATCGCTTGGCCGGGATGACAAGCTGGGTTGGATTCAATCAGAAAACAATTCACTCTAGGCGCCCCTCCAAAATCTCCAGCGCCGCTTCCGCGCCGTCCGCCAGGTAGTAGACCTTGAAGATGGTCTCTTTTGCGAAACCCTTTTCCACCGTCGCATGCAGCATGGCGTCCAGGGCATCGAAATAGCCCTTCACATTGACCACGATGATGGGTTTGGCATGCACCCCCAGTTGCGCCTCGACCGCCACTTCGAAAAATTCATCGAAGGTTCCAAGGCCCCCGGGCAGCACGATGAAGGCATCCGACATTTGCAACATCAGGGCTTTGCGCTCCTGCATGTGCGGGGTGACGATCAATTTTTCCTGGGACGAAACTTCCGGCTCCAGCGCCTGCAGGAAACCGGGCATGATGCCTTGGATTTGCCGGCCGCCGTCCAGCACCGCCCTGGCAACCGTGCCCATCAGCCCCAGCCCGCCGCCGCCGAACACCAGCGAGTAACCCATTTTGGCGATGCCATCGCCGATGGCCTGCGCCGCCTCGCGGAACGCGGGATCGTTGCCGAAAGAGGAACCGCAGAAAACACAGATCGCGGGGATCTTCTTGACGTCCTCTGGAATATCGGACTTGTCCATGCTGCCAACAGGGTTGCGCGAACGCGCGCACCTTCTTAAATCATGGTCTTCCTAAACGGGTTCGTCCCCCGCGCCAATGGAGAAAAAATGCCGCGCTGGCTGTTGATTTTGGGAGCCGTGGCCCTGATCGCGCTGATCGCGGGATTTGTCACATTCGGCGGCGGGGATATGGGCCGATGATGCCGCATCCCCTGGAAGAGGGCAGCGGCGCGCCTTCCTTTAAACCTTTGTGGCGGTTGATGCCCTATCTGTGGCCCAAAGGCCGCCCCGATCTGAAGGCGCGGGTTCTGGTTTGCGTCGTCTTCCTGATCCTGGCCACGGGATTCACCAGCGTTTCGCCCCTGATCTATGGCTGGACGGTGGACCAGTTGCGCCCGACGCCCGCCAACATCGCGCTGGGCACGGTGATGGCGCTGATCGCCGCTTACATGACCTCGCGTGTCCTGTTGCAGGCTTTCGCACAGCTACGCGATGGCGTTTTCGCAAAAGTGCAATACCACGCCATGCGCGAAGTGGCGGTGGAAACCTTCGCCCATGTCCATACCCTGTCGATGCGCTTTCACCTGGAGCGCAAGACCGGCGGGCTTTCGCGGGTGATCGAGCGCGGCACCAAGGGCATCGACACCTTGTTGTCCTTCGCGCTGTTTTCGATCTTTCCCACCATTCTGTTGATGCTGTTCTACAGCATCATTCTTTGGGTGGAGCTGAATGTATGGGTGGCCTTGTCCACCATCGTGATGGTGGTGGCGTATACGTGGTTCACGTTTTGGATCACCCGCTGGCGTATCCAGTTCCGCCGTGAAATGAACCAGAGCGACACCGACGCCAACACCAAGGCGGTGGACAGTCTGCTGAATTTCGAGACGGTCAAGTATTTCAACAATGAAAGGCACGAAACGCGCCGTTTCGATGCTTCGATGGAGAAATATGCCGGGGCCTCCATCCAGTCGCAGGTCTCGCTCTCCATCCTCAATACCGGCCAGGCCACCATCATGGCGCTGGGACTGGGGGCGGTGATGGGGCTGACCGCTTGGGGCATCGCGCACGGACAATTTTCCATCGGCCTGTTCGTGGCCGGCAACGCTATCTTGATCCAGCTCTACCAACCGCTGAATCTGTTGGGCACGGTCTATCGCGAGATCACCCAAGGCTTGGTGGACATGGAGGCCATGTTCCGCCTGCTCCACCAGCCCCGGGAGGTAAAGGACAAGCCGGATGCCAAACCGCTGACGGTGTCGGGCGGCGAAATCAGCTTCGAGAATGTGGTGTTCGCCTATGATGCGGAACGGGTGGTGCTCAAGGGCATCAGCTTCACCGTGCCCGCCGGCAAGACCGTGGCGATCGTGGGGCCATCGGGAGCGGGCAAGTCCACCATCAGCCGCATTCTCTATCGCTTCTATGACATCAAAAGCGGGCGGGTGACGATTGACGGGCAGGACATCCGCGACGTGACCCAGGAATCTCTGCGCGGGATCATCGGTATCGTGCCGCAAGATACGGTGCTGTTCAACGATACGGTCAAGTACAACATCGCCTATGGCCGTATCGGCGCCAACGAATCCGACATCAAGGCGGCGGCGCGCCTGGCGCAAATCGACAAGTTCATCACCCTGTTGCCGATGGGCTATGATTCCATGGTGGGCGAGCGGGGCTTGAAATTGTCAGGCGGCGAGAAACAGCGCGTCGCCATCGCCCGCACCATTCTGAAAAATCCGCCCATTCTTTTGTTGGACGAGGCCACCAGCGCGCTGGATACCGGCACCGAACGGGAAATTCAAAGCGCGCTGAATGAAGTGTCGCGCAATCGCACGTCACTGGTGATCGCGCATCGTCTGTCCACCGTGGTGGATGCCGATGAGATATTGGTTTTGGATCACGGCCAGATTGTCGAGCGCGGACGCCATTCCCAGCTTCTGGCCCAAAACGGCCATTATGCGTCCATGTGGAACAAACAGCGCGAAGCCGCGGCGGCGCGCGAAAAGCTGAAGGAAGTGGAAAACGATCCCGACGTGGCGCCGAGTGTCGCTAAGGCGACGCCGGTTTAAATAATTTCGACTCTATCCACTTCAACGCCCTTATTGCCCTGGCGCGTCGAATAGCGGATGCGCTGGTCGGGCTCCACCGCCTGCACCCCCGAGCGCCGAAGCGCGCTGGCATGCAGATAGATGTCGCCGCTGCCGCTGTCCGGCATCACAAAGCCGAAGCCCTTTTGGTCGTTGAAGAACTTGACCTTGCCTTCGACCATGGGGCCGGAGGGGCCGCTGTCGCGGTGATGGCCGCCACCGCCGAAACGATCGCCACCGCCGAAACGGTCGCCGCCACCGAAGCGGTCGCCCCCGCCGAACCGATCGCCGCCGCCGAAATCACGCCGGGGTCCTCTGGCAGGCGCTTCGGCCGTGGATGTATCGACGCTGTGAACGCTGACCACCTGCAAGCCGCGCGCGCTGTCGGCCAGATCGCACACAATCGTCGTGCCCGGGGGCACGTCGCTATGCCCGGTCGCCTGCAGCGCGGATGCGTGACAAAAGGCGTCACCGCCATTGTCCAGAGTGATGAAACCGTAGCCCTTGGTGGCGTTAAACCACTTCACCTTGCCCTTCGCAGAGGCCTGCGAAATAGGCTTGTCATTGCCGTATGCCATTGTGACCGACGAAATGCCCCATGCCGGCTTGACACCCCAAGTGGCCCCCGTCCCGGCTATGCGAGGGCAACTGCGACATGATGACTACAGAAATCCCTGTCCCGCAACGGGGTTTGCGTCAGAAATGTCAGACCTGCCGTGTTGCGCCGCAGCAAAACGGGTTGACTTTCCCCGCAAATACCGGGATAAGCCCGCATCCGTTGCGATCGCACAAGGCGCTCTCTGGTTTGAAACCATGCGCTGTCACCGCCGGATCTTAGTTTTGACCTCCGTTCCCTCCAGAGTGCGTGGAAGACGGCAACAGCCGTAAATCCGCGTCTATTGGCGCGTTCCCACGGTTTTTAAGGACCTTTGTGACCGACGTTACTTTTGAATCGCTTGGCGTTGCCGAGCCGATCCTCCGCGCCCTTTCTGCGGAAAATTACACCATCCCAACGCCCATCCAGACCCGCGCCATTCCGGCGTTGCTGGCGGGCCGCGATCTCTTGGGCATCGCCCAGACCGGTACCGGCAAGACGGCCGCTTTCGGCATACCCTTGCTGCAAAAACTCTCCATTGGCCATGTCCCGCCGCAAGCCCGGCAGGCCAAGGCGCTGATCCTGGCGCCCACCCGCGAGCTGGCGGTGCAGATTGAGGAATCGCTGCGCACCTATGGCCGTTTCCTGAACCTGAAAATGACCGTGATCCTGGGTGGGGTGAATCAGAACACCCAGGTCCGTAACATGTCCAAGGGCGTGGACATCCTGGTGTCGACACCCGGCCGTCTGCTGGACCTGGTGCAGCAGAAGCATATCAACCTTAGCGCCGTGACGACCTTCATCGTCGACGAAGCCGACCGCATGCTGGACATGGGCTTTATTCGCGATGTGAGGAAGCTGGTGGCGATGCTGCCGCGTGAGCGCCAGTCGATGCTGTTCTCCGCCACCATGCCGGACGACATCGTCAAGTTGACGCATGACATGCTGCGTCAGCCTGAGCGCATCGAGATCGCCCCGCAGGGCAAGACCGCGGACCGCATCGCGCAGAAATTGTATTTCGTGCCCATGCCGCAAAAACGCCAATTGCTCAGCGAATTGCTGAAGGATGCGGCGATGAACCGGGTGATCGTGTTCACCCGCACCAAGCATGGCGCCAACCGTGTCGCCGAGCATCTGTCGCGCAGCGGCGTGGTGGCGGAAGCCATTCACGGCAACAAATCGCAGAATGCCCGGCAGCGGGCGCTCGATCTGTTCCGCAGCGGCAAGGCCCGGGTGCTGGTGGCGACCGATATTGCCGCCCGCGGCATCGACATTGACGACATTAGTCATGTGGTGAATTTCGAGCTGCCGAACGAGCCGGAAAGCTATGTGCACCGTATCGGCCGCACCGCGCGGGCCGGCGGCCAGGGCATTGCGATTTCCTTCTGCGATGCCACCGAGCGCGGCTATCTGCGCGATATCGAACGCATCATCCGCATGAAGATAGAGCCGGTGGCGCATGAGTTGCCGGAATTGACCGAAGAACAGCGCAAGCAACAGGAAGAACCGCGCCGTCCCCACGGACATTCCAAGAATCACAGAGGGCATGGCCACAAGCCCGGCGGTCAGCGTCCCGGTGGCCAGCGTGATGGCGGACAAGCCCATGGCGATCCGCATGCGCCCAAGAAACGCAACGGCTCGCGTCCGCATTGGCATCGCGGTAAGGAAAAAAAGCGGGAAAGCGCTGCCTGACTATTCAGATTTTCGTGGACGGCGACGCCTGCCCGGTCAAGGCGGAAGTCGAAAAGGTAGCAGCAAGGCATGGCCTGGCCGTCACCATCGTCAGCAATGGGGGCTTGCGCCCTTCGGCCAACCCGCTTCTGCGCCATGTCATCGTGGCGGAGGGGGCGGATGCGGCGGACAACTGGATTGTCGACAATATCGCCGGCGGCGATATCTGCATCACCGCCGATATCCCGTTGGCGGCGCGCTGCCTGGACAAAGGCGCAGCCGTGCTTTCCCCCAACGGCAAAGCTTTCACGCAAGACAGTATCGGCATGGCTCTGGGGATGCGTGAACTCAGCCGTCACCTGCGCGAGGTAACGGGCGGACAGACCCATCATGCCGGTTTCAGCAAACAGGACCGTTCCCGCTTCCTGGGCGCGCTGGAAAATTGCATCACGACGTTGAAGCACGCACGCTAGGCTTGCTACCCAGTGGGCGCTTAGTTACGCCCTTCCCGAAGTTTTCTCTTCTTCAGGTCTTTCTCTGCCCTGGCTTTTGGCGAGGACGGACCGGTGTCATTCTTCAGATACCACCAGATCACCAGCGCGAGGGCGATGGTTGCCAGCGCGTACCATGCTCCGCTCATGCCCCAAGCTCCTGACTTGCCCAATCCCTGACTTGCGACACCGAGGCGGTAACGCCTCCCAACTCACCCGTGAAAAAAGCCAGATAATTCTCGATCCATGACAAAAATCTGTCCACATCGGTCTGGTTGCGGGTGTAGGGCGTACGGCCCGGCGACAAAGACGGGCTATGATAGCTGATAGCGAAGACGCGTTGGCCTGCCCAATACAATGTTCTTGTCAGTTCCTGGGCTTCGTCCAGGCTATGGCCTTCCGGCGAGATGCGGGCGCGATAAAGCAGGCGTGTTCGCGCCAGGACGGCGGGCAGTTTGGCAAACCGGCTCAGCGGCGAGGTGAAAATGCGATTGGAGGCGTTCTGGAAAACGCGCAAAGGCCCCACCATGCTGGCCGTCACGGGAATTTCGAGAATCCGCTTGCCTGAACCCAGCCAGTAAGGCCGGGACGGCGCATTGGAATAATCGGGGCTCGAAGGCGTGATCGCCGGGCCCGGCAGGACGCTGCAGTCAACGTCATAGCCAAATTCCTGGAGAAGGCGAATGGTATCGGGCCCCGCGCCGTAACGTCCGGTTCGGAACAATCTGGGACGGATCCCGAAATTCTTCTCGATCATGGATGTCAGGCTTTCCATTTTCCGCCGCTGCAGGTCGTAAGGCAGGTTGCACGCGAAGGAGTTGGTTTCGCTGACAGGCTCCCCAAACGGCGGCGTCACCCAGGGATGAAGCTGGGCGCCGATTTCGCACGCACCGGCCTGGACGAATTCGCGCAACGGGCCATAGCCCTGTTCCTGCGCGGCAACCGGGTAATCGACGGCATAAGTGGGCACCAATCCATAACGCCGGAATATCGCCTGGGCGCTGGCCTGCGCATTCATGTTGGTGACGGAATTGTTGGCTGTGGCGAACGGCGCCCCCCAGTCAAATTCTTCCTCCGCGTCTATGATGCAGATGACCATGGGTGCGGCGCTTGGCAAGAAAACGACATCGTGCCAATCCGCTGGCAGCATGGCGCCAGTCTGTCCCGCGCCATGCGCAGAGGCCGTATTCTGAGTTTGAACCTGGCTCGGCATAAATTCCAAATTGTGAGTCGTCATCTTCAGTCCGGCTATCCCCACAAGACCTGGGACCGTGGGTCGGCTTTTAACGGGTTTTCGACAATTAAGCTTTTATATTCTATCATCCGAGTTAACATCCCTATTCGGAGCAGGTTATCGAGATGAGAGCATCTATTCTATCCTGCTAACCTAGGAAGTCTGACGTAAGAACGATGGCGTTTCCCAGGATTTGCGCAATAATTCCGGCTCACAATTCTCAGGCAACCCTAAGACGGGCCCTTGATTCCGTGCGCGCGCAAACCTTGTCCGCGTCCCAGGTGGTCGTGGTCGACGACGCCAGTACGGATGCGACGGCGGAAGTGGCGGGAAGTTACCAAGGTCTGAACGTCGAAGTCGTGCGCCTGGACCGCAATGTCGGCGCGGCGGCGGCGCGAAACCGTGGTATTGCGGTGGCGAATACCGAATTGGTCGCTTTTCTGGATGCCGATGACGAGTGGTTGCCGACAAAGCTTGAGAAGCAGACGGCCGTGATAACGGGCAGTGACAAGATTTCATTTGTATCCTGTGGCTCTGACCTGATTTCGCCCGAAGGCACGAATACCGGCGATATTTATCGCGGCCATGCTGTTGTCACGGGAAGCCTGGCATGGAAGGCGCTCTTGTCCGACAACTATATCACCACGCCGTCCGTGCTCGTCTGGCGCGCGCAAATGCAAAAGGCGGGATGCTTCAACCAGAATTTGAAAATCGCGGAAGACCAAGACATGTGGATCCGCTTGGCCGCGAGCGGCGAGCTGGGTTATGTCCACGAAAGCTTGGTGCATGTGCATGGGCGCCCCACCAGCCTGTCGGCCGGATCATTCAGCGACCAGCTCGGTTATACTCTGCCGATGATTGAGGGGCACGTCGCGCGCTTTTCCGCCCGTCTCTCTTCGCGGGAAATCAACAACATACTGGGCCGGCGCTTTCTTCGTCTCGGTCAGCTCGCCTTTCACCGCGATGCCCCCAAGGCCGGGCGGTCTCTTATCTGGCGTTCCATATCCCTGGGCTACAAGCCCTGGGAAAGCGTCTTCTTTCTCGCAACCACAAATCCTCTTTTCCTATGCCTGAAGCAAGCTCTATTGCGTCGCTAAACCGCTGGGCGCGCGGCATTGCGAAGTCGGTTGCCGCTCATACCGGGGGCGTCAGGCTTTATCATCGTTTGCGCGACCGTACCGTCCTTACTGTGATCATGCTCCATCGCGTTCTGCCGCAGGCGATGTTTGCCGAACTGGAGGCCGATCCGAATTACACAACCTCCACGGACGTACTGAAAGGCCTCATCGCGTTTCTGCGCGCCAACTACTCGATCATCGGGTTGCCCGATCTGCTGGCGGCGCGGCGCGGCACCCGCTCGCTTCCGCCGCACCCTTTGCTGATAACCTTTGACGACGGCTGGGACGATAATGTGCGCCATGCGGCGCCGGTTTTGGCGGCTGCAGGCGTGCCTTGGACCTTATTTGTTGCCGCGGGGGCCGTCGGCGCGGGCGGGCCTTGGTGGCAAGAAAGTCTGTTGCAGGCCCTGCGCACAGGGCGCGCGACGTACCGAGATATGTGGAGAATGGCGGCTGCCGGAGCTGACGATGGCGAGGAACCTCACGACAATCGTGAGCTGGCCTTGTTGAACGTCTTTGGCGCGCTGGATTCAGGACGCCGTGATGGCCTGCTGGCGCAGCTAGGCGAACGCAAAATTCATTCGGACATGGCGAGTTGGGACGGTTTGCGTGGTCTGCTTGGCGCCAATGTCAGCATCGGTGTGCATGGCTTCAGCCATTTGCCGCTTACCATGCTTACGGATCCGGAGCAGGACCTCCTGCAGGCGCGGGAGTTGCTGCGTTCCCATCTCGGGTCCGACGCCATTATCAGTATGTCATTCCCCCATGGGCGCTATGATACGAAAGTCTTGGCGGCGGCGCGCGCGTTGGGGTTTGAGCTCTTATTCACCAGCGATGCGGTCCTCAACCCGTGTCCCGGGGGATGGCTGGACCATGACACAATCGGGCGGATTTCCGTCGAAGGCGGCTGGATCTGCGGCGATCGTGGGGAATTCGATTCGAGCCGGGCTGAGCGCTGGCTGATGTTGCGCAAACGATACTTGGCGGGATAGGGGTTCTGTCATGCGGGACATATTTCTTGTTGTCGTTATCGCGATCAGCCTGGGGGTCACCCTGCGCTTTCCCTTTGTCGGGGTTTTGATCTGGGAGTGGTTCGCTCTCATGAATCCCCACCAACAGACGTTTGGTTTCGCCCGATCTTTGCCGTTGAATCTGCTGGTGGCTGGAACCACCGTGCTGTCCTGGCTTTTGTCGGACGAGCTCAAGAAAATTCCGCGCAATGCGATGACGGTGCTTTTCCTCGTCTTTCTCGTCTGGATGACGTTCAATTCGTTTTTTGCCTTTGATACGACTTGGTCCTGGCCATTTTGGGACCGAACCTGGCGCATCTTTGCCCTGGGATTTCTGATCGCGGCAACAGCCACCAACCGGGTACGGATCGATGCGATCGTCTGGGTGGCGGCGATTTCGTTGATGTATTACGGGGTGAAGGGAGGAATTTTTACCGTCATCACGGGGGGGGTTCACAAGGTCTATGGTCCAGCCTCGACGATTATCAGCGACAACAACCACCTGGCGCTTGCGGTTCTGATGTCGATGCCCTTGATAGAATATCTGCGATCGACCGCTACGTCGAAACTGCTGAAGTTGATATTGGTTGCCTGCCTCGTGGCTAGTGCCATAGCGGTCCTTGGCAGCTATTCGCGTGGCGCTTACGTTGCGATGGCTGCGATAGGCATATTTTATCTCAAGCAGGCCCGTCGGCCCTTCCTGTATATCGCTATCAGTATGGTTGTTATCCTCTCGGCACTTCATTTCATGCCGCAATCTTTCTTTGATCGTGTCGACACCATCCAATCTCTAAATACTGACGCCTCCTTTCAGGGACGGTGGACAGCTTGGCAGGTTGCAATAAGGTATGCAGCCGATCATTTTCCCTTCGGCGCGGGCTTCTACGGTCCCCAGCTGAACGCAATTTTTCACCAATACTTTCCAGGAGAGCCGTCGCACGCTGCGCATAGTATCTATTTCCAGGTTATGGGAGAGCATGGCTTTATAGGTTTTGGTTTGTACTTGGCAATTGTATTTGCCTCGTTGAGGTATTGCTGGTCCATCATTCGGAGGACCAAGAAAATGAAAGATCTATGGCAGCACAAGCTGGCGCGTATGATCCAGACCAGCCTGCTGGCCTTCTTTGTGGGTGGAGCTGCTCTGAGCATGGCCTATTATGACCTGTTCGTGATCCTCGCATTCTTGTTGCCACAGATCGCCGCGCTGTTGCCGGCAGCCGCCGCAGCGGGGGAAAAATGGCGGGCCGACGGAAAACCGAGTGGCGTTCTGCCGGCCGCGACGCCTGCATTATCGCGGAGTCAGCATTCATGAGAAATGGCCCGATCACGGGTCAAGTGATCGCTCCAGAAGCTCTACCCGAGGCCGATCAGGATATCTGGCGCGGGTTTCTCGCGCGCCACGCTGTGGCATTCTTGTCTTATCCCTATGTGCGCGCTGTTGCGTCTTGCGTGCCATTGGTGCGGATCTGCCGCTTGGTGCAAGATGGGTGCACCGTGGCTTTTTTCCCTTTTCAGTATCGTTCCGCAGGTCATGCCGTGGCCGGAATTGGTGAACGGCTGGGCGGGGAATTAAGTGACTATTTCGGCCTGGTTGCCGAACCGGGCTTTCGCATCGAAGCCAAGATATTGCTACGTCTAAGCGGACTGAGATCGCTCCGTTTCTCCCATCTGGATGAAAGTCAGGC
This sequence comes from Rhizomicrobium sp., assembly GCA_035251935.1. Lineage (GTDB taxonomy): Bacteria > Pseudomonadota > Alphaproteobacteria > Micropepsales > Micropepsaceae > Rhizomicrobium. The sequence goes on along the minus strand of DATFDR010000028.1, from coordinate 7,563 downwards.
GGACAATGGCCTCGCCGGCCAAAAACCGGAAGTGGGATATCGTGTCGATTTTCCGCAGGGCGGCGAGGCTTTTTGGGAGGAGAAGGGACGCAGCGACAAGAAATTTACATCCGACACCGAAAGGCGCGAGCGCAAGCTGATTCGTGAACATGGCCCAATTCGGTTCGTCTTTGCCGAGGATGACGCGGAACAGTCTCTAGGTAAGCTGATCGCCGAGAAGCGCGCCCAGTATCATAGAACGGGGGTCGGGGATGTTCTCAGCGAAAAGCGAACGCAGGATATTTTACATGCGCTTTGCAGGACCCGTGATGCGCAGTGCGCGGGTCTGGTTTCGACCCTTCATGCCGGCGATACTTGGGTTGCGTCCCATTTTGGTCTGCGTTGCGGCTCGACGCTCCATTACTGGTTTCCGGTCTATAATCCCGCGCTGAAGGCTTTCGCGCCGGGACGGATATTGCTGAAACAAATCATACACAGTGCCCAAACGAACAGCCTTGAGCGCATCGATCGCGGCGCCGGCGATTCGGTTGCTAAACGCGATTTTGCCACCTCGCAGCACTTTTTTTATTCCGGTTTGTGGCAACGGCCCGGACTTGTTGCCTTGTCGCACCGTGCCGGATTGGCGATGGGGTGGCGGCTGGACCGGTACAGAAAGCACGCCAAAGCCGAGTCAGAATAGCGTTAGACCCCAAGCCTGTTTTATCTGCGGGTTGGCTCGGGCGATAGCTGGAGAATTTTGGCGACGCGGCCGAAGACATCCGATTCTGGAGAATTTGGGCGGCCGGCGGCGCGCCACAAGAGCCACGTGCTGCCCAAAAAGACGGCGGCCCCCAGGCCGATATCGGCCGCAAGCCGGATGTTTCCGGAGATTGGCAGTGTCATATTCGCTGCGATAACGGCGACGGCCATAAGAACAGATGCCAGGAAGGGACGATACAGAGTTTCAACATACTGTTTGAAACTGATGTCGGCCAACCGGTGTACGGCATGGAGCAGGCCAGGTAAAAAAAGCGCTTCGCCAACCGCGCGGCAGATCGCGATGTCGATCAAGTTCTTGGTCCAAAAGGCGATCGGCACAATCGCCGCGCTCAGGATGAACAGGCGAATCCAGATCATGCGGGCCCCGATTTGGGGCTGGTTCAATGCATCGAACAGGGAATAGGCGCCCCTGCTGAGTCCGGCGATGGCGCCGCCAATCGCCAGCCAGCTCATCAGGGGCGCAATCCCGATCCATTTGTCGCCTAGCACCAATTGCTGCATATCGGACGCCACCAACGCGACGCCCACGCCCGTGGAGGCGCAGATGAAAGCGGTCCAGCTCAAGGTCTTCAAATAGACCTCGCGCAGCGCCGGCAGATCGTTCTGCAGGCGTGACATGACCGGATAAAGCACTGTTACCATGGGCTCGTTGATCTCCCGGCCCGGGCTTTGCGCCACATCGGTCGCCACCGCATAGCGTCCCATCAGGGCGGCGCCGCCGAAGCCGCCGACGACCACCTGATCGATTTGCCCATTGAGATAGTAGCCGATCGAGCGAAAGAAGGTCCAAATCGAGAAAGACCAGATTTCCCGCACCTTAGACAAGGTGAAGCGGGGGCGGTGGGGGTGCATGGCGTAGCTCAGCACAATCAGCGCAAGTTGGCTGCTCAAGATGCCCGCAACCAGCGCCCAATAATTTTTCAGCATGAAAGCCAGCACGATGGTGACGGTAAACGAAATCAGCTTGGGACAAACATTGTAGGCAAATAATCTGTTGAATTTCAGATCCCGCCGGAAATTCACCGTGCCGATATTTTCCAGCCCCCCCAGTATCGCGCGCAGCGCAAGACATTGCATGACAGGCTCGACCTTCGGTTCGTGGAAATAGAGTTCCGCCAAGGGCGAAGCCGCTAGGATGGCGGCGGCAATGGCCAGTCCGATGAGAAACGAAACCGTCCAGGCCGTATCGAAATGCTCCTTGGTGGGATTTTCCAGCCGGATCAGCACCAGCGTCTGTCCGGTCTGGTTGAAAATCTCCAGCGTGCTCACCACGATCATCGCCATGGCGACGATGCCGAAATCGCTCGGCATCAGCAGCCGGGCCAGAATGACGGTGCTGACAAGCCCCGTCAGTCGGATCGCCCAGCGCAGGGCGATCATCCACAGCGCGCCATTCAGCATGCGAGCGCCCCAGCCGCTGGGCGGCGCATCTCCTGATAGCGGCTTGCTCATACTCTTAGCGGATACTTCCTTGTGACGCTCTGTGCCAGAAGACAGAGGCAACCGAAGTCATAGGTTCAGGATAACACATTATACATACGATCTCATTAAGATCAGGAACATGTCCGGGGATGATGCCGTCACCGCGTTCATGCGCTGTATCATCGACGCTCATCTATCAAAAATCTTTCAATGCGGAACGAGATATCGGCGTCAACCGCACGCCACACCAGTGCGATACATGAAGGGGTGCGCCGACAGCAATCGAAAAGGAAGTTTATTAACAAGCATTTGTTTTTTCAAGATAAATGCGGCGCATGGGCCGAGAAGCCGCTATAATTCTTTGCACCGTCGCTTCCTTCAGCCTCGGCGGCAACAAAACGGTGGTGTGACGACCCTTGTCCTTGAGCTGAATTCCGATGCAGTCTTTTCATCACTGAGCCGTTGCATCTGGAAGGCCGCAAGCGGGAATTCACGGCAAGGCGCATTTGTTATCTCACCATGCTTTGCCAGCCGGTATTCATCGCATAGTCAGAAGGCCGATATGTCATCATGCGACGAGCGAAGTGGAGAAGAATAAATTGAGCCGTACGCATAGTTTCCTGGGAAAGCCGTTCAAGGCCGTGCCTCGTTTAGGTTCAGGTCTTGCGGGGCTTGGCCTATGTCTCTTGATGTCCTTCACGCCCTCATTCGCGCAACCTGCGCCGGATGCCAAGGTGGCAAGCTATGTGTTTCAGGGTGGTGCGGGCCTGCATGATAATGTGCCGGTGACCTTCGGTGCGGTTTTTGCGCCGGGTGGCGTTCCCGCCGGATCCACTGTTGTGGCGCGCAACAATCAAGGCGTTGCGCTGCGCACACAGGTGGATATTAAGGCGCACAATCCCGATGGTTCCCTGCGACATGCCGTGGTAACGGCGGTTGTGCCTCGCCTGGCGGATGGCCAGCTATATCCTGTTGATCTGGAACGCACAGCCGCGGCTGCGGTAGCGCCATCGCTCGATATAGGCGCTCTGCCCAAGGGATTCGACGTGTCCGTCACGCTGTCCATGGATGGCCAGACCTTGTCGGCCTCGGCGAAGGATTTGCTGGCGCAAGAGTCCCAAGCATGGCTGGGCGGTCCCGAGGTCACAGAATGGTGGTTTTCCGCGCCATTCCGGGATGCGCAGGGCACTGCCGATCCGCATCTGGAGGTTCGTTTCGGCTTGCGCAGTTATGGGCCTGGACGCCCGCTGCGCGTCGAAGTGAACGTTGAGAATAGCCGAACCTGGACACCTGGCCCGGCGACCCGGTTTTATGCGGTGGAAATCAAGCTGGGCGACCGGTCCGTTTTTTCATCTCCCCAGATATCGCAATCTTCTCACACCCGCTGGCGCAAACTGTTTTGGTGGGACGATCCGGTGGACGTCTACGTCAAGCAAAATCTGGCCGATCTGAAGCGCGCGCGCGTTGTTCCCAATTACGACGAAACGCTGCCGGGCCTGGGCAGCGCCATTGACCGCACTTATGCGCGCTTTGTTGCGAGCGACCGCGGTCCGATGGGTGCGGGCATTATTACGCCATACATGCCGATGACGGGCGGGCGGAGTGACATCGCGCTTTTGCCGGGCTGGACCGCGCTTTATCTCACCACGATGGACAAGCGTGCCTATGAAATGACCTTGGTGAGCGGTGATCTTTCCGGCAGTTTTGCATCCCACTATCGCAATGAAAAGACTGGCCGGCCTACGACAAGCGAGGAATATCCGAACCTCAGTACGCATTCCAATTATGTCGGCCGGCCCGGCAATCTGGAGTTGCCGCAAACCAACGGATACAAAAATCCCAACACGGCACAGACGGCGCACGAGCCTTCATTGGCTTTCATTCCTTACCTGGTCACCGGCGACAAATATTATCTCGAAGAGTTGGAATTCTGGAGCCAGTGGAATAGTTGGGGGACCTCGCCTGCGTTGCGCGGGTTTGCACAGGGCTTGGTGACCTGGGATGAGGTCCGCGGCCAGGCCTGGTCGTTGCGCACCTTGGCGCAGGCCGCTTTCATTGCGCCCGATTCCGACCCGCTGAAACAGACGTTTCTTCGGGAGCTGAAAGCAAATTTCGCCAAATATGATGCCGACTTTGTCAGGAATGCGGTTCAAGGGCCGGTCCACACATTGATCCGTTCGAAGCCGCAGCCTTCCACATATTCTCCCTGGATGGATGACTATCTGACGTCCGTGTTGGGCTATATCGTGGGGCTGGGCTACGATTTCGCCAAACCTTTTGCGATGTGGAAAGCGGACTATCCCGTCCAGCGCATGATAAATCCTGCCTATTGCTGGATACTTGCGACTCCCTATCGCATGATGGTCACGCCTCAGATCACTTGGGCCGATACGCTCCAAGCCTCCTATAACTTTGCCACCCATACTGAGATGCCCCCTGATATGGAATGCGGCAGCGACGCCATGGCAAGCGCCCTGAAACTGAAACCTGGCGAAATGATGGGCAGCGCGGTGTCGCCCGGCGGCTATCCAGCAAATCTTCAGCCTGCTCTGGCCGCCGCTGTGAATCTGGGTGTGCCGGGCGCCGGAGAAGCCTGGACGAAGTTCCAGGCCCGGCCTATCAAGCCCGCTTCCGGCCTTGCCCCGCAATGGGCCATTCTTCCCTGGAGTTCGGACGCCAAATAGCAGGTCGTTTGAGCCTGCGTTAAGGTCCCTTGATGGCAGGCAAGGGAATCAATGCCCAATTTTGATCTTCGCCTCGAGAATTGCTACGCGACGCTGCCGGAAGATTTTTACACCAAAATGCCGGCGGAGAAGGTTGGCGACAGCCTGCGCCTGATCCACGCCAATGCGTCCGCCGCCGCCTTGCTGGATCTGAACCCCGCTATTTTCGGCGATCCGCGCTTTGCCGAGGTGATGGGCGGACATCGCCCGCTGGAAGGTTTTTCGCCGCTGGCGATGGTCTATTCCGGGCACCAATTCGGGGTCTGGGCCGGGCAATTGGGCGATGGCCGCGCCTTGCTGATCGGGCAGGTCCGCAACGCGAAGGGCGAATTGTGGGATATCCAGCTCAAGGGCGCCGGCAAAACGCCTTATTCACGCTTCGGCGACGGCCGCGCGGTGATGCGCTCCACCATTCGCGAATATCTCTGCAGCGAGGCGATGGCGGCGTTGGGCATTGCGACCAGCCGCGCGCTGGCGATTGTGGCGACCGGCGAAACGGTGCTGCGGGAAACCCGTGAGCCGGGCGCGGTGCTGACGCGTCTGGCGCAGAGCCATGTGCGTTTCGGCCATTTCGAGCATTTCTTTCATCGCGGCGAACAGGAACAGGTCCACGCGCTGGCCGATCATGTCATCGCGGAACATTTTCCCGATTTGGCGGGCGATCATGCCGCCTGGTACGGCGAAGTCGTCCGGCGCACGGCCGTCCTGGTGGCGCAGTGGCAGGCGGTGGGTTTCGCCCATGGCGTTATGAACACCGACAATATGTCCATCCTGGGCATGACGCTGGACTATGGTCCTTACGGCTTCATGGATGCCTACGATCCGCAGTTCATCTGCAATCACACCGATGAGCAGGGGCGCTACAGCTTCGTCAATCAACCGGTGGTCGCACATTGGAATCTGCGCGCGCTGGCGCTGGCGCTGTCCGGCCTGATCCCAACCGACACGTTGGTCGAAAAGCTCGCGACTTTCGAGCAGCATTTCGGCGGGACGTATCACGCCCTGATGCGCGCCAAGCTGGGCCTGACGCGCGAAGTGGAGGGTGACAATCACCTGATCGGCGGGTTGCTGGCGCTGATGGCAAAAACCCGCGCCGACTATACTTTGTCCTTCCGCAACCTGACGGCAGAGGATGCCGACTGGCTGGCGCTGTTCGGGAAAGACAATGCCGAAGCACAAGCCTGGCTGTCGCGCTATCGCGTCCGCACGCAAAGCGAAGACCTGTCGGGACTGGATCGGGTCAATCCCAAATTCGTCTTGCGCAACTGGGTGGCGGAAACCGCCATCCGCGCGATGGAAGACCATGGCGACATCGCAACCCTGGAGCGCATTTTCAGGCTGGTGCAGGCGCCGTTTGAAAAGCATGACGGCGACGAAGCCTTTGCCGCGCCGCCGCCGCCGGAAATGTCTCACTTGGAAGTGAGCTGTTCTTCGTAAAAGCTACCAGGCCACCGAAATATACTTGGCCTCGCAGAATTCGATCAGGCCATGGTGCGAACCTTCGCGGCCCAGGCCCGATTGCTTGACGCCGCCAAACGGCGCCGCCGGGTCCGACATGATGCCGCGATTGAGCGCCAGCATGCCGGCTTCGATCTTCTCGCAGATCTGAAGGCCGCGCTTGAGGTCCTGGGTATAGACGTAAGCCGCCAGGCCATATTCGGTGTCGTTGGCCTTGGCTATCGCTTCGGCCTCGTCGGCGAAGGATTGCAGTGAAACCACCGGCCCGAAGATTTCTTCCTTCATCATGTCGGCATGGTCTGGGACATCCGCCAGCACGGTCGGCAGATAGTAATAACCGTGCCGGTTGAGGCGCTGGCCGCCCAAGAGCAGCTTGGCGCCCTTGGCCACGGCGTCGTCCACCAGTTCGGCGATCTTGGCGACGGACTTTTCATTCACCATCGGGCCCAGAGTGGATTGCGGATCGGTGGCTTCGCCCAGCTTGATCTCCGACATCCGCTTCACAATGCCGTCGGTGAAGGGCTTGTAGATGTCCTTGTGGACATAGAAGCGGTTGGCGGCGGTACAGGCCTCGCCGCTGTTGCGCATCTTGGCCAGCATGGCGCCGTCCAGCGCGTCGCCCAGGCTGGCATCCTTGCAGACGATGAAAGGGGCATTGCCGCCCAGCTCCATGGCGCAGGAAATCACCTGGTCGGCGGCTTCGTGCAGCAGGGCGCGGCCCACCTGGGTCGAGCCGGTGAAGGAGACTTTGCGCACCCTGGGATCGTGCAGCACCGCCTTGGACAAGACGCTGGCCTTGGAGGTGGTGACCACATTCACCACACCCGCCGGCACGCCGCAGTCGTGCATGATCTGGGCAACCGCGAAGGCGGTGAGCGGGGTCTCGGTGGCGGGCTTCAAGAGCACGGTGCAGCCGGCCGCCAGCGCGGGCGCGATCTTGCGGGTGGCCATTGCCGCCGGATAATTCCAGGGCGTGACCAGCAAGGCGATGCCGATGGGCTGGTATTCCACCACAATGCGCGCGCCGCTGGCGGGCGCCATGGCGACTTCGCCCAGCACATGACAGGTTTCCTCGGCATACCAGCGGTAGAATTCGGCGGCATAGAGCACTTCGCTGCGCGCGTCGGGCAGCGCCTTGCCATTCTCCAGGCTGATCAGATAGGCAAGCCATTCGATATTCTCGACGATTTTCTCATAGCAT
>DATFDR010000027.1:0-17671 GCA_035251935.1 Rhizomicrobium sp. | reverse complement strand
AAGAGACCTGGAACAAGCTTGTGCCCAATGACGGTCATCGCGTGGTGGCCGAACTGGTGGCGATGGACAAGGTCAGCCATGTGATCACCCAGAATATTGACGCCCTTCATCAGGCCGCTGGCGTAGCCGACGAAAAGGTGATCGAGCTGCATGGCAACACCCGCTATGCCAAATGTCTGGACTGTGACCGGCGGGTCGAAATCGCCGATATCCGCGCCCATTTCGAAAAACATGGCGATGCGCCCGGTTGCGCGGCCTGCGGCGGGATTGTGAAGACGGCGACCATTTCCTTCGGCCAGCCGATGCCGGAAAAAGAGATGGCGCGGGCCCAGGCCGCGACCCTGGCCTGCGATCTGATGCTGGTGCTGGGATCGTCCCTTGCGGTGTATCCGGCCGCGGGCTTCCCGCTCCTGGCAAAACGCAACGGGGCAGGGCTGGCGATCCTCAACCGGGACCAAACCCCACAGGACCGTTATGCCGATTTGGTCCTAAATGCCGAAATTGGCCCCACCATGCGGGCGGTTATTCACATTTTGTAAGCCGACACGGGTCTTTTGCCCTCTGGCGCCCCACGACGCTGTCGCTAAGGGCCGCTCGTCGCTCATGGGCGATTGTGCCCGTCCATAGCGTCAGCGTGTGGACGCTCCTCGCTCCTGGCCAGATGTCAAAAGCCCTCGCGCCGGCATTTCTGCTAAAAGCAGAGGTGTTTTTAACCAGTTGCCCCACCATATTGGATCGTTAGACTAAGCGAATCCCCTCGAATCCGGAGACATGCCCTTGCGCCGCGCCGACGAAGAAAATGACGAAAAGGAAGAAGACAAGTCCCCGCGGCCGGATCCGCAATCCAGCGAGATCGCCAAGGCGCTCTACAAGTCGCGCACTGTGCTGATCTTCGGCGAGGTGGACATGAAGATGGCCGAGCGGGTCACGGCCCAGCTTCTGGCCTATGCCGAAAGCGAAGGCGATATCCGGGTCATCGTCAATTCGCCGGGCGGCCATGTGGAGTCGGGCGACACCATCCATGACATGATCCGTTTTGTCGGCAACCGGGTGAAGGTGATCGGCACCGGCTGGGTCGCATCCGCCGGCGCGCATATCTTTCTGGGTGCGAGAAAGGAAAATCGCTTCTGCCTGCCCTTTACCCGTTTCCTGTTGCACCAGCCCCTGGGCGGGGTGCGCGGCCAGGCCAGCGACATCACCATCGAGGCCGAAGAGATCCTCAAGATGCGCGCCCGCCTGATCAAGGAGATTTCGGTGGAAACCGGCCAGCCTTATGAAAAGGTGGTCGCCGACACCGAGCGCAATTTCTGGATGGGCGCGGAAGACGCGGTCAAATACGGCCTCGCCGCCAAGATCATCACCAGCGCGAGTGAAGTTTAGTACTTTCGACCCTCCCCTTGAGGGAGGGTCGAAATTTGCTTCAGCAAATTTCGGGGAGGGGTATGGCACCACGGAACGCGGATCCCCGACGCGCGCAGTTTAAGCGCGGTCTTGCTAGGGCTTTTCGCGCCAATCCCACAGACGCCGAACGTAGGCTTTGGTATCTATTGCGGTGCAAAAAATTTGGCGGCCTGAAGTTTCGCAGACAGCAGCCGATGGGTCCATATGTCGTGGATTTTTTCTGTCCGGCGGCGAAGCTAGTCATTGAATTGGATGGCGGTCAGCATAGTGTAGACACAAATGCGGCCTATGACGCGGCTCGTACGCGCTGGCTTGAGGCGCGGGGCTACAAGGTCGTACGTATTCCCAATCACGAAATCCTGAAAGGTAAATCAACTAATCTCATCAGCAGCGCGGTTGCGGCGCATTTGCCCCTCCCCAAACGGCCTTTGGCCGTTCGACCCTCCCTCAAGGGGAGGGTGGGTTGAATTCTACCTCACCCTGGTGGCGCGGCGCGGTCATCTATCAGGTCTATGTCCGCAGCTTTTGCGATGGCAATGGCGATGGGCAGGGCGATTTCGCCGGGCTGACGTCAAAGCTCGATTATATCCAATCGCTGGGCGTGGACGCGATCTGGCTGTCACCTATCCATCCTTCGCCCAATCGCGACTGGGCTTATGACGTCTCCGACTATGAAAATGTCCATCCCGACTACGGCACGCTCGCGGATTTCGCCGCGCTGACCCAGGCCGCGCATGGGCGCGGACTGAAAGTCATTCTGGACGAGGTCTTGGCGCATACCTCCGACGAGCATCCCTGGTTTGCCGCCAGCCGCGACGGCGATGCCGCCAAAAAAGATTGGTATGTCTGGGCTCCGCCGAAGGATGACGGCACCGTGCCCAACAACTGGCTGTCGGTGTTCGGCGGGCCCGCCTGGGCCTATCAGCCGGCGCGGCGGCAATATTACCACCACAAATTCCTGCGCCAGCAACCCAAGCTCAACTGGATGAATCCGCACGCCCGCGAAGCGGCGTTGCAAGTGCTGGATTTGTGGCTGGCGCGCGGCGTGGACGGTTTCCGGCTGGATGTCGCCAACGCTTTCCTGCATGACACCGCGTTGCGCGACAATCCGGCGATCCCGGCAAAGGTGCGCGGCCCGGCGGAATGGTCGGCGGCCGCCAATATGCAGCGCCATCTGAACGACTCCAATCTCGAAGAGAATAAAGCGGTGCTGGATGTGATCCGCCGCCGGGTGGAGCATTTTCCCGATGCTTTTGTCTTCGGGGAGTTTTCGGAGGAATTCGAGCGGTCCGGCTGCTATCTGCCGTCCGCCACAGGACTGCATGCGGGCTACAACTTCGCATTGCTGCTTGCTGACGATAGCGTCGCTATTCGCGCGCATCTGGAAACGCTGGCGCAATTTCCCGATCACTGGCCCTGTGTGGCTTTTTCCAATCATGATGTGATCCGCACCGCGACGCGCTTTGGCGCCGATGCGGCCAAGGCGATGCTGGCGCTGCTGTTCTCCTTGCGCGGCACCGTGCTGCTCTATCAGGGCGAGGAATTGGGGCTGCCGGAGGTCGATTTGCGCCGCGATCAGCTGCGCGATCCCGTGGGCGATCTCTATTATCCGCTGTTCAAGGGGCGCGATGGTTGCCGCACCCCCATGCCTTGGGACGCGGCCAAACCCCATCTGGGGTTCACCAGCGGAGCGCCCTGGTTGCCGCTCGGTTCGGCCCATCGCGCCTTGGCGGTTGGCGAACAAGAGCAAGACGCACACTCGGCACTCGCCTTCACGCGCGCGCTGGCGGCGATGCGCAAAACCCATCCCGCACTGATGCAGGGTGAGCTCGAGCTTCTGCCGGGACCGGGGCTGGCCTTTATCCGTCAGACGGGGCACCAAAAGATTCTTTGCGCCTTCAATTTGGAAGAAACAGAGCTGACAATGAATCTGCCCGCGCCCGCCATACCGCTGGTCCTTGGCGCCGGCAAGGCTGTGCAAACCGGATCGCGGCTGACCTTAGGTCCCCGCGCCGCCTGGTTCGGAAGCTTTTAGGGCTTTCATGGCGGCCTGGAGCGGCAGCATCACGCAGACATGCCGTCCGGGATGGCTCACCACCCCGTCGAACACGTCATAGCCCGCAGGAGCCTCTCCTCCGTCCAGAAATGCGCCTACGGCTTCGGCCAAGGCGGTCAGGGCGGCCTGATCCCGACCGGGCGCATGGGCGGCCAACAGCGCCGCCGAAGCCTGGGTCAGGACACAAGCCTGGGTGGTGTGGGCAAGCGCCTGGATAAGGGGCCCCTCCAGCGTGATCTCGACCGTGATCCGATCGCCGCAGGCGGGATTGTGCGCCGTGGCCGTGACATCTGGGTCCGTCAGGCGGCCCGCCCCGATGGCGTCGGCCGCCAGCCGCAACAGGTCGCGCCGGTAAAGGGGATCGCCCGCATGGTCATTCATGGCGACAGTTCAAACGCTACTTAAAGGTCAAAGTCAAAGCCGTTGGAGTCACAACAATTTTTGGCCAATAGGGGAGCCAGCAGGGGAGGGTGTGGTCACCAGAAACTAGGCGCTGGTGGCCGCGCGTGGAAGCCGCATCCGGGCGCGCAGGCCGCCGCCGGGACGATTCTCCAGATCGACCTGGCCACCATGACCTTCCGCAATCGCCCGGACCAGGGTCAGGCCCAGACCCGTGCCGCCGGTGGCCTCGTTGCGGGACCCTTCCAGCCGCACAAAAGGCTCGAACACGCGCTGGCGGTCCCGTTCCGGAATGCCGGGGCCATCATCCTCGACCAGCACCTCATAGCCGTCGCCGATGGCATGGATGCGAACATCCGCCTTGCGGCCATAGGCCACGGCATTTTCCACCAGATTGCGGACCGCGCGGCGGATTTCGTTGGGGCGGCAGGAAATGGGAGCGGGCGAATGGTTGGCCCAGCTGACCGGCTCGCCCAGCTCGTCCAGGTCGGCGCACAGGCTTTCCACCAGCGCCGACAAGTCCACCTGACGCGGCGGCTCGCCGCCCGCGCCCCTTGCGGCCGCCAGCACCTGCTCTGTCAGAGCCTGCAATTCCTCCAGATTGCGCATCAGCCCCTCGCGCAATTCGGCATCCTCGACGAATTCCAGATTGATGCGCATGGCGGTGAGCGGCGTACGCAGGTCATGGCCCACCGCCGATAGGAGATGGCGTTGGCTTTCCAGGGTGCGCGTGACTTTCGTGGCCATGGCGTTGAAGGCGATAGCCGCCTTACGCACATCTTCTGGGCCTTGTTCGGCGACATGGGGTGTGCCGCTGCCCCCGGCCACTTTTGCGGCGGCGGTCGTCAATTCGGAAAGCGGGCGGACAACGCGCCGGGCGACGAAGGCGGCACCCGCCGAAGCCGTGATCACCGCCAAAAGGGCGGCGATCATGATTTCGACCGGCCATTCCGCCGTCGGCCGCAGATATACCCCGCTCATCATGCTGTGCGCGTCGATGGGCACAATGGTCTGGATCACATCCGCGCCGGTTGCGCGCGACGGCCGCAGCTCTTCGGGAATATTGGCGACCGGTTGGCGCAGATGGACGATCACCGCTTTCTTGCGCGGATGTTTATCGGGCAGGGCGTCGGCCAACCGCTTGGCGAGGGCCGTCTCCTCGGCTGTCATGGGGGTTTTGTCGTACCCGCTATTGGCTTCGCGGAACCGCCATTCGTGTCTGCCCATGGTGCGCATCACCACCAGACGCGAATCCGGCGTCACCTGACTGACGGTGGCGGCAACCGCCGCCGTACGGTCGATCACGCGCTCATAGCTGAATTTGCGGGTCTGGGCTTCGCTCTTTTTGTAGAAGTAAAAGGCCACGCCGATATTGGATATCGCGACGGCGGCTGCGACCACCAGGATGAGCTGAGTGCGGAGTGTGTGTGTCCAAAATCTGAATCGCATGCAGCGCGGCCCCTTTAGGCCATTTCCGGATCCATCGCGAAGATGTACCCGCCTCCCCACACCGTTTTAATATAGCGCGGATTCTTCGGATCCGGCTCGATTTTCTTGCGCAGCCGGCTGACATGATTGTCGATCGAGCGGTCGAACAGATCGGCGTCGCGCCCCTTGGTTAGGTCCAGAAGCTGATTGCGGGTTAACGCTATTTTGGGCCGTTCCAGCAAGGCTGACAGGAGCCGGAATTCGCCCGACGACAAAGGCAGGGCCACGCCGTCGGGGCCGATCAACTCGCGCTGGCCGGTGTCCAGCATCCATTCCCCGAATTTGACCCGCTCCGCGCCGGGCGGTTTCTGCCGGGGTGGCAAAGCCTGCGTCCGCCGCAGCACCGCCGCCACGCGGGCGATCAATTCGCGCGGACTGAACGGTTTGGCGAGATAATCGTCGGCGCCCATTTCCAAGCCGATGATGCGGTCCACTTCCTCGCCGCGGGCGGTGAGCAGGATGACCGGAATCTGCGTGGTCTCGCGGATCGACCGGCACAAGGACAGTCCGTCCTCGCCGGGCATCATGATATCCAGCACCACCAGGTCGATGGCCGCCCCCTTCATCACCTTGCGGGCAGAGGCGGCATCCGGGGCGGTTGTGGCGCGATAATGGTGTTCGCGAAGATAGCGGGCCAAAGGTTCGCGAATATCGCGCGCATCCTCCACCACAAGGATATGCGGCTTGGCCTCTTCCTTGATCATCGGGCGCAATTTTGACGCCACGCCATGCTCCATACAAACAGGGATTTGTCGCAAATCCTGTCAGTTCCCCCACTGTCGGCGATTTGCGGCAAAAAAGGAAATATCCGGGCCTTAGGACACCAGAACCAACAGCGCCACCAAAATAACCACCACACCGGCAAGTCCCACCGTCCAGGCCGAAAAGACCGGGTTTGGGCCCTGGGAGGATTTATCGGGGGGCGGCCTGTGGGCTGTTTCATCGGGCGTCATCCCGATTTTTTAAAGCCGGAACAGAGGTTTGACCAGGGCCCAGCCCTGGTTAACCTTCCCTCTTTCCGGATGGGTCGCCATGAGGCAGGATTATGGCGAACTCTGCTGCTCATGCGGAGAAGGGTATGGAAGGCAATGTTGGGGCGCTGACCGTCGCCGGTCAGATCAAATGGTTTGATGCCCATAAAGGCTATGGCTTCATCACGCCCAGCAATCCGTTGGGCGAGGGCGATATCCTTTTGCATCAAACCTGCGTGCGCCAATCCGGATTCCGCCAGGCGGTGGAAGGCGCACAGGTGGTTTGCGAAGCCGTGAAAGGTCCGCGCGGGCTGCAAGCCAGCAAAATCCTTTCTCTGGACAACTCCACCGCCCAGGTGATGCCGGCGGGCGGCGATCGCGGCTTGCGCTATGTCGCCGAGCCCCAAGGCCCCGCCTTCGAAGGCACGGTGAAATGGTTCAACCGCGCCAAGGGCTATGGCTTTGTCTCCCGCGGCATAGGCACGCCCGATATTTTCGTTCATATGGAAACCTTGCGCCGCTGCAATATTCAGGAATTGCAGGAAGGCCAAAAGGTCAAGGTGCGGGTGGGGGACGGTCCGAAGGGCGAACTGGTGGCGGACATCTCGATTTCAGAGTTTTAAAGCCCGCGCCGGATCTCGAAAGCCGCTGTTTTTTAAGCCCGCGCATGCGATAAGGCGCGCCATGCGCGCTTTGTTGTTTGGCCTGTTGCTTGTGATGGCGCCGCCGCTCCACGCGGCGGAGCCCAAAGGCGGTACCGGACAATGTCCGGTCCCCAAAAATCTCACTTTTCTCGCCGACCAGGAAATCCGCCGCGACAAGGTGGGATTCACCCAAGGTTTGGAAATGCATGATGGGGCATTCTACGAAAGCACCGGCAATCTGTTCGGCGATACAAGGATCAACCGCATCGATCCCACAACCGGGCGCGTCACCACCTTGATGAATGCGGGCAAGAGCTATTTCGGCGAAGGCATGACCTTTTTCGGCGGCAAGCTCTATCAGATGACCTGGCGCGAACATCGCGTGTTTGTGTTCGACAAGGACATGAAAAGGCTGCCCGAGCTTAAGAACCCGCGCGAAGGTTGGGGGCTCACCCATGATGAAAGCCAATTGATCGCCAGCGACGGCTCCAGCCGGATTTATTTCTTGTCGCCCCAGGATTTCAGCGTCAAGCGCACCATCAAGGTCAAAGACCGGCGGCGCGCCATCGACAATCTGAATGAGCTGGAATATGCCCAAGGCGCGATCTGGGCCAATATCTTCACCGACTGGGATGTGGTGAAGATTTCTCCGGACACCGGCTGCATCCTGGCGCGGGTGGATTTGCGCCATCTGCGCAGCTTGATGAATTTCGCCGACCGCCGCGCCCTGGATGCCGACACCAATTTCGTGCCCAATGGCATCGCTTTCGACGCGGCCAGCGGCTTGTTCACGGTGACGGGAAAGAACTGGCCGATGCTCTATTCAGGGCGAATTTTGGATGCCCATTGAGGTTGGTTTGCTTGGACTTTTTGCCTGTCGGGGGTCATTGTTGGTTGCTGAGAGGGGCTCATGAGAACTATCGCAGCCGCAATGGTTGCTATCACTATGCTGGCAAGCCAAGCCCAAGCACAAATGCGCTCGCGAGAGCCATCGCCCCGACGTTTCTATCTCTTCGGCGAATATGACCATTATACCGACAGTAGCAAACTAAGGGGCTGGGCCGCCGGTCTGGGCTGGAACTTCAACCGTTATCTGGGTTTGCAAGCCGGCGCGGAATTTGTGGAGGGTGATCACCCCCTGGCCAGCTCCACTCCACCTCTGGTCGCATCAAATAATGTGCATGTGGATACTACTGTTCTCTATGGTGAAGTAAAACTGTCCTGGCCATGGACTGACAGATTTTCCGTTTATGCCTCAGCTGGGGGTGCCTATGGCGACGCTTCGGCCAGCATCGCGTTGCTGCCCCCAGGTCCCCTCACAACTAGTACGTCCAAATCCGCTAGCGGTTACCGCATCGGAGTGGGCACCGAATATTGGTTCAGCAGGCATTGGGGCCTGCGCGCCAGTTGGCATCAACAGAATGTAGGCGGGGTGGGCAGCAACCTGTCCGCCGGCATCGCCTTCGGCTTCTAAGTCATTGTTGATCGTCCAAGGGATTGTCGCGGAGCAGTTTTTTGCTATTGGCGCAGTAGAGCACAGCGGGTTGCTATTCCTCTGTCGCAGGATAAAAAGTATGCGAACTAGACCACCGACTGACACGGCAGTTCGGCTTCCCTTGCTCGCTATGCGGTTTTTGGATGCCCCTTGAGGGGCTTTTGAAGGCCCTCTTGAAGGCCCATGCGTCCCCGTGTAAGCCAGCCTGGGTGACCGGAGCGTAGCGCAGCCTGGTAGCGCATCTGCTTTGGGAGCAGAGGGTCGTGTGTTCGAATCACACCGCTCCGACCATTCGTTTTCGTGCTAGGCACGAAAACGAATGCCAAGGCCGGGCGCGCGTCAGCGCAGTGAGCCCGGCCGCGGCAGGACGAGGGCGCCTGAGGTATAGGATTGAAAGGTTCATATGCGCGCGCGCATTTTCAGACCGGCCAAGAACGCCATGCAGTCGGGCAGAGCCCGCACCAAGCAATGGCAGTTGGAGTATGAACCGGAGAGCCCGCGCACCATCGATCCCTTGATGGGCTGGACCTCGTCGGGCGACATGCGCCAGCAGCTGTGCCTGGAGTTCGATACGGCGGATGAGGCGGTCGCCTATGCCAAGGCGCACGGCATACCCTATCAGCTGTTCGAGCCGCATCTGCCCAAGCCAAAGCCCAAAGCCTATTCGGACAATTTCAAGTTCGACCGCAAGGTGCCTTGGTCTCATTAGAACTTGTCATGGCCGGGCAGCCCGAAGGGCGTGACCCGGCCACCCAGGGCCGCCCCGCACCGTGGCAGGCCATGACATAATGGGATTGTTGGGCCAAACTGCACTCAAGTGACTCCGTAGCTCAGCTGGATAGAGCACCTGCCTTCTAAGCCGGTGGTCGCTGGTTCGAATCCAGCCGGGGTCGCCATTATTCTTCTTCGATGGTTGTTATGGGCTGGATTTCCGGCCCGTCGCTTGTGCTCCGGGCGTTCGCCGGGCAATCGCGCGGTTGCGCGATTGCTGATCCGGCTCACCCAGCCGGGGTCGCCATTTTTCAAATGTGACAGCCGACAGCGGACGGAACCTGTAAATCGCCGCTACAGGCGACTTTGTTCCATGCATGCAACCGCTTGAATTCTCACAGACGGTCGTCTCGGCCCGAATATTGCTTATGGTTAAACGCTGTCCTGGGGTTGGTGATTTGAAACCGACAATGGGAGTGAGACATGAAGGCTATTTGGAACGCGCTGGCCGTGGCCGTGCTTGTGGGCTGGGCGCAAGGCGCTGTCGCCGCGCCGATCCTATTTAAAGCGACTCTTTCGGGGGCCAATGAATTCCCACCCAATGCGTCGCCGGGTACCGGCCTGGCCGAGATCACCATCGATTCCGCCGCGCACAGCATGCTGGTGGACGCCAGCTTCAGCGGCTTGCTGGGCACCACCACCGCGGTGCACATCCATTGCTGCCTGGCTTCGCCTTTCCTGACCGGCGTCAATGTCGGCGTCGCCACCACAACGCCGACTTTCCCGGGATTTCCCGCGGGCGTCACCAGCGGGTCATACAGTCAGATTTTCGACATGAGCTTGGCCAGCAGCTACAGCGGCGGATTCCTGGCGGCCAATGGCGGCAATCCCCTGGCGGCTGAAGCCACGCTGTTTGCGGCGATCTCCGCAGGAAAAACCTATTTCAATCTCCATTCCAGCCTCTTTCCCGGCGGGGAGATCCGCGGTTTTCTGGTCCAGGTGCCCGAGCCTCTTACGTTATCGGTGTTTGGCGCCGGCCTGGCCGGAGCAGCCCTGATGCGCCGCCGCAGGAAAACTCAATTGCGCGCGGCGGTGACGGACGCGATCCAGTCGAAATAACCGGCAAAGCCGGCGGTGAAATTCGTCGCCACGATTTGCGGTACGCTGTAGGAATGAATTTGCTTGATGCGGGCAATCGCGGCCTCGAACAGGGCGCTGCGGGTCTTGACCAGCAAAAGCACTTCCGGCTCGTTCTGGGTTTTGCCGTCCCAGACGTAAAAGCTTTCGATCGGGAGCAATTGCACGCAGGCCGCCAGCTTTTCATCGATCAGCAACGTCGCGATCTGCCGGGCTTCTTCGCGGCTCGGCGCGGTGGTCAAAAGGACGCCGAAATCGGTTGCCTCGCGCACTTGCTCGCTCACTTGGCGGCCTGATAGCTGGGCCGGGCGGCGGCGCCGGTGCGGCGGGCAAAGGTCAGAATGTGTTGCACCGTCTCTTTGAGGCCGGTGGTGACAATATCGCATTCGGTGGCCTCGACACTGTCGAGATAGCGCGAATTGTCGCTCGCCAGGCCCCAGAACAGCGCCATCACCGGCACGCCGGGCATGTGCTTGCGCAGCCGGCGCACTTGATACCGGGCATTCTTGAAGGTGCCGGGCTCCAGATACGAGACGCAGGTCAGTTGCACGCCCTCGCAAGGCAATTCGCGGATATTGGTGGCCGATGTTTCATCCGACGACACCACCCGCGCCGCGATGCCGTATTTGCTCAGCATATCCACCAGCAACAGCGCGGCCGCCTCGTCCAACGGCCCGCGCCCAGCCACGCACAGCACCGGCGCCAGCGCTGCTTCGCGCCAGTTTTTCGGCAACTCGCTGCCGGCGGCCGCTTCGTCCTTGCGGTCGGCCAAGTTGCCGATCAAGCCCTTGATGGCGTCGCGGATGCGGGCCTGGCGCAAGGGATCCAGAACGCCGCGATCCACATCCTGCTGCGCCAACATCAAGGCCCGCGCCGCCACCTCGTCGTAATAGGCCGAGAGCGAATTGGCGCGCAAGAAATCCTCGGCTTCGTCGGCGGCTTCGTCCGGGTCTTCCGCCAGCATCCGCAGATACAGGCTCTCCTCAAAGCGCAAGGCCGGCTGATCCCCCAGCATCACATCCAGGAATTTAAGACTCTCGACATGGCGGGAGAACACCACAAAACACATGGTCAGGGGCGTGGAGAGGAGCAATCCCATCGGTCCCCACAGCCAGGTCCAGAACACCGCCGCCACCACCACCGCCACCGCGGACAGCCCCATGCTGCGGCCGTACAGGAAGGGTTCGATGGCTTGCCCGATAATGGCTTCGATGCCGCCGTAAAGTGCGATGGTCCACACCATCTTGGACCAGCCGGGATCCACCGCCAGCGCCAGGGTGAAGGGAAATACAAAGGCCATGGGCACGCCGACATAGGGCACAAAGCGCAGCAGCATGGACATCAGCGCCCACAGGCCGGCATTGGGGATGCCGATCAGCCACAGACCCAGGCCGATCACCAACCCGAAACAGGTGTTGATCAAGGTCTGCAGGAAAAGATAGCGCGACAGGCGGCTGGCGGCTTCTTCCAGGGCGATGGTGGTGCGCTGCATGTCGCGCGATCCCGCCAGGCGCACAAAGCGGTCGCGCAGATCGTCCTTCTGGAGCAGGATGAAGCCCACGAACACCAGCACCAGCAAGATCAGCCCCAAGGGTTCGAGCAGCGGCCCCAAAACATTCTGCGCCACCGCCCAAGGCGCCAGTGAGGTGCGTTGGATCACCACCGGCACCGGCTTGATCTGGTTGGGTTCGCTGGCTGCGGTTTCTTCCGCCTTGTTGCCCACGATCTGCTCGGCCAGATTTTCCACTGTCCGGCTCAGGCGCGTCAGCGTGTCATTGTTGACGGCGCCACCCACCACCGAATGGATTTTTTGTCCCAGATTGGTCTGATAGCGCGGCAAGTCGGCCGCCAGGTTCGCCAGTTGCGAGCCCATGAAGGTGGCCAGCGACGACAGGATCACCACCGCGAACAGCAGGCTGATCAGCACCGGCAACACATGGCCCAGGCTGAGACGCTTAAGCAGGCTGACCAGGGGCGCCAGCGCAAAGGAAATCAGCACCGCCAGCGCCAGGGGCAAAAGCACGGGCCGTCCGAAATACAAGCCGGTCACCACCACGGCGGCGATCACCGCCACCATGAATTTGGGTGTCAGGGTATCGGGCTTGGCGGCCAGGGCGCGGTGCGGGCTCGGCGGTTTCAGGTCGGACATAGGGGCTCCGGCGTCACTATAACCCGGGAATCCCCCCGATCTCAGCCCAATTTCCGGAAGAAGCAGCTTGGCGCGCCGGTGTGGCAGGCGGGACCCATCTGGTCCACCTTCAGCAGCAGCACATCGCCGTCGCAGTCCACCAAGGCTTCGATCAGCCGTTGATGATTGCCGCTGGTTTCCCCCTTTTTCCAAACTTTCTGGCGCGACCGCGACCAATAGGTCACCTGGCCGGTGGCCAGGGTCTCTTCCAGGGTCGCTTTGGTCATCCAGGCAAACATCAAGACCTCGCCCGTCTCCTTGCTCTGGGCGATGACCGGCACCAGGCCGTCGGGATTGAATTTCACCGCCGAAACGAAGGCGGCGCGGGATAAAAGATCGGTCACGACTTTTCCTTGAGGCGTTTCAGCCCCTGCTCGAGGTCGGCGATAAGGTCGCCGGCGTCTTCCAAGCCGGCATGGATCCGCAGCACAGGTCCTTCCGCCGCGAAGGGGCGTGCCGTGCGCTTGATATGCGCCGGAACGATCAGGCTTTCAAACCCGCCCCAGGAATAGCCGATGCCGAAATGCCGCAATCCATCGACAAAGGCGGCCACAGCCTCCTCCGGCGCGGGCTTCAGGACCAGCCCGAACAAGCCGCAAGCGCCGGAAAAATCCCGCTTCCACAAGGCATGGCCGGGGTCGCCCTCCAGGGCCGGATACAGGATGCGGGCGATCTCGGGGCGCGCCTGAAGCCAGCGCGCCAGGGTCAGCGCCGTTTCCTGATGACGCGCCAAACGTACCGAAAGGGTGCGCAGTCCACGCAGGCCCAGGAAGCAATCATCGCCGCTGGCGTAAAGCCCCAGATCGCCATGCAGCTGGTGCAGCCGGGCGGCGTGGCGTTCATTGGCACAAACATAGCCCAGCATCACATCGGCATGGCCGCCGATATATTTGGTGGCGGCCTGGATGGAGAGGTCCACGCCATGCTTGAGGGGCTGAAAGTAGAGCGGCGTCGCCCAGGTATTGTCCATCAGGACCGAGGCCTTGTGGGCATGCGCCGTCTTCACGATTGTCCCGATGTCCTGCACTTCGAAGGTCAGAGAACCGGGGCTTTCGCAGAACACTGCCTTGGTGTTGGGCTTGAGATAGGGCGCAATGTCGTCGGTGGGCGGATAGTAGGTGGTTTCGATCCCAAAGCGCCTCAGGGTGCGGTCGCAGAGGATGCGGGTGGGCTCATAGGTGCTGTCCACCATCAACAGATGATCGCCCGCATTGCAGACCGACAGGATGGCCAGCCCGATGGCCTGGACGCCGGAGGTCACGCTGACGGTTTTTGCGGCGCCTTCCAGGCCGCAGATGGCTTCCTCAAAGCTCCTGGTGCTGGGCGTGCCGCGGCGGCCATAGGTATAAGGCTGGGTGTTGGCCTTGATCGCCGCCATGTCGGGATAAAGCATGGTGGAGGCGCGATAGACAGGCGTGTTGACGGCGCCGAAATGTTCGTCGCTCATGCGGCCCAGTGCCGTCGCCTTGGTTTCGGGTTTGTCCTTGTCCATGCCCTAGACCGTGCGCCGCCGCCACAAAAAGCTCAACAGAAAGAACAGCAGGCCGCAGGCGACGCCCACCCAGCCGATGGCGTTAAACACGCCTAAGGAGGTTTCCAGCGCCGCGCGCGGGTCCGTTACTTGGCCTCCCAGTGTTTCGGTCCCGGCCTGCTCGGCGATGAAGGCGCCGATATATTGGGCCCAGCTGCTGGACAGAAACCACAGCGCCATCATGGTGGAGACCAGGGCGGGCACAGATAATTTGGTGATTTCCGACAGCCCGACCGGCGACAGGCACAATTCGCCGGTGGTGTGCAGCAGATAGGCCAGCGCCAGGAACACCAGCGGCAAGCGGTACATGCTGTCGGCAAAATCCGCCGCCCACACCAGAGCAAGGAACCCCGCGCCGACTTGCACCAGGCCCAACCCGAATTTCACCAGGGGGTGCGGATCGCACTTGTTTTTGGCAAGCCAGGTCCACAGCATCGCGAACACAGGCGCAAATAGAAGAATGAAACCGGCATTGAAGGATTGAGTCTGCGCGGCAGTGAAGCCTTGCGGCAATTGCGTGTTGCGGTCAGCGAACAAGTTCAGCGAGGACCCGGCCTGTTCAAACAAAGTGAAGAACACCACGGCACCCGCAATCAAAAAGAGCGCCAAGATCATATCGGCGCGTGCGCGCGCCTCGCAACGCGCCGCGATGTACCATCCGATATAGCCCAACACGATCACAGAACCCGCGGTGAGCATGAGGCCGACCGCTGCATTGCGCTGTACCAACAACCACACCAGTCCTACACCCAGCAATCCACCGGCATAGATCACATGCTCGCGCGTCAAGGGTCCCAGGACCCGCCCGGCTAACAGACCTGGGTCGGGCGGTTCGCCTCGTCCCTGCAAAAGCGGTTTGCCGCGCAGAAACACCACCAGTCCGGCCGCCATGCCCAGCCCCGCAAGACCAAAACCCGCCCACCAGCCGACAGTTTCTCCCAGCAATCCGCACAGGATCGCGGCCCAGAAGGCACCGAGGTTGATGCCATAATAATAGAGCGTGAAGCCAGGATCACGGCGCGGATCGTTTGTTTCGTAGAGTTGGCCAACAATGGTGGAGATATTGGGTTTGAGGAATCCCACCCCCATAATGATCAGTGACAGAGCGAGGTAGAACAGCGAAACAAAGACAGGATTGCGCTCTTCGACTTTAGTATAGCTGCCAGCCGCCAATGTCGCCGGAATAGGCGCGGCGTTCGGAAGATCCGCAAACGCAATGCTGCCATCGCGGTTCGGCACATAGCGATAGGCAGTGCCGTTCACCAGTAGTTTCTGCTCGCCGCCAGTGACGACCTCATAGCGGGCGCCGTCATGGACCAAAAACTGCCGGGCGGGAGGGCCTTCCGCCGCCATCAGGCCATGACCACATACCAACAACACCGCGCCATAGGCGATTGCCTTTCGGGTCCCCAGATAGCGGTCCGCCAAGGCACCGCCTATCAGCGGCAGCAGATAGACCAACGACGTGTACGTGCCGTATTGGCCGTTGGCGGTGACATCGTCGAACAGAAAATGACGGGTGAGATAGAAGATCAGCAGGCCGCGCATGCCGTAATAGGAAAAGCGCTCCCACATTTCGGCAAAGAACAGAATCTTGAGGCCGGCGGGATGCTTGCGCATCTGCAAGTAAACCGGCACGCCGGTTGCCACCGTGATGATGATGCCGGCCAGGACGACGAGATTCATAACCCCGACTTTGCCCGCATTCGTCGGTCAGAGCAATTCGACAAAACGTTCCTCGCGCGCATAGGCCGTGAAGCCCATCCGCTGGTACAAAGGCAGGGCGCGGGGATGGTCCAGGGTGCAGGTGTTGATGGTTAGGCGCTGGATCGGCTGCAGCCAGGCATTGATGCAGGTGTGATAGAGAAAGAAAAAGCCCAGCCGTTTGCCGATGGCCTCCGGCATCAGCCCGAAATAGGAGATGTTGCAGACACCGGATTTGCGGAAATCCAATTCCGCGATCCCGGCGGGGCTTCCTTCCGTGTACAGAACGAATGTCTGGTTCTGGGGATGATGGATGACCTTGGCCAGTGCCTCGGGCGTCAGCCGCTTGCGGTCCACCCAGTAATATTCCGCGCCGATCCGGTCATAGAGATAGAGATAGAAATGGGTGGGCGGCTTTTCGCATTTGAGCAGCGCCACCTTGCCCCGCGGCTGGGGCGCAGAAAGCACAACAGGCTTGGCGTTCATTTCCAGGAACGTCACCGTCATCGGGATGCGGCGCTTGTTTGTTCCCTGGGACGCCATTAGCCAATTACCATTGTCATGTCACCACCGGCGCCTCAGGCCGCGCGCTCCATTCCGTCCAGGAGCCGTCATACAGACCCACGGGGTCCACTCCGATCTCGGCCAGCGCCAATGACAGGATGGCGGCGGAAATGCCGGAACCGCAAGTGGTGACGATGGGTTTGGCCAAATCCACCTTGGCGAAGACGGCGCGCAGTTCGTCTTTGGGCTTTAGTGTGCCGTCCGCCGTCACCACGCTGCGCCAGGGTATATTGATCGCGCCGGGCATATGGCCGCCGCGCACGCCCGCGCGCGGCTCCGGCTCCCGGGCAAAAAAACGGCTGGCGCTGCGCGCATCCACCATCTGCGCCGACTTGCTGCGGACAATGTCCATCACCGCGCCAAAGTCGCGCATCAGGGCGGCTTGCGGAATGGCGGTGAAGAATTTTGGCGCCGGCGTCGCGGGGCCGCTTTCCACCGCGCGCCCTTCGCGCTTCCATTTGGGAAAGCCGCCATCCAGCACCTTAACGTCCGGATGTCCCATGGCCTTGAGGCTCCACCAGGCGCGCGGCGCGGAAAAAATACCGCTGCCATCATAGACCACCACCATTTCGCCATCGCCAATGCCCAGCGCACCCACCGCTTTGGAAAATTCGCCGGGGGTGGGCATCATGTGCGGCAAATCGGTGGCGGAATCGGCAATGCCGTCAATGTCGCAGAACACCGCGCCGGGAATATGGCCGGCCTGGAATTCCTTGGCCGGTTCGCGCTTTTCGTCCGGCATATACCAGGACGCATCCACCACCCGCACATCCGCAAGATGTGCCTGGAGCCAGTCGGTGGAAACCAGATTGCTCATTCGAAGGGAACGGGAATGGCGGGACGCTGTTCCATCAGCCAGGGCGGGCAGGGCAATCCTTTTTCGCGCAGAAAGACGGGATTGAACAGCTTGGATTGATAGCGGTTGCCATAGTCGCACAGCACCGTCACGATGGTGTGGCCGGGACCCATATCCTTGGCCATGCGGATGGCGGCGGCGACATTGATGCCGGTGGAGCCGCCCATGCACAGGCCTTCATGTTCCAAAAGATCGAACACGATGGGCAAGGCCTCTTCGTCGGGAATTTGATAGGCGTCGTCAATCGGCGCGCCTTGCAGATTGGCGGTGACCCGGCCCTGGCCGATGCCCTCGGTGATCGAGCTGCCATGGCTTTCCAGCGTGCCGGTTTTGATCCAGCTATAGATCGCCGCCCCCAAGGGATCGGCGGCGGCGATGCGTATGTTCTTGTTGCGCTCTTTGAGCGCGATGGCGACGCCGCCCAGGGTGCCGCCCGATCCCACCGCGCAAGTAAAACCGTCTACCTTGCCGCTCGTCTGTTCCCAGATTTCCGCGCCGGTGCCTTCGATATGGGCCTGGCGGTTGG
>DATFDR010000026.1:0-47036 GCA_035251935.1 Rhizomicrobium sp. | reverse complement strand
ACTTTTTATTGCCGCGCTAGCGCGGCAATAAAAAGTGGCTGGGGGACTAGGATTCGAACTGGCTAGCTTTTCTTGGCGAGGGGACCGAGCCTAGAAAAGCTGCCATCCCCGCGGAGGCGGGGACCCATGGGTCCCCGGACCGCTTCGCGTCCGGAGGACACCGGATTTCTAAGCTCGCTACGCTCGCTAAGAAAATCTCGGTGGCTGGGGGACTAGGATTCGAACCTAGACAACCAGAGTCAGAGTCTGGGGTCCTACCGTTAGACGATCCCCCAATCGGGCCTTCACCCGGCGGGACCGCCCCTTTAGACCAGCCGCCAACCCCTTGCAAGGACGGGTTTTCGCCTCAGTTTTGCTCCCGCATCCCGGGTCGGCCCGTGCTAGTTTCACCCCGGCGGCGCAAGGCCGCCACGGGGCCCCATGCACGGACATCAACACTCGCCAGGCCAAAACCAAGCCTCGAAAGGGCCTTTTCTGGCTGTTTTGGACCTGGGCACCAACAATTGCCGGCTCCTGATCGCCGCGCCCGGCCAGGGCCGCAATGGCGGTTTTAGGATTGTGGACTCCTTTTCGCGGATCGTGCGCCTGGGCGAGGGGGTCGGCCAGACCGGCCTTTTGTCCGACGCCGCCATGGCACGGACCATCGCGGCGCTGAAGATTTGCGCGGACCGCATCGCCAAGCATGATGCGCGGCATGTGCGGGCGGTGGTCACCCAAGCGGCCCGGCTGGCGGGCAATGCGGGCACCTTGATAAGGCGCGTGCGCGAAACCACCGGCCTGGAGTTGGAGGTGATCTCGGCAGAGGAAGAAGCCGACTTGGCGGCCGAGGGATGCGCCCCGCTGATGGGGCAAAAATACGAAGGCGCGCTGGTGTTCGACATTGGCGGCGGTTCGACCGAGATCATCTGGCTGCAAAAGACGCCGCAGGGCCCGCAAAAGAAGCGCGCGGCGTCCATTCCGGTGGGCGTTGTCAGCTTGGCGGAAAGCTACGGTGCGGCTTCGACCAGCCGCGAAGGTTTCGGGCGTATGCGCGCGGAGTTGATGGCGCGGTTTGCCGCTCTGGCGCGTGACATGGGCGATGGTTTCGACAGTCGCCTCTATCATCTGCTGGGCACCTCCGGCACTGTGACCACGTTGGCGGCCATTGCGCTCAAATTGCCGCGCTACAACCGCAATAAGGTGGATGGCAGCTGGCATGAAACCGCGCATATGTTGCGGGTCGTGGACCGGCTATTGGGACAGGACACGCAAGCGCTGGCCAAAATCGGCAGCATCGGCGTAGAGCGCGCCGATCTGATGTTGCCGGGTTGCGCCATTTTTTCCGCGATTTGCTCGCTATGGCCATCGCCTATGCTGCGGGTTGCGGACCGGGGTTTGCGCGAAGGCATGTTGCGCCGGCTGGGCCGCGGCTTGACATGAAGCAGGGCGATGCATCCGGGCGCGGCCGTGAGCGCGCGAAGGTGAAAAAGGACCGCGGCCGTACCAGTTCGTCCCGCGCCTGGCTCGAGCGCCAGTTGAACGATCCCTATGTCGCGGCGGCGCGCTCCGCGGGCTACCGCAGCCGCGCCGCCTTCAAGCTGCTCGAACTGAACGGAAAATTCCGCTTCTTGAAAAAGGGCGCGCGGGTCCTGGACTTGGGCGCGGCGCCCGGCGGTTGGAGCCAGGTGGCGGCCAATGCGGGCGCTACGGTGGTCGCCGCCGATGTGTTGGAGATGGAACCGATACCCGGGGTTACGTTTTTCCAGGCCGATTTGACCGAACCGCATGTGCCGGGCGTTCTGGAAGAGGCGTTGAACGGTCCTGCCGACATCGTGTTGACCGATATGGCGGCGCCGACCACCGGACATCGCGCCACCGATCATATCCGCACCATCGCGTTGGTGGAGATCGCTCTGGAGGTCGCCTTGGACGTGCTCAGGCCCGGCGGCGTCTTTGTCGGCAAGGTGTTTCAAGGCGGTTCGTCCAACGCTTTGCTGACGCGGCTGAAAAAATCTTTTCGTGATGTCCGCCATGTCAAACCACCCGCCAGCCGCGCGGAGTCGGTTGAGCTGTATGTTGTGGCGCTTGGTTTTAAGGGGAAAGCCTAGAGCAAGTTGATTCCATGTGGCCCCAACTTGCTCTAAAGCCCCGGCCATGAGGCCGGGGCTTTAGTTCATCGTCTCTGGTTTAGCGGACGTGCTTGAGGCTGATCGAACCGATACCGGCCGCCACATTCAGGCCGGTCGAGCCTTCCACGCTGACGGGCTGCAAAGCGAGGGATTTGTCCAGGCCGCCGATCAGCACATTGGCGCCGACCCCGACGCCGACATTGGCTTGGGCGCTGGCGCCGGCATATTCGCCCTCAATGGCGCCCGGCCGGACATCAGAAGTCGGTGCGAACACCGCCCAGACCAATTTGCCTTTTCCGGTATAGCCGACATCCACGCCCCATTTGGAAATGGTGCCCGCATAATGCTCCACGCTGGCCTTGGTGGGCTCATAGGAGCAACGCAAGTCCTTGCTGGAGCCGAACACAAAGCCCATGCCGCTGGCGACATCGCAGGTCAGGGTACCGACCTTGACGCCGGCCGGTGCCGCATAGGCCGCATGGGAAAGGGCAAGAGCGGAAACCGCCACCGCTGTGAGCATCAATCTCTTCATGGCTTTACTCCTGGGGACAAAGAGGGGACTCGGCGCAATTGCCGGTCGTCTCCGCTACAACGTTCGCCGCGGAAGCCGGTTCCCGGGAAAAGCAGGAAAACCTTGTTTTACAAGCCTTTAGGCCATCATGTTCCGAGCCACTTGCGAAAAAGAGGAGGCGCTGATACAGGCTCGGCGCTCCATAGGGAGCGCTCCTTGTTATGACCAGCTCGACCATCCGCGAGGCCTTGACCTTCGACGATGTGTTGCTGGTGCCCGGCGCCTCCGAAGTTCTTCCCGCTCAGGTCGATACCCGCACCCGTCTCACCAAGACGGTGGAACTGGGTATTCCGCTGGTGTCAGCGGCGATGGATACGGTGACAGAAGCCGGTTTGGCGATCGCCATGGCCCAGGCTGGCGGCATGGGCGTGATCCATAAGAATCTGGATATCCCAGAACAGGCCGAGCAAGTGCGCCGCGTGAAGCGGTTCGAAAGCGGCATGGTGGTCAATCCTGTCACCATCGGACCCCATGTGACGTTGGCCGAGGCCAAGGCGGTGATGGAGCGGTATCGGATTTCCGGGGTGCCGGTGGTGGAAAATCCGGATTCAAAAGGCGCGGGCAAGCTGGTGGGCATCCTGACCAACCGCGATGTGCGTTTCGCCGCCGATCCGCGCCAGAAAATCTCCGAACTGATGACCAAGGAAAAGCTGGTCACGGTGCGCGAGGGCGTGAAACCCGACGAAGCCAAGCGTCTGCTGCATCAACACCGCATTGAAAAGATCATCGTGGTGGATGACGCCTATCGTTGCGTCGGTTTGATCACCGTCAAGGACATCGAGAAAGCGCAGAAATATCCCAACAGCTGCAAGGACGAGCGCGGCCGGTTGCGTGTCGCCGCCGCCACAGGGGTTGGCGAGGACGGCTATGCGCGGGCCATGGCGCTGATCGAGGCGGAATGCGACGTGATCATGGTGGACACCGCCCATGGCCATTCCAAGGGCGTGCTGGACGCCATCACCCGCATCAAGAAAGCCAGCAATTATGTCCAGGTGGCGGGCGGCAATATCGCCACCGCCGAAGGGGCGCGGGCTCTGATTGACGCAGGTGCCGATGCGGTGAAGGTGGGAATCGGCCCGGGCTCGATCTGCACCACCCGCATTGTGGCGGGCGTTGGCGTGCCGCAATTGACGGCGATCATGGATGCGGTGAGCGTGGCGCGCGACGTAGGAGTTCCCGTTATCGGCGATGGCGGTATCAAATATTCCGGCGACCTGGCCAAGGCGTTGGCGGCCGGGGCCGATGTGGCGATGGTCGGCTCACTGTTGGCGGGCACCGAAGAGTCGCCGGGCGATGTGTTCCTCTATCAGGGCCGCTCCTACAAGGGTTATCGCGGCATGGGCAGCGTGGGCGCGATGGCGCGCGGCTCCGCCGACCGGTATTTCCAGGCCGAAGTGCGCGATGCGCTCAAGCTGGTGCCGGAAGGCGTGGAGGGACAAGTGGCCTATAAGGGGCCCGTGGCGGGTGTTGTGCATCAGATCATCGGCGGCTTGCGTGCCGCCATGGGCTATACTGGCTGCCGGACAATTGAGGAATTCCACAAGAAGGCCAAATTTGTGCGCATCACTGGGGCGGGCCTGCGCGAAAGCCATGTCCATGACGTCACCGTGACGCGCGAAGCGCCCAACTATCATCCTGGCGGGCAATAGAACCGGCGGCGGCATGTGGAAAACAGTCGCCCTGGCGTTGGCCCTTTTTGCCGTATCGCTTGGTGTGGCCGCTCAAACGGTTCCCGATTGGGCCGAGATCGAATCCATCGAGGTGCGGGAGCGGCCCGGCCCGGCGCTCTGGCATTTGACGCGCGGCGTTTCCGAAGTCTGGATTCTGGGCATGGCCGGCGCTATGCCCAAGGATCTGGACTGGAACAAGGAATATCTCTCCGAACTGCTGGACGGCGCGCGCGCCATCCTGATGCCGCCCAAGGCCGACATCGCCTTGACGGACATCGCCTGGTTTCTGATCCGGCATGGCAGCAAGCTCAGCCTGCCGCGCGGCCAGACTTTGGAAGACAGCCTGCCAGGTGACCTGCGCGCCCGCTTTGTCGCGGTGCGTGACACGGTCAGCGACGATGTGGACGATTATCGCACCGATATTCCCATCCGGGCGGCGATGCGGCTGCAGCAGGATGCGCGGGATAAAAACGATCTTTCCTTTCGAGAGCCACGCCATACCATCGAGACCTTTGCCAATCGCAAGCGCATTCCGGTTGCGCCGGTGACGCGCTTTGCAGCCATGGATGCGGTGCGCGACATTTTCAAGCTGACCCCGTCACAGCAGCATGTTTGCTTGGCCCAGGCCCTGGAGGATGTGACCTGGGCGCTTGGTCATGCCGGCACGGCCGCCCGCGCCTGGGCGGTGGGCGACATCAAGACGGTCAAGGCGCATTACAGCGAATGGCGTTTGGGCAATTGCGTCATAGGGGCGGTGCAGAAATTCGGCGACATCGATGGACGCAATATCGCCGAATATGTTTCGGCCATTGACAAGGCGTTGGACATTCCCGGCAAGACCATCGTGGTGATCCATATGGGGCCGCTGCTGCGTAAAAACGGCGTGCTGGAGCGGCTGCAAGCACGGGGTATTGCCGTCGAAGGCCCTGCGGAATAGGGCTGCCCGGCGCCAGCAGATGGCATGGGCAATCTGGCGTTCTTGGCAGTGTTTTAAAGGGTTGAAAGCTTGGCGGCTTGCAGCAGCAGGACCGTCTTCATGTCCACGATTTGACTGCGCGCCACCATGGCCAGCGCGTCGTCCAGCGGCATTTCCAGCACTTCTATGTCTTCGCCTTCATGTTCATGGCCGCCGCCCTGGGCGCGCGGCGCGGTAGAATCATAATCCGCCAGGAACATGGAGGCGCGTTCTTTCACGGCCCCGGGGCTGACAAAACAATGCGTGATCAGGCGCGGGTTGGCGATGGCGACGCCGGCTTCCTCCATCGCCTCGCGGGTGACGCAATCGACGGGTGCGTCGCCGTCCAGCTTGCCGGCGATCACTTCGATAAGAGGGTGCTTATAACCCCACTCAAACACCGGCCAGCGGAATTGCTTGATCAGGATCACCCTACCGCGCGGGCCATCAAATGGCAGCACGGCGGCGGCATCGCCGATGTCATAGCTTTCGCGCTCCTGATGCTGCCACACCCCATCGCGGCGCTGAAAATCGAAACTGGCCTTGCGCAAGGTGTAATAGTTCTTGGCCAGAAGTTTCAGTTCGTGCAGCCGTACCCGGCCGCTCAGACTATCGTCTTTGTCATCCATGGGGGTGACGCTAATCGTGGATGGGCCCTTGTTTCAAGGGCGCACATCCTCGCGGACATGCACCGTTGCAAGCTTGTCGGAATAAAAGCGGCGCCAGCCGGGCGTGTCATCCAGCAGCTTGGCCACCGGCGAGCGGGCCGGGAAGATCGTCCAGCGCGCATGCTGCTGCGCCAAGGTGGCGGCCAGCGCATCCTTGTCGGGCGAGATGATAGCGGCATAGTTTTGCAGGAAAATGTCGCCATACAGGTCGGCGCGGCTGTCAATGAAGGGCTTGACGCCGTTCCAGATCAGATAACCGCCAAAGCCATAGTCGTTCACCACCGGCATTTCGCGCACAAAATGCGGCACATGCGCCAGCGCGGAAGCCGGTGAGACAGGATCGTCGCTGCGCGTGACCGGAACCGCCAGCCGCGCAAAGGCCAACGCCATCATCGCCAGCCCCGCCAACACCGCGAACAAAGGCGGCTGGCTTTCATTTTTTGCCGGCCATGCGGCGGCGAAAGAGGGGGCCAGCAGGATCGGCGCGACCACGCCCGCCAGCATCTGGTGGCGCACATGCGATAGGGCCAGCCACACCAGCCCCAGCAGGATCAGCAAACGCAACGGCGTCATCTTGACCTTGCCGCCACCCAGTACGAACAGCATCGCCAACAGCGCGATGGCGAAGGGCGAAAGCTGGGAGAAATCGCTGGCCTGCCATTCACCGATATGGGCGATGCCTTGCATGGTGGCGAGCTTCAGCGGGAAGATCAGTGTGTCCAAACCGAACGGTGTGACAACGGCCGAAGCGGTGGCCGCCAAGAGAAACAATCCCCAGCCCAACGCGGCCTGTTTGCGGTCTTTGTCTTCGATCGCCGCTTCCACCGCCAGCGCGCCCGCCAGCGCCAATCCAAAGGCAAAGCTGCCATGCAGATTGGCCCAAAGCGGCATCACCGCGACCAACCACCAGGACGGCGCGCTGTTTTTCTCGCGCGCGATCACCAGTCCTGCCGTCCAGATCGCCAAAAGCGGCAAGGTCAGGATATGCGGCCGCGCCAACAGACTGCCGGTGACGCAGCAAAGCCCCAGCACCACCATCAGCAAGGCGGGCACCAGGTCCATCCGCTTGCGGACAAAAAAGGCGACGGTGGCGGCCATCGTTCCAGCGGCGCTGGCCGTCAGCAGATGTACCCCCGGCCAGCCAGCACGCCACGACAGCGCCATCAGAATTTCGGCCAGCCACTCCTGGGTGTGCCAGGGCGCGCCCGCCAAGCTGCGCGAGAAGACATCGGCGCGCAGCACCGCGCCCTGCGCGAGCATCCATTCCCCCGCCCGGATATGCCAATAGGTATCGCCGTCGTTGAGTATGCCGGGCGAAAAAGCCGCCAGGGCGAACGCCGCCAGCCCGGCAAACAGGGCAAAGCTTAGGGCGGGGGACAGCGTGCGGGGCATGGGATTGGCTTTGTGATCGCCGCCCACTCTATAAGGGCAATCCTCAACGCTCCCTTTCCGGCCTAACGCATTGGTCTATCACACAAAATGACCCCCGCTGCCCGCCTGCAGATGACCATCGATATTCTGGACGGGCTGGAACGCACCACCCAGCCCACGGACCGTTTTCTCAAAAGCTGGTTTCGCACCCGGCGCTTTGCTGGGTCAAAGGATCGCCGCGCTATCGCCGAACAGGTTTTTTCGGTGCAGCGCCGCCGGGCGCATTTCGCGCATCGCTTGGGCGGGAACACGCCGCGCGCGCTGGTGATCGCATCACTGCTGGACGCCGGCCAAGATCCAACGCTTTTGTTCACCGGCGGTTATGGGCCCGCGCCGCTCACCGATTCCGAATGCGCGGCAATCGCCGCTACGCCGCCGCCGATGCCCGATTGGGTGATGGGCGAGTATCCGCAATGGCTCGAAGACCAACTGCGCCGCGCTTTCGGAGACCGGCTGCTTGCAGAACTAGCCGCCTTCATTCCCCGCGCGCCCACCGACATCCGCGTCAATAGCTTGAAGGCCCAGCGCGAGGCGGTGATCGCGGCGCTCACGGCAGACGGTATCGCCTGTGCTCCAACGCCTTTTGCGCCGCACGGCATACGCATGGCCGACGATGCGGCCCGTCTGTCGCAATCGGCGCTGTTTGAATCGGGCGCTTTTGAGTTTCAGGACGAAGCGGCGCAGATCGCCTCGCATCTCTGCCAGGCGCGTCCCGGCATGCGGGTGTTGGACTTGGCGGCGGGCGCCGGCGGCAAGAGCCTGGCCTTGGCCGCCCAGATGCAAAATCAAGGCGAGATCATCGCCTGCGATGTGCGCGGCGAAGCCTTGTTCGAGCTGGAACGCCGCGCCGCGCGGGCAGGCGTCACCATCATAAAAACCTTGCCCTTGGAGCATGCTGAGCCCGGCGGCTTGTTCGATTTGGCGATGGTGGATGCGCCCTGCAGCGGCACCGGCACCTGGCGGCGGCAGCCGGAGTTGCGCTGGCGGCTGACGCCGGAGCGGCTGGCCGAACTGACCCGCATCCAGGACGGGCTTTTGGATCGGGCTGCCGCACGGGTAGCGCCCGGCGGGCGGCTGATCTATGCCACCTGTTCGCTGCTGCCGGTGGAGAACCAGGACCGGGTGGCGGCTTTCCTGGCCGGCCATCCGGGTTTTGCCGCTTTCGATCTGGGCGATGGCTGGGACAAGGCGGTGCCGGGGTTGGGCAGCGATTTCCGCGCCACCCCGCAAACCACTGGCACGGATGGCTTTTATTGTGCGGGTTTGCGCAAATTATAGAGCAGGGCCGCGAGATGACGCATGGTTTTACCGCACCGAAATACCGTAAGATTGGGGCCATGACCCTCCGCATGATTCCCCTCCTGGCCGCTTTTTTGCTGGCGGCGAGCCCGGTTCTGGCCGCGCCCGCGAGTTCCGCAAAAGCGGAGCTCCCCGTAACGGTGGAGTCCTTGTTGGCGCGCGCCCAAGCTGCGATCGGCAAGGGCGAGACGGAACTGGCGGTGCGCCTGGCGCAATCGGCCATCGTCGCCGATCCGGCGCGGCCCACTACTTATGTCGCGCTGGGCAACATCTATGCCCAGGCCGGACAGCCGGACTATGCCCGTACCTTCTATGATGCGGCGCTGAACATCGATCCCGCCGAGCCCAGCGCCCTGAAGGCGCTCTCGGCCTTGAACCGCAGCCAGCCCGAAACCACGGCCCGCGCGAAGCAATGAGTGTTTTGGTTCTGGATTTCGGCAGCCAGGTGACGCAGCTGATCGCGCGGCGCGTGCGCGAAGCCGGCGTCTATTGCGAGATCGTGCCCTACAACAAGGCCGAGGAGGCGCTGGCCAAGAAGCCGCGCGCCATCATCCTGTCCGGCGGCCCGGCTTCCGCGATGGAAGCGGGGGCGCCGCGCGCCCCCCAGGCGGTGTTCGAAGCGGGCGTGCCGGTGCTTGGCATATGCTATGGCGAAATGGCGATGGCCCATCAGTTGGGTGGGGCGGTCGAAGGCGGCCACACCCGCGAATTCGGCCGCGCCGATATTGTGATCGCCAAGCAGTCGCCGCTGCTGGCCGGTTTGGGCGCCATCGGCAATCGCGAGCCGGTGTGGATGAATCATGGCGACAAGATCACCGCCATCCCGCCGGGCTTTGAGGTGGTGGCGACCTCGGACCACTCGCCCTATGCCGTGATCGCCGACGAGAAGCGCAAACTGTACGGCATCCAGTTCCATCCCGAAGTCGTGCACACGCCGCGCGGGGCGGAGATCTACAAGAACTTTGTGCTCAAGATCGCTGGCATCAAGCCGGAATGGAACATGCACGCCTTCCGTGCCGCCATGGTGGAGAAAATCCGCAAACAGGTCGGCAAGGGCAAGGTGATCTGCGGCCTGTCGGGCGGCGTGGACTCATCGGTTGCGGCGGTGTTGATCCACGAAGCCATCGGCGACCAACTGACCTGCATTTTCGTCGATACCGGTTTGATGCGGGCCGGCGAAAGCGAGGACGTGGTCTCGCTGTTCCGCGGCCATTACAATATTCCGCTGATCCATGCCGATGCCCGCGAGATGTTCCTGACGCGGCTGAAGGGCGTCAGCGACCCCGAGCAGAAACGCAAAATCATCGGCGCCGCCTTCATCGATGTGTTCGACGGTGAAAGCCACAAGGTCGGCGGGGCGGAATTTCTTGCCCAGGGCACGCTGTATCCCGATGTGATCGAAAGCATCTCGGCCACCGGCGGCCCGTCCGTCACCATCAAGAGCCATCACAATGTCGGCGGTCTGCCCGACTATATGAAGCTCAAGCTGGTCGAGCCGCTGCGCGAGCTGTTCAAGGACGAAGTGCGCGCCCTGGGCCGCGAACTGGGTCTGCCGCCGGCCTTTGTCGGCCGCCACCCCTTTCCGGGTCCGGGCCTGGCCATTCGCGTGCCGGGCGAGATCACCGAGGAAAAACTGGAAATCCTGCGCAAGGCCGACACCATCTATCTGGACGAGATCCGCAGGTGCGGTCTTTACGACAAGATCTGGCAGGCTTTCGCTGTGCTGCTGCCGGTCAAGACCGTGGGTGTGATGGGCGACGCCCGCACTTATGACCATGTCTGCGCGCTACGGGCTGTCACCTCCAGCGACGGCATGACGGCGGATTACTATCCCTTCGAGCACAGTTTCCTGGCCCGCACCGCTACCCGCATTGTCAATGAGGTACGCGGCATCAACCGGGTTGTGTATGACATCACGTCCAAGCCGCCTGGGACGATTGAGTGGGAGTGATCTGCGACCCGGCCATTGGCCGGGTCAAATCGATCCTGACGGATCGATTTGAGCGGATCACGCCGCGAGCCCAAGCGAGCGGTAGCGCAGTGGCGAAAACTTGGCTCAAGATTCACGCCGGTGCCCCAAGCGAATTGAGAACTCATCTATGGCTGCGCCGGACGCTGGCGGAGTGATGAGACTTTCCATTCGCGACTGATTTGAGTATTTCACACCGGATGCCTAGAGTGAATCGTTTTCTGATTGAATCAGACCCAGCTTGTCATCCCGGCCAAGCCATGCGCCCGCATCTCGCCGGTCCGTAGCGTCAGCGTGCGGACGGATCCATCTTGCAGGTGGCACGATGGATCCCGGATAGCCGCTATCCGGCTTCCGGGATGACAAGTTCGGGTAAATTTGATCACAACCGACTCTAATGCCGAGGGTATTACGGTGGCGAAGTTTTATGGCAAGCGCGCCGAGACAGTCACAATTTATTTGTGATCTACCTATCGGCTTAGTGGTGGACCAATTCGATGAGATTGACCATGGAGGGGTTACCGGCACTGCTTCCACCAGTATCCCAGCACTGAACGCCAGCCGACGTGGAAATCACTTGATTGAATGCCAAAGTGAACCATTTGGGGGCTGTCGTGAGGGACGCAGCCAGCGGAGATCCAACCAGCACACCATTGTCTGTCAATTGACAGGTTATGGAACCTGTGCCGTTCGTCTGCCAAGCATGTATTTGCAAGTCGAACGTACCGACGGGTGGTGGTAAGCGGTCATAATAGAATTGTAGATAGTCCGCTGCGCCAGTGGTCGGAAATGTAAATGTTGAGTTTACCGGAATTTCCTTCAAACCATACCCATTGGGTGTAAGGTTTGGATAGTTAGGGGACCAAATTGCTTCAACTTTCGGGGGGAAGGTTTGGTCTAATCCGTTTTGGCTGTTAAACGGCCATCCCTGATCTCCACTATTCGAATTTCCCGAGTGGCTCAGAATTTGCGGAACACTTGTAGAATAATGATAGTTTCCTTTTGAGAATATGGCGCGAGGCAAATCTACTCCAGCCGCCGCATTCCCATATGCAGTAATATTTGCGTACTTCTCATCCACCTTAAGCCAAGTGACTCCGGCAGTTAGCGTGTTGTTGTAGATACCGGCATTGAAGCCTGCAACAAGATGGATTTGGTAATTGATTGTCGTTCCGCTAAAGTTCTCAAAGAAGTTATTTTCAATGATGCTTTCACGCGCGTCATCATACAACATGCTATCCACCGTTTGCCCAAAGTTTGATGGCTGTAGTAGTTGCATGTTGCTAACATAATTTATCTGACCAAAGGTTCCTCGTCTTTGGAGGATAATGTTTGAACCGACTTGCCCAGAAATTCTGCCGCCGAATATGCGAATATTTTCGCTTCCTTCAACATCGATCCCGTTCAATCCTCCGTACGTGCTTACGGTATCGAAGAACCCATCGGCCCCTTTTGAGATCTGAAAGCCTATCTTATGGGAATTGGCAACGGCTCGCATAAAGCAGTACAGATTTGAAAATTCTGGATGACTTAACGGCTGTTGAGATGTTGTGTCATCCGTAAAACCTCCGGCAATGCTGTTCAACTGGATGCAGCCGCCCGGATTGGTGTCCGTAGAAAAATAGGTCATGGTGAAACCCTTGAATTTGGGGCTTTCATACGGTGTAATTCCAGCGCCAGGGTATGGAGTTTGCAGCGCTATGATATAAGCGCCGGAAGGCCCGGGTATTCCCGTAAAATTGATACAGCTCCCGGAATTGATAGTAGCGTTGGGATCGCCAACGCCGTCACCTTCAATAATTTGTCCCTGACCTGGCACAAGAGTCACGGTGGTTCTGATGCAATGGCCAGGAACACTGTCGAGATGAACCCAATTCGGTCCATATACGCTGGCCCAAGTCAAAAGATTTTGCATTTGAACCGACCAATCGGTTCCTGTGCCTGCTTGCGCTGGACTATCGGGGATAATTCCAAAGACGCAGGTATGGATCGGGCTGTGGGGAGGCAGGTTCAAATTCCAACGACCGCTACCTGCGTTTCCCGTGGGATTGATAATTGCACCGCCGTTATCTGCCCGGCTGTCCGATGAGTTCCATTTGTACTGTATGGGACATCCCGAGGACGTACCGTAATAGTCAGCCACTACGATATTTGGATATAGTGCTGCATTTGCTGCGGAGACCGTACGCAGATCCGCAATGGAATTTACGGACGCAACAGTACCGGGAACGACTGCCGAAACAGGACCCACCCAAAAAAATGCCGCAAGTGCTAGAGCTATTTTCTTAAACATGATCGTCCCCGTGAAATGCTGTCATGAACGATAAGTCGGACAGTCTTGAATAATCCAGAATAGTCATTTCCCGTCGTCGCACCAAACCTATTCCTGGACTTATCGCGTGGTTGCCGCTGGTGTGACTGACTGTCACTTCACCACGAAGAAAATCTGACTACTTGTCAGTGCAGAAACCCGCGCAACGCGAAATTCTGCCGTCGTAAACACTGATTTGCGATGAAAATCCGATGCCAGTGGTGTCTGAAATAGCTTCCGAACGCGTCGGTTGTCTTGGCCACTCGCCTGGCTTAGCTTTTCTTAGGAGCGCAACGAGTTAGAAAAGCTTGCCTCTCTTCGAGCGAAGCGAAGAAGGCGGCGCGCTCGTCGCTCGATTTGATCCATTGATGGTCGCACGGCGAGGCGCTTCGCGTTCGCCGATGCCTATGCGACCTATGTAATGACGCATGCACGGCTGCGGGCAGCGCTGATTGGGCGCCCAAGCTTGTCAGGACGGCGCGGATGCGGCGGTATGGATCGACCAGATTCGTCCCAACTTCGTCCCAGCTTTTGCCCAAGGCCTGCCTTATGCTCCCGGCTTCCCATTCCTGGCCCATGACACGCATAGCAGCCATCGCCGCGGCATTGCT
This sequence comes from Rhizomicrobium sp., assembly GCA_035251935.1. GTDB lineage: Bacteria > Pseudomonadota > Alphaproteobacteria > Micropepsales > Micropepsaceae > Rhizomicrobium. Next base: position 33,443 of record DATFDR010000026.1, on the reverse strand, counting down.
GGGCCTGCAGATCGTGGTGCTGCACGGTTTCGGCCAGCCGTTCCTGGCCGCCAGCGGGCGCATCCTGCTATGGGTCCATGACCCCCACAGTGCGGATACGTCGCAACATCTGGCCGACTGGTACAGCTTTTCCCATTTCATTCACGGCTTTCTATTTTTCGGGCTGCTCAAGCTTTTGGCGCCGCGCCTGCCGTTCGCGGCGCGCCTTCTGATCGCCATGGGAATCGAGATCGGATGGGAGTTTGTCGAGAATTCCCCCGCGGTGATCCAGCATTACCGCCAGCAGGCGCTGGCCGCCGGCTATGCGGGCGACAGTATTTTGAATTCGGTGTGCGATACCGCCACCATGTCTGCCGGATTCTTTTTCGCCTCGCGGGTGCGGGCGCGTTGGGTGATCGCGCTGGCGCTGGCGCTGGAGATTTTCACCGCCTGGATGATCCGCGACAATCTTACCCTCAATGTGATCAACCTGATCGCCCCCAGCCAATGGCCGCCGATCAAGGCCATCTATGACTGGCAGGCCGAGAGCCTGCGCTAGCTGTGCGTTTTCATTTCGTCATCGCGCCCGGCCTTTGTCGCGCATCCTTAGGCCGTGTCAACCGACGTCATCAGCGCGCGGCGCTCATCCGCGCTGAGCACCCGCGGCGTCGCGACCGGCGATCTCCTATCGTCGAAGAAAGGCGTTTGTGTGTGGCTCCCGTCCAGTCGCGCGCTTATCAGCGTCGATAGGAACCACAGGATCGCCCCAGGGACACCGGCCTGCTTGGGTTTTGGCAAGCCCTTCGCGCCCACGGTGTTCGCCCAGCACCGGACTGGGCCGAACGTCTCACCCAACCCATGCCCCGGCCCGCCGAGACAATTGTGCAGAAGGCCCACGAATGACAGTGTTGGCGTGGCCATTGTATTGCCGATTGGTGTGTTACAACAACGAGCGTACCAGCGGACCAGCCCGGCCGGCGTAAGTCGCATGCAAGCCAGGTTCTCTTTGCCCTCGCTGAACCGCACGTTTCCGGGAGAGACATGCACCACCTCGGAGCCGCCGCGTTCGTCGAGGATCTCGCCGGGGCGGCCGAGAAAGTGGGCGAAGGCCTGACAGTCCTTGCAATAGCAGATCGCGTGGTTGGCGCGCTCGGGACGCTCGACTGCGCCCTTCAGCCTCCCGCACCCGCACCGTAAGGGATGTGGCATCGCTCGTCCTTTCGTGGGTGCGCCGGTCTCGTCCTTCCAAAGGTAAGGCAGCCCGGACGCGAGCGCATCAATCCGTTAATGCGTTAGCGCGCCCACCGCCAGATAGATGATGTGGCTGCGATAGCGTTCGACGGTCCAGCCGCGCCCCATCACCAGTTCCTCCCACATTCGCTGCGAGGTCAGGGTCCAGAGCAGGTCGGCGGCGGTCTCTACCGACAGATGCGGCGCCAGCGCACCTTCCGCCTTAAAGCGTTCGGCGATGGCGCGGCAGCCCGCAAGCCGGTTGGCCAGCCGCTCCTGCCAGGCGGCGTCCACGGCGGGATCATCGCGGCGCAGCCGGTCGAAAAGGCGCGCCACCGGCCACAGGCCGGGATTGTCGCCAGCCTGCATCGCCACCATCGCCGCCACCGCGGCCCGGGCGCTGGGGGCACCCAGGATGCTGGCCATCTTGGCGGCCAGCCCTCTTTCCCTATCGGCATAGCGGGCCTCATCGGCGTAGCGGGTCAGGGCGATCATCAGCGCCTTGCGGTCGGCAAAGTGCAGGTAGACCGCCTGGCGGGACAGGCCGGCCTGATCGGCGACCTCGGACATGGTCAGGCCTTCGCCCTGACTTTCGCGAACCCGGGCCAAGGCTGCTTCCAAAATCCGGCTGCGGGTATCGCCGCTCGCCGCTTCCTGACTTGACATAGTGTAAAGTCCAGCGCTTTAGAATCTTTACATACTGTAAAGAATGGCTTGCGGCAACTGCCAAGGTCAGCTCACCGGGCTGATGCGGCGCCCGACGCGGGCACCATGCCTCCTTGGTCCAATCGACTCGCTGCGGTAGCGCGCCTAGGCTTTCCTTCGGGAGAAACAGAGAAAGGACGGGCCATGACCCGCAAACTTGCCGCGGAGTTTATCGGAACGGCCTGGCTGGTGCTGGGCGGGTGCGGGTCGGCGGTATTGGCCGCCGCCTTTCCCGAACTGGGTATCGGTTTTGCCGGCGTGTCGCTGGCCTTCGGCCTGACGGTGCTGACCATGGCTTTTGCCATCGGTCATGTCTCGGGCTGCCATCTCAATCCCGCTGTGTCGGTGGGGCTTTGGGCGGGCGGGCGGTTTCCCGCTGGCGATCTGCCCGGTTACATCATCGCCCAGCTTCTGGGCGGCCTTGCCGGCGCGGGCATCCTTTATCTGATCGCCAGCGGTCATGCCGGTTTCGATGTGCATGCCGGTTTCGCCAGCAACGGCTATGGCGAGCATTCGCCGGGCGGCTACAGCCTGCATGCCGCGCTGATGTGCGAAATGGTGATGACCTTTACCTTCCTGTTCGTGATCCTGGGTTCGACGCACAAATCGGCGCCGGCAGGCTTCGCCCCCATCGCCATCGGCCTGTGCCTGACCCTGATCCATCTGGTCTCCATTCCGGTGACCAACACCAGCGTCAATCCGGCGCGCAGCACGGCGCCGGCCATTTTCCAGGGCAGTTGGGCGATCGACCAGCTATGGCTGTTCTGGGTGGCGCCGCTGGTGGGCGCGGCGCTGGCGGGCTTTGTCTATCGCTGGCTGTCTGCGGACAAATAGCCCCCGAGCAAGGATGCTGTGACGACGATCTACGGAATCAAGAACTGCGATAGTGAGCCGCGACCCGTCAGGGACAAATCGGTCCGTGAGAAGCGGTTCGCCATAGGCGAACGAAATGGTCCAGTGGACCATTTCGAGCGACGAACGACCGATTTGAGCGACGAACGGTTCGTAGCGACAGCGTGCGAACGGCTTGGGCGAGGCGCAACGGGATATCGATGACGACCATTTATGGAATCAAAAACTGCGATACCATGAAGAAGGCCCGCGCCTGGCTGGAGGGGCGCAAGGTCCAATACGTCTTTCACGATTACAAAATATCGGGGATCGACAAGCCAACCCTGGAAGGTTGGGCCAAGAAGGTCGGCTGGGAAGTCTTGCTCAACCGCGCCGGCACCACCTTCAAGAAATTGCCCGACGCCGACAAGGAAGATCTTACCGAAAAGAAGGCCATCGCCTTGATGCTGGCTCAGCCGTCCATGATCAAGCGCCCGATGTTGGACGCAAAAGGCAAGCTGACGGTCGGTTTCAAGCCGGAAGAGTACACAAAGCTATTTGGTTAGCCTCGCATTGTGTCGTTTGCTGTCGCTGGCCGCTCGCCCAAGCCGTCGATACGCTGTCGCTATCGACCGTTCGGCGAACCACGCCTCACTTTCCGGCATAGGCATCTTCCAGCTTTTTCACGTCGATCTTCTTCATGGTCATCATGGCTGCAAACGCACGGTCGGCAGCTTTGGGGTCGCCGCCGCCGACCATGTCTTGCAGGCGCTTATAATTCACCTGCCAGATCGGCCCGAAGCGATCCTGCACCCAGCCGCAAGCCTGTTCCTTGCCGCCGCCGGCGAGCAGCTTGCCATACAGTTCATCGATCTCGGCCTGGGTGTCGCACCAGATCATCATGGACATCGCCGCGCTGTGCTTGAATTGCGGCCCGCCATTGATGGCGGCGAATTCCTGGCCGTTCAGGATGAAACCGATGGACATCACGCTGCCCTTGGGACCGGGTCCGGTATCGCCATAGCGCACGATGGTGGTGATCTTCGAATTGGGGAACAGGGTGATGTAAAAGTTGATCGCCTCTTCTGCATTGCTGTCGAACCAAAGATGGGTGACGATTTTCTGGTTGATGGTCATGGCTGCGTTCCTTTTTTGCTGACTTTGTCGGTTTGGCCTAAAGCGTCTTGGCCAGGGCTTCCAGCTGACCGCCGCAGATGCCCCATCCCTCATGAAAACCCATAGCCTCATGTTTCTTGAGATCGGCCTCGTTCCAGTGGCGGACGACAACGGTGTAATGCGTCTTATCGCCTTCCGGTTCAAAGGTGATGGTGGTCACCATGAAGGGCGCGCCGTCCTTGGGCGCCCAGTCGCCGGTGAAGGCATCTGTGAAGACCAGTTTGCGGCCCGGCACCACTTCCAGATACTGGCCGGGACAGGGGATTTCCTGGCCTTCCGGACTTTGCATCACCACCTTGTTGGCGCCGCCGGGCCGCAGGTCGATTTCGATCACCGGGGCGGTATAGGGCTTGGGCGCGAACCATTGCTTCATCAGCTCCGGCGTGGTCCAGCAGCGGAACAGCTTGTCGGCCGGGGCATCCAGCAGGCGGGTCAGGGTCAGTTCATACTGGCTCATTTTGTCTCCAAGGCGTCGGTTCTGGCCCAAGGACGGCGGGGCAGGGCCCAAGCCGACAAGACCTGCAGAATTATATTTCATGGATATGCCGGGTATTTATGTCATGGGCCTGTCGGCCCGGGGCATACTCGCCCGTCCTCCGAAGAAATCAAGGAAAGCCAATGCTCTACACCCTGCTCTGCTACAACAAGGAAGATGTCGTCTGGTCCTGGAGCAAGGAAGAAGACGATGCCGTGATGGGCCGGCTGTCGACGGTCCATGAAAAGCTGGTGAAAGAAGGAAAGCTCGGCCCCAGCTTGCGCTTGCTCCCCACCACCGCCGCCACCACCCTGCGCAGCGGCATTGTGATCGACGGTCCCTTCGCCGAGACCAAGGAACAGTTGCTGGGCTTTTATGTGATCGATGCGGAAAATCTCGACGCCGCGCTGGATGTGGCCAAAGCGCTTTCCGCCGCCAATCCCACCAGTGTTTATGAGATACGGCCGATCGCGCTCTACCTGCCCGAGGCCCGGCCCAACGCCCCCACCCAGATGATCAAAGCCTATTGAGATGACGGACCTTGGCTGGATCCATGGCGCCCTGACGGCCGCCCGCCCGCAAGCGGTTGGCGCGCTGCTCAGATATTTCCGCGACATGGACCGCGCCGAGGAGGCCTTTCAGGATGCCTGTTTGCGGGCGCTCAAAAGCTGGCCCGAAAATGGCCCGCCCCGCGATCCCACCGCCTGGTTGATCCTGGTGGGGCGCAATGCGGCGCTGGACGGGGTGCGCAAGCAGAGCCGCATCACGCAATTGCCGCCGGACGAAGAGATTTCCGATTTGGGCGATGCGGAAAGCGAATTGGCCGAGCGGCTGGACGGCTCGCATTACCGCGACGATGTGTTGCGGTTGCTGTTCATCTGCTGTCATCCCGATCTGCCGGCGACGCAGCAGATTGCACTGGCCTTGCGCATCGTCTCGGGCCTGACGGTGGCGCAGATCGCCCGCGCTTTTCTGGTCAGCGAGAGCGCGATGGAACAGCGTATCACCCGCGCCAAGGCCCGCATCGCCCGGAGAAGTAAAGAGGGGGCCGATGTCCCGTTCGAGGCGCCGGGCGCGGCCGAGCGCGCCGAACGCGTCGCGGCGGTGGCGGCGATGATCTATCTGTTGTTCAACGAAGGCTATAGCGCCGGCAACGATCCGGAGCGCGCGCCCTTGTGCGACGAAGCCATCCGCCTGGCGCGATTGTTGTTGCGCCTGTTCCAGACCGAGCCGGAGATCATGGGCCTCACCGCCTTGATGTTGCTGCAACAGGCACGGCTTGCCGCCCGTTTTGACGCCGAGGGTGAAGTCATCCTGCTGGACGATCAGGATCGCACTTTGTGGAACGACAAGCTGATCAGCGAGGGTTTGGCGTTGGTGGACAAGGCGATCCGGCACAACCGCCCCGGCCCCTATCAGGTGCAGGCGGCGATTGCCGCCACCCATTCGCGCGCCGCCACGCCCGCGCAAACCGACTGGGCAGGCATAGAAGGGCTTTATCTGGCGCTGGAGCGGATGCAGCCGTCGCCAGTGATAACATTGAATCGTGCCGTGGCCGTTGCCAAGCTGCACGGACCCGCTGCCGCCCTGGAAATGATCGAACCGCTGGAAGAAAGCTTGTCGGGCTATTTCCATTATTTTGGCGCGCGTGGCGCCTGGTTGTCACAATTGGGCCGCACACAAGAGGCGCGGGTCGCCTTCGACCGGGCCATCGCCTTGGCCAACACGGCCGCGGAAGCGGCTCATATCCGCCGGCATCTGGACCGGCTGATGGCCGACAGCAAGGTTTAGAAATTTCACATAAAAATTGCGCGCGCCTGTCGGCTTCGCGCCCGCGCGCCCGTCCTAGAGGCATAACCAAGGAGATTTTCATGGAACAACCCAAAATTCCCGTGAAGGGCGGCGTCGTGGCCTATCTGTGCGTGGAAGGCGCACTCAAGGCAGCCGCGTTCTACAAAAAAGCCTTCGGCGCCGAGCAGGCGCATGTCTATCCGCCCGACGAGCAGGGGCGCACCATGCATGTCCATCTCTATATCAATGGCGGTTCGGTGATGCTGAGCGATCCCTATCCCGAGCATGGCTGCGGCTATGTCCCGGCGGCGGGTTTTTCCCTGATGTTCCCGGTGCAGGACGTGGATTCTGCCTGGCAGCGGGCGGTGGATGCGGGTTGCGACGGCAACATGCCGCCTGCTGACATGTTCTGGGGCGACCGCTATGCCCAATGCAAGGACTCGTTCGGCATCATCTGGGCGTTCGTTGGGCCGAAGAAGGGGTGAGTCAAACGGTCTTGCAGGAACCAAATACCCATGCGTTGATAAACGCATGGGTATTTATATTGGTGTTGGCGGCTGGACCTACGAACCCTGGCGGGGGAGTTTTTATCCCAAGGGCCTGCCGCAAAAGCGCGAGCTGGAATATGCCAGCAGCCATCTGACCGCCATCGAGATCAACGGCACCTACTACGGCTCACAAAAGCCGGACAGTTTCCGCAAATGGTATGACGAGACACCCAAGGGCTTTGTTTTTACGGTGAAAGGCCCGCGCTTCGCCACCAACCGCCGGGTGCTGGCGGAATCGGGCGGCTCGATCGAGAAATTCTTCGTCAGCGGCGTCACCGAGCTGAAAGAAAAGCTCGGCCCCGTGAACTGGCAGTTCATGGCCACCAAGAAATTCGACGCGCGAGATTTTGAAGCTTTTCTCAAGCTGTTGCCCAAGAACGTGAATGGGCTGGCGATCCGCCATGCGGTGGAAGTGCGCCATGACAGTTTCAAACATCCGGCCTTTGTCGCGCTGTGCCGCAAACATGGCGTGGCCATCGTGTTTGCCGCCGACGGCGAATTCCCCTTGATCGGCGATGTGACGGCGGATTTCGTTTATGCCCGGATCATGGGTACCAAGCCTGCGGAAAAGCTTGGCTATCCCAGGGCGATCCTGAAGATATGGGCAAAGCGCGCCCGGGATTGGGAAAAGGGCGCATCTCCAAAAGCCTCCATGCTGGTGGCCCCGCCTGCGCCCAAAAAACAGCGCGACGTTTTCCTGTTCGTGATCAGCGGCGCGAAAGAAAAAAATCCTGCCGCTGCTCAGGCCGTGATCGCCGCGCTATAGCCGGCCCATTGTGGATTATACTAGTGTCCCGATTCCGAAATTCGCATGATCCCTATATCGGGTGTTAGCGAATTTCGGAATCGAAAGGACACTAGTAACTCATTGATTCCTAGTGTCGTTTTGGTTTCGAAGTTCGCAAGAGCCCGATATCGATCATATGGCGAACTTCGAAACCACGACACTAGGGCCGCGCGCCTTGAGTCCCACTAGGGATAGAGGGAGGGGATTTCACTCCCTTTGTGCCTGTGAGCGGATGTTCAAGCTGCTTGAACGGCAGAGGCGCCAAAGGTTGATTGCTCGCCCCCGGGAGCGTCGGCGAGAGCCGGAGCGACCAAAAAAAGTAAGCGCGAAGGCGAGAGCCGGAGCGACCACGTGTAAGCGCTGAAGATAAAGATGGAACAGGAAGCCTACCGCCACGTCCCCTACGACATTGACGTCGAGCAGGCTCTGCTGGGCGCGATCCTGGCCGACAACCGGGCGATGGAACGCGTCAGCGCGCTGATTAAGCCGGAGCATTTTTACGATCCGCTGCATGGCCGCATCTATGAGACCATGTCGCAGATGATCGAGCGGGGCGGCGTGGTGGTGACGCCGCTCACCCTGCACGCCACGATGAAATCGGATCCCGGCGTGATCGAGACCGGCGGCCAGGCCTATTTCGACGCCTTGCGCGGCGCGGCGCCCGCCATCCCCAATGTCAAGGACTATGCCGATATCCTGGCCGATCTGGCGGTGCGCCGCAGCCTGATCCGCATCGGCGAGGATATCGTCAACACCGCCTATGATGCGCCGACCGAGAAGACCTCCAAGGAACAGATCGCCGAGGCCGAAAAGGCGCTGTATGCGGTGGCCGAAAGCAACAAATATGGCGAAGGCGCCATGGATTTCCACGAAGCGCTGCGCCGCGCGGTGGAGTCGGCGGAAAAAGCCCATGCCCGGGGCGGGCGCATTTCCGGCGTCACCAGCGGTTTCACCGATATCGACAGTCTGCTGGGCGGCCTTCAGCCGTCCGACCTTTTGATCCTGGCGGGCCGCCCCGGCATGGGCAAAACGGCGCTGGGCACCAACATGGCGTTTCATGCCGCCAGGACGTGGGTGCAAGACCGCGAATCCGGCGCGGAATTTCCCCGCGGCGCGCCGGTGCTGTTTTTCTCGCTGGAAATGGCGGCGCAGCAGCTCTCGGCGCGTATCCTGGCCGAGCAGACCGAAATCGAGATGTGGAAGATCCGCAACGGCCGGTTCAGCGAGAGCGAGTGGGAGAAGTTCGTCCTCACCATGCAAGATTTGTCGTCCTTGCCGCTTTACATCGATGATAGCGGCGGCATCTCCATCGCTCAGATCGCGGCCCGGGCGCGGCGCCTGAAGCGCGAAAAACATATCGGGTTGATCATCATCGACTATCTGCAACTGGTCGAGCCGTCGCGCCGCCACGACAACCGGGTGCAGGAGATCACCGAGGTCACCAAGGGGCTCAAGACCCTGGCCAAGGAACTGAATGTGCCGGTGCTGGCGCTGTCGCAGCTGTCGCGCGGCGTCGATGCCCGCGACGACAAGCGCCCGGTCTTGTCGGATTTGCGCGAATCCGGCTCCATCGAACAGGATGCCGACGTTGTGATGTTCGTGTTCCGCGAAGAATATTACCTGAAATCGCGCGAACCGGAGGCGGGCTCCGCCGACCACGCCAAATGGCTGGAGAAGATGGAGCGGCTGCACCGCCGCGCCGAGGTGCTGGTGGAAAAGCACCGGCACGGCGCCACCAACAAGATCGATCTGTATTTCGACGACCGCTTCACGCGGTTTTCGAATTTGGTGCAGGAAAATTGACGTTTCTTACGGCGATGTCTTGATTGCGATGAGCTTTGCCCCGCGCCGCAGCGCCATGAATTGCAACGGCAACAGACGCAGATCATAGCCAAAGCGCACCAGTTCGCGCATCACATAGCGCCCGCAGAGGCGGCGAAGTGCGATGCGCGTGCCCTCGATATCGGATTTTTCGCCGACAAATTCCTTTTGGCGGGCAATCGCCGGCATCAACTGCCAAGGCGACAGGGCGGCGAACAGTTTTGAATTGTTGGGATTGAACAGCAAATGATCCACCGGCAGGTGGAAGCGCGTCTGGTCCAGCAAGGCTTGCGCCGCGCGGCGCGATAAAATGTAAGCCGCCGCGCCGGTATGGCGCGAGAGCATCCGGCCCATCGAAAAATCCTCACCCAGCTTGCGGATCCGGTCCAACAAAACGCGTTGCCCGGGCGGGCCGTAATGTTCCAGTTTCACCACCGTCACGGCGTCCGGTATCCAGGCATCGGTCCTCAGCAGGGTGGGCGCGGCGACGCTCAAGCGCACATCGTCTTCCAGGAAAACCGCGTGGCGTTCACCGCTGGCGATGAAGGCTTCCCAGGCGCGGCGGTGCGAGAGAAGACACGCCTTGTCGCCGCGCGGAATTTCGCCCAAGGGGCCGCTGGGCGCGAACCAGCGGTCCAGCGCCGCCGGCTCCTCCCGGCTGGCATCCACCGCCTCGATGCGGTCCAAGGAAAGGCCCAAAGGCGCGGCCTGGCGCAGCATGGCCGCCAGCCGGTCGGGGCGGCGCGCCAAGTTGATGAGGTAGATCCGCATGAGCCCGCGTTAGCATTTTCGCCGGTTTTCCGCCATTGCGGCCCTGTTTTGTACCCCGGCCGGTGTCTATATGGTGGGGGGCGGCGGGGAAGCGTTTGTGACGGATTACCAGGTTTGGCCAGCGAAATTGTCCTGACCCCTTCTCTGGCGCACCCCTTCCTGCGCCCCGGGACCGGTCCTTTGGGAGCGGACGAGCAGCGCCGCAAAGCCATGTCGCGCACCAGCGCCACGGTGCTGGTGGCGGTGCTGCATGTGCTCTTCTTCTTCGCCTTTGTGCTGAGCATCCGGCCTTTTGACTCTCGCAATCGGCCCATCATCGAAACCATCCTGTTCTTGGCGCCGGCGGGCAACAACCAGGACCGCAACCAGCTTAATCCGCTGCCCTTGACCTCCGGCCCCCCCCGCCTGTTGTCGGCGCCCATCATTGTCCCCAAGCCGCCGCCCATTCCGGAGGCCAATGCGCCGGGCGCATCGCCGCCGGTCGATGTCCTGGGCTCGGTGGGGCGGGCCTTGGCCTGCAGCGCCGGCAGTTGGGAACACTTGACCATGGTGGAGCGCCAGCGCTGCGGCCTTTATCCTTGGCGCGGCGTCAAGCTGCCCAATGGCACGCTGGTGATGGTGCCGCGAACCGTCCTGCCAAGGCTGCAGGAAGCCCCGGATACCGAATTCCGCATCAATTCCGGCGCCGACCGGGCGCAGGCCGATGTGCGCGTCGGCATCATTCCCGGCCAGGGCGGTTGTCCCATCCTGCAGAACACGCCGTGCTTGCACGTCACGCCCAATATGCGCAATGCCCTTGGTAACAATTGATAGAGGGTGACAATTGATGGACGCAGCGCGCCGCTCCCGCCACGCTTCGGATATAAGGGAAGCCATGGGCGAGGGGACATCCAAGGATTTCGAGGCTGCGCGCCTGACGGTGCGTCTGCCGGCGATCGCCGCCAATTATCGCACCTATTGCCGTCTGACCGGACCCACCGCCGTCGCCGCCGTCGTCAAGGCCGATGCCTATGGTTTGGGCGTGGCCCGCGTGGCGCCCGCATTGGCGCAGGCGGGGTGCGATTCCTTTTTTGTCGCGCGGCTGGAAGAAGGCGTCGTTTTGCGCAAGCTTTTGCCGCGCGCGCGCATCTTTGTGCTGGATGGGGCGCATCCCGACGCGGTGCCCGCCCTGATCAGCCATCGCTTGACGCCGGTGTTGAACAGCCTGGCCGAGATCGCTGCCTGGTCGGCCGCGGCGGGCCTTGGCCGCGGCGCGCTGGATGCGGTGCTGCATGTGGATACCGGCATGAATCGCTTGGGCCTGCCGGGGGATGAACTTTCCCTTCTGTCGGGGGAGCAGAAAAAACGTCTGGCGGGATTGAACCTGGTGCTGGTGATGAGCCATCTGGCCTGCGCCGATGAGCCCAAACACAAAATGAATGCCGAGCAGCTTGCGCGCTTCCGCCAGGCGTTGGCGATGCTGCCGCCCGCGCCCGCCAGCCTGGCCGCCAGTCATGGCGCCATGCTGGGGCTGGACTATCATTTCGATCTGGTGCGGCCCGGCGTGGCGCTCTATGGCGCCAATCCCCAAAAGCCCGAAGGCCAGGCGCAGGACATTGGCGGGACGCCCAACCTGATGCAGACAGCGGCGGTCTTGACCGCCAAGGTGCTGCAGTTGCGCCGAATTGACTCAGGTCAAAGCGTTGGCTACGCAGCCACGTTCCACGCAAAAAGGCCCACCATGATCGCCACCGTGGCGCTGGGATATGCCGATGGCATGTCCCGCGCCCTCTCCAACAAGGGGGTTGCCGCTCTCGGCGGGAGGCGCGTGCCGGTGGTGGGCCGTGTGTCGATGGATTTGATGACCTTGGACGTCAGCGATCTGGCGGATGTGCCGCGCACGGGCCAAGAGGTCGAACTGCTGGGCGACACCATCAGCCTGGGCGAGGTTGCCGCGCTGGCGGGGACCAACGAATATGAAATTCTCACCCGGCTGCGCCGGGTGCCCAGAGCCTATGTAGAAGCGCCGGCCCAAGCCGCAGCGCCCAGAAAGAATCCGCAATGAATTTTTTCGCGAGTATCGGCCGCGCCACGCTGACGGTGCTGGCCCATATCGGTCACTTGACGCTGTTCACCGCCAAGGCGATGGCGGCATTGGTGTCGCCGCCCATCTATACCCGCCTGATCCTCTCTCAGATGATGCGCATCGGCTATTACTCCCTGCCGGTGGTGGGACTGACCGCGTTCTTCACCGGCGGCGTCTTGGCGCTGCAGATCTATCTGGGCGGAAACCGTTTCGGCGCCGAAGCCATCGTGCCGCAAGTGGTGGTGCTGGGCATCACCCGCGAACTGGGCCCGGTGATCGCAGGCCTGATGATCGCGGGCCGGGTGGCGGCCGCCATCGCCGCGGAGATCGGCACCATGAAAGTGACCGAGCAGATCGATGCTTTGACCACGCTGGCCACCAATCCCATCAAATATCTGGTGGTGCCGCGCATCGTGGCGGCGGTGGTCTCCATGCCCATCCTCACTGCCATCGGCGATTCCATCGGCGTGTTGGGCGGCTATGTCGTGTCGGTCTATAGCCTGGGGTTCAATGGCTCCAGCTATCTTAAGAACACGGTGGATTTCGCCCATAGCGACGACATCACATCGGGCCTGATCAAAGCGGGGGTGTTCGGCTTCATCGTGGCACTGCTGGGCTGCTACAACGGCTTCAATTCCAAGGGCGGCGCCCAGGGCGTGGGCAACGCCACCACCAATGCGGTGGTGGCGTCTTCGATCCTGATCCTGGCCGCCGACTATGTCCTCACCGCCTTGCTGTTCCACAAATGAGCACACCCAAAATTCAACTGATCGGCGTCAAGAAGCGCTTCGGCTCCAAGGTGGTGCTGGACGGGGTGGATTTGACCATCGACCCGCAATCCTCGCTGGTGATCATCGGCGGTTCGGGCACCGGCAAGTCGGTCACCATCAAATCCATCCTGGGCATCCTGCGTCCCGATGAAGGCACCATTCTGGTGGATGGCGAGGACATTACCCATATCCATGGCGCCGCCCGTGACAAGGTGATGAAGAAATTCGGCATGCTGTTCCAGGCCGCGGCGTTGTTCGATTCTTTGCCGGTGTGGGAGAATGTCGCCTTCGGTCTCATTCAAGGGCGCGGGGTGGGCCGCAAGGAAGCGCGCGACATCGCCATTCAAAAACTGGCCAAGGTTGGCCTGACCGAAGACGTCGCCTTTCTGTCGCCCGCCGAATTGTCGGGCGGCATGCAAAAGCGTGTCGGCTTGGCGCGCGCCATTGCCGCCGATCCGGAAATCATTTTCTTCGACGAGCCGACCACCGGACTGGACCCGATCATGGCCGACATCATCAATGATTTGATCATTTCCACGGTGAAGGATGTCGGCGCCACCGCGCTCTCCATCACCCATGACATGGTGTCGGCGCGCAAGATTTCGGACAAGATCGCCATGCTCTATGGCGGCAAGATCATCTGGCAGGGCCCCACCGGCGAGATCGACAGCAGCGGCAATCCCTATGTCGAGCAGTTCATCCATGGCAAAGCCGAAGGCCCCATCAAGATGGCGGTGAAAGCCTAAGTGGCCTTTCTCTCACCCATCACCCTCAAAGGCCGTCACGCGTCGCTGGTGCCGTTGTCGTTGGCGCATCATGACGGACTGGTCGAAGCCGTACGCGACGGCGAATTGTGGAAGCTTTGGTACACCACCATTCCCGCGCCCGAAGGCATGAAAGCTGAGATCGAGCGCCGTTTGGGCTTGCAGGGGCAAGGCTTGATGCTGCCCTTCACCGTGCTGGATTCAGGTGGCAGGATCGCGGGCATGACCACTTATATGAATGTGGACGCGCCCAACCGGCGGCTGGAGATCGGATCGACCTGGTACCGCCAGTCGGTGCAGCGCACCGCGCTGAACACCGAATGCAAATTGATGTTGCTGACCCATGCCTTCGAACAACTGGACTGTATCGCGGTGGAATTTCGCACCCACGTCCTGAACACCCAAAGCCGCCGCGGCATCGAGCGGCTGGGCGCGAAATATGACGGCATGCTGCGCAACCATGCCATCATGCCGGACGGCACAATCCGCGACACCGTGGTGTACAGCATCATCGCCGGGGAATGGCCGATGGTGAAAAGTCATCTGACCTGGCAGTTGGCCAAGCCGCGCTAGGGTCAGCGCTTGATCGGAAAATATTCCCTCATTGTCATGGCCCGCGTATGCGGGCCACCCATACGGTCTATCGTGCGGCATTGGCGGCGAGGGGGTTATGGATGGCCCGGACAGTCCCAGCGACAGCGTAGGGACGGGCCATGACGAGAAGAGTGAGCGACTTGACGGCCGTGGTATAAGGGAATCATGGCCAAAATCGCCAACATCATTCTCTTCTTCACCCTCCCCTTGAGGGAGGGTCGAAAAATCCCAAGCGCACAGCGCGTGGATTTTTCGGGGAGGGGTGTTTGCTCAGGCATTTCCGCTGGACTCCTCCCCGAAATTTGCTGCGCAAATTTCGACCCTCCCTCAAGGGGAGGGTAGGGCTATGGCAAAGTCTACAAACACCTTCGTCTGCCAATCCTGCGGCGCGACCACTGCCAAATGGTCGGGCAAATGCGAGGCTTGCGGTGGCTGGAATACCATCACCGAGGAAGGTGCGGCCCCGCCGCTGGGATCGGGCGCGACCCGCCGGACCAAAGGCCGCCGCATCACTCTGGAAGACCTAAAATCCGAGGACGCGCCGCCGCCACGCCGTCCCACCGGCATCGCCGAATTCGACCGGGTGACCGGCGGCGGACTTGTTCCCGGTTCGGCGCTGTTGGTAGGCGGGGATCCGGGCATCGGTAAATCCACCATCATTCTGCAGGCGCTGGGCAAATATGCCCAGTCCGGTGGCCATGCGATCTATATTTCCGGCGAGGAGGCGATGGCCCAGGTGCGCATGCGCGCCACCCGCATGGGCCTTTCGGACGCGCCTTTGATGCTGGGCGCCGCCACCTGCGTGGAAGATATTCTGGCCACCCTGGAAGCGGGAAAACCGCCCGCCATCGTCGCCATCGATTCCATCCAGACCTTGTGGACCGGGGCGCTGGATGCGGCGCCCGGAACAATAGCCCAGGTGCGCACCGCCAGTTTCGACCTGGTGCGCTATGCCAAGGCGTCGGGCGCGGCGCTTTTGCTGGTCGGCCATGTCACCAAGGACGGCCAGATCGCGGGCCCCAAGGCGGTGGAGCATCTGGTGGATGCGGTGCTCTATTTCGAGGGCGAGCGCGGCCATCATTTCCGCGTGTTGCGGGCGGTGAAGAATCGCTTCGGCGCCACCGACGAGATCGGCGTGTTCGAAATGACCGGCAAGGGCCTGGCAGAAGTCGCCAATCCATCGGCGCTGTTTCTGGGCGACCGCACATCCGCCGCGCCGGGCACTGCCGTCTTCGCCGGTCTGGAAGGCACGCGGCCTCTGCTCTGCGAAATTCAGGCGCTGGTATCGCCCACCAGTTACGGTACACCGCGCCGCGCCGTGGTGGGCTGGGATACCGGGCGGCTGGCCATGATCCTGGCGGTGCTGGATGCCCGCGCCGGGGTTGGTATTGGGGCCTCCGATGTCTATCTCAACGTGGCAGGCGGGCTGAAGATCGGCGAGCCCGCCGCCGATCTGGCGGTTGCCGCCGCGCTGGTTTCCTCTTTTGGCGGAGAAGCCTTGCCGCGCGACACGGTGTTTTTCGGGGAAATCAGCCTGTCGGGCGATATCCGTCCGGTGCCCCAGGCCGAAAGCCGCCTGAAGGAGGCCGCCAAGCTGGGTTTCAAGACCGCCTTTGTACCGTCCGGTACCAAGGCCGACGCAGCCGGGTTGGCGCTGACAGAAATTGCCAATGTGGCCGAACTTCTGCGTTTTGCGCCGGAGCCGAAACCAGCTCGCCGTGGTAAAGTCGAATCATGAATCTGCCCTTCACCTTCGTCGATGTCCTGATCGTGCTGATCATCGTGGTGTCGGCGGGCTATGCCGCCTGGCGCGGGTTCCTGTGGGAAACCCTGACCATTTTCGCCTGGGCGGCGGCGGCTTTCGCCTGCCTGTATTTCGGCCCCTACATCATTCCTCTGGCCAAGGCTATCGTCAGCGAGAATTGGCTGGCGACCTTGCTGGCCTATGCCTCGGTGTTTCTGGGCGTGTTCATTCCGTTCGCCTTCATCAGCCACCAGTTCAGCCAGAACGTGAAAAATTCTCCCATCGGTCCCTTGGATAGGGCGGCGGGCGTCGCCTTCGGCGTGGTGCGCGGGATGGTGCTCGTGGGGCTGGCCTATATGGCGTTTACCTATTTCATTCCCATCCGCCAGCACCCCGATTGGGTGACCGAGGCGCGCCTGTTACCGATGGTGCAGAGTACCGCCGATGTCTTGCTGACCGTGGTTCCCGATCCGCCGCGCGATTATGGTTATCTGCCGCAGCATACCGGAATCCGCCAGGCGCCGCCCCAAATCGGGAAAGCGCTGAGCCAACCCCGTTCATCCGCAGGCCATGATCCCATGGCAGAGCTGATCCGCAAGAATGAAGAGGCCAATTCTGTCCCCAAAACAGTGCGGGAACCGGTGCAGCAGAAGAGCGCAGCCAAGGCCGCGAAAACTTATGGCGCCAGCGACCGCCAGGCGCTAGACAGGCTTGTACAGACCGGCGGAAGCGGCAACCGATGACCGGCCATAGCGATCATATGTGGGATCAGGATTCGTTGCATGAGGAATGCGGCGTGTTCGGCATTTTCGATCATGCCGACGCGGGCGCGCTGGTGGTCCTGGGCTTGCATGCGCTCCAGCATCGCGGCCAGGAAGCCGCGGGCATCGTCACCTATGACAAAGGCCACTTCATCGCCGAGCGGCATCAGGGCCTGGTGGGCGATGCTTTCGGGCGCAACTCCAGCGCCGCCCGCAATCTGCGCGGCCGTTTTGCCATTGGGCACAATCGCTATTCCACCGCCGGCGGCAGCCGCGCCAGCAATATCCAGCCCATCTTCGCCGATCTGGCGGGCGGCGGGCTGGCCATCGCCCATAACGGCAATCTGACCAACGCCCACACCTTGCGCCAGGAACTGGTGGGGCAGGGTGCGATCTTCCAATCCACTTCCGACACCGAAACCATCGTGCATCTGACGGCGCGCAGCGCCAAGCCCCGTATTGTCGAGAAATTGATCGATGCGCTGTGCCAGGTGGAAGGCGCCTATTCGCTGGTGGCGCTGACCAGCAAGAAATTGATCGGGGTGCGCGATCCCCATGGCGTGCGGCCGCTGGTGATGGGCAGCCTGGACGGGGCGGTGATTTTTGCGTCCGAAACTTGCGCTTTGGATATCATCGGCGCCGAGTATGTGCGTGACGTCAAACCGGGCGAGATGGTGGTGGTGGACAAGGACGGGGTGCACAGCCACTTCCCCTTCAAGCCGCAAGCGCACCGTTTCTGCGTTTTCGAATATATCTATTTCGCGCGGCCCGACTCCACCCTGGAGGGGCGCAATGTCTATGAGGCGCGCAAGAATATCGGCGCGGTCCTGGCGCAAGAGGCGCCTGTGGTCGCCGACATGGTGATCCCAGTGCCCGACAGCGGCGTGCCCGCCGCGCTCGGATTCGCCAATGCCGCCAAGCTTCCTTTCGAGCTGGGCATTATCCGCAATCACTATGTGGGCCGCACCTTCATCGAGCCGTCGGATTCCATCCGCCATCTGGGCGTGCGTCTGAAGCACAATCCCAACCGCGCCAAGCTCAAGGGCAAGAAGGTGGTGCTGGTGGACGATTCCATCGTGCGCGGCACCACCTCCAAGAAGATCGTGGAGATGGTGCGGGACGCCGGCGCCTCGGAAGTGCACTTCCGGGTGTCCTCGCCGCCCACCACCCATAGCTGTTTTTATGGCGTGGACACGCCCAACACCGACGATCTGTTGGCCCATAAGATGGATGTGGAGCAGATGCGCCGGTTCATCGGCGCCGACAGTTTGGCCTTTATTTCGATGAACGGGCTGTACCGCGCCATGGGCCAGGCCGAACGCGTCGCTGCTGCGCCGAAATTCTGCGATGCCTGCTTCACCGGCGATTATCCCATCTCGCTGACCGACATCAGCGGCGGCACGCGGCAATTGTCGCTGCTGGCGGACGTCGCCTAACCCCAGGTGTCATGGCCCGGTCCGCGCGAAGCGCGGACGGAGCATAAACGAAGTGCGGGCCACCTAGGTAGCGCCCCAGATTTTCCGCCTTGGCGCTGGCCTTTCTTTCCCTCTTTCAATAATGGTGCAGACCGCAACTGGGTGGCCCGCATTTGCGGGCCATGACAAGACATGACAAGAAGAGTTTCCATCATGAAACCTGATCTCTCCGGCCGCATCGCATTGGTCACCGGCGCCTCGCGCGGCATCGGCCGTGCTGCGGCCATTGCGCTGGCGGGTGCCGGCGCGCATGTGATCCTGGCGGCGCGCACCGTGGGCGGGCTGGAAGAGGCCGACGACGAAATTCGCAAAGCCGGCGGCAGCGCCACCCTGGTGCCGATGAATTTGCGCGATGGCGAGGCGATTGACCGGCTGGGCGCGTCGATCTTTGAGCGGTGGGGCAAGCTGGATGCCTTCCTGGGCAATGCCGGGGTGTTGGGGCAATTGACGCCGCTCGCCCATCTGGAGCCCAAGACCTTTCAGGACGTGATGGAGGTCAATGTCACCGCCAATTGGCGGCTGATCCGTTCGCTGGACCCGCTGCTGCGCCTGTCGGATGCGGGGCGGGTGTTGTTCGTCACCAGCGGCGCGGCCAGAAAGCACACCGCTTATTGGGGCGTTTATGCGGTGAGCAAGGCGGCGCTGGAAAGTCTGGCGCTCACCTATGCGGCGGAATGCGAGGCGACCAAGATCAGGGTGAACCTGATAAATCCAGGGCCGATG
This sequence comes from Rhizomicrobium sp., assembly GCA_035251935.1. Classification (GTDB taxonomy): domain Bacteria; phylum Pseudomonadota; class Alphaproteobacteria; order Micropepsales; family Micropepsaceae; genus Rhizomicrobium. Next base: position 14,433 of record DATFDR010000026.1, on the reverse strand, counting down.
CGCACCCAAATGCGCAAGAAGGCGATGCCGGGCGAGGATCCAACGACTTTGCCGGTGCCTGACGATATGGCGCCGAAGATCGTCGAGATGCTGTCGCCGGACTATGATGACAACGGGACGGTCATAAATTTCAAGAAATAATTCTCACCCTGAGCTTGTCGAAGGGTGAGGATGCCTCATGCTTCGACAAGCTCAGGGTGAGGACTTTATTTTTTCGTCCCATAGGGATTCTTGGAATTGCGCACCGAAAAGCGCAGCGGTGTGCCCTTGAGGTTGAAGGCCTCGCGCAAACCGTTCTGCAGATAGCGCAAGTAAGCCTCGGGCAGGGCGTCCAATTGATTGCCGAACAACGTGAAACTGGGCGGCCGCGCCTTGCGCTGGGTCATATAGCGGATGCGCACCCGCCGTCCGCTGATGGCGGGCGCGGCATGGCGCTGCAACGCTTCACCCAAAAAACGATTCAAGGTGGCGGTGGAGATACGGCTGTTCCAGGCTCGGTCCGCCTCGGTGATGGCCGCTCCCAGCCGCTCCAGACCCTCGCCGGTGCGGGCCGAGGTGGCGATCAAGGGGGCGCCGGCCACCTGCGGCAACAGCCGGTCCAGCTTTTCGCGCATCCGCGAGATGGCGCCCGCCTTGTTTTCCAGCAAGTCCCATTTGTTGATGGCAAAGACAATGGCGCGCCCTTCGCGCGCAATCAGATCGGCGATGGTGAGGTCCTGTTTTTCGAACGGCGCGGTCGCGTCGATCATCACGATCACGCAGTCGGCGAACCGAATAGCTTCCAAAGTGGAGGCCACCGACATTTCCTCCAGCGTTTCGCCCGCCACCCGCGCCTTTTTGCGCAGGCCCGCGGTGTCGTGCAGCAGGACTTCGCGTTCTCCCGCGCGCCAGGGCGCAGTGATGGCGTCGCGCGTCAAGCCGGCTTCCGGTCCCGTCAAAGACCGTTCCTCGCCCAACAGCTGGTTGAACAGGGAGGATTTGCCGACATTGGGCCGCCCCACCAGGGCCAGCCGCAACGGCCGGTCGAGATAATGAACGCTGACGTCTTCGTCGGGCTCGTCTTCCTCGCTGAACTCGACCACTTCGGCGTCTTGTTCTTCGTATTCGGATTCGTCCAAGGCAGTGGACCCGGCCAGTGGTTCCAACGCCGCGACCAAATTCTCCATCCCCAGATTATGCTCGGCGGAAATGGCAATCGGCTCGCCAAGTCCCAGGCCATAGGCCTCGGCCGGGGGCTGGGTCCGGCCTTCGCATTTGTTGGCCGCCAGGATCACCGGCTTGCCCGATTTGCGCAGCGCTTGGGCGATGATCTGGTCGCCCGCCGTCACGCCCGCGCGTGCGTCAATCAGGAACAGCAGGGCTTCGGCTTCCGCGATGGCCGCCAAAGTCTGTTTGGTCATGCGATGGGCAATGCTGCCGCTGGCGGCGTCTTCGAAGCCCGCAGTGTCGATTAGCCGCAGTGGCAGGCCTTCATACGCGGCATCCACCGCCTGGCGGTCGCGGGTCACCCCCGGCGTGTCATGGACAATGGCGGCGGCACGTCCGGCCAGCCGGTTAAATAAGCGCGACTTCCCGACATTGGGACGGCCTACAATCGCGAGGATCAACGCCATGACGCATCTTACCGCAGCGCCACGAGTTCGGCGTCAGAGGTGTAGAGATACAGGGTGCCATTGGCCACCACCGGCGAAATGGTGGTGCCGTCGGGAATTTCCACCCGTCCCACCAGCTTGCCGTCATAGGGCGAAAGGGCCTGGGCATAGCCGTTGGACGAGGTGACGATCAGCTTGTCGGACACCAGCACCGGCCCGGCCCAAATGATGGCATCCCTCTTGTCTTCAGGGTCTTCATACTGGGGCAGTTGATGAATCCAGCGCACCTTGCCTTCCTTGCGGGTCAAGCAGATCAGCCGGGCATTGTTGTCCAGCACATAGACATAATCGCCCGCCGCCAGCGGCGTCTGAATGCCGCCGATATCGCGCGACCATAGCCGCTCGCCGGTATTGAGGCTGAAGGCCGCCATCAGGCCGGATTGGCTGATGGCATAGACCACGCCGCGGTCGATCACCGGGCGTCCGGCGATATCGTCCAGTTGGGACAAAGCGGTGACATGGCCGGTGCGCGTGAGCACATCGCTCCAGCCGACCTGGCCGTTCTGCACCCGCAAGGCGAAGATTTCGCCCGAGGTATAAGGCGCGATCACCGTCTCGCCCGACACCGCCGCATTGGTGGAAGCCAGGATGCCGGCGGATTCGGTGATGCCTTGGTGATCCCATAGCGTGCGCCCATCGCTTTGCGCCATGGCATAGAAATGATTGTCGTGGGTGGAGACGAAAATGCGCCCGCCATTCACCACCGGGGCGTTGACGATCGGCATGCCGAGATTCTTGCGCCAGAGATCGCGCCCGGTCTTGGCATCCAGGCAGATCAAAACGCCAAAGCCGGAGGTGATGTAGATATTGCCGTCGTCATAAGCGACGCCGCCGCCCATGCCTTGCGGCGGATCCACGGTATTGGCCTTGCCGAGCAGGCCCCACAAAGTCGGCAGGTCGGTACCGTCCTTGGGCGCAAGGCGCCGGTTCCAGACCGGACGGCCGTCGCCGGCGCGGAAAACATAGATATGCGCTTCGGAATCCAGCGCAAAGATCAGTCCGCCGCCCACCACCGGCGCGGCGGTAAGATGGGAATCGATGTCGCTGCCCTTGCCCGCGTCCTGGCTCCAGACTTCGCGCAACCGGCCCGGCGCCGCCAGATGATACACGGCGTTGGAGGCAAAGCCGCCGGGCTGGGGCCATTCCGGATTGCGATAAGGCGCTGGCAACAGGATGGGCGTGCTCGCCAGGGCGGGATCGGGTTTCAGCTCGCTGTCCAGCGACATCACCGGAATGCGCACCCCGCGCAGATTGGATTTCTTGCCGCTGGTGGCGAACCAGCTGCCCACTTCGTCAAACACGGAACAACCGCCTAGCAGAAGCGAGGCGGCGGTCAGCACCAGGCAGAAACGGACGGCGCGCGACGTCATTATTTTGCCGCTGGGGTGGCGGGCACGTCATGGCCGGCCTCACCCCCTTGTGGTGGGGTGGGAACCGCCTCGGGGGGCACGCTGCCATAGTTGATGGCGCCGCCATTCTTCAAAAATGTCGCCATGGCGCTGGCGCGGGTGCGCAAGCCGTCCTGGCTGGAGGGATCGGCCGCCAGTTCGGAATATTTCGCCAGCGCCGATTTGGCATCCATGGCGCGATAATCGGCATAGGCCAGCACTTCGCGCGCATTTTGCCGCCAGACGCTGCCCGGCTGATCCAAGGGCTTCAGCAATGCGTTCAGTTCGGCGCGCGGCGCGGTCTCTGCCAGCGCCCAGGCGGCGCGCAGTCGCGCCACCGCGCCGACCGGACCGACCGGACCGTTATCCTGATTGGCGATCTCTTTGTAGAGATCGATCGCCCCGGCGCGCTGGCCGGACGCGAGCATGGCGCCGGCTTGGCTCAGCCGCGCCACCAGGTCATAGCCTTTGGGAGCGGTACGGGCCAAATCCACAAAGGCGCCCGCCGCGGTTTGCGGATTGGTGATGCGCTGCGCGGCGATCAAGGCGTCGGAGGCCTTGGCGCGCTGCTGCGCCTCATGGCGTTCCCACAATTGCCAGCCGCCCAGCCCCAGGAACACCAGCACCAGGGCGCCAATCATATAGCTGCCATAGCCTTGCCACAGCTTTTGCAGCTTTTCGCGGCGAACGTCTTCCTCGACTTCGCGGAAAATATCACTCACCGGCCAGGTCCTTTTTGGGAAGCCTTTGACAAGGCGCGTTAATTAGCCCGCATGGGCGAGCAGCGCAATGCGCGCGGCGGTAAGAAATGGCCGGTTTTTGCGCCTCTATGGGGCTTTTTCGGCTATTGGGCTTTTTTCATGGGGTAGACATTTTCCGCGCCCGGGAAACGCCGCTCGCGCACATCCTTGGCATAGGCCTGAACGGCCGCCTCGATGGCCGGCCCCAACTGGGCATATTGGCGCACGAATTTGGGCGGGTTGGGATTGAGACCCAGCATGTCTTCCATCACCAGCACCTGGCCGTCGCAGACCGGGCTGGCGCCGATGCCGATAGTGGGGATGGCGATCTCCCCCGTGATCTTGGCGGCCAATGGTTCGGCCATGCCTTCCAACACCACGGCGAAGGCGCCGGCATCCGCCACCGCCTTGGCGTCGGCGAGCAGCGCCGGCCAGTCCGCTTCTGTGCGGCCCACGGTGTGAAAGCCGCCTTTGATATGCACCATCTGCGGTGTCAGGCCGATATGGGCCATCACCGGAATGCCGCGCTGGGTGAGATAGTGAATGGTGTCCGCCATGCGCGTGCCGCCTTCCAGCTTGATGGCGGTGGCGCCGGTTTCCTGAATCACCCGCGCGGCGTTGCGGAATGCGACCGCCGGGCTTTCCTCATAGGAACCGAATGGCATATCCACCACCACCAGCGCGCGTCTGGAACCGCGCATCACCGCCTTGGCATGGGTGATCATCATGTCGAGAGTCACGCCCAGCGTGGTCTCCAGTCCATGCATCACCATGCCCAAACTGTCGCCCACCAGCATCACGTCCACATGATCGTCCAGCAACCGCGCGGTATGAGCGTGATAGCAGGTGAGGCAGACGATCGGCGCCGCGGCCTTATGGGCGCGGATTTCCGGAACCGTGATGCGCTTGAGTTGGGTCTGAACCGACATAGGACCTCCTTGAGCGGGCGCAGCATATCCCAAGGCGAGACGCAAAAATAATCGCGGCTGGCCTGCTTGACGGGCGGGGCTGAGCGCATATACTTAAGTATATGCTTAACTATCAACTGGACAAGACCTTTGCCGCCCTGGCGGACCCAGCCCGCCGCGCCATGGTGGACCAACTGGCCGCAGGACCTGCCACGGTGAGCGAGCTGGCCAAACCCCTGCCCATGTCGCTGCCCGCCGTCATGTTGCATCTGAAGGTGTTGGAGGATTGCGGCCTGGTGACCAGCCAGAAACTGGGGCGGGTCCGCACTTGCCGCATCGCGCCGCAAATGCTGAGCCAGGCTGAACAATGGGTCGCTCAGCGCCGCGCGATGTGGGAGCGCAATCTCGACCGGCTGGGGGCTTATCTCGAGGAAACCAAACCGGAGGACGAAAGATGAGGAAACTGATTTCGCTGATGCATATGTCGCTGGATGGTTTTTGCGGCGGACCGAATGGCGAACTGGATTGGGTTGCGCTGAATCAGGACATCTTTGCCGACGCCGATGATGTGATAGCAACCGCCGGCGCCGCTGTTTATAGCCGCGTCACCCATGACATGATGCGCGGCTACTGGCCGACGCTGTTGGACAAGCCGGATTCGCGACCGGATTCGCGCGAAGTGCGTCACGCGCGCTGGGTGGAACAGATTCCCAAGCTGACCTTCTCACGCCACATGCGGGAAAGCGACTGGAACAATGTGCATCTTCGCCGCGATGCCAGGGATATTCTTGCCGACAAGCAGAGCTGCGGAAACAATCTGCTGATTTTCGGCAGTCCCGGCCTGACGCGGGCCTTCCTCGCTTTGGATGCCGTAGACGAATTCTGGATTTTCCAGAACCCCATCCTGCTGGGGAAGGGTCTTGCGTATTTCGACGGCGCCATGAGGACGCGCCTGAAACTCGTCAGCCAAAGACCGTTCGAGAACGGCGTCGTTCGTCTGCATTATGTGAAAGGAGAATAAGATGTCCCGCTCTATTGTGCATGCCAGCTTCACCATCACCCGCCATTGGAAGGCATCGCCGGCCCGAGTCTTTGCCGCCTTTGCCGATGAGCAGCAGAAAGCCAAATGGTTTTCCGGCGACGGCAGCTGGACGCAGGAGGAGCGCAGCTTCGATTTCCGCGAAGGCGGCGTGGAAAGTCTGACCGGCCGGTGGAAGACCGGTATCGTGACACGGTTCGATTGCGTTTATCGCGATATCGTGCCGCCCAAGGATGGCGAGGGCGGACGCATCATCTACAGCTACAGCATGTTCGTGGACGGCAAGAAGATTTCGGTCTCGCAGGCAGCGATCGAAATCCGTCCCGATGGCGAGGCGACCCGGTTCGTCTTGACCGAATATGGCGATTATCTCGACGGCTATGACGATGCCGGCAGCCGCGAGCATGGCACCAACGCCTTGATGGATGCATTGGAAAAATCTTTGACGGATTGAGCAGAAAAGGAACCCCGTATGGATCTTACCGAATGGGCGAAGGGCTATTTTCGCGCCTATGAAAGCGGCGACCGCGCGTTCATTGAAAACAATATGACGCCGGATTTTACCTTTACCAGCCCGTTCGACGACGCCATCGGACGCGAGGCCTATTTCGCCCGCTGCTGGGCCGGTCACACCAACATCGCCAAATTCCATTTCGTGGCGGTGGCGCAAGACGGCGACGGCGTGCTGGTGCTGTACAATGCCGAGCTCAAAAATCCCAATCCTGTTCATGTCGGCAAGACATTCCGCAACGCCGAATATTTCCGCTTCCAGAACGGCAAGCTGAAAAGCGTGGAAGTCTATTTCGGCGATCCGCCGCGCGGCCTCACCCGCCGGGAGTTTGCCATGGAATCCGGGGCGGCTTAGTCCGTTTCTGGAGCAAAGAAAAAGGCCAGTCTTGCGACCGGCCTTTTTGCATTCTCTGCGAAACGACTACGCTTCGGCTTCTTCAGCCTCTTCGGCCTTGGGACCGGCGCCTTCCTCGAACAGTTCCTCGGCGGCCACCGCGGCTTCCTCAGCCTCGGTCTTGGCGGCCAGAACGTCTTCGCCGCGCGCCTGACGCTCAGCCTCGTCGTCGCTTCTGGCGACATTGACGGTGATGTTCACTTTCACTTCCGGATGCAACACAACCGGAAGGGTGAACAGGCCGATGGACTTGATCGCCACGCTGATCGAAACCTGGTGGCGGTCCACCTTGAAGCCGGCTTTTTCCATGGCGTCCGCGACATCGCGGGGCGTCACCGAACCGTAAAGCTGGCCGCGGTCGCCGGCCTGGCGGATCAGAACGAAGCTCTTGCCGCCCAATTTCTTGGCGATGGCGTCGGCGTCCTTCTTGCGCTCCAGGTTATGGGCTTCCAACTGGGCCTTTTGGGCCTGGAAATATTCGCGGTTGGCCTTGGTGGCGCGCAGCGCCTTCTTCTTGGGCAGCAGGAAGTTGCGGGCGAAGCCGTCCTTGACGCGGACTTCGTCGCCCATCTGGCCCAGCTTTTCGACTCTTTCGAGCAGGATCACTTGCATGACGCTCTCCTCACTTCACGACGTAAGGCAGAAGGGCCATGAAGCGCGCGCGCTTGATGGCGTTCGCCAGGATGCGCTGCTTCTTGTTGCTGACCGCGGTGATGCGGGCCGGCACGATCTTGCCGCGCTCGGAAATGAAGCGCTGCAGCAGCTTGACGTCCTTATAGTCGATCTTGGGGGCGCTATCGCCCGAGAAAGGACAGGTCTTCTTGCGGCGGAAGAAGGGACGGCGCGCGCCATCCTCGCGTCCGCCACGGCCGCCTTCGCGGTCGCCGCCGCGTCCGCCGTCACGATCACCACCACGTCCGCCGTCGCGGCTGCCGTCACGGTTGCCACCATAGCTCATACCAGGATCTCCTCGACTTCGGCGTCGGCCTTGCCTTCGGGCTTGTCGTCACGGCGCGCCTTGCTCGACGAGACATCGAACTGGTCCACCTTGACGGTGATGTAGCGCAGCACGTCTTCGTTGATCTTGAGCTGGCGTTCCAGCTCGATCACCGCATTGGCCGGTGCGTTGATGTTCAAAAGGACGTAATGGCCCTTGCGGTTCTTCTTGATGCGGTACGCCAGACCGCGCAGGCCCCAATATTCCTGCTTCTCGATCTTGCCGCCTTCGCCTTCGACGATGGTCTTGAGGTGGGTGGCCAGTGCGTCCACCTGTTGCGCGCTGATGTCCTGGCGCGCGATCAGAAGATGCTCGTAGAGAGCCATCTCGTCAGTCCCTTTCGTTTCGGTCCGCGGAACGAAGCCAGGAGGGTTCCTGCCTTCGCCTTGGCTCGTCCGGGACGCGCACCATGCGCAAACCCTCACATCTTCAATGGAAGAGGGAGAGCCCCGGCCGACCGCAGCCGTTGAGGGGCGGGTCTATAAAGAAAAGCCGATGCGACGGCAAGGCCGGGAAGAGGCAGACATAAGGTCTTTTAAAATCAACAGGATAATTATACCCATTCCGCAAAAAGCCCGCTTGTAATCGCGGGCAAGCTGGCTGAGGCTGCCACAAAAGGGTTGGGGGACGATGCAAAACAACAATATCGAGGCGGACGCCATCCTGCGCCGCGCCGCCTTCAGGCTGGTGCCGCTGATCCTGGCGATGTACATCGCCGCCTTCCTCAACCGCGTGAATGTGAGCTTCGCCGCGCTCACCATGAACCAGGATCTGGGCTTTTCGCCCGAGGTCTTTGGCTGGGGCACCGGCGTCTTCTTCCTGGGCTATCTTGTGTTCGAGGTGCCTGCCAATCTGATTATGGAGAAGGTGGGCGCGCGGCTATGGCTGTCGCGCATCATCATCACCTGGGCGATCATCTCCATGGCCTTCGCCTTCGTGCAGGGTCCGGTCAGCTTCTTTGTTTTGCGCTTCATGCTGGGCCTGGCAGAAGCAGGCTTCTATCCCGGCATCCTGCTCTATTTCACCTATTGGTTTCCGGCTGCGACACGTGCCCGCATCCTGGCGCTGTTCTGCGCCGGCATTCCCTTGTCCAACATAGTGGGTGCGCCGCTCTCGAGCTTGCTGCTGGAAATTGAGGGCTATGGCTTCAAAGGCTGGCAGTGGATGTACATCCTGGAAGGCATTCCCACCCTGGCGCTGGGCTTTGTCGCGCTATGGTGCCTGCCTGACAATCCGGCCAAGGCGAAATTCCTCAGCGCGCGCGAAAAACAGATCGTGTTGGCGCGCCTGGATCAGGATCCCAAGGGCGATGTGCATGGCTTTGGTCCCATGTTGAGGGATTGGCGCGTCTGGGCGCTGATCGTTCCGGATTTTTGCATCGTGTTCGGGATCTATGCGCTGGGCTTTTGGATGCCGCTGATGATCAAGGCGATGGGCTATACCAATATGCAAACCGGCCTGATTGTGATGATTCCGTATGTGGCATCGCTGGGAATATTGTGGGCCATCGGCGTCAGCAGCGATCGCACCGGCAAACGGACGTTGCATTTCGTCCTTTCGGCGCTGGTGACGATGACAGGTTTTGCCCTCGCCGCCATCGGCGGCAGCGACTGGATCGTGATCGCGGGTTTCTGCCTAGCGGCGGGTGGTTCCTATTCCGGCTTGGCCACTTTCTGGTCGGTGCCGCCGTTGTTTTTGGGCGGCACCGCGGCGGCGGGTGCTTTTGCGCTGATCAATTGCTTGGGCAACCTTTCCGGTTTTGTCGCCCCAGGATTGATGGGCCGGTTGCTCAGACTCACGGGCGACTATAATGCTGGGCTTTGGATGTGCGTGGGTGTGTCGCTAGCGGCGGCGGTCTCCATGCAGCTTCTGTCCAGCAGCGTCCATCGCAAGTCGGAATGATCTCCGATTCGTTGCGTGCGGCCTGAACTTCGATATTTTGGGCCATATCCTGGCCCCGGCGGGTCGCGCCGCTATATTCTTGACTTCGCCGGGACCTCTTGATTTGTCTCGTGCAATGACTCGCGCCTTTCTTTTTCCCGGCCAGGGCAGCCAGAAAATCGGCATGGCCAAGGCGCTTGCCGATGCCTTTGCGTCCGCCCGCGAGGTGTTCCAGGAAGTGGACGACGCGCTGTCCCAGAAATTGTCGAAACTGATGTGGGAAGGCCCGGAAGACGATCTGGTCCTGACGGAAAATGCCCAGCCCGCCATCATGACCGCCAGTATCGCGGCGGTGCGGGTGCTGGAAAAAGAGATGGGCCTGGATGTCGCCAAGCACGCCCATCTGGTCGCGGGTCACAGTCTGGGCGAATATTCCGCGCTGTGCGCCGCGGGCGCTTTCAGCCTCGCCGATACCGCGCGCCTGCTCAAGGCGCGCGGTCAGGCGATGCAATCGGCGGTGCCGGTGGGCGAAGGCGGCATGACCGCGCTGATCGGCGCGGACATCCAGCAGGCTGAGGAGGTCGCAAAAGAAGCGGCCGCATCCGGCGGCGTCTGCGTCGTCGCCAATGACAATGCGCCGGGCCAGGTGGTGATCTCCGGCACCCTCGATGCCTTGGCGCGCGCCGGCGAAATCGCCAAAGCCAAAGGCATCAAGCGCGCCATGCCGCTTTCGGTGTCGGCGCCGTTCCATTGTCCCTTGATGCAGCCTGCCGCCGACCGCATGGCCGAGGCGCTCTATGGCGTCACCCTCCGGCCCTTGTCTGTGCCGGTGCTGGCCAATGTCACCGCCAAGGCAGCACGCGATCCCGACCATGTCCGCCAACTTCTGGTGGAACAGGTGACGGGCCGTGTGCGCTGGCGCGAAACCATTCTCGCCCTCAAAGGCTTGGCGGTGGAGACCACGGTGGAATTTGGCGGCAACAAGGTCTTGACCGGCATGGTCAAGCGGATAGACAAAGATTTGGCGAACATCACGTTGGATACGCCGGACGACCTGGAAGCCTTTGGAAAGGTGATCTGATGTTCGATCTCACCGGAAAAACTGCACTGATCACCGGCGCCCCGGAGCATCGGGCAGGTGAGGCGGTAGCGACAGCGTACGGACGAGCCGTCGCCCGTGCGACCATAAATAACTAGAGGCGCCCATGTTCGATCTCACCGGAAAAACGGCACTGGTTACGGGCGCCTCGGGCGGCATCGGCGGCGCGATCGCCAAGGCGCTGCACGGCCAAGGCGCCAAAGTCGTGCTCTCCGGCACCCGCGCCGAAGCGTTGGAAGCGCTCAAAGCCGAACTGGGCGGCAATGCTTTCATCGCCCAGGCCAATCTGTCCGACATCGCCTCGGTCGAAGCATTGCCCAAGGTGGCGCAAGACGCCGCAGGGGCTGAGATCGACATCCTGGTCAACAATGCCGGCATCACCAAAGACAATCTCTTCCTGCGCATGAAGGATGACGAATGGGATCAGGTGATTGCGGTCAATCTCACCGCCGCCTTCCGTCTGTCGCGCGGCGTGCTGCGCGGCATGATGAAAAAACGCTGGGGCCGTATTATCCAGATTTCCAGTGTGGTGGGCGCGACCGGCAATGCGGGGCAGGGCAACTATGCCGCCGCCAAGGCGGGGTTGATTGGCATGACCAAAAGCCTGGCCGCCGAGGTTGCCTCCCGCAACATCACGGTCAACGCCGTGGCGCCCGGCTTCACCCAGACGGCGATGACCGAGGTCCTTACCGATCAGCAAAAAGAGATGCTCGGCCAGCGAATCCCCGCCGGACGCATGGGCAAACCCAGCGAAATTGCCGCCGCTATTGTCTATCTTGCATCGGAGGAAGCGGCCTATGTGACCGGTGAAACGATTCATGTCAATGGCGGCATGGCGATGATATCATAGAAAAAACAATGACTTAAGCATTACGTTGGCGGTCCAGGAAGGTTTATGATACCTAACCGGCCACCTCACGAAGCACCCAATTGTGTGGCCCGGCGTTGTTCCAAAAGCCGGTTTGAAAATCTAGGAGAGGCTTACAAGTCCATGAGCGATACTGCCGAGCGCGTGAAGAAGATCGTCGTCGAACATCTCAATGTCGATGCTGAGAAGGTCACGGACACCGCGTCTTTCATCGAAGATCTGGGCGCCGACAGCCTCGATACCGTCGAGCTGGTGATGGCGTTTGAAGAAGAATTCGGCATCGAAATTCCCGACGATGCGGCCGAATCCATCGTGACGGTGGGCGATGCCGTTAAGTATATCGACAAGGCGAACGCTTCCTGATCTCGCGTAAAAGGTCTTAAGCCCCATGCGCAGGGTCGTTGTCACGGGCCTGGGTCTTGTAACGCCGCTGGCGTGTGGTGTGGAGGAGACTTGGTCGCGCCTGTTGGCCGGCCAGTCCGGCGCCAGCGTCATCACCAAGTTCAAGACCGACGATCTGGCGACCAAGATCGCCTGTCAGGTGCCGCGCGGCGATGGCAGCGACGGCAGCTTCAATCCCGACCAATGGGTTGACGCCAAGGAACAGCGGCGCATGGATGATTTCATCATCTATGGCCTGGCCGCCGCCAAACAGGCGGTGCAGGATTCGGGCTGGCAAGCCCAGAGTGACGAAGACAAATACCGCACCGGCGTCATGATCGGTTCGGGCATCGGCGGCCTCACCGGCATCGAAGAGGCTTCGATCCTGGTGCATGAGAGGGGACCCCGCCGCCTGTCGCCTTTCTTCATTCCCGGCCGCCTGATCAATCTGGTGTCGGGCTATGTCTCGATCGAGCATGGCTTCAAGGGCCCAAACCATTCCGTGGTCACGGCTTGCGCCACCGGCGCGCATGCCATCGGCGACGCCGCCCGGCTGATTGCCCTTGACGACGCCGATGTGATGATCGCGGGCGGTGCGGAAAGTGCGGTCTGCCGCATCGGCATAGCCGGCTTCAACGCCTGCCGCGCGCTGTCCACCGGCTTCAATGATATGCCCGCCAAGGCCTCGCGTCCCTATGACAAGGATCGCGACGGCTTTGTGATGGGCGAAGGCGCCGGCATCGTGGTGCTGGAAGAACTGGAACATGCGCGCGCGCGAGGCGCCAGGATTTACGGCGAAGTGAAAGGCTATGGCCTGTCGGGCGATGCCTATCACATCACCGCGCCGTCGGAAGACGGCGATGGGGGCTATCGCGCCATGCAGATGGCGGTGAAACGCGCCGGCATTTCGCCGTCCGACATCGATTACGTCAACGCGCACGGCACCTCCACCATGGCCGACGGTATCGAGCTGGGAGCGGTGGAGCGCGTGCTGGGCAATGCTGCGGCCAAGGCCGCGATGTCCTCGACCAAGTCCTCCATCGGTCATCTTCTGGGTGCGGCGGGCTCGGTGGAAGCAATTTTCTGCCTGCTCGCCATGCGCGACGGCATGGTGCCGCCCACCCTCAATCTGGAAAATCCCGACGTTACCGCCAGCATCGACCTGGTCCCGCTCAAGGCGCAAAAGCGCGATGTCACGGTCGCCATGTCCAACAGCTTCGGCTTTGGCGGCACCAACGCCGCGCTGATCCTTTCCAAGATTTGATGAGATTCCTCTACGCGCTTCTCCTGCTGGTCGCGATCGGCTTGGGCGCGGCGCTATGGGCTCGTGCGACCTGGGACGCACCCGGTCCCCGCGCCGCGGACGGCCGGGAAACCGTGGTGATGATCCCGCCGGGCAGCCGCGCGCACGGCATTGCCCGCACCTTGGAGCAACGGGGCGCCCTCACCCACGGTTTGGTGTTTGAGCTTCAGCTGCGGCTGCGCGGCCTGGCCGGCAAATTGAAGGCCGGCGAATATGCCATTCCTTCGCAATCCTCCATGGCCGCCATCGCTGCGATCCTGGTGGAAGGCAAATCCATCCAGCATAAGCTGACCGCCGCCGAAGGATTGACCAGCGACATGGTCTGGAAGCTGGTTAGGGACGATCCGGTGCTGATCGACGATGCGGGCCCGGTGCCGGAAGAGGGAAGCTTGTTGCCGGAAACCTATCTTTTCACGCGCGGCGAAACCCGGACCGGCCTGCTGGCCAAGATGGCCGCGGCCCGGACGAAATTCCTGCGCGAAAAATGGCAGGCACGCGTCCCGGGCCTTCCGTTCAAATCCATGCGCGAAGCGCTGATTCTGGCCTCGATCGTGGAGAAGGAAACCTCACTCCCCGCGGAACGCCGCCATATCGCGGCGATTTTCATCAATCGGCTGAGGATCGGCATGCGGCTGCAGACCGATCCCACCATCATCTACGATCTGACACGCGGCTATCCTTTGGGACGCGGCATCCGCCAAAGCGAGCTGGAAGCGCCCACGCCCTACAACACCTATGTGATCGCGGGCCTGCCGCCGGGACCGATCTGCAATCCCGGCAAGGACTCCATCGCCGCGGTGCTCGATCCCGAACCCAGCGATGATCTGTTTTTTGTCGCCACCGGCCGGGGCGGCCATGTCTTTGCCGCCACCATTGCGGAACAAGCCCGCAATGTGGCGGCCTATCGCGTCTTCGAGCGGCGCCGGCAGCGCGAAAATGCGCCGCCTGAGGTTTTACCTGCCCGCCGCAGGTGACAGAGCCTTAGCCCGCGCGCTAGTTTCGCGCCCTCGGAGCCGCACAATGACATTCGCCAGCATGACGGGTTTTGCCGAAAGCGCGGGCAGCCATGACGGGCTGCGCTGGCGATGGGAAGCCAAAAGCGTCAACGGCCGCAGCCTGGACATGCGGCTGCGTGCCCCGCCGGGCTATGACGGGTTGGAGGCCCCAGCGCGCCGTTTGGCAGGCGAACGCTTTCTGCGCGGCGCCTTTCAGATTTCCCTCACCATCGAGCCGCAGGAAAGCGCGCGCGGGCTGACCGTGGATGCGGCCGCTC
>DATFDR010000025.1:0-121130 GCA_035251935.1 Rhizomicrobium sp. | reverse complement strand
CTTCGCACGGCTTCTGGCGGATCGCCTCGCCGCAACCCAACGCAGTTGATCCCATCTGGTCCCAACTTGCTCTAAAGGGTTGCCTGAACGGTTCCTGCTGTGTCACAGCGGGACTATGACGGTTTTGGTCATACTGTTCGTCGTTGCGGTTTGGGCGGGCATCCAGAATGCCCTGGCAGGCGGGGGGACCTTTCTCACCCTGCCGGCCCTGATGCTGACCGGCATGACAGCGCTGGAAGCCAACATTACCTCCACCATCGCGCTGTTTCCGGGTCAGGTCACCTCTGCCTTTGCCGGGCGCGCCCATCTCACAAGAGCAGGCGGCCTGTCTTTTCGCGCCTTGGTGGTGATCTCGCTTGTGGGCGGCATTGTCGGCGCCATTCTGCTGTTGGTGACGCCGTCCGATATTTTCAAAGCGTTGGTGCCTTGGCTGGTGCTGTTCGCCACCGCCGTCTTTGCCTATGGCAGCTTCATGCCGCGCAAGGCCGACCGGCCTCCTGTTTTGGGGATCGTGGGGATGGGTGCGGCGCAATTCGCCATCTCGGTCTATGGCGGTTATTTCGGCGGCGGTATCGGCTTTTTGATGCTGGCGGCCTTGACCGCCGCGGGCCTTGCCATCCGCAATGCCAGCGCCACCAAGAATGTTCTGGCCGGGGTGATGAACGCTTCCGCCGTAGCGATTTTTGTCTTTTCACCCCAGGTGCATTGGCTGCAAGCCGGCATCGCCTGCGTCGGCGCTGCATTGGGCGGGCTGATCGGCGGCCAGGTGGTCAACAAGGTCAACCCAACTGTGCTGCGCATCTTAGCCGTGGCCATCGGCGTGGCCCTGACCATCGGGTTGTTTGTCCGCGCGCCTTAACCCCCTCCGGTCCGGCCTTCGCGCCCAAGGCCGTGACCGCCAAAGGGGCGATCTGGTGTTCGAAGTGGCCTGACGGGTAGAACAGGTTATTTGAACAGACGTAAATCCACCGCGTCGGCCATCGCTTTGTAGCCCGCATCGTTGGGATGCAGCTTGTCGCTGAGATTATAGTCGGCGCGCAGGGCCAGCGGATTGGCCGGGTCGGCGGTGGCGGCGGAGAAATCCACCACCGCGTCGAAAGCGCCACCGGTCTTGATCCAGTTGTTCAAGTCTGTGCGAACTTGTTCGCCCTCGGCAGAGGCGCGCTGCGCACCCTGGTAGGGCGTCAGGGTGGCGCCGATCACCTTGATGCCATGGTCGTGGGCGCGCTGGATGATCTGTTTGTGGGCGGCGATCAACGCTTCCAGGCTCACCGGCTCGCGTGTATCGAAGGTTTGAAAGCCGCGGCCGATATCATTGATCCCTTCCAACAGAATGATGGCTTTCACGCCGGGCACGCTCAGCACGTCGCGGTCCAGCCGCGCCAGGGCGCTGGGACCGGTGCCGAAACGCACCAGCCTGTTGCCGCCGATGCCAGCATTGACCACCGCCCATTTGCCGTTCTCCGCCAACCGCTCGGCCAGCCGGTCGGGATAGCTGCGAAAGGCGTTGGCGGTGGAGGCGCTGCCGGCTGTGATGGAATCGCCCAGGCACACAATCACGCCGGTGGCTGTCGTGGCGTCCACATCCACTTGGCTCACCAGCGCGGCCAGGCGCATCAGTTTGGGCTCCGGCAGTTGCGCCGCGCCCGTATGGTCGCCCGCGATGCCCGCCGCATAGTGAAATGGGGCGTGGCCGGTGCGCGCGGCGGCTCCCCGCAGATAGGTGGAGATCACCAGCCGGTCGAGCGCCTTGACCGGCAAATCCACCGCGTCGCTCAACAGCGGCGCGCCGGCCGGAATCAAAATCGTGGGACGACCATCGAAGGTGACGGTGCGGTCGCTGCCGGCAAGCACGCTGCCGTCGGGTCCAGCAAGGCCCACATGCACCGCGCCCAGCGCCAGCACATCGCTGCCGCCTTCATTGCTGAAGCGCAGACGAATGCGTTTGCCCGCGGCCGATACCCGCACCAGCTGACGAATGGTGATGTCGGCGGGATCGCTCCTCAGCGTCACCACCGGGACATTGCCGGGATTCTCTAACAGCGGCGGTTGGGGCGTGGCCGGGGCGGGGACGGCGGCGAGGGGCACGATGGCGGGTGGCGTGATGGGCATGGCTATGCCCGGGGGCGGGGAAATCACTGCCAAGCCCCAAGCGCCCAGCCAATTTTCCTTGGGCGCGGACACGGCCGGAGCCGCCAGAATCAAGCTTACTGCCCAAACCAGGCCGGCCGCGAATTGACGGATTATCATGATGTTTTTCCCCTTATTGTTGGGTTATCGCGACTTTTCTGAGACTTTCCCTTGGGGCGCAAAGCCATGCAAGCCGCTTCAAGGGTACTTGAAAGGGGCCAAAATGCGTCGCCTACGGACCAAAAAGGCCTCAAAAAGGACGGAGGATACGAAAAAAGTCTGGTTTTTCAGATGCTTCCCGTTGACGGGCGGGAACCTCCCATGACAGGTTATGGCGGTCGCGGGGCCAACCCGGCGGCGTGTCCCTCAAAGGGGCTGGGGATGATCAAGTCAGAACTGGTTGCACGGCTCACCGCTCGCTATCCGCATCTGTATCACCGCGATGTCGAACGCATCGTGACCACGGTGCTGGATTCCATCAGCAAGGCTTTGGCGGAAGGCCATCGCGTGGAGTTGCGCGGCTTTGGCGCCTTCAGTGTGAAAGTTCGTCCCTCGCGCATGGGCCGCAATCCCCGCACCGGCGAACCGGTTTCGGTCGGCCAAAAGCGTGCGCCCTTCTTCCGCACCGGCAAGGAATTGCGCGAGCGGCTGAATGGCGGTAACCCGGAAGCGTGATCCTTCCGAACCCCGTTTTCGTTGCCCTCGATACCACCGATCCGGACTATGCGCGGCAATTGGCGGAGCGCGTGCGCGGCTCTGTCGGCGGGCTGAAGCTGGGACTGGAATTCTTCAATGCGCATGGGCCCGATGGCGTGCGGCCTTTTGTTGAAATAGGACTGCCGGTTTTCCTGGACCTGAAATACCACGACATCCCCAATACGGTGGCGGGTGCTTGCCGGGCCGCCGCCGGATTGGGGGTTTCCATTCTCAATGTGCATGCCCAGGGCGGCCCCGCGATGATGCGCGCGGCTGCCGACGCGGCCAAAAGCGTTTCGCCCTCCACCAAGATCATTGCGGTCACCATGCTGACCAGCCTGGGCGATGAAGACCTGCCTGGGTTGGGATGGACCCCGCCGGTGGCCGACCAAGTCTTGCGTCTGGCGGCGCTGGCGAAACAATGCGGCCTGGATGGCGTGGTCTGTTCGGCGCACGAGATCCTGCGCCTGCGCCAAGAACTGGGCCCGGATTTCCTGTTGGTGGTGCCGGGCATCCGCCCCGCCGGAGCCGCGCTGGGCGATCAACGGCGGGTGATGGGGCCCGTCGAAGCGCGCGATGCGGGCGCCAATATTCTGGTGATCGGGCGGCCGATCACCGGGGCCGCCGACCCCGGACAGGCGGCCCGCGAGATTGCCCAAAGCCTTGGCATTTCCGCTGCTTAGGCGGGATACGCGGGGTTGCTTGATTTCCCCGTTTGGGCAGCCCATACACCCCAGCCCATGCCCACGTCCTCAACATCCGTTGCGGTGAAAATCTGCGGGCTCACGAGCGCAGACGCTATCGACGCGTCGGTGAGCGCCGGCGCGGCCTATGGCGGGCTTGTTTTTCATCCCAGATCGCCGCGTTTTGTGAAAATGGATCAGGCGCGCACTTTGGCCGGCCATATGCGCGGCCGCCTCAAGATCGTGGCGCTGATCGCCGACCTGGACGATGACGCGATCGGGGAGATCGCAAAGCTCGTGCGCCCGGATTTTCTGCAGTTGCATGGCGGCGAGTCCGTCCCGCGCACGGCCGATATTCGCGCCCGCTTTGGTTTGCCGGTGATCAAGGCGCTGGCGGTGGCCGAACCGGCCGACCTGGAAGCTGTATCCGACTATGAAAAGGCCGCCGACATGCTGATGTTCGATGCCCGCCCGCCCAAGGGGGCGGAACGGGGCGGCGGCCATGGCAGCGCCTTTGATTGGAAAATTCTGTCGGGCCGCCTTTTCGCCAAGCCTTGGTTCCTGGCCGGCGGACTGGATTCCGTCAATGTCGCGCGCGCCGTTTCCTTGTCGGGCGCCAAGCAGGTGGATGTGTCTTCCGGCGTGGAAAGCGCGCCCGGCGTGAAAGATGCCGCGCGCATCCGCGCCTTCGTCAATGCCACAAAATTTCCGGTGCAGGCATGAACCAGCTTCCCAACTCCTTGCGTGCGGGTCCCGACGCCTCCGGTCATTTCGGCGCCTATGGCGGCCGCTTTGTCGCCGAAACCCTGATGCCACTGGTTTTGTCGCTGGAACAGGCCTATGAGGCGGCCAAGCAGGATCCCGTATTCCATACCGAACTGTCGGGTCTGCTCACCCATTATGTCGGCCGCGAAAGCCCGCTCTATTTCGCCGAACGCCTGACGGCGCATTTGGGCGGCGCCAAAATCTATCTCAAGCGCGAGGACCTTAATCACACCGGCGCCCACAAGATCAACAATTGCCTGGGCCAGATTCTGCTGGCCAAGCGCATGGGCAAGACCCGCATCATCGCCGAGACCGGGGCCGGCCAGCATGGCGTGGCCACCGCCACCGTGGCGGCGCGCTTCGGTCTGCCTTGCACCGTCTATATGGGCGAAGTGGATATGGATCGGCAGAAGCCGAACGTCTTCCGCATGCGCCTGTTGGGGACGGAGGTGAAGGGCGTGTCGTCCGGCTCGCGCACCTTGAAAGACGCGACCAACGAGGCGCTGCGCGACTGGGTCGCCAATGTTCATGACACCTTCTACATCATCGGTTCGGTGGTGGGGCCGCATCCCTATCCCGCCATGGTGCGCGATTTCCAGACGGTGATCGGGGTTGAGACCCGCGCCCAGATTCTGGAGATGGAGAAGCGGCTGCCCGACTTGGTGGTGGCCTGTGTCGGCGGCGGCTCCAATGCCATCGGTATGTTCCATCCCTTTGTCGATGACAGTGCGGTGGAAATTCATGGGGTGGAAGCGGCGGGAGAGGGCGTGAACACGCCGCGTCATGCCGCCAGCATCACCAAGGGCACGCCAGGCGTGCTGCATGGCGCGCGGTCTTATCTGTTGCAGGATGGCGACGGCCAAGTGCTGGAAGCTCATTCCATCTCGGCGGGCCTGGATTATCCCGGCATTGGTCCCGAGCATAGCTGGCTGAAAGATATTGGCCGGGTGAAATACCATTCCATCACCAACAAAGAGGCGCTGAATGCCTTTATGTTGCTGTCCAAGCTGGAAGGCATCATTCCCGCGCTGGAATCGGCCCATGCCATCGCCCATATCGCAAGGATCGCGGGCCAGATGAAAAAGGATCAACTCATCGCTGTTTGCCTTTCCGGCCGCGGCGACAAGGACATCTTCTCGGTGGCCGCCGCCCTTGGAGAAAAATTGTGAGGCGAGAAAAACTGTGACCCGCCCCCATGCATAGATTGTCCGATACTTTTGCCCGCCTGAAGAAGGAGGGTCGCGCCGCCTTCGTGCCCTTCATCACCGCCGGCGATCCCGATATGGAGACCAGCTTCGCCATCCTGGAGAAGCTTCCGGCGGCGGGCGCGGATGTGATCGAGCTGGGCGTGCCTTTCACCGACCCCATGGCCGACGGCCCGGCGGTGCAGGCCTCTTCGGTGCGGGCGCTTCAATCTGGCGCCAGCATGGTCAAGGTGCTGGAGATGGTGAAGAAGTTTCGCCGCGCCGACAAGAAAACGCCGATCGTGCTGATGGGCTATTACAATCCCATCCATGCCTATGGCACGGCGCGCTTTGCCCGCGACGTGGCGGGGGCGGGGGTAGACGGGCTGATCGTGGTGGACCTGCCCCTGGAAGAGGATGAAGTGTTGCGTGTGCCGGCATTGGCTCAAGGGGTGGACCTGATCCGCTTCGTCACCCCCACCACCGATGACAGCAGGCTCAAGCGCATTGTCGCCGAGGCCAGCGGCTATCTCTATTATGTGTCCGTGGCCGGGGTCACCGGCACCAAGGCGGTGCCGGAAGAAGAAGTACGGGCCGCCATGACGCGGGTCCGGGCGGCGACCGATCTGCCCTGCACCGTGGGCTTTGGCATCCGCTCGCCGGAACAGGCCGAGGCCATTGCCCGGGTCGCCGACGGCGTGGTGGTGGGATCGGCCATTGTCAGCCGGGTGGCGGCCAATCTGGACATGTTGAAGCAAGAGGGGGGGCGGGACAGGGTCATCGCCGAAGTCCTGGAATTGGTCAAAACTCTTGCCGGTTCCACCCATGCGGCGCGCCGTGGTAAGGTACCGGCATGAACTGGATCACCAAAGTCGTCCGTCCCCGCATCAAAGGCCTGATCGGTGGCAAGGATGGCGGGCGTGGCGACACCCCCGAAAACCTATGGAAAAAGTGCCCTTCTTGCGGGGAGATGATCTTCCACCGTGATCTGGTGGCCAATCTGAATGTCTGCACCAGCTGCGGCCATCATATGCGAATCGGTCCGGGCGAGCGCTTCGCCTATACCTTCGATCCGGGCAGTTTCACCGAATTGACGCCGCCCAACGTCCCCGCCGATCCCCTCAGGTTCAAGGGCGACAAGAAATATTCCGACGAGATCAAGGCGGCGCGCGCCAAGACCGGCCGGCCCGAAGCCTTTACCGCCGCGCGCGGGGCCCTAGACGGCTTGCCGGTGATGATTGGGGTCCAGCCCTTCGATTTTCTGGGCGGCAGCCTGGGCATGGGCGTGGGGGAGGCGCTGGTGGAATCCCTGCAGGCTGCGATCAAGGAAAATCGCCCCTATATCCTGTTCGTATCCTCGGGCGGCGCGCGCATGCAGGAAGGCATTCTGTCCTTGATGCAGATGCCCCGCGCCACGATTTGCGTGGACATGCTGCGCGAGGCGGGCCTGCCTTACATTGTGGTGTTGACCGATCCCACCTTCGGCGGCGTCAGCGCGTCCTATGCCATGTTGGGCGATATTCAGATCGCCGAACCGGGCGCGCAAATTGGGTTCACGGGCGCGCGCGTCATCGCGCAGACCATCCGCGAGAAACTGCCGGAAGGTTTTCAGCGCGCCGAGTATCTGTTGGAACATGGCATGTTGGATATGGTCACCCACCGCAAGGAGATGCGCGCCACCCTCTCGCGGGTGCTGCATCTGCTGATGAACCAGCCCAAGCCGCGCAACAAGGTTCTGTCCATGCCGGTTCGCAATGGACGCAACGGCAATGGCAGTGCCGCCGTTACGCCTTAATGCTGTCTGAGACCACCCGCAGCGACGCGGTGCTGAGGCGCCTATTGTCGCTGCATCCCAAAAAGATAGATTTGGCGCTGGACCGCATCCTGCGGCTGCTGTCGGCATTGGGAAATCCGCAAGCCAGGCTGCCGCCCGTGATCCATGTCGCGGGCACCAACGGCAAGGGGTCGGTCTGCGCCTTTGCCCGCGCCATGCTGGAGGCGCAGGGGCTCAAGGTTCATGTCCATACCTCGCCGCATCTGGTGCGCTTTCATGAGCGCATCCGCATCGCTGGAAAGCTGATTTCCGAAGAAGCCTTGGTGTCGCTGCTGGAAGAGGTCGAAGAGGTCAATCAGGGGCGCGCGATCACCTTCTTCGAGATCACGGCGGCAGCGATGTTCCTGGCCTTTTCCCGCTATCCGGCCGACGCCACGATTCTGGAAGTGGGATTGGGCGGCGCCTACGACGCCACCAATGTGGTACCGGATCCGGTGATGACCGTGATCCAGCCGGTGGGCCTGGATCACAGGGAATTTCTGGGCGACGACCTGGCCTCCATCGCGGCGGAGAAGGCCGGCATCATCAAGAAGAGCGCGCCCTTGGTGGTGGGGCCGCAAAACGAGATCGCGCGCGATGTGATCTTGACCTGCGCCGACCGGCTGGGCGTTCCGGTGTTCGAGTTCGGCCAGGATTTCGCCAGCCGGCTGGAACACAACCGCATGGTCTATGAGGACGAGGTGGGTTTGCTGGACCTGCCATTGCCCAAGCTGGCGGGGCGGCATCAGATCGAGAATGCGGGCGTGGCCATTGCCGCCCTGCGTCATGCGGGAAGTTTTGGCGGCAAGCGATTGACCTGGGGCAGCGACGCGGCGGTGGAAAAAGGTCTGGCCACGGTGGAATGGCCGGCGCGTCTGCAACGCTTGCAAAAAGGCCCGCTGGTGGAAGCCGCACCCAAAGGCGCCGAGGTCTGGTTGGATGGCGGTCACAATCCGCACGGCGCCGAAGCGGTGTCGCGCGCCATGGCCGATATGGAAGAGCATGGCGAGCGGCCGCTCTATCTGATCTGCGGCATGTTGGCGAACAAGGACGCGCTGGGCTATTTGCGCGCCTTTGTCGGCTTGGCGCGGCATGTGGTGACGGTCGCGATTCCGGGCGAGGAAAGCAGCCTGGGCGCGGGCGCGCTTTACGACATCGCGCGCAAAGCGGGGCTGGACAGCGCGCCAGCCGAGGATTTGGACGACGCCATGTTGCAGATCATGGCTTGGACCCGGCTGGACGATACCGACACGCCGCCGCGGGTTTTGATCTGCGGGTCGCTGTATCTGGCAGGAAAAGTCCTAGCGGAGAACGGCTAAGCTTTGCTGTCATGGCCCACCGAGTGTGGGCCACCCAGATGAAGCAATCTCTTTCTGGAAGGTCGATCGCGGCGTCACCTGGGTGGCCCGCATCCGCAGGCCATGACATCCAAGATTAAATCGAGGACTCAATCCATTCCTTGATCTTGGACTTGGGCAGCGCGCCGACCTTGGTCGCCGCGACCTGACCCTGATGAAAGATCATCATGGTGGGAATGCCGCGCACGCCATACTTGGTGGGCACATGCGGATTTTCGTCGATGTTCAGTTTGGCGATGGTCACCTTGTCGCCCAGTTCGGCCGACAATTCGTCCAGCGCCGGCGCGATCATGCGGCAGGGTCCGCACCACTCGGCCCAGAAATCCACCAGCACGGGTTTCTTGGCATCCAGGACATCGGCCTGAAACGAGGCATCGGACACTTTGAGGGGCATGTCTTTGATTCCTGGACTATCGCGGCACCATATCTAGGAACGCGCCCCTCCCGGGTCAAGCCGTGCGGAAATCGCCGCAATTTGCGTATCCAGAACCACGTCGGACAGCTGTAAAAGCCGGGGACCATCGGTAAACACCAGCCCGCACACGACTCGCTTGCCGGGAAAAACCTTGCTGGCCGCAGCGCGGTACAGCGCCATCTGAGCAAGATAAATCTGTGGAACCTCGGCTTCGTGCGCTGGCGGCGGACGATTGGTCTTGAAGTCCAGGATCAGCACCTGATCGCCGGTGACCGCCAAGCGGTCTATCCGTCCGTTGATGCGCGCTTGCCGCCCCAGTTCGGGCAAGTACGCCAGCAGTCCCGCTTCGGCTTGACTGCCGGGACCGAAAGCGGCCGCGAAGGCAGGATCGTTCAGAACCGACAATGTCTCGTCCACCAGGGCGTCGGGATTCTTTAGTCCACTGGCCGCCACGAATTTGCGCGCAATATCGCGCCGCCGTTCCGGGGCGATGTCGGGCAGCCGCGCCAGCAACGCATGCACCGCCAGCCCGCGCCGAAAACGCGCCGCGCCCGTCTTTGACGGCGAGAACGGCGGCGGCGGTGCGCCCAGCGCGTCGGAGGGACGGATCAGCCGCAACGGGGCAGGTTCCCGCGGCGCCGGCGCGGTGATCCAGCCGGGCAAAGCATCGCGCGCCGTTGCGGCTTTTGCCGGCGCGCCACGTTCCTCCTCCAGCGTGCCATAAGCGGTGATCTCGCCATCGCCGCGCGCGACTTTCACGCCCAATTGCTCGGCCGCGGCCTGCGCCAGCTGGTACCAGGAGCCGGGACGCACGCCTTTGCTGTTTTCAAAACCGCAGACATAGAGCCGGTCGCGGGCGCGGGTCAGCGCCACATACAACAGGCGGCGATGTTCCTTGAGCGTTTCCTGCTCGGCCTGTTGCTTGGCGGTTTTCACCGCCTGCGGTGCGTCGTCATTGGCCAAGGGAAACAACACCGCGCCCTCATGATAGAGCATATGCCCCTTGCGGCTGGGCGGCTCGGGCAAAGAGGTGGTGTCGGGCAGGATCACGATATCGGCTTCCAGGCCCTTGGCGCCATGCACCGTCATGACCCGTACTTCGTCGCGGCCCCGTTCCATGTCGCGCTTGATTTCGGTGGAGCCGTGTTCGACCCAATCCAGAAAACTTTCCAGCGACGGGGCATGACCGCGCTCATAGGTCAGGCAAAGGGAGACAAACTCCTCGATGGCATCCGCGGATTCCGGACCCAGCCGCGCCAGCAATTTTTCCTTGGCGCCCAAGGCGGTCAGGGCATGGGAATAGAATTCAAAGGGCGGCGCATAATCGGCGCGCTCCAGCATGGCCGACAAAAAGGCGTGTGCTGCGGAAAAATCGCTGCGCCGCCCGGTCAAGGCGCTCCACAAATCGCTCTTGCGGCCATGGGCCAGGGTGAACAAGTCTTGGTCGCTGAGACCGCAAAGCGGTGAACGCAACAGCGCCGCCAAGGTCAGGTCGTCCTCGCGTTGCAGCACAAAGCGTCCCAAGGCGATCAAATCCATGGCGGCGATCTGTTCGGTCAGCCGCACCCGGTCGGCGCCCGCCACGGGAATCCGGCGCAGTTTCAGTTGCCGGATCACCTCGCCGCCGAAAGGCTCGCGCCGGGGCAGCAGGATCATGATATCGCGCGGCGCGATCGCATGCGGATGACCGGGCAGGCGTGCGCCGCCGTTCAGCCAGCCGGCGATCTTGTCCGCGATCTGTGCCGCCAGGCGCGCCACCGGACTTTCTTTTTGCACGATATCGACCGGGGCGTAGTGATCCACTTCCTCTTCGGCGTCCGGTATCAGCACGGGCCAGAATTCGATGCCGCCTTTGGCGGTGTCGCGGTGCGCCAAGTGCAGAATTTCGCTGTCGCGCACGGTCAGTCCGGCACGGGCGGCCTGGCTCTCAAACACTGTGTCCACAAAACCCAGTATCTCCGGCGCGGAGCGGCGCGAGGTAAGCAGCGGCACCTCATGCAGGTGCTGCTGCGCGCCCGCGATGACAGAAGCGAAATGGCGGCGATTGATGTCGAACTGGCTGGGATCGGCGCCTTGAAAGCTGAAGATGGATTGCTTTTCATCGCCCACCGCGAAGATGGTGCGCAATTGCCCGCGCTCGCGTCCTTGGCCGACGAAAAATTCCTCGGTCAGTTTTTTCACAATGTCCCATTGTTCGGGGCTGGTATCCTGCGCCTCGTCGATCAAGACATGGTCGATGCCGCCATCCAGCTTGTAGAGCACCCAAGCCGCGGCGCTCCTTTGCTGCAGCAGGTCGCGGGTCTTGACGATCAAATCGTCATAGTCCAGCACGCCGCGCCGCCGCTTTTCGTTTTCATAGTCACGGCGCATGGCATCGATCAAGGTCAAGGCTGCTTCTGCCAACTCTGCGGCCCGCGCGGCCCGGCGGCGCTCGGCGGCGGCGCAGTATCGCGTCTGCAGCTCCGTCAAATAATCGAGCAAGTCGGGACGGGCATCGGCGAGCTGCTTGCTGGCCAGCTTCAGACGCGGTTCGCCCTTGCCGGTGAGAAGAAGATCGCCAAGATGGGAAAAACCGCCGGAGATATCGTCCAGCACCGCGCCAAGTGTGGTGGCGGCATCCATATCGCTCTTGCTGCCGCCGCCCAGCCAATCGCGTGCCGCGCGCAGTTTTTCGATCTCCCGCGCCAGCGTACCGCAGAAATTCTCGCCCACGCTTTGGGCAGTCTCGTCTTTCTCCACGCCATGCGCGGTGCGCACCGCGGCGGCGAAATTCCGGTTTTGGGCAAAAAACCGGTCCAGCTTGCGGCGGTCGCCGCCCAAAGCGGCGTCCAGGATCTTCGTCAAGCTCGCTTCACTGGTTTCGGTCACCAGCAGCGCCGCCGCTGCCGCGAGTTCTTGATCGCCGGACCCGGCGCGTTCCAACACACGTTGGCGCGCTTCGCCGATCAAGGCGCGCGCGGATTGCTCGTCCAACACCTCGAAAGCGGGCGGAATGCGCGCTTCCAGCGGAAAGCGCGACAGCACGACCTGGCAGAAGGCGTGCAGGGTCAGGATCTTCAGTCCGCCGGGCGTTTCCAGCGCATCCGCGAAGAGCTGCCGCGCCTTGGGCAGATAGGCATGCGCGTCACCGCCGATGGAAACGATGCGGTCGCGCAAGTCCGCATCGGGCAGCATGGACCATTCGCCCAATTGCTTAAACAACCGCTCCTGCATTTCCGCCGCCGCGGCCTTGGTAAAGGTCAGGCAAAGAATTCTTTGCGGTTCGGCGTCGGCCAAAAGCAGCCGCGCCACCCGGTTGGCCAGGGTATAGGTCTTGCCCGCACCCGCATTGGCCGCAACCCAGGCGGAAATCTCCGGATCGGAGGCAATCATGGAGGCGTCGCGCATCAGGCTTCCTCCGTCCAGCCGGAGGGTGACCATTCCCGCACCCGCGCCAGATGGTCATAGTCGCCCGCGATATCGGCGCGATAGGGGCGCACCCGCGGGCGATACGCGGTGGCTTGTTCCTGGAACCAGGCGATGCGGCGGGACAGCTGGGTAACCGCTTCCTCTGCCAGCGCCACCGCGTCCGCGATGACACGCGGTTCACGGGCGCGCGCCTCGCTCGCCAGGCTGAGATAGATCAGGTCTTCGGCAATGCGCGCACCGATACCGAACCCGTCGCGTGCCAGCATGGCGGCTTCCAGCGGCAATTGCGGCGACAAAAGCTCGCTCACTTGTTTGGCCGAAGGCGCGGCGCCGGTCTTGTAATCCAGGATCGCGGCCTTTCCGTCCTGCAGGACATCGATGCGGTCGGCGATGCCTGTCAGGGTGAAATCGTCCAGCTTCAGAGTGCCTTTGATCTCCAGATGCGAGGCGGCGATCGTGTGCCGCCGGCTTTGCTCAAAGGCGATGAAGCCGCGTGCCGCGCCGGCAAAGCGCGGTCGCCACAGCGCCAGTGCCGCTTTGGGAATCCCGGCATCGGCAAACACCCGGTCGGCGATGGCCAGCAATTGCTGCTGCGCGTCCGGCGGCAATCCGTCCTTATAACGCGCTATGAAAATCTCCAGCGCCTTGTGCAAGGCGGTGCCGCGTTCCAGCGGACCGATCGGTTCGTCCAACCCATCCAAAGGCCGCAGGCCCAGAACATGCTTGGCATAGATGGCGTAAGGATCGCGCAGCCAGGTTTCGATCTCGGTTACCGACAGGCGCTTGGGGCGCACCTCAACGGGCGGCATCGGTGTGGGCCGGGGCAGGCGTTGTGTTTGCGGCACATCCATCAGGCGCGCCGCCAATGCGGCATAGTCCAGTTCGGGCGCCAGCCCGCTTTCCAAGTCCAGTCCGCGCGTCAATTGCTCCAATCTTTGCAGCCAGCGCGAGGCAATGGTGGGCGCGCCGTCCGCCTTCAAAGCGCGGGTCAAGAGCACCGAGGGGCCGGCTGCCAGCATCGCGAAGTCGTGCGCTGCAAGCCCGATACCGCGCTCCGGCTGTTCCAAGCCCAGACGCGCGCGCATGGGGCGCGAGAACCAGGGATCGGCGCTTGCCGCCTGCGGCCAACTGCCTTCGTTCAATCCGCCCAACACCATCATGTCGAAATGCTGCAGCCTTGCTTCCAAGGGTCCCAGAATGGCCAAGCGGGGATGGCGTCCAAAGGCGGTGCGCACCGCTGTCTTCATCGCCAGCGCGCGCAGCAGCGGCGGCCAGGACTCCGGTTCCATCGGATCGAGATCTTCGGACGCCAGCTTCAGCGCCGCCACAAGTTCGAATGCCACCTCGCCATCGTCATGGGCCCAGAGGAGGCATTGCGCTCGGTCATTGCAGGCCAAAGCCTCGGCGGCGGCGATATGGGTTTCCAGCAAACCGTCCAGGGGCGCAGCCTTTTGTGCGAAGAGCTGTTCCAAAGGCGCCAGGATCGCGGCGATCTCTTCCCACCAGGCCGCCAGTTGCGTCAGGGCTTCTGCGGGCGGGGGATTGCGCGCCTGCGCGGCCTTGGCGATGGCGCGGGAGATGCCGGTCAAGCCCGGATCGGGACGTGGGCCCCGCAGGCACCAGCGATCCAGTTCGCGCGCCCGCGCCCGGAACGTGGCGCCATCCTGACCGCGCCGGGCAAAGGGATGTTTCAACAAGGCCAGCAGCGGTACGGGCGCGAAGCGCTCGCTCGCGGCTTCGGCCATCAAACACAGAAATATGCCGGCAGCGGTATGGGCCAGGGGGCGTCCGGCCGAGTCGTCGATCGCGATATGCCAGCGCGTCATTTCGGCTGCGACCCGCCGCGCCAGATTGCGGTCCGGCGTGACCAAGGCGGCGGTGCGCCCCGGCGTCTCCAGTGCTTGGCGCAAGGCCAGCGCGATGACCAGGGCTTCCTGGGCGGGGTCGGCGGCCTTGACCAGGGCAAGATCCTCAAGGCCGGCCGCGATTTCGCTGGCGCCGCTTTCCGCCAGGCCGCGCCAGATGTCTGTGGTGGGCGCCGGCCGCAGCGTTTCGGTCAGCAGCCTTTCGCGGGCGGCATTGCGCGGCTGCGCGAACCAGTCCTTCACATCCTGGCGTTCGGCGCCGATGGTGGTGAGCAATTGCTTGAGCCCGAATTGGGGATGCCCCGGTTCCAGTCTTTCCCAACTGTCTTCATCCAAATTCTGGTCCAAACCCGGCAGCACGACCGCGCCTTGTGGCAGGCGCGCGATCACCGCCAGCAGGTTCGCGGTGGCGGGAATGGAGCCGGTCGAACCGGCGGCGATGACCGGGCCTTGCGGCGGCGCGGCTTCCAATCTCGCGGCCAATGCGCGCAAGGCCAGGCTGCGGCGCGCGGCAGGGTTCATCGCCTGCTCGGCCTTCAATAGCGCGGGCCATTGCTCGTGCAACAGGTCCAGAAAGCGTGAAACGCCATCCCAATGTTCGGCCAGATGCTCGGGCGCCAGATCCTTTAGCTTGGCAAGATCGCAGTCTTGGTTTTCGACCTCGTCCATCACCTTGGCCAGACTGTCGGCAAGGGCTGCGCTTTGCGCAAAAGACAAAAGCCCGTCGCGGCCGCTGCGGTCCCATTGCCGGATCAACCGCGCCAGCAAAAGTTGCCGCCGGAGCGGCGCGATCGCGGGCGCCAGCTCCAGCCCTTCGCCGGCGGCGTCGAATGCCAGCTCGTCTTCCTCGCTGTCGCCGAGCGCCTTGAATTGCGGCAGCAGGGCCGCCCCGCCCATCACCTTGGCAAAAGCATCGCCAAAACTGCGCGCCGCGCGGCGGGTGGGCAAATAGATGACGGAAGAGGACAAGGCGAGCGGATCGTCGCCGGCGCGCGCGATCAATCCGCGTGCCAGGCTATCCGCGAAGTCCGCGCTGGGCGCGATGGTGAAGACCGCGGGGTGTTTCACGCCGGCGTCAGGCGGGCGAAAGCGCGGCGAGGGTGGCTTGTGCCTCGTCGCGCGCGCGGGGCGTGCCGACATGAATCCAGGTTCCGTCCAGCACGGACCCGAACAACCGGCCCTTGGCGATGGCGCGGTCCCACATGATGTTGGTGGAAAAAGCGCCCGGCGGAGAATTGGCGAACAGGCGGGGATGTGCGATCTGCACCCCCGGATAGGCAAGGATGCGTTCGGCGCCGGTGGCATCGCGGGCGCGGATCACATCGCTGCCGGGCCGAAGCGCGAAGTCTCCCGTCCCCTCATAGCCCAGCGCGGTTTTCATCTCGGCCAGCAGCAGCAAGCCGTCCATGCTTCTATCGTCCCATTGCGACAGCATGGCGGGCAAGGCGGGCGCCGCGCCCTCGATCCAAATGGAATCGGAATTGAGCACAAAGAAGGACCGGTCGCCGAAATAGGGCATGGCCTTGACCACGCCGCCGCCGGTATCCAGCAGCCGGTCGGTTTCGTCGGAAATGACGATCTCCACATCGCGGCGCTTGCTCAAATGCGCCTGCAGCATATCCGCTTTATAGTGAACATTGACCACCAACAGCGTCACGCCCGCCGCCACCAGCCGATCGATGGAATGATCGATCAGTGTCTTGCCGCCCACCGTCACCAGTGGCTTGGGACAGTCGTCGGTCAAGGGGCGCATGCGGGTGCCCAGGCCTGCGCCCATCATCATTGCGGCGGTGACTTTGCTCACGCTTGTTCCACTTGCAGAGGCTCCACGGCGCGCCGGTCTTTGGGAATCACGCGATCATACCATGCCCGCAAATCGCCCAGCGCCGGATGCGCCAAGTCCCGCTCCAGATGACCCAAGACGCGCGGCAGGAAAGCCAGATAGCGCCGCCTGCCGTCGCGTTTGTAAAGACGGGCAAAGATGCCCACGATCTTGGCGTTGCGCTGGGCCGCCATCACCGCCATCTCTTGGCGGAAGGCGTGTTCCTCCAGCGGCGTGCCTT
This sequence comes from Rhizomicrobium sp., assembly GCA_035251935.1. GTDB lineage: Bacteria > Pseudomonadota > Alphaproteobacteria > Micropepsales > Micropepsaceae > Rhizomicrobium. The sequence continues at coordinate 104,750 of DATFDR010000025.1, read as the reverse complement.
GCGCCTTCATGGCCGCCAGATAATGGCTGGTGGCGATTTGCGCCAGTTCCGGTGACACGTCGCGGCGTGCATCCTCGGTGAGGGAAATCAGATCATAGGCCGGGCTTCCGGCCACCGCGTCCTGAAAATCGATCAGCCCGACCCGGGCGACGCCGTTGCGCTCAGGCAGCCACAACAGATTTTGCGCATGATAGTCGCGGTGCACGAAGACGCGGCGCATCATGCCAATGCCGCTGAGGGCGGTGCGCCAAAGTCCGCGATGCTCCGCGACTTCCGTCTCCGTTGCCTTGCGTCCCAGAACCAGCGGCATGAACCATTCGATCAACAGGTCGGTTTCCGCCATCAGCGCGGTCTGGTCGAAATGGAACAGCGGCTTGTCGGACGACAAGAGGGCCGGCGCATCTTGGGCGTGGAGTTTCGCCAACACTTCCACCGCCGCCTCATACAGCGTCTTTTCATCGCTGCCTTGGGCCAACACATCGGCGAACAAGGCGTCGCCCAAATCTTCCAGTATGACAAAGCCGTTGGCGTGATCGGCGGCATAGATGTCGGGCGCCGCCAAGCCATGAGCGCGTAGCCAGGCCGCCACCGCCGCAAACCGCACGCAATCCGCGCCCGCCAGCCGCGCCACCGCATTATAACCCAAGGCGCGCCGCGTCTCTTCGCTGGCGTCTGCGGGGGCGGTGGGGCTTTCCGCGCCTTGCGGCTGATCCATCAGCATGGCCTTGCGCCCGCCCATTGCGAGCCTGGCATAGTGGCGGGTGGATGCGTCGCCTGGCAGGGGCGTCACACGGGCGGTGCCCCATCCGGAGCGCGCCAGGAAATCTTGCATCGCGGCCTGCCGCTCAGACATGAATGTGGCTTTCCCAATGCGCCGGACCGGTCAGCCGGGCTGTGCGCGCGCCGCCGCGAAGGCCAAGCCGCACATGCAACGCATCCGGCGGCAGGACTTCCGGCGCGCGCTCCGGCCATTCCACCAACACCGCGCCTTGATCCAAGGCATCGTCAAATCCCAATTCCGCCATCTCGCGCCCGCTTTTGAGGCGATACAGATCGTAATGCGCCACCGGCGGCTGTGTGTCATAGCTCTGCACCAGGGTGAAGGTGGGGCTGGGCACGTCTTCGCTCACGCCCAGGGCGCGCAAGATGGCGCGGGCCAAGGTGGTTTTTCCAGCGCCCAGATCGCCCCACAGCGCCACCGCGTCGCCGGCCTTCAAACCGCTGGCGATGCCCGCGCCCAATCGCGCGGTGGCGTTAAGGTCGGGCAAGGGAATGTCGCTGCGGAACGTCTCGTGATTGTGGGCCATTGGCACCGCTTTTAACCTGCGGGGGGCCGCCTAGGAAGTGCTTGATTGCACGCGATTACGGGACATGGTAGCGGCTCGGCCCGTATTCGAGAAACAGCTGAGAAATGTCCGAACATGTCGTCATTATCGGTGCCGGCCAGGCAGGCGCCCAAGCGGTCCAAACGCTGCGCGCCGAAGGTTTTGACGGCCCCATCACCATGGTGGGCGACGAGGCCTATGCGCCCTATCAGCGCCCGCCTTTGTCCAAGGCCTATCTGCTGGGCAGCTTCGAGCGGGCGCGGCTGTTCCTGAAGGCAGATGCGTACTACGCCGAAAGTGGTTGTAGCCTGATTTTGAACAGCCACGCGACCGCCATCCATCGCGCCGAGCGCCTGGTCGATCTCAGCGACGGCCGAACCCTGTCTTACGACAAGCTGCTCTTGGCCACCGGCGCGCGGGTGCGCCAGCTCAAGTGCCCCGGCGCGGACCTGGCTGGCATTCACTATCTCAAAACCATCGCCGATGTGGACGGGCTGCAGGCGGTCTTCCAAGCCGGAAAACGCATCGCCATTGTGGGCGGCGGTTATATCGGTTTGGAAGTGGCGGCGGTGGGGGCCAAACGCGGCTTGGAGGTGACGGTGTTCGAGGCCATGGACCGTCTGATGGCGCGTGCCGTGTCGCCGGAACTTTCCGCTTTCTATGCCGCCGAACATCAAAAGGCAGGCGTGACCCTGAAATTGAAAACCGGTGTCGAAGCCATAGAAGGCAACGTCAAAGTGGAACGGGTGATCGCGGGCGGTCAAAGCTATGAGGCCGATATCGTACTGGTGGGGATCGGCGTGATCCCATGCGACGCGCTGGCGGTGAAGGCGGGGCTGGCGTCCGAAGACGGCATTGTGGTGGACCAGAACGCCAGAACCGGCGATCCGCATATCTGGGCGGCGGGCGATTGCACCCGCCATGTCGGGCGCGAAGGCCATTCTATCCGCCTGGAATGCGTGCAAAACGCCATCGACCAGGCCAAGCATGCGGCGCTGGCGATGGTGGGCAAGGCCAAGACCTATAGCGAAGTGCCGTGGTTCTGGTCGGACCAGTATGACCTCAAGCTTCAGATCGCGGGCTTGGCGCGGCCCACCGACCGTAGGGTGGCGCGCGGCGATCCCGCCACGCGCAAATTCGCGGTTTTCCATTTGCGCGACGGTGCGGTGGCGGCGGTCGAGGCGGTCAATGCCGTGCCCGAATATATGATCGGCAAGAAACTGGTGGCGGAAGGCAAAAAAATCGCGCCGGAAATTTTGGCGGATATGTCCGTACCCATGAAGCAGATGGCGTAATGCCGCTTTCCCTATGAGCCAGGCGAAGTACAAGGTCACCTATGTCGAAGATGGGGGCAAAACCCATACCGTCGATGTCGCCGAGGGCTGGTCGCTGATGGAAGGCGCCGTCAAGCACCTGATCCCCGGCATCGATGCCGATTGCGGCGGGGCCTGTGCCTGCGCCACCTGTCAGGTCTATGTCGCGCCGGGATGGGCGGAAAAGCTGCCGCCCAAAAGCGACATGGAGGAGACGATGCTGGATTTCGCGCCCGATGTATGTCCCAACAGCCGTCTGTCCTGCCAGTTGCGGATGAGCGCAGAATTGGATGGCATCGTACTCAATTTACCGAAGTCACAACATTGAACCTAATTGTCATTCCCGCGTAAGCGGGAATCCATGCATCCGTAGGCTCGACGATGGATACCCGCTGGAGTTTATACTCCGGCGGCGCGAAGCGCCGACCGGGGTACGGGTATGACAGTTGGGATTACAGATACGCCGTTTTTCTGTCACCGCTCTGTTCCGGATGCGGTTCGTCGTCGTGAATCCGGCGCGGCAGATGGCAACGCACCAAGGTGCCGCCTTCGTTGCTGGTTTCGATCTCCACCCAGCCGTCATGCAATTCCAGGAAGCGGTTGACCAGGGCCAGTCCCAAACCGGCGCCTGCGCGCGTGCCCGAACGGCTCTTGGCGGAGAAGCGCTCGAACACATTGGCCTTCACTTCGGGCGACAGGCCCGGACCGTTGTCGGCCACCGCGATCTGCACATCTTCGCCGACGATCTTGGCGGACAGGGTGATGGCGCCGCCGCGCGGCGTATATTTGAAGGCGTTGGACAAAAGATTGAAGACGATCTGCCGCAGCCGGCGCGCATCCGCCAGGAAATTTCCGGCCTCGGGCGCCACCTCGACCTGAAGGGTGAGGCCGACCTTGCCGGCCCAGTCGCGGGCATGGCTGGCGACGTCGGTGATGATCTCGCAAAGGTCGATGCGCTCCAGTTCCAGCCGCAGCGCCCCCGATTCCACCAGCGCCAGATCCAGAATGTCGTTGACCAGGCTCTTGAGCGTATTGCCGCCCGCCACGATGGCCTGGACATATTCGCTCTGCTGCGGATTGAGCGGGCCGGGCGTGCCGCCCGCCAGATGTTCGGAAAAGCCCAGAATAGTGTTGAGCGGCGTGCGCAATTCATACGACACATGCTTGATGAAGTCGGACTTGAGCCGGTCGGCCGCTTCCAGGCCCTCATTGCGGTCGCGCAGCGCGCTTTCGATGCGGAAGCGGTCGGTGACGTCCTTGAAGGTCACCAGGGTGGCGCCATCGGGCAAGGATGAGGTGGCCAGCGACAGGATGGAGCGGTCGGAGCGTTCCACATCGCCCAAATCGCGCGCTGAGGCGCCCGCCACGATCGCCTGGATCAGCTGGTCCCAGATCGCGGTGTCGCCGAACTTGTCGCGCGACAGAGCGGCGATGGTGCGAACATGGGGCTCGTCCGCCAGGTCTTCGCGGTCGAATTCCCAGATGCGGGCAAAGGCGGCATTGTGCAGTTTGAGCTTGCCGTCGGGGCCGAACACCGCCACGCCTTCGCCCAAGGAGTTCAAGGTGGCGGACTGCACCTTGACCAAGGTGTTGTAGTCGCTTTGCAGGTTTAGCCGCGCGGTGACGTCTTCATAAAGGAACGTCAGGCCGCCAAAGGGGTGCGGTTGAGTCATGACACGGATGGTTTGCCCGCCCGGGATGTGCCAGGTCTCTTCGCTGGATTTCTCGCGGGCGCCGTCATGGTAGTGCGCCAGCCTGGCGCGCTTCCAGGCGGGATAGTCGCGTTGCTCCGGCAATTTGCGGTTATCGCGCAGCCGGTCCAGCACCTCGCCGTCGCCGGGATGCTTGTCGAGGAAATTCTCCGGCAGGGCCCACAATTTGACAAAGGCCTTGTTGTAGAAGCTGAGCTTCTGATCCTTGCCGAAAATCGCCACCGCCGTCTGCAACTTGTCCAGCGTATCGGCATGGGCATCGACATGCTGCTGCAGCCTGGCTTCGGCGGCGGCCACTTCGGTGACATCCACCGCGGTGCCGATCACGCCCGCATCGCCCAAGGGGATTTCGGTGAATTCCAACGCCCGGCGATGGCCATTCACCACCGAAAAGCGCCGCGATTCCTGGCGGGCGTTTTCGGCGCGGGCGCTGGCGGCCAATTCGCGCTCGTTCTTGTCCAAGGCGGTCTGATCGCGGCGCGCGGATTCCAGATCCTTGGCGCCCGCGCCCTTGAGGAAGGCATGATTGCCCCAGCTGAGCGCCAGGCCTTTGTCGCGCAGCCAGACCGGGATCGGCAACGCATCCAGGATCGCCTTGTAGTCTTGGTCCATCGCCGCGGCCGAGGGCTCTTCCAGCCAAACCGCTGCCATGCCGCCCACCGCGCGCCCGCGCGCCACCAACCGGCGGCCATGGTCGTCATGCACCTTCAACTGAAACGCCGCGCCGCGATCCGACAATCCGTCCAAGGCACTGGACAGCGCCAAGGCGTCGGCGCCCTTGAGGCAGGACTGCAAAAGCTCGTCGCCGCCGCCATAAGAGAATGGCCCGGAGCCGTCACGGCCCCACACCACCAGCGCCTCACGGCTGGCGCCCAGCAGCGCATCGCGTTCACCGACTGCGGCTTTGGTCTTGGCGCCGACACCGCGCAGCGAGCGGCGCAAGCGCTGCGCCGTGCGTTGTTCCGCCAGCGCCCAAAGCCCGGCGGCGATCGCCAGCGCGACGCCGCCGCAGGCCAGCGCCGACAGCACCAGAACATTGCCGCTCTGAAAGGTGAGGGCATCGGCGGCAAAGGCGGGCAATGGCATCAAGGTACCCGGCGCGCAGCCCAGCAGGCCACCCCGCCAGCGCCGCCCCATAGCCCCCGGCTTTCCGCCCTGTCCCATGACTTTGGGACGCATGCCGCCAGCCCCCGTTAACCTTTCGCCTTTTCGGCGAATCACTTTGGAATCAATAAGATAGCTTCGGAGGGCGAGTCCGCCTAGAGATTGTGGTTAATAAATTATGAAAAACCAGATGCGGCCCACAGTCCCAGATTTAGGGGCCTGTGGACAAATTGTGAGTCAGGCATGTGTAAAGTTGACATATGTTCCTGATTGACCTATATTGGGGTCAACAGGGAGCTTGTTATGGCCAAGGCACTGACAATCAATGATTTTTTCAAGCGGTTTCCCACTGACGAAGCCTGCTTGGCCCATCTGTTCGCGCTTAGGTACGGTCCGGACTTCGGATGCCCCAAATGTGGAGTCATCGGGGCCTTCCGGAAGCTCGCAAAGCACCCCGCCTACACTTGCAACTGCGGCCATCACATTCACCCGATGCAGGGCACCATCTTTCAGGACAGCCACACACCCCTGATGAAGTGGTTCTATGCCCTGTACCTGTTCACGACCACGCGCCACGGCGTGCCGTCTAAGGAGATGCAGCGCCAGCTTGGCGTCAGCTATCCCACGGCGCTTCGCATGACCCATCTGATCCGCAAGCACATGGCGATGACGGACGGCAATCCTCGCCTTGGCGGTCATGTGGAAGTGGATGAAACCTATGTTGGCGGTCACAAGAAGGGCGGCAAGGGCGGGCGGACAGCCAGCGAGAAAGTTGCGGTGTTCGGGATGGTGGAACGTGGCGGCGACATTATGACGATGATTGTTCCCGACGTTTCGGCCAAAACCCTTGTCGGTAAAATCAAACATAACGTGGAGAAGGGCACCGTCATTAGTTCGGACGAGTGGGCGTCTTACAGCGGCCTTCGCAAGGCTGGTTACGCCCACGGTACGGTCAATCATGGCCGGGAAGAATGGGTTGTCGGCAAACACCACACCAACACAATTGAGGGCTTCTGGAGCCACTTCAAGCGCTCTATTCGCGGGACCCACGTTTCGGTTTCGCGGAAGCATCTGGCGAAGTATCTGGGCGAGTTTGAGTTTCGCTATAATCTGCGCCACTCGCCTTCGGTGATGATGAGCCGGCTTCTGGCGACACTTTGAGAATGGATTTTAAGCCAGCCTCAAGTTGGTCAAGATCACCAGCGGCTTGTCTGTCAGCTTCCCGTTCCTTGATGAACTGCTTAAGCAACTTCGGGTCCTTGCGGACTTCCTCAAGGCTGGTGAACTTACCGACTGACATTCATCACATCCAATTTATTGCTGCATAACATAGGTCCCGCGTATTTGGCGGTCCCAGGTGTCCTCAGCGGTCAATACCCATCGCGCGCCGGGCTTGCCGTAGAGAATCTTCGCATTTTGGTCGGGTATGGTGAAGGTCAACTGGCAATGTTCCCGAAAACCGCCTTGTTCTAGAGGTCTGACGGTGAGGGTGTCGATATGGGGGATTAGATAGCCGCTCCCCGAGCGTTGGTCATCGTAAAAGGGAGCACCCGCTGAAAAATGCCGGGCGTCAGGGACCGGAATTGTCTCGCCCGCAAAGGAAAATGAAAGTTTCCAGTTTCGGACGGTGGCGGTATTTCCGCGATTTAATAGAGAAAATCGAGCATACATCTCGGTTGGCCCGTTCTCGTCAAACACAATCGTCATGTTTTTCACGATTACATCGCTTGTCGCAGGACGCCTACGTCCAGCGAGGTTCTTCACCCAATGCCACGCAGGGACCGCAAGTAGCCCTGTTCCCGCAAAGGCAAGGAGCCACGCAACGAGGTGGTTTGAATAGCCGCTCACCTGTGCGGCCAACGCAAGAATGTAGAAAGCCGCCCCCGCGACCGCCTTGTGTTGGTCCGACATGTGCCGATCATAAAACGAGTCTCGCAAGCATATGTCAACTTTACACATACCTGTGAGTCAATTCAGGGCGTTAACTATTGAGCCGCCGCAACATCGTCGGACAGCATCGCCAAGCCGAATGTCGTAAGAAGCGGGAGGGGACAGCATGTTTCACAGCGCACAGCTTCTGCAGCAGGCCCAAGTGGCATTCGCGCAGGGCAAGCTGGAAGAGGCCGAAAGCCTTTGCGCCCAGATCCTCAAGGCCGCGCCTCGGGATGCTGTGGCCCACTATCAGATGGGTCTGGTCAAGACCGGCCTGCAGTGCACCGACGATGCGCTGACCCATTATGACGCCGCCCTAGCCGCCAATCCCGCCATCGCGGAAGCCTGGAACAACCGCGGTTCGCTGCTGTGGAACATGGGCCGCTTGGATGAGGCGCTGGAAAGTTTCGACCGCACCCTTGTCTTGATGCCCGGCGCGCCGGGCCCGTGGCAGAACCGCGCCAATCTTCTGGCGCAGATGATGCGTTTCGCCGAAGCGGTGGGAAGCTTTGACCGGCTGCTGACTCTCTCCCCCGGCAATGCCAAGGCCTGGGCGGGGCGGGGCCGCGCGCTGCGCCGGTTGCGGGCATTCGACGCGGCGCTGCAAAGTTTCGACCGCGCGATCGTTCTTTCGCCGGACGATCCTGTTTTGCGGAACAATCGCGCCATCGTGTTGGGCGATCTGGGCCGCATCGATGAAGCGCTGGAATGTTATGACCGCGCCATCGCGGCCAATCCCGGCTATGCCGAAGGCCTGTTCAACCGCGCCACCATGCAATGGGTGGAGCGGGCGCGGCTTCAGCCTGCCATCGCGGACCTGGAGCAGGCGGTCGCCGCCGATCCCGATTTTCCCTATGCCCAAGGGATGCTGCTGCATCTGAAGATGTATGCCTGCGACTGGCGCGGTTTTGAGGATGCGGTGGCGCTGCTCGACACCCAAGTGCGCGCTGGCGCCCCTGCGGCCGAACCCTTTGTCTATCAGGCGGTCTCCTCTTCGCCCGCCGATCTCTTGCGCTGTGCCGCGACGCATGCGGCGCACCGCTATCCGCCAAACCCCGCTTGTTTTCGCGCGCGCAGCCATGATCGTATCCGCCTTGGCTATGTCTCCGGCGAATTCCGCGCCCAAGCCACTGCCTATCTGATGGCGGAAATGTATGAGTGGCACGACCGCGCCCGCTTTGAGATATTCGCCTTCGACAATGGCCTTGATGACGGCAGTGCGATGCGGCGGCGGCTGGAGGCGGCCTTCGCGGGCAAGATCACGCCCATTACGGGCCTGTCCGATGGCGGGGCTGCCGAGGCCATCATGGCGGCGGAGATCGACATCCTGGTCAATCTCAACGGCTATTTTGGCGATCATCGCATGGGCATCTTCGCGCAGCGCCCCGCCCCCATCCAAGTGAACTATCTGGGTTTTCCCGGCTCGCTGGGCGCGGATACCATCGACTATATCATCGCCGACGAGACGGTGATCCCGCCTGGCGAAGAAAAATACTACACCGAGCAAGTGGTACGGCTGCCGGGCAGCTACCAGGTGAATGATGCAAAGCGCGAAATCGCGGCGGACATTCCGGCCAAAGCCGATTGCGGCCTGCCGGCCGGCGGCTTTGTCTTCTGCAATTTCAATTCCTGTTACAAGCTGACGCCGAGCACTTTCGCGGAATGGATGGCCATCCTCGCCGCGGTGCCCGGCAGCGTGTTGTGGTTGCTGGAGAACAACCCCATAGCCACCGCCAATCTGCGGCGCGAGGCTGAGGCGCGTGGGGTCGCGGGCGAAAGGCTGGTCTTTGCGCCCATGATTGCGCTTAGCTCCCATCTGGCGCGGCTTGGCTTGGCGGATTTGTTCCTGGATTGCCTGCCCTACAACGGCCACACCACCGCCAGCGACGCGCTGTGGGCGGGGGTGCCGGTGCTGACGCGGCGCGGTACGGCTTTCGCGGGCCGTGTGGCCGCCAGTCTGCTGAACGCCATAGGTCTTCCCGAGCTGATAACCGAAACGCCGGAGCAGTACCGCGCCTTGGCGCTGTCGCTGGCGCGCGATCCCTCAAGCCTGCATGCCCTGAAGGCCAAGCTCGCGGCCAACCGTCGGACCATGCCGCTGTTCGATGCGGCGCTCTTCACCCGCAACATCGAAAGCGCCTATACGCGCATGATGGAAACATTCCACCGGGGCGCGGCGCCGCACGGTTTCCTGATCGAGCCTTCTATAATTTCTAAGTTCACGCTCGACGCGGAACTGAAAGGTTAGATCCTAGTCTAATGCGCCAGATGCACCGAGCGATTCCGCAAGAGCGGCATATATCGCGATAACCTTTTCCAAGTCGGATCGACTAATTGTCAGGGTGTGATACGCGATTTGGCTTTGCGAGAGATACCGAACGCTGCTTTCCCCTGGAACAGGATGCAGCCCGGCGATCCGCTCCGTAGGAATAGGGAGTGATTGTCTTGATGGCGGCTTCACCCCAGATAGCGAGATGGTGTGATGCTGTGCCTGCACTAACATCGCATGTTTGAAATACTCCAGCCGTTGCAGTGGATCGCTTGTTTCTCCTGAAACTGCGTCATGCCACCCCTCTTTTTCGGCCGTTTCGTACGCTATCTGGGCGGCTTCCTGAAGGGACAGCGGCGTTGTTAGATCGGAAGGAGGCCATACGGCTTCGATTTGCGCTCGACTCACCATCAGTGCACTGTATTGGGTGTAGCTGGCACTATGAGCAGTGCGCTCCGTGGCAGTTCTTTCCGGCTCGGCCATTGCGGCGCGCAAGAAATCAACTTGGTGGTCAACCCAATATTCCCGAGGAATGATGACATGAAGTTGGTGGGCATCGAGCTGCCCCCAAATCAGCATTTTTCCATCTGCCGCCAGTTGCCGCATATGTTGAAGGGCGTCACTTGCCGCAGCGGTTTGCCCGTCCGCGAGCTGGTCGTCAGGGCCGGGCCATCTGCGATTGACTGCGAAAATCATCGCGTCTTGAATCCAGGTATCTCGTTCTGGGTTCGGGGTATGCTACTCAAAGACAAACTTGACCCCATCCATCATGATGTGGCCGCCTGTTTCAGCGCGCCCAATCGTAAAAGGAATGCCAGGGTGGATTTGTGCGCCTTGAGCACTTATTTTACCGCCGGTGGCAGTCTCGAACATTGCGCGCTTCGTAGCACCGGTTCTTTCGACAGAACCCGCCGGAATGTGCTTTCGGTTCCACCAGGGCCAAAGAAATTTCTCCAGCAGAAGAATTCCAAGAAGTCCCACGGCGCCCGATGCGAGCCAAGTCACGGCTTGGGTAGATGTGGATGCTAGAGTGGCCGCACTGTCGATCAGCCGAGCAACCCATAGGTCGGGGTAGATTGCTCGCTCCGCCAAGGCGAAAAATATGCCCCGCACAATGGCAAATATCGCCAAACCCTCGATAACGCGCCGGATGAGGCTTTTATTGCGTTCTCCCATTGTGGAACTTTACCCCGACTCAAGGGGCGTTGCCTAAAGAATTGAGGGGAATGGCGTCTTCAAACAAAAAGGGCGCGCCGGAGCGCGTCCTTGTCTCTTTCTGTCATCCCGGCCAAGCGAAGCGCGAGCCGGGATCCATGGTGCCGCTTGCGGTGGATCCCGGGTCAGCAGCGCACCACTGCGTGCTGCGCCGCGCCCGGGATGACAAATGTTAGTAGCGATAGGTATCCGGCTTGTACGGCCCCGCCTGCGGGATGGTGATGTAGTCGGACTGCTTCTTGGACAGTTCGGTCAGCTGGGCGCCGACCTTGCCCAGGTGCAGGCGGGCGACCTTCTCGTCCAGCACCTTGGGAAGGACATAGACCTTCTTCTGGTACTTGCCGGTGTTCTGCCACAGCTCGATCTGCGCCAGGGTCTGGTTGGTGAAGGAGGCGCTCATCACGAAGGATGGGTGGCCCATGGCATTGCCCAGATTCACCAGGCGGCCTTCCGACAGCATGATGATGCGCTTGCCGTCGGGGAACTCGATCTCGTCCACCTGCGGCTTGATGTTGTGCCACTTGAAGTTCTTGGTGGCGGCGATCTGGATCTCGCTGTCGAAGTGGCCGATGTTGCAGACGATGGCGCGGTCCTTCATGGCGCGCATATGCTCCAGTGTGATCACATCGACATTGCCGGTGGCGGTGACGAAGATGTCGGCCTTGGGCGCCGCCGTCTCCATGGTCACCACTTCATAGCCTTCCATGGCGGCCTGCAGGGCGCAGATGGGATCGATTTCCGAGATCATAACGCGGCAGCCGGCGTTGCGCAGTGATGCGGCCGAGCCCTTGCCGACATCGCCGAAGCCGCAAACCATGGCGACCTTGCCGGCCATCATCACGTCGGTGCCGCGGCGGATGCCATCCACCAGCGATTCCTTGCAGCCATACAGGTTGTCGAATTTGGACTTGGTGACGCTGTCATTGACGTTGATGGCGGGGAACAGCAGCTTGCCGTCCTTTTCCATCAAATAGAGGCGATGCACGCCGGTGGTGGTCTCCTCCGACACGCCCTTGATGCTGGCGGCGATTTCGGCGAACCAGCCTTTCGGCTTTTCCTTCAACAGCCGCTTGATGAGGGCGTAGAAGACTTCTTCCTCTTCATTTTCCGGCTTTTCGAGAAAGGCGGTGTCACCCTTTTCGGCGCGCAACCCGTGATGCACCAGCATGGTGGCGTCGCCGCCATCGTCCAGGATCATGTTGGGATAGCCGCCGCCATGCCATTCGAACAGCTTGGCGGTGTAGTCCCAGTAATCCTTCAGGCTCTCGCCCTTGATGGCGAAGACCGGGATGCCCGCCGCGGCGATGGCGGCGGCGGCATGGTCCTGGGTCGAATAGATGTTGCACGACACCCAGCGGATGTCGGCGCCCAAGGCCTTCAGAGTCTCGATCAACACCGCGGTCTGGATGGTCATATGCAGCGAGCCGGCAATGCGCGCGCCCTTCAAAGGCTGCGACTTGCCATATTCGGCGCGGGTCGCCATCAGGCCGGGCATCTCGATCTCGGCGATGTTGAGCTCCTTGCGGCCCCATTCGGCGAGAGAGATGTCTTTGACGATATAGTCGTTAAAGGCGGCCATGCGCTTGGATTCCTCGAATTTGCGAGGCCGCTCATAGCAGCGGGGCGGGGCGGCGGCAAGAAGGATATAAAGAAATATGCATATCCTTATACCATGCCGAAAATTTGAGGATTTTACAGGGGGTTACGGGCCATCCACCGCATACCCGGCGCGGCGTAGCAGGGCCGGCAGGCCGGTGGGACCGGTGAGATGGCCGGCCCCGACCGTGACAAAAAAAGTCCCTTTTTCTTGCAGCATGGCCCTGAGCTTGGGCAGCCAGGCCTTGTTGCGGTCGTCCAGCAGCGCCTTGCGCGCGGCGGGATAGCGATCCAGGTCGCCATTGATCAGGGCATCGAGGGTTTTCTGATCTCCCGCGCTCCAGGCATCCACCATGGGCTGCACCTCGGCGGTAATGTCGCGCAAATCTTTCAGACTGGCTTCGAACTCTTCCAGTTCCAGGGCGCGATCCTCCGGCGCCAGAAGCGCGAATTGCTGCTCGATGGTTTCCAGAAAGCGCACCGGCTTTTTTGCCTTGTCCGCTTCCGCCATCAGCCGATTATCCACGCCATTGTCGAGCGCGAAATTTTTCCGGGCGATCTGGGCGAACATCATCTGCAAGCCCGCCAGCCACGGGCGAGAACGCGCCACGGCCGAAGCCGGCAACCCGGAGGCCGCCAACGCGGCGTCGAAATCGGCGCGCGCCTCCGGATGGAGCAAAGATCGCAGATCCTGGTCCGGCGGCAGATAGCCCTTGGCCGTCATCAGGGCTTGAATCTGCGTCAGGCTCTTTTCGTCTTGCGGCACTTCGAAGACAAAGACATCCGCGCGCGCCAGGGCGGCGGTGATTTCCGGGGTGCGCCATTTCACATCCGGCGGCAGGATATGGACCGACCCCAACAGATACATGTCACCCTGGCTGCCCTGGACATGCCACAGGGATGGGCGCGCGATGGTGTCGGCCGCGGCGGGCCCGACAAAAAGAAGGGCAAGGAGAATCGGGAAGAAGAAGCGCCGAAAGATCATTTTATCCTTCCTGCCGCGCACGGCCGAAGACGCTGACGCCCGGCTGTGCTTGGCGTGATTTGCCGCGATGAATATCGCGGCAACTCACTCCTCTCCAAATTTGGCTTCTACCAGAGCCAGGATCGCCTTCAGGGCCTCTTCCTGGTCGGGGCCTTCGGCGGTGATCATCACGGTCGAGCCGATCGAAGCCGCCAGCATCATCAGGCCCATGATGGAGCGGCCATTGACCGCGGTGCCGTCCTTGATGATGTGAATCTCGGACTGAAACCGCGCCGCGGCCTCCACGATCTTGGCGCTGGCGCGGGCATGCAGCCCTCGCTTGTTGCGGATGGTCGCGCTGGCGTGCAGGGTTGTCATCCCAGATCCGCGCTGCCCGCACGCATATATTTGCGGCCCGCTTCGATGGCCTCTTTCACCGCCTGGTCCAGCGGCGCCTTGGCGCGGATGTCGAGCAGCTTGATCATGCTGGGCAGGTTGACGCCCGCCAGCACTTCAATCTTGCCCCGCTCCAAAAGCGTCAACGCCAGATTGCAGGGCGTGCCGCCGAACATGTCGGTCGCAATAATGACGCCGCGGCCCACATCCACCGATTTGGCGGCGGCGGCGATTTCACGCTGGCGGCGTTCAATATCGTCCTCGGGCCCGATGCAAACGGCGCGCAGATGGGTTTGCGGTCCCACCATATGCTCCATCGCGGAAATGAATTCCTGAGCCAGGCGGCCATGGGTAACCAGAACAATGCCAATCATGAAGGTTCCTTCGACGGCGCGGACAGTAGCAAAAACACTCGGCCGGAAAAGGGCTATTTGGTGATAAAAGTGTCGCGAAGCAAGGCCTGCGAAAAAGCCGCCAAAGCCGCGCGAATCTTGGCGGGTGTGGAGGCGAAGCGGGCATCCAGCGCGATTTGCGGCAGTGGTATGTCCGGCGTCAAAGGCTTGGGCGGATGGTAAAGGCGCGGCGCGGGCAGGCGTCCGTCTTCACCGCCCAACCGCACCGCCAGCGCGATTTTCACCTGGGCGCGCGCCGGCAGCTTGACGATCCCAAGCCCGCGTATCTCCAAAAGTCCCTTGATGCTGGCGGGCGCTTTGGCATGCAGCGCCCCCCTAACCATGAATAGAATAGTGCGGTCGTCCGCCACCAGCCTGGCGCCCCGATCGATCAGCCGCAGCGCCACGTCCGATTTGCCCACCCCGCTTGGCCCCAACAGTAGGACGCCGCGCGTGCCGATGGCGACGCAGCTGGCATGGATATTGACTCCGGATCTTGCTTCAGACATCGGGCGAGGCCGGCAATTCCACGATCAGTCGCGCACCTTGGTCTTGCTGATCGCTAGAGGCGCGGTTTTCGGCATAGATGCGGCCGCCCGCGCCCTCGATGATCTGGCGCGCGATGGAAAGGCCCAGACCGGAATTGCGGCCGAAACTCTCGCCCGGACGCTCGGTGTAAAAGCGTTGGAAAATCGATTCCAGATTGCCGGGCGGAATGCCGGGGCCTTCATCCTCCACTGTGACGCGAACCACGACGCCGTGCCGGCTGGCGGTGACGATCACTTTGCCATGCGCCGGGCTGAAGGAAACCGCATTGTCGATCAGGTTGCGGAAGACCTGGCCCAGTCTTTCGTCGCGGCCACGCACCCTTGTGTCCGGGGGAAGCTGGTCCTCCAGGACAAAGTCCACCGGATGGGGGGTGTCGGTCATCCGGTAGGCCTCGATGATGGTGGCCAGCAACCGGGAGAGCGCCACCGGCTCCTTGACCTCGCGCGACAATTCCGCGTCCAGCCGCGAGGCATCGGAGATGTCGGTGATCAGCCGGTCGATGCGCTTGACGTCGCCACGCACGATGTTCAGCAGCCGCGCGCGGCTCTCCTCATCCTTGGCGCGGGAAAACATCTCCACCGCACTGGCCAGCGAGGTGAGGGGATTTTTGAGCTCATGCGCCACGTCGGCGGCAAAGCTTTCGATGGCGTCGATGCGGTCATACAGCCCGCCGGTCATGGATTTCAAACTGTCCGCCAGATCGCCGATCTCGTCGGTGCGTTCGGGGAAATTGGGAATGTCGCTGCGTCCGCCAAGGCCGGAACGCACCCGGTCGGCGGCCGCTGCCAGGCGTTTGACCGGCTCGGCGATGGTGCCCGCCAGATAGAGGGACGAAAACAGCATCACCAGAAAGGCGACGGCAAAAACCTCGATCAAGGTGGCGCGTTCGGCGCGCAGAATGTCATCGATATCGCCGCCCTCGGTGGACAGGAACAGCACGCCATAGATGGCGGTGAAACGTTGAATGGGCACCGCCACCGACAAGACCAGGCGGTTGCGGTCGTCCACCCGCTGGCCGCGGGCCGCCGTGCCAGTCAAGGCCGTGCCGACCTCATGATAGACGCGTCCGTCCTTGCCGCCTTCGTAATAAGGCTCCAGCCGGGTGAAGGGGCGCACGCCGATAATGCCGTCGTAAAGCCGTTTGAACCATTCTTTGACCCGGCTGGTGAAATCCAGCGCCGGCAATTCGCTGGTTTGCACCACATTGCGCGCTAGCAGGTCGCGGGTATCGATCGCCAGATTGCCGTTGGGCACATAGAGCCGTCCGCGCAGCCGCGTCGGCGCGATCAGCTGACGCAGCAAAGGCTCGGCCTCGTCCACCTTCAAGCTATGGGTGTTGGGATCGGTGGCATATTGGGCGATGGTGCCCGCGACGATCGCTGCCTGTTCCTGAATGGAATTGAGCCGCTCTTCCACCAGGCCGCGCCCCGACGCCTGCACCAGGATCACCCCGCCGGTCAAGACAATCAGCGCCAGCGCATTGAAGCCCAGAATGCGCCAAGTAAGGGCGGAGAAGTGTGGCATTACTCGCGATAGCGATAGCCCACGCCATAAAGCGTCTCGATGGCGTCGAAATCGTCGGCCACCGCTTTGAATTTCTTGCGTAGCCGCTTGATGTGGCTGTCGATGGTGCGGTCATCGACATAGACTTGATCGTCATAGGCCGCGTCCATCAGGCTGTCGCGGCTTTTGACAAAGCCGGGCCGCTGCGCCAGCGCCTGCAGGATCAAAAATTCGGTGACGGTGAGGCGCACCGGCTTGTTGTCCCAGGTGCATTCATGGCGTTGCGGATCCAGGGCCAGCTTGCCGCGCGTCAGCGCTTCCTTCTTGGCGGCTTCGCCGGCGGCGGGTGTCGCGCTGCTTTTGCCTTCGGCGCGGCGCAGCACGGCGCGCACGCGCTCCAAGAGCAGGCGCTGGGAAAAAGGCTTGCGGATATAATCGTCGGCCCCGGCATTGAGGCCCATCAACTCGTCGATCTCTTCGTCTTTGCTGGTGAGAAAAATCACCGGCAGGTCTTGCCCCTGGCGCAAGCGGCGCAGCAGCTCCAGCCCGTCCATGCGCGGCATCTTGATGTCGAGAATGGCAAGATCGGGCGGGGTGGTGGTCAAGGCGGTCAGCGCCGCGGCGCCGTCCGAAAAGGTCCGGACATGGTAGCCTTCCTGTTCCAGCAGCATGCTGACGGAAGCCAGGATGTTTTTGTCGTCGTCGACTAGCGCGATATTGGCCATTAAAAAACCTGCTCGGCGCGGTTCTTTTTGGGTCCTGAGTGCGTCGCTCGTCGCTCATGGGCTCTTTTGCCCACATCGCTCCTCGCTCCTGCTCAGGCCCCAAAACTCCTCGCGCCTGTTATTTATAAGGATGCAGTATAAGCCCATGATCAACAAAGCAAAGTCTAAAAGGTTCCCAAAGTGACAGACCAGCAGGGGCGGCCGGATTTTGCCGGTGCGGCAGCCCATTATCTGCGCTACCGGCTGGCCTATCCCGAGCGGTTGATCGCCCGGGTCGCGGCTTTGGCTGGCCTGAAGCCGGGGGACGCTGTCTTGGATTTGGGCTGTGGCACGGGGATGTTGGCGATCCCTTTTGCGCAGGCGGGGATGGCCGTGACTGCCATGGACCCCGAGCCGGAAATGCTGGCCGCCGCACAAATGGCCGCGCAGGAAGCCGGTGTCGCGGTGACCTGGATTCGCGGCGGTTCACAAGACCTGACCGCGCACATGGGACCTTTCCGGTTGGTGGTGATGGGCCGTTCTTTTCATTGGATGAACCGCGCCAAAACCCTCGCCATGCTGGATCAGATTGTGACCCCGGATGGCGGGGTGGTGCTGTTTCACGATTCCCACCCGCCGGTGTCCGAGAATGGCTGGTTCAAGATCCTATGCGATGCGCAGGAAAAGCACCGGCGGCAAGCGGGCGCCGCCGCGCGGGAAGGCGGGCATAAACGGTATGAGCCATTTTTGTTCGCGTCCGCCTTTAACCAGTTGGACGGTCTTTCGGTCACCGTACGCCACGCGCTTGGCATAGAGGATATCGTGGGACGCGCCTTGTCCATGTCCCAAAATGCCGGCGCGGGCCAGGAAGCGCTGGCGGCGCGTCTTGAGCCGGCCTTGCGGGAATGGGCGCCGGATGGGAAGTTCGTCGAGGTCGCCGAACTTGTGGCTGTTCTGGCGCGGCGGCCCAAAGAATAAGACGGCATAAAACGAAACGGGCTTGAGCGCGGGGCAGGGGGATCATGCTGCAATCGGTTTGGAATGGCATCGCAACCGGGCGAGTGAACGGCACCGTTCTTTTGGGCATCGCAATCGGCTTGTTTCTGTATTTCCTGCCGGCGATCTTGTCCTTCCTCAAGGGCCAGAAACGGTTTTGGGCTATCCTGCTTCTCAATCTTTGCCTGACCTTCGTGCAGAGTGCGATCCTGCAGACGCTTTTTCCCGGCCTGTTTGCGGTTCAGGCCGGTGATTTGGCTGGCACGCTGCTTGTGAGCGTGATTGTCAATTTCGGCGTGGGATGGGTGGCGCTGCTGCTCTGGGCGCTGAGGCCCGGCGAAAGCGATCCCCGCCTGCTGAGGGCGAGGCAGACCAAGACCTATGACACGGTTGCGGCGCTGCCTTTGATCCTTTGGTTCGTCTATGGCGCGATGCAATTGCGTGCCACCCTGGCGCATGACGCCGTCTTGATGGCCTCCGGTTCGGCGTCCTTGTTCATCTGGGTGCAATTCTTCTCGCTCTTGGCGGTCATCGCCTTCAATTTGCTGTTGGTCTATCTGTTGATCGTGCGCGCGCCTCCCATCGCCAAGTCCAAGGGCGTGTTGCCGCGTCTGTTTGCATTTCTGGGGACCTTCATGGGCGTGGGCATCTTGCAGGTGCCGGTGGCCACGCTCAGCCTTCCCATGCAGATATTGGCGGCGGTCCTGATCGGGGTCGGCAGCCTGGGCTCGTTCCTGGTCTTGTGGCGGCTGGGCAAGAGCTTCTCGATCATGCCGGAGGCGCGCAAGCTGGTGACCGCGGGACCCTATGCCTATGCGCGCCATCCTTTGTACGCGGTGGAGATGATCACCATTGTGGGAACAGCGCTGCAATTTCAGGCGCCTTGGTCGTGGGTGCTTGCGGCAACGGTTTTGGCCTTGCTGTGGGCCCGCAGCCATTTCGAGGAACTGGTGTTGGCGGAAGCCTTTCCGGAATATGGCGCGTATCGGGCGCGCACCAAGCGGTTTATTCCGGGGGTGATCTGAGCTCGGTAGAAACCATATCAAAACGGTCATGGCCCACCACCCCGGTCCGCGCGAAGCGCGGCCGGAGTGTAAACTCCGTGTGAGCCACCCAGTTGGGTTCGCGATATTTCTTAGAGAACAAAGTGTAGACGTCATCTGGGTGGCCCGCATTCGCGGGCCATGACACCGACGCTACTTAAACTCCACTTTCACGATCTCATAAGACCGCGCCCCGCCGGGCGCCGCCACTTCCACCGTGTCGCCCTTGCTCTTGCCGATCAAGGCGCGGGCGATCGGGGAGGACAGCGAAATGCGCCCCTTGCGGGCGTCGGATTCCACATCGCCCACGATCTGGAATTTGCGCTCCTCGTCGGTGTCTTCGTCCACCAGAGTGACGGTGGCGCCGAACTTGACGCTGGAGCCTGACAGTTTGGAAATGTCGATCACATCCGCGCGGCCGATCTGGTCTTCCAGTTCCATCACCCGGCCTTCGATGAAGCTCTGGCGTTCCTTGGCGGCGTGATATTCGGCATTCTCCGACAGATCGCCATGGGCGCGCGCCTCCGCGATCGCCTTGATGATCTCATGGCGGTCCACATTCTTGAGGTGGTTCAGCTCATCCTCCAGGCCCTTGAAGCCTGCGGCGGTCATCGGGATCTTTTCCATCGTCTATTTCCGTCCGGCAAAAAGAGGCTCTGAGCCCCGGACCTTGCCGGTTGCCGAACCTGTTATTTGTTAAGTCACTGATTTTGCTGATAAATTCTTGAAGAACGTCAGCACTACTTGATTAAGAGTAGGACTGGAGGGGGGCGACTTCAAGGGTTGAGGAACGGTCCGCCGAAGGCGGACGAAACCGTCCAGTGGACGGTTTCGAGTGACGAAAGCCCGGAGCGTAAGCGACGGGCCGGGAGCGGTCCTGCACAAAACCGCGAGCAAGCGAGCGGCCGCGAAAAAAACCGACTATTCCGCGTCAATCAGTAACTCTGCAGCGGCGCGACCTCAAGCGAGCCCGACCTCAGCGCAGCAATCGCCTGGGTGGCCGCCGCCGCCCCCGCCATGGTGGTGTAGTATGGCACTTTCAGGGTGAGGGCGGCGCGGCGGATCGACGAGGAATCCGCCAGCGCTTGCGCCCCGTCGGTGGTGTTGAACACCAGATTGATCTCGCCATTCTTGAGCGCGTCCACCACATGCGGGCGGCCCTCCAGCACCTTGTTGATGGTGGCGACCGGCAGGCCCTTGCTTTCCAGGGCGCGCGCGGTGCCGCGGGTGGCGATCAGCGAAAAGCCCATCGCCAGCAGTTCGCGCGCCGGCGCCTCGATCAGGTCTTTGTCGCCGTCCTTCACCGACAGGAAGACCGTGCCGCCGGTGGGCAGCTTGGTGCCGGCGCCGATCTGGCTCTTGGCGAAAGCGCGGCCGAAATTCTCGTCGACGCCCATCACCTCGCCAGTGGAGCGCATCTCGGGCCCCAGAATGGTGTCCACGCCAGGGAAACGCGCGAAGGGCAGCACCGCCTCCTTGACCGAGATGTGTTTGGGCGCGGGTTTCTTCAGATTCAGCGATTTCAAGGTTTCGCCCGCCATGATGCGGGATGCGATGGCCGCCACCGGCATGCCGATCGCCTTGGCGACGAAAGGCACGGTGCGGCTGGCGCGGGGATTGACCTCCAGCACATAAATCTCGCTGCCCTGGATGGCATATTGCACATTCATCAGGCCCTGGACCTTCAGGGCGCGGGCCATGGCGATAGTCTGGCGCTCGATCTCCGCGATGATCTGTTTGGACAAGGAGCGCGGCGGCAAGGAACAGGCGCTGTCGCCGGAATGCACACCGGCTTCCTCGATATGCTCCATCACGCCTGCGATAAAGACATCGCCATCCTTATCGCAGATCGCATCCACGTCCACTTCGGTGGCGCGGTTGAGAAAGCCGTCGATCAAAACCGGATTGTCGCCCGAGATGCGGAACAGTTCGCCGGACTCCACCTGCTTTTTGAGCTCGCTTTCATCCGACACCACCACCATGCCGCGCCCGCCCAGCACATAAGAGGGCCGCAGGATCACCGGATAGCCGATAGTCTTGGCGGCGGCGATGGTTTCCTGCGCCGTCATGGCGGTGCCGTTGCGGGGTTGTTTGAGTTTCAGGTCTTCCAGCAGCGCCTGGAACCGCTTGCGGTCCTCCGCCAGATCGATGGCGTCGGCGCTGGTGCCCAGAAGCGGCACGCCGGCGTCGCGCAGGCCATTGGCCAGCTTGAGCGGGGTCTGGCCGCCGAACTGCACGATCACGCCCGCCAGCGTCCCTTTGGCCTGTTCCTTGGCGATGATCTCCAGCACATCTTCCAGAGTCAGGGGCTCGAAATAAAGCCGGTCGGAGGTGTCATAATCGGTGGAGACGGTTTCGGGATTGCAGTTGACCATGATGGTTTCATAGCCCTGCTTGGACAAGGAGAAGGCGGCATGGCAGCAGCAATAGTCGAACTCGATGCCTTGGCCGATGCGGTTGGGTCCGCCGCCCAGGATGATGATCTTTTTGGCGTCGGTGGGATTGCTTTCGCACGCCACTTCGCCGCCGCCCACGTCAGAATTAAAGGGCGATTCATAGGTCGAATACATATACGGCGTGAGCGCCTGAAATTCCGCCGCGCAGGTGTCGATGCGCTTGTAGCAGGGGCGCACCTTCAATGTGTGGCGCTGGCTGCGGATCACCGCTTCCGCAAGGCCGGTCAGCTTGGCCAGGCGGGCATCGGAGAAGCCCATGGATTTGAGCGCGCGCAGCCCCTTGGCGTCCTTGGGAAGCCCGTTCTTGCGGACGCGGTCTTCGGTCTGAAGGATGGTTTGGATTTCGCCCAGGAACCAGGGATCGTAGCCGGTGATGCGCTGGATCTCATCGATCGGAAAATCATAGCGCATCGCCTGCGCCGCCAGCCTGAGACGATCCGGCGTGGCGCGCGCCAGCGCGGCGCGGATGGCGGCGGGGTCCGTGTCCAGCGCGATTTCATCAAAGCCGGTCAGGCCGGTTTCCAAGGAGCGCAGCGCCTTTTGCAGCGACTCGCCAAAGGTGCGGCCAATCGCCATGGCTTCGCCCACCGATTTCATGGCGGTGGTCAACAAGGGTTCGGCGCCGGGGAATTTTTCGAAAGCAAAACGGGGAATCTTGGTGACGACATAGTCAATGGTCGGCTCAAAGCTGGCCGGTGTGACTTTGGTGATGTCGTTCTGAAGTTCATCCAGCGTGTAGCCGCAGGCCAGCTTGGCCGCGATCTTGGCGATGGGAAAACCGGTGGCCTTGGACGCCAGCGCCGAGGAGCGCGACACGCGCGGGTTCATTTCGATCACCACCATGCGCCCGTCCTTGGGGTTCACCGCGAACTGGACATTGGAGCCGCCGGTTTCCACCCCGATCTCGCGCAGCACCGCGATCGAGGCCGAGCGCATGCGCTGATATTCCTTGTCGGTCAGGGTCAAAGCGGGGGCGATGGTGATCGAATCGCCGGTGTGCACGCCCATGGCGTCGATATTCTCGATGGAACAGATGATGATGGCGTTATCGGCTTTGTCGCGCACCACCTCCATCTCAAATTCCTTCCAGCCCAGCACCGATTCCTCGATCAGCACTTCGTTGGTGGGCGAGGCTTCCATCCCCGATTCCACGATGGCGAAGAATTCCTCGCGGTTATAGGCGATGCCGCCGCCGGTGCCGCCCATGGTGAAGCTGGGCCGGATCACGGTGGGCAGGCCGACCTGGTCCAGCGCCGACAGCGCCTTGGTGAAGGTTTCGGGCGACAATTCCATCACCGGCGCGTTGTTGCCGTCGAACAGAAGATTGCCGCCGCTGTCTTTCTTTTGGCGCAACTGGCCCTTGAGGGTAATGCCTTTGGGCACCTCCAAGCCGATGCTGCCCATCGCCTGCTTGAAGCGCTCGCGGTCCTCGGCCTTGTCGATGGCGTCGGCGGTGGCGCCGATCAGCTCGATATTGTGACGCTCCAATGCGCCGATCTTGCGCAGGGAGAGCGCGGTGTTGAGCGCCGTCTGTCCGCCCATGGTGGGCAGCAGGGCAAAGACCTTGCCGGGCGGCACATTGGGCCGTTCGCGGGCGATGATCTTTTCCACGAACTCCGGCGTGATGGGTTCGATATAGGTGGCGTCCGCCATGTCCGGGTCGGTCATGATGGTGGCGGGATTGGAATTGACCAGCACCACCCGGTAGCCTTCCTCGCGCAGCGCCTTGCAGGCCTGGGCCCCGGAATAATCGAACTCGCAGGCCTGACCGATGACAATGGGCCCCGCGCCGATGATCAGGACGGTGTGGATATCGGTGCGTTTGGGCATGATCTAGCTTCTTCGGTCGCGCGCGAACCGGCCACGCTTTTGAGGGCGCTTTGGGCCTGCCAAGTTGTAGGTTAAGGGGACCGTTTAGACGGGTCGGGCCGGTGCCGCAACCCCTGAATTGCGCGGTCAGTCAGCTTTTCCAGCGCAGGGTTCGTTCCTGCACAGGATTGACGAATTCCGTGCCATTTTCGACCGAGTCCGCCCAGGCCTTCTTGATCCGGTGATACCAGATGGCGGGCTGGTCCGAATCCTGGATCAGCATCAGGTTGGGATTGAACTTGAGGCCCTCGCGCTGCAGCTCCACGATTCTGCGGTCGTCGCCGATGAACGTCCGGCCCAAGGCCCAGAAAAACGGATAAATGAAATTCAGCCAGCCGGGCCACCAAAAGACTTGGATGACATCGGTGTTCTCCGCGTCGCGCGGGGTGCAGACGGTCAGCCCCACGATCCTGAAAGCCGCGCCGAACAGTTTGCCCTGGATGATCTCGAACCGCGTGGAGGGAAGCTCAAAGCTGATCTCGGTGGTGACGTCTCCCAGCAAACTATAGACCGGCTTGGACGGCTTGTGCGGAGTCATCACAAAGCCATTGGGCAGGGGCGCGTAATGTTTTTCTTTCACCCGCGGCGTTTTTTTCCACCACCAATGGGCGTGCACGTAAGGTCCATGCGCGGGGTCCATCAACCCGATCACGGCATGATCGATGCCGCAAAGAAATCTCTGCGTCTCTGTCCAGCGCATGGCATGCTCGCTGCCGGATCGCGGCGGATCGTTTTTCGGTACACCGCCCGGCCTGGCCGCCATATAGACCCAGATCAGTCCATCCTGCTCGCGCACCGGATAGGAGCGCACCCGGATACTGTCCGCCTTCAAATCTTCATGACCGGTGAGGGAGGGGATTTTGCTGCATTGGCCGTCGCGCTTGAAACGCCAGCCATGATAGGGGCATTCCACACTGCCTTCGGCCATGATGCGCCCCGCCGACAAAGGTACGCCGCGGTGGGGACAGATATCGCGCAAGGCAAACAGCGCGCCGGATTGGAGCCGCCCCAGCGCCACCGGCTCCCCCAGGATCATTTCGCGGCGCATCTGGCCGGGCGCGAGGCTGTTTGCCAGCGCCGGCATGTACCAAAGGTCGCGCAGGAAACTGTCGTCGGCCCGGGCCGTCATCTCCGCCATAGGGAACTGCTTAGAGAAATCGGCTTTTTCCTGCAACAATCCCCCGGAAACGCTAGGCTTGCCCCATGAAAAAGGCTGTCCGGGCCCTGATCGATTCCAAGATACTGGGTCGCGCCCTGCTGGTGGGTGTGGTGCTGGAGGCCGGGCTGATGCTGGCCAGCCATCTGCGGCCGCTGCTGCGGATTCACTATGCGCTGTTCGGCTGCATGATGATCGCGGGCACCGCCGGCTTGCTGTATGCCCGCGATCTGGCGCGGGGCTATATTGCGGGGGCCTTGGGCGGACTGGTGATCGGCGCTGCCTGCGGTTTGACGGCGGTCGGCGTGGCCAACTGGCTGGGCGACCGCCCCGACCAGTTTCTTCCGTATGGCGTGATGATTGCGGCCTTGATCGGCGCCATCGGCGGGCTTTTCGGCCAATACGCGGCTTGGATACGCGCCTTCATCGCCACGCTGCGCTAAAAGTCACAGCAAACGCGCTGGCGTGCGCGCGGACCGCGATGTGATTCTGTTTTGAGGAGGAAACTGTCGGTTGGCGCGGCGCCGACCCGGAAAGGGGCTGGGGGGCTTGTTAATCCGGGCCGACTCACAACCAACCGACACCGCTACCTTCGTCCCGGAAAACGACAAGGCAATGGTTCAATCATGACCATTTCTGGGCACAGATGACATTTTCGCTAAGGTGCAAATGCTTCTGTGGAAGAATCACGGAGTTCCGCGCTTGCAGGGCGCGGGTTCCCGTTCCATCATTCTGCGTCTATGGTGGAAGAACCGATATCGCTGCATCGCGCCATCGCGGAAAAAGGCGCACGTGACATGTCTGTGGCGGCTGTGCCGCAAGTGACATTCGACCGTCCCGAACTCAACCGTATTCTCACGCTGTATGGACGCATGGTGGCCGCCGGCGAATGGCGCGATTACGCCTTGGATTTTCTGGACGATATGGCGGTGTTCTCGGCCTTCCGCCGTACCTCCGAAATGCCGCTGTTCCGCATCGAAAAACGCCCCAAGCTGCGCGCCAAGCAGGGCCAATACAGCGTGGTCGCGGCAGGCGGGGCGATTCTCAAGCGCGGTCACGAATTGGCCCAGGTGCTGAAGGTCTTCGACAAGAAGCTGCTGAAGGCGCTGGCCAATAATTCCTGAATGTCATGGCCGGATTCCCGGGCCATGACAGTGGGCGGTGGTTGCCAAAAAAAGGCCCGGATCGCTCCGGGCCTTTTCTTTATTTTGATCGTTCTGGCTTAACGCCGGTTGCCCAAGAAGCGCAGCAGGAACAGGAAGATGTTCAGGAAGTCGAGATAGAGCGACAACGCACCCATGATCGCGGCCTTGCCGGCCACGGCGACATCGCCACCCACCTCGTAATAGGTGTTCTTGATCTTCTGCGTGTCCCAGGCGGTGAGGCCGGTGAAGATCAACACGCCCAAGACGCTGACGACAAAATCGATCGCGGGCGATTTGAAGAAGAAGTTGGCGAGACTGGCCAACAGGATGCCGATCAGGCCCATGAACAGGAAGCTGCCGAACTTGGTCAGGTCGCGCTTGGTGGTGTAACCGTACAGGCTCATGCTGCCGAAGGTGGCGGCGGTGACGAAAAAGGTCATCGCCACGCTGGCGCCGGTATAGATGATCAGGATCGAAGCCAGCGAGGCGCCGGTCAAGGCGGCATAGCCCCAGAAGGTGGCCTGGGCGGCGCCCTGGCTCATCTGCATGACGCGGAAGGACAAGAGGAACACAAGCGCGATGGGCGCCAGCATCACCACCCAACCCAGCATGGTGGGCGCCATTGCCACGCCATTGGCGGTCAGGGTCTGCTGAAAGAGCAGGTTGAGCAGCGCGGGCGTATTCGCCACGCCATAGGCAACCGTGCCGGTCAAAGCCAGCGCGCCCACCATATAGTTGTAGACCCGCAGCATATGCGCCCGCAGGCCCATATCCATCGTGTCGGCGACGGTCGTCGCGCCATGTACAATTCGATTGTCGAAGTCAGCCATGAGTTACTCCTTTGACCCCCATTATATCGTGATTTGGTGTGTCTGTATCAAGGCCACCAAAAAATGCCTAAAAACAACAGATTAAAGACAGTTAAGCAGCCCGCAGCCGCCGCGCCGGGCGCGACCTGAGCGCTCCCAGAGCTCCCAAAAGGCCGAAAATCAGGGTTGCCGCCCCGCCGCCCGCCACCGTCAGGATCGCAGCCTGGGCGTCGAAGATAAACGGCACATCCAGAATGGAAAAAGCGATTGCCCAGGCCGCCAGGGTGCCGGCGCCCAGGGCGATGACGCCGGTTGCCGCGCCCAATACGCCATACTCGATGACATAGACCAGGGCGATGCGCCCCCTTGTGGCGCCCAGTACCTTGAGGATGGTGGCGTCGTAGAGCCGGGCGCGGCTGCCCGCCACGATAGCCCCCGCCAAGACCAGCAAGCCCGCCAAGATAGTCACCATGCTGGCGGCGCTGATGCCGCGCGCCAGCGAAGCGAGCAAGCGTTGCACCTGTTGAAGGGCATCTTTGACCCGCACAGTGGAGATATTGGGGAAGCGGCTGGTCACCGCCATGTACAGGGCGTTTTCCTCGGCATCGCTGACCCGGACCGTGGCCAGAAAAGCGTGCGGCGCCTTGTCGATCGCCCCCGGCGACAGGACCAGCGTGAAATTCTGCCTGCCAGTGGTGAAATCCAGCTTGCGGAACGAGGCGATGCGGCCCTCCAGCTCGCGCCCCAGCACATTGAGGCTCATCTTGTCGCCGATCTTTAGCCCCGTGCCATGGGCGATGTTCTGATCCAGCGAAATCAGGGTGGGACCGGAATAATCGGACGCCCACCATTTGCCTTCGGTGATGACGGTGCCGGGCGGCGGAGTGGCGGCATAGGTGATGCCGCGATCCCCGTTCAGCGCCCATTTGGCCCCCGGCGCGACCCTGGCTTTGGCGGACGGCACGCCGTTCAAATGGGTGATGCGGCCACGGATCATCGGCGTGCGCTTATAATCCGTGGCGCTGGAAAAACCGGCGACCATCCGGTCGAAGTCCGGCGCATCCATGGGCTGGATATCGACGAAGTAAAAACTCGGCGCCCGCTCCGGCAACGCATCCGCCACCTGGGCATTGATGGTGGTGCTCAAAAGGGTGACGGTGGCAAGCAAGGTGAGACCAAGGCCCAGCGCGGTGACCACCCCGCCGGTGGCGGCGCCGGGGCGCACCAGATTGGCGAAGGCCAGCCGCAGCAGCGGCGATTTGGGCTGCGGCATAGCGCGGATGGCGCGGCGCAAGCCTTCCGCCAGCAAACGCAGCAGAGCCAGCACGCCGATCGCGCCCAGCAAAAATTCCGCCGCGAAGCTGCGCGAGGGCGCCACCACCAAGGTCAGCGCCACCACGCAAAGCGCGGCCGCCGCCGAAATCCCCCGGTAGAGATTTTGGCCTTCCGGCGTGGCGGGCACCACCGTATCGCGGAACAGGCTGGCGGGCGGGATGGCGCGGGCGCGCGACAGGGGCGGCACGGCAAAGGCGACGGCCGACAACAGACCGAACGCAATCGCCAGCAGGAGCGGCACAACATAGAAGCCGAAACTGGGCGGCACCGGCAGGGTGTCGCCATAAAGCCAGACGGCGGCAAAGGGCAGAGCGGCACCCAGTGCGGTGCCCAGCAAGGTGGCAAGCAGCGCCACCGCCATCACCTGCAGGAAAAAGATCAAAAAGACAAAGCCGCCGCTGGCGCCCAAGGTCTTGAGGATGGCGATATCGGCGCGCTTTTTGTCCAGGAAAGCGAAGATCGCCTGGCCTGCGCCCACCCCGCCCACGCCCAGCGCCACCAGTCCGACCAGAGTCAGGAACATGGTGAGCTGTTCGACAAAACGGCGGATGCCGGGCGCCGCGTCGCTGCGGTCGCGGATATTCCAGCCGGCTTCGGGAAATTGTTCGGCCGCGGTCTTTTTGAAATCGGCGATGGCGGCGCGCGCCTGAACCTGGGTGCCCAACGGACCCTTGAGCGCGATCCGGTAGGTGTAGTTGACCAGGCTTTCGGTGGAGACCAATCCCGTGGCGGGCAAGCCCTTGGCGGAGATCAACAGTCTTGGACCCAATTCGAAACCGGTGGAGACGCGGTCGGGCTCCTTGTCCAGCACCGCCATCATCCGGAAGGTGGCATTGCCCAGCTTGACCAGATCGCCGCGCGCCACATGCAAGCGGTCGAACAGGCTTTTCTCGGCGGCTGCGCCGCAAATCCCGTCATCCTCGCAGGCCAGCACATCGCGCAAATGTTGCGCCGGGGTGAATTTCGGCGCCCCGAACAAGGGCCAACGCCCATCCACCGCCTTCAATTCCACCAATTGCCGGAACTGGTTGTCACGGGCATAGACCATGGCGCGCATGGAAACGGCCTGGGACACCGTGCCGCTTGCGTCCAGAAAGGCGCGCTCCTTCCCTTCCACCGGGCGATGCACCTGGCGCACCGAAACATCGCCGCCCAACAGCACCTGTCCCTGATCCTGCAGGCCGGTGAGAAACGCATCGCTTAAGGACTGCACGCCCGCGATGGCGGCGCTGCCCAAAAGCAGGCAGAGAAAGAAGATACGGAATCCGGCAAAGCCGCCGCGCAATTCGCGCCGGGCCAGGCGCAGCGCCAGCTGGACGCTATGCATCGCCAATCACGCGGCCATCCGCCATGCGCAACACTTGCTGGCAGCGCTTGGCCAGGCTTTCCTCATGGGTCACCAAAAACAGCGTGGCGCCGCGCTCGGCATTCAGGGCGAAAAGCAGATCGGCGATTCCTTCACCGGTGCCGCTATCGAGATTGCCGGTGGGCTCGTCGGCGAACAGAATTTGCGGCCCCGGCGCCAGCGCGCGGGCCAGCGCCACGCGCTGCTGCTCGCCGCCGGACAATTGTCCGGGATAATGGTCGGTGCGCAGGATCAGGCCCACGGCGCGCAATTCCTGTTCGGCGCGTTCAAAGGCGTCACCCCTTCCCATCAGCTCCAAGGGGATTGCGACATTCTCCAGCGCCGTCATGGTGGGAATCAGATGAAAACTTTGAAACACCACCCCCACACGGCCCAGCCGGAAACGCGCCAACGCATCCTCGCCCATGCGGGTGATGTCGGTGCCGGTGACGGTGACCCGCCCCGCACTGGGTTTTTCCAAACCGGCCGCCACCATCAAAAGCGAGGATTTGCCGGAGCCCGAGGGTCCGGTCAGCGCTACGCTCTGCCCCGCTTCCACCGACAAGGAGACGCCCTTCAAAATATCCACCGGCCCCGCCAGGCTGTTGAGCGTCAGGTTGATCTCTTCCAGCACAAGAGAGGGTTGAAGCAGGGAGGCGGGCGGGGGATGGTTCATGCCGATTTGGGAATTGACCTGGAATGATGCGCGCAGCGCTGCTTAGCATAGTTCTACTTCTGATCATGTCCGCATCAGGGCAGGTAGCGGCCGCGCCCGTAAAAATATTGGCGTTGGGCACCAGCCTGGCCCAGGGCTACGGCCTTCCCCCCGGCACCGAATTCACCGTCCAGCTTCAGGCGGCGCTCAAGCGGGAGGGGATAGACGCGGTGGTGACCAATGCCGGGGTCTCGGGCGACACCTCGGCGGGCGGGCGGGCGCGGCTGGATTGGTCGCTGGCCGATCGCCCCGACGCGGTGATCGTGGAATTGGGCTCCAACGACATGCTGCGCGGCCTTCCCCCTTCGGAAACCGAAAAAAATCTGCGCGCCATCCTCACCAAATTGAAGGCGGCGCGGATCAAGGTGCTTTTGACCGGCATGCAGGCCCAACGCAATCTGGGCGCCGACTATGTCAAGCAGTTCGACGCCATCTATCCCCGTCTCGCCAAGGAGTTCGGTGTGCTATTCTATCCCTTCATTCTGGACGGCGTGGCGCTCAATCCCAAACTCAATCAGGCGGACGGCATGCATCCCAATCCGGCGGGTGTGAAGGTGATGGTGGCGCGCATTCTTCCTTTGGTGAAGAAGCTGGTTTCGCAATCGAAGACGTCACAATCGAAGATGGGGCGTTGATGCTCAAAAAGCTGCTGTCGGTCGGCGGCTTCACGCTGGCCTCGCGCATCACCGGCTTTGGCCGCGACATGCTGCTGGCCTGGATCCTGGGCAAGGGCATGCTGTCCGACGCCTTTTTCGTGGCCTTTCTGTTTCCCAACAATTTCCGCGCCATCTTCGGCGAGGGCACGCTCAACCCCGCCTTTTTGCCGCGCTATGCCGCGCTTCAGGCCAAAGGCGACAAGGAAGGCGCCGCGCAGTTCGCCGACCGGGTCTTTGCCTGGCAGATGGCGATACAATTGGTGTTGCTGGCGCTGGCGCTGCTCTTCATGCCGCAATTGATCCGCATCGTCTCGCCGGGCTTCGTCAACGATCCGGAACAATTTGCTTTGACCGTCAGCCTGGCCAGGGTGACCTTCCCGTATTTGATGCTGACATTGGTAGCGGTGCAGCTGTCGGCGATGTTGAACGCGGTGGACCGTTTCTGGGCCGGCGCGGCCTGGTCGAATTTTCTCAACCTGTCCATGATCGCGGCCCTGGTGGCGTGGCATTGGTTTCCCAATGCGGCCTATGCCGCGGCCTGGGGCGTCTTGCTGGGTGGTGTCGCGCAATTGATCTTCATTGTCTGGGCGGGTGCGCGCGCCGGCCTGTGGCTGCGCCTGTCATGGCCGCGCTGGTCGCCGGAGATGAAGACATTCTTTGTCGCCATCGGCGCGGTCACCATCGGTCAGGCCAGTGTGGTGATGGCCCCCCTGATAGACACGATCATCGCCAGCTACCTTCCCACCGGCAGCCGTACCGTTCTTTATTATGCCGACCGGGTGAACCAGTTGCCGCTGGGGGTGTTGGGCATCGCCTTGGGGACCGTGCTGCTGCCGGACATGTCGGCGCGGCTGGCGCGCGGCGATCATGCGGGATCGAACGCGACGCAGAACCGTTCGGCGGCCTTGACCTTGCTTTTGACTTTGCCGTTCGTGATCGCGTTCCTGGTTATGCCCGGTACCTTGATGCGCGCCATCTTTGCGCATGGCGCTTTCGACCATGAAGCCGCCACCTTGGCGGGGCAGGCGCTGGCCGCCTACGGTGTCGGATTGCCCGCCATGGCGCTGGTGCGCATCCTGGCGCCGACTTTTTACGCCCGGCATGATACCGCCACCCCGGTGCGCGCCACCGTTGTAGCTATGGTTTGCAACATCGCTTTGAAGTTTGTGTTCGTGTGGGGCCTCGGTTTGGGCGTGGCGGGCATCGCCCTGGGGACAGCGTTCGGTGCCTGGATCAATGTCGGCGTCCTCACCTGGATCGGCAGGAGCCGCGCTTTGCTGGTGATCGAGACGCAATTCCTGCGCGCCTTGCCGGCGGCCTTGCTGGCGGCACTGGTAGCGGGTGCGGGCGCTTGGGCCGGCGCCTGGCTGCTGCGGGATGAGGGCGACATCGCGGCACTGGCGGCGGCCTTGGCTTGCGCCGGTGCGGGCTATGGCGCAGTGCTGATGTTGTTGCGCAATCGCCTGCCGCTACGCGCGTGAGGTCCCATCATGAGATTGTTTGTGGCTCTGCCAATTCCTGAGATGATCGCGCAATCGCTGATGTTGCTGCAAGGCGGGGTGCCCGGCGCGCGCTGGCAGCAACGCGAGCAATTGCATCTGACCTTGCGTTTCATCGGCGAGGTGGATGGGCGGGACGCCCGCGCCATTGACGATGCCCTGGCGGCGATCGACGCGCCCGCCTTCGACCTGCAACTGCACAGCGTCGGCCAGTTCGGCAACAAGCAGCCGCATAGCCTGTGGGCGGCGGCGCGCAAGAACGAATTGCTGGAACATCTGGCGCGCAAGGTGGACAGTGCGATCCGCCGCGTCGGCCAGCCGCAAGATGCGCATAAGTTCATGCCCCATGTCACCCTGGCGCGGCTGCGCCATCCCGACCTGGACAAGGTGCGCGAATGGCTGACCGAGCATGCGCTTTACACCAGCACGGCGTTCACCGTGGATGCGTTTTGTCTATATTCCAGCAAGCTGACCAGCGACGGCAGCATCTATCGCGTGGAACAGGATTATCCGTTGAGGGGATATGACGATGGCGAAATTGGCGATTGAAGAGCTGAGAAACGCGCTCAAGCGGTTGCCGGACTGGGAGCTGGCCAAGGACCGCGAGGCCATCACGCGCAAGTTCCAGTTCGTGGATTTTGACGCCGCTTTCGCCTTCATGACGCGCTGCGCCTTGCTGGCGGCCAAGATGGATCATCATCCCGAATGGTTCAATGTCTACAACAGGATCGAGGTGACGCTGGCGACTCACGACGCCGGTGGCGTGACGCAAAAGGATATTGACCTTGCCGTGGCGATGGACGGCTATGCGGGCCTTATCGCGCCGCTAAAGGAACGTGTGCCCCCGGAACCCGTTGTTAAGGGTATCACGGGAGGAACGCATGGCCATAGAAGTTGATAATTCCGGCGGCGGCGGCAACGTCCTGATCGGGTTTTTGTTGGGCGCGGTGCTGGTGGCGATCGGTATTGTGGGCTTCTTCATGTGGGACAACTACAAAAGTCATGCGGGCGTCAAAGCGCCTACCGCCACCATCACGGTGGAGAAGAAGTAGCCTCACTTTCTGGCGTTTTTGATGAGATCTTCCACCACGCTGGGATCGGCCAAGGTCGAAGTGTCGCCCAGGCTTGAGGTGTCGCCTTCCGCGATCTTGCGCAGGATGCGGCGCATGATCTTGCCCGAGCGGGTCTTGGGCAGGCCGGGCGCGAACTGGATCACATCGGGTTTGGCGATGGGCCCGATCTCATGGCCGACGAATTTCTTCAATTCCTCGTTCAGCGCGTCGCTGGCCGCCACGCCTGCCTTCAAGGTGACATAGGCATAGATGCCCTGACCCTTGATGTCATGGGGATAGCCGACCACGGCGGCTTCCGCCACGTCGTGATGTCCGACCAGGGCGCTTTCCACTTCGGCGGTGCCCAGGCGGTGGCCGGAGACATTGATCACATCGTCCACCCGGCCGGTGATCCAGTAATAGCCGTCTTCGTCCCGGCGGCAGCCATCGCCGGTGAAATACTTGCCGCGATAGGTCTTGAAATAGGTGTCCGCAAAACGCTGATGGTCGCCATAGACCGTGCGCATCTGGCCCGGCCAGCTATCGGCGATGCAAAGATTGCCGCTGGCCGCGCCGGTCAGAACTTTGCCGTCCGCATCCACCAGTTCGGGCACGATGCCGGGCAGCGGCAGGGTGGCGGAGCCAGGCTTCAAGTCGGTGGCGCCGGGCAGCGGCGTGATCAGATGGCCGCCGGTTTCGGTCTGCCACCAGGTGTCCACGATGGGGCAGCGGTTGTCGCCGACCACGCGGTGATACCAAGCCCACGCTTCGGGATTGATCGGCTCGCCCACCGTGCCGAGCAGGCGCAGGCTCGCGCGGCTGGTCTTTTTCACCGGCGCGTCACCGTCGCGCATCAGGGCGCGGATGGCGGTGGGCGCGGTGTAGAAGGTGTTGACCTTGTGCTTGTCGATCACCTCCCAGAAGCGCGAGGTGGTGGGATAGTTGGGCACGCCTTCGAACATCAAGGTGGTGGCGCCATTGGCCAGCGGGCCATAGACGATATAGCTGTGGCCGGTGACCCAGCCGACATCGGCGGTGCACCAGAAGATCTCGCCTTCGTGATAGTCGAAGACATAGTGATGGGTGTAAGCGGCCCAGAGCAGATAGCCGCCGGTTGTGTGCAGCACGCCCTTGGGTTTGCCGGTGGAGCCTGAGGTGTAAAGAATGAACAGCGGGTCTTCCGCGCCCATCGCTAGGGGCGGGCAATCAGCCGGCACGTTCGCCGCCGCCTCGTGATACCAGACATCGCGCCCGGCTTTCATCGCGATGGCGCCGCCGGTGCGCCGGACCACAATCACGCTGGTGACACTGGGCGCCTTGGCGCAGGCCTCATCGGTGTTCTTCTTGAGGGGAATGGCTTTGCCGCCGCGCACGCCTTCATCGGCGGTGATCACGACCTTGGAGTCGCAATCGGTGATGCGTCCCGCCAAACTGTCGGGCGAAAAGCCGCCGAACACCACCGAGTGCACCGCCCCGATCCGGGTGCAGGCCAGCATGGCATAGGCCGCTTCCGGGATCATCGGCATGTAGATGGTGACGCGGTCGCCCTTTTGGACACCGCGGCTCTGCAGCACCTGCGCGAATTTGCAGACTTCGGCGTGAAGCTGTTTGTACGTGATGTGCTTGGAGTTCGCGGGGTTATCACCCTCCCAGATGATGGCGGTCTGATTGGCGCGCTTGGCCAGGTGGCGGTCGATGCAATTGGCCGAGACGTTGAGCGCCCCGTCCTCGAACCATCGGATGGAAAGATTGTCAGGGTCCCAACTGACATTCTTGACCTTGGTGAAAGGGCGCACCCAGTCCAGCCGCGCCGCTTCCTTTCCCCAATAGCCGCTGGGGTCGCGCACCGACTCCGCATAGGCCGCCTCATACTGGGCGCGGGTCATGAAGGCGCGTTTTTTCCAGTCTTCCGGCACCGGGATCAGGCTGTCGGACATGTCTTTTCTCTTTAGGCTCTTTTGGGCTTGTGCCTGATGCGATGGTGCTATGATCGGGTCCTTTCCTGCAAGGTCCTCATGCAACTCCATCTTTCCACCTGGCCCGAGGTCGAGGCCTATCTCGCCCGGTCTAAGGCTATCCTGATCCCCATCGGCTCCACCGAACAGCATGGTCCCAATGGCTTGTTGGGAACCGACGCGCTTTGTCCGGAAATCATCGGAAAGCGCGCCGGCGACGAGGCCGGCTTTCTGGTCGGACCCACCTTCAATGTCGGGCAGGCGCAGCATCATATGGGCTTTCCCGGCACCATCACCTTGCGGCCCTCGACCATGATCGCGGCGATGCTGGACTGGTCGCAGAGCCTCGCCCGCCACGGCTTCGAGCGCATTTATTGGCTGAACGGCCATGGCGGCAATATCGCCACCATCACCGCGGCGTTTTCCGAAATTTATCACGGGGTCACGTTTGACCGGGCCGGGGCCAACCATCCCCCGTTGCGCTGTAGCTTGCGCAACTGGTGGGAACTGCCGGGGGTGATGGAGCTTTGCCGCCAGCTATTCCCGGTGGGCGAGGGCAGCCATGCCACGCCGTCGGAAGTCTCGGTGACCTGGTTCGGCTATCCGCAAGCCGTGAAATCGGTGGCGATGACACCGAAGATCGCCCCCACCGGCCCCATCCTGGACGCCGACGACTATCGCCGCCGTTTCCCGGATGGGCGCATCGGCTCCGATCCCAGCCAGGCCAGTGTCGAGGCTGGGGAAAAAATCGTCGCGGCGGCGGTCAAGGCGGTGATCGGCGAGTTCAAACAGTTTGCGGCAAGTTGAGCTTGGGCGCGAACTGGGAAATTGCTGCGGCGCGTACGCACAGGGTTCCATAAATTAAAAGCCAACTCGCTGGCACCAAGAGATATGGGCCGAAGTTCAGTGCGTATAAGAGATCATTTGCAGCAAACATGAGTGCGATCACGGCACATATAGAGAAAAACCAGGACGCTATTGGCGCTTCCCGATCCCAAACCCAAAGGCGGGCAGGCAGTTGCGCGCGCCACAATGCCAGGAACCAAATGAGAGGCACCAAAACCATTAGCCCCACCAGATGGAACAACGCTTCCCCGGCAACACCAATCCCGATGGAATCGGCCCATGAAGCAAACATGTGCCGGTCATAGTCTTGTTGCAGCGAGTAGGATATCGCCTGGGCTCGTAGGTACCAGGCCAATATACAGATCCCCAAAATAAGAAGACGCCAATGTGGAGTGCGAAGGCTGGGTAGGTCTGCCACTGTCTTGATGTGCAGAAGTATTACGCCCACAGCCAACATAGCTGCCGATGCAATAAGACCCGAACCCAGGTCAAGCATGGGCCATTTTGGGGTCCGCAACGCATCCATCTGCTTAAACCAGTTGTCATTATACGCCTGCCGCTCAGAACCGCTCAAATCCTGAGCTGGCCCATCAGCGGTCATCAGATGTTCGGCTCTGGCCTTGTCAGTCCACTCTGGCAGCGTGTTGCTGTAATGCACCAAATAGCCGCCTACAGCGGCCAAGGCCAAAGCAACCAGCAATATGCCCAGCCGGAACATCCCCATGCTTTGAAAGTAGCACACCCACAGACATTGGTCCTTTGAAAAGGCTGGGAGACGCGCTATTTTCGAGGCTTCCCAGGGGTGCCCTCCGAAGCCTTGGCGAAGGAGGGCTGAGACCGCAATCCCGCGGATCCCTTAGAACCTGATCCGGCTCACACCGGCGTAGGGAGAGGTCAGATGAACAAGCCCATTCTCGACAAATCGATTCTTGATAAGACTTTGGCCATTACCCGTGGCGCCTTGCCCGGCTCGCGCAAGCTGATGCTTGCCCATGGTAATTTCAGCGTGCCGTTCCGCGAAGTGCCGCTGTCGGGCGGCGAGCCGCCGGTGCGGCTGTACGACACCTCCGGTCCCTATACCGACGACAGCGTGACGATTGACATTGAGAAGGGCCTTGCCGCCCGCCGCCGCGACTGGATTGTGGCGCGTGGCGATGTCGAGGACTATGTCGGGCGCGACCGCAAGCCAGAAGATGACGGCCTGAAGCCGGGCGAGAAGCTGACGGTGCCGCAATTCAAGCGCGACGGCGTCAAGCTCTTGCGCGCCAAGCCGGGCCGCAATGTCACCCAACTCTATTATGCCCGCCAGGGGATCATCACCGAGGAGATGAAGTTCATCGCTGCGCGCGAAAATCTGGGGCGCTCGGCCTTGGCCGACGGCAACAGCTTCGGCGCCTCCATCCCGCTTGAGATCTCGCCCGAATTCGTGCGCGATGAGATCGCGCGCGGCCGCGCCATCATCCCGTCCAACATCAACCATCCCGAAACCGAGCCGATGATCATCGGCCGCAACTTCCTCACCAAGGTCAACGCCAATATCGGCAACAGCGCCGTGACCTCTGGCGTGGCCGAGGAAGTGGACAAGATGGTGTGGTCGATCCGTTGGGGCGCCGACACGGTGATGGATCTGTCCACCGGCCGCCACATCCACACCATCCGCGAATGGATTGTGCGCAATTCCCCGGTCCCCATCGGCACGGTGCCGATCTATCAGGCGCTGGAAAAAGTCGGCGGCGTCGCCGAGGAGCTGACCTGGGACATCTATCGCGACACCCTGATCGAACAATGCGAGCAGGGGGTGGATTATTTCACCGTCCATGCCGGGGTGCGGCTGGCGCATATTCCGCTGACGGCGGACCGCGTCACCGGCATTGTCTCGCGCGGCGGGTCCATCCTGGCCAAATGGTGCCTGGCGCATCACAAGGAGAATTTCCTCTATACGCACTTTGAAGACATCTGCGAATTGCTGAAGCAGTATGACGTGTCCTTCTCGCTAGGCGACGGATTGCGCCCCGGCTCGACCGCCGACGCCAATGACGCCGCCCAGTTCGCCGAGCTGGATACCTTGGGCGAGCTCAACAAAATCGCCCAGCGCCATGACGTGCAGGTGATGATCGAAGGCCCCGGCCATGTGCCGATGCACAAGATCAAGGAAAATATGGACCGCCAGTTGGCGGCCTGCGACGAGGCGCCGTTCTATACGCTTGGGCCGCTGACCACCGATGTGGCGCCGGGCTACGACCACATCACGTCCGCCATCGGCGCGGCGATGATCGGCTGGTTCGGCTGCGCCATGCTTTGCTATGTCACGCCCAAGGAACATCTGGGCCTGCCCGACCGCGACGATGTCAAGGCGGGGGTGATCGCCTATCGCATTGCCGCCCATGCCGCCGATTTGGCCAAGGGCCATCCGGCAGCGCGCATTTGGGACGATGCCATGAGCAAGGCGCGGTTTGAATTCCGCTGGCGCGACCAGTTCGCGCTGGCGCTGGACCCAGAAACGGCGCAGCTCTATCATGACGAGACCTTGCCGGCCGAGGGCGCCAAGGTTGCGCATTTCTGCTCCATGTGCGGGCCGAAATTCTGCTCCATGAAAATTTCGCAGGAAGTGCGCGATGCCGCCAAGGGCAAGAACGACACCCTGTCCACGGCGGAAATCCGCGCTGCCATGGCCAAGAAGTCGGAAGAGTTCAAACAGGCCGGCGGGGAGATTTACCTGCATAGTGAGCCGCGACCGGCCGAAGGCCGGGCAAATCGATCCGGTGGATCGATTTGAGCGGCGAACGCCCCGAGCTTGAGCGAGGGGCTGCGGCGGAGTGAGCCGCGACGGCCAAGGACGGGCGCGCGGGAACTATCTTTTTGTGCTATAAGGCGCGCGGGAAGGGCACCCGTTAGGAGCGCATTATGAAACATGTCGTTCTGTTAAGCCTGCTTGCCGCCGCCACGCCCGCTTTTGCCGATACCGGTTCCATCTGTGTCGATGCCAGCAGCCACAATCAATACAATGCCCGGCCGCTTGCCCAGCACGATGTGCTGGCGCGCAACGCATTGGGCAGCGACCACCGCGCCGCGCGGATTACCACCACCTGCATCCATATCTACCGCGACTCCCTTGTGGCGCTACAGTCGCTGACCCGCTGCATCGGCAAGGGCGATGAGGTGGCGGTCTCCACCATCGGTGGCCGCCGTGAGAGTTGCCGCGTTACCGGCGTGACGCCGGCGGAGCAGAGTTATGCGGATGCGAAG
Organism: Rhizomicrobium sp.; assembly: GCA_035251935.1. Taxonomy (GTDB): domain Bacteria; phylum Pseudomonadota; class Alphaproteobacteria; order Micropepsales; family Micropepsaceae; genus Rhizomicrobium. Next base: position 65,653 of record DATFDR010000025.1, on the reverse strand, counting down.
TACAGCTACAAGTAGGCCGGAAATTCTTCCGTTGTCATGGCCCGCGAATGCGGGCCACCCAGATGACGTCTGCGCTTTTTCTTCGGAACTATTGTGAACCTAACTGGATGGCCCACACTTCGGTGGGCCATGATAACTGTATTGTTACCGCAGCGGCCTGTGGCCGGTGAGGAGGTTCCAGATCGCCAGCACGATAATAGCACCGATCACCGCCACCAGGGTGGAAACGATGAGACCGTGCTGGTCATAGTTGAAGTTGCCGCTGATTTGCTGAAACAGAAAACCGCCCCCCAGTGCGCCCACCAGGCCCAGGGCGATATTGACCAGGCAGCCGCCGCCACGCTTGCCCATGACGGCATTGGCGATCCAGCCGATGAAAGCGCCGAAGACAATCCAGCCCAGAATATGCATCGCAATCGTCCCGTTAGCGCAAATTCACGTATATCATGGTGATCGCCGCCGCCGCCATGATGGCGGTGGTGAGCCAGCCTAGGCCTCCCAGCACCCAGCCGGCGCGGAATTTTCCCATTCTGCGGCGGCTGGACGCGACCATCATCAGCGCGGCCATCATTGGCACCGCGATGACGCCGTTCAGCACCGCGCTCCAATACAGCGCCTGGATGGGATCGATGGGCGACCAGTCGATGCCCAAACCCAAAAGAACAGCCGCGCCGATCACCGAATAAAAGCCGCGTGCTTGCCAGGGCATGCGGTCCAGCCCGGTCTTCCAGCCGGCCGCTTCCGCTACCGCATAGCCTGCCGATCCAGCCAATACAGGAATCGCAAGAAGTCCGGTGCCGATAATGCCGATGGCGAACAGTCCGAAGGCAAATCGCCCGGCAATGGGTTCCAGCGCCTTGGCTGCGTCGGCGGCGGAATTGATGCTGGTGACGCCATTGGCATGCAGGGTGGCGGCGGTGGCGATCATGATGGCCAGCGCGATAAGGTTGGACATGGCCATGCCTGCAATGGTGTCGATGCGGATACGGCTGATGGCTTGCGGCGCTTCGCGCGGTCTTTCGATCAGCGGATGTTCGTCGGCGCGCTGATCCACCTCCTCCACCTCCTGCGCGCTCTGCCAGAAGAAAAGATAAGGGCTGATGGTGGTGCCGAAGATGGCGACAATGGTGGTGGCGGCGCTGGCGTTCAGATCGGCGTTCCATCCTATCAGTCCCGCGCCGATCGCCGCCCAATCCAGCGGCAACAGGAACAGGATGGCCACATAGGCGAACAGGCTGAAGGTCAAGACCGTCAGGACGCGCGCATATTGGCGGTAGGGAATGAAAAGCTGCAGCCCCAGAGACAGCAGGGCGAAGAACAAAGTGAAAGCATGCTGATTCAGCCCCGTGACCAAATTGGCCACTTCGCCCATCGCCGCCAGGTTGGCGCCCACATTGATGGTATTGGCGAGGAACAACAGCGCCAAAAGTCCCATCACCAAAGGGCGGGGCAGGATCTGGCTCATATTGTACGCCAGTCCCTGGCCGGTGACGCGGCCCACCAGGGCGCTGAGCATCTGGATTGCCGTCATCAGCGGAAATGTCAGCAGCAGGGTCCAGAGCAGGTGGAACCCGAATTGCGCGCCCCCCTGGCTGTAAGTGGCGATGCCGCTGGGATCGTCGTCCGCGGCGCCGGTGATCAGGCCGGGCCCCAACTGCTTGAGCAGTGGCGCGGTATGCAGGCGGGAACGGAGGCTGGGTTTGGACATGCGCCGGTGGATATTCTCTTTTTCTGGGGCGTCCGCTAGCCCTGCATCCATGCAAGGCAAATTTGATTTGCCCCCTACGTCGGCCGTAGTAGAGTGGACCCGAGGGCGCATGGAGGATCGTATGACTCGTTCTCTTTTGATTGCCGTGCTTCTTTGCATTGCGGTACCGGCCATTGCCCAGCCTGCGGCGCAGCCCGCACCATCGGACCCGCCCTGTCTGCGCCAACGCAACATCTATGACTTCAAAACCGTGCCGGGTAACCGCTCGCTGATTGTCACCGACCTGGCGAACAAACGTTATCGCCTGAATTTCATGGGCGCCTGCCATAATCTGCAACATCATCTTCAGCTTGGGTTCAAGACCGAAGGCGTGGGCACCTTGTCTTGTGTCGCAAGGGGCGATTCCGTGATTCAGCGCGATGTCATCGGACCCAACAGATGCGTCATCCAGAGCGTGGAATATCAAACCCCGGCGCTGGACAAGGTCGATGCCGAGGCGGCAGCGGCGGCGAAGGCCAAGAAACAATAGGAGTGTGCTAGAACTTCCCCCGGTTTTTCGACTCATTGGGGAATCTTGCGCGGTTATTTCGGAGTCGGCGTCGAAGGCGTTTCCAAGCCGATGAATCTGGGCAATCTGGTCCGGATCGCGCACGCCTTTGACGCCAGCTTTTTCTTCTCCATTGCGCCGCGCCTGAAGTTGTCCGACGCCAACAGCGATACCTCGCGGGCGCAAGGGGCTTTGCCGTTTTATGCCTTCGACAAACCGGATGATTTCCGCCTGCCGCTGGGCTGCCGGCTGGTCGGGGTGGAGATCACCGATGAGGCGGTGGAGCTGCCGCGCTTCCGCCATCCCATGCGCGCTGCTTATGTCTTCGGGGCCGAGCGCTATTCCCTGTCGCCCCAGATGCTGTCGCTGTGCGAATTCGTCGTGAAGATTCCCACCCGCTTTTCCATCAATGTCGGCATGGCGGGCGCCATCGTGTTGTATGACCGGTTGGTGAATCTGGGCGGCTATGGCGGACGGCCCGTGACACCCGGCGGGGAAGACGCCGATCTTCCGCCGTTGCATAACTGGGGCGCGCCCTTGGCGAAGCCGCGCGACTATTGATTGAACATGTTAGCGCCGCGCTTGCGAGCGCAAGCGGGGAGGGGGTAAGAGTGGGTGATGTCTCCCCCGGCTTTGAAAATCACCAATCTGCGTAAGGTCTATCGCCGCGGTACCGTCGCGGTGGAGGATATTTCCCTCATCGTGCCGGAAGGCGAATTTTTCGGCTTTCTGGGTCCCAACGGCGCGGGAAAATCCACCACCATCCATTGCATCACCGGTATCGCCGAACCCACCGCCGGAAAAATCGAGATCTTCGGCCTGGATGCGGTAGAGGATTATCGCGAGGCGCGGCGCTTGGTCGGGCTTTGCCCGCAGGAATTCAATGTCGATCCCTTTGCCAATGCGCGTCAGATCGTGGACTGGATGGGCGGTTATTTCGGCATGCCCGCGCGCGCCCGCAAGGAGCGCATCGACATGCTGATGGAGCGCTTCGATCTTGTGGCGCATCAGAAAAAGCAGTTCCGCGAATTGTCCGGCGGCCTCAAGCGGCGCGTGGTTTTGGCCCGCGCCCTGGTGCACGATCCCAAACTGATCATCCTGGATGAACCCACCGCGGGCGTGGATGTGGAATTGCGCCGGGTCTTGTGGCGCTATCTGGCCGAGATCAACCGGGACGGCAAGACCATCTTCCTCACCTCGCACTATCTGGAAGAGGTGGAACGTCTGTGCCGCCAGATTGCCATTGTGGCCAAGGGCCGGATCGCGCGCGAAGGCACCAAGGACGAGATCGCGGGCGCGCCGGGCGGGTTGGAAAATGCCTATCTGATCGCGACCGGCGCCGAAGCCGATCATGTGGCGGGTCAATAACCATGGCCATCCGAGAACCCATGGGCATCAATTGGATCGGCCTGAACACCATGATCCGGCGCGAGATGTCGCGCATGATGCGGGTCCCGATCCAGGCGTTTATCGCGCCCTGGATCTCGGCACTGCTGTTCATCTTCATTTTCGGTTTTGTGGTGGGGGGACGGATCACCGAGATCGGCGGTCACCGCTATCTGGAATTCGTGCTGCCCGGCATTGTGATGCTGAACGTGGTCAATGCCGCCTTCCTGCAATCTTCCTCGGCAATCTATTTTTCCCGCTTTATCCGCTTCATCGAGGAAACGCTGGTCGCGCCCTTGTCCTATGCCGAAATGATCGCGGGCAGCCTGTCGGTGGTGGTGGTGCGCGCCACGGTCACCGGCGTGGGTATTTTGCTGATGGGACTTTGCTTTGGGGCGGGGCATATCGAATCCTGGCCCGCCTTCCTGTTCTGGATGGTGAGCGTGTCGGCGGTGTTCGGCCTCCTCGGCATCATTGTCGGCTTGTGGTCCAAGAGTTTCGAGCAGCTCAACATGCCGGTGGTGTTTTTTCTCACCCCGCTCTCCATGGTGGGCGGCGTCTTCAACACCGTGGAGATGCTGCCGGAATGGCTGCGCTGGCTGGCCTGGGCCAATCCCTTCTTTTATTTCATCAACGGCATTCGCGGCGCGATGATCGGTTTTGACGAAACCCCGCCGGGCTTGGGCGCGGGCCTAACCTTGTTCTTCTTGGTGGTGTTGAGCCTGACGGTTTGGCGCCTCTACGCCAAAGGTTATGGTCTGCGCGAGTGAGAGGAGCGGTGGCCGAAGGCCGCGAAACCGTTCAGTGAACGGTTTCGAGCGACGAGCGCCGCGAGCTTGGGCGAGCGGCTGCGCGGAAACCGTACAAACCAGGCAACTTGCGGGGGCGGGCCGCTCTCCGCTATCTTCCCCGCCAATCACACAAACGCCCGATTTTGCTGCAATTTTTGCGCCGAATCGACTGAGCGGAGATGAAATGAACAAGGTCTTGGGAATTTTCTTGGGATTGAGCCTGGCCACGCCGTTGCCGGCGGCCGCCGAGCCTGCCTTGCTGCTCGGGGTGTTCGGCAACTGGACAACCTATTCCTCGGGGTCCGGTTCCGAGATGACCTGTTTTGCCTTGTCCCGCCCGCGCGCCACGCGGCCCAAGACCGCCAAGCGCGGCGCGATCTATCTGATGGTGTCCGATTGGCCCGCCCGCAAGATCAAGGCCGAGCCCCAGATCGTCTACGGCTATCAGGGCAAGGAAGGCGGCGCGGCGGCGTTGGGCATCGGCGGCGACAAGTTCACCTTCTTCATCAAGAACACCGGTAAGGAAGGCAGCGCCTGGCTGCAGCAGCTTGGCGAAAATCCGCGCCTGATTGCCGCCATGCAGGACGGCGTGTCGGCGGTGGCCAGCGGCATTTCCCAGCGCGGCACCAAGACCAGCGACACTTACAGCTTGGCCGGCTTCAACGATGCCCTGGCCAAGATTCACGCCGTCTGCCAGATGTGATGGAGACCAAGGCCTCCTTGATCGGTCTGGAGCGCGCGGCGCTGCAGGCGGCGTTGCGCGCGGCCGGGGTGCCGGAAAAATCCCTTCCCATGCGGGTGAATCAGTTGTGGAACTGGATCTATGTCCATGGCGCGCGTGATTTCGCGGCGATGAGCAATCTGGCCAGGGATTTTCGCGGCCTTTTGGAGAATTCCTTCACCCTGGCGCGCTCCGAAATCGTCACGGCGCAGGTTTCGGAAGACGGCACCCGCAAATGGCTGCTGAAGACGGGGCCGGGGATCGAATTCGAGACCGTCTATATTCCCGAAAGCGATCGCGGCACCTTGTGTGTTTCCTCCCAGGTGGGCTGCACCTTGACCTGCCGCTTTTGTCACACCGGCACCCAGAAGCTGGTGCGTAACCTGAACCCCGACGAGATTCTGGGCCAGCTTTTGATCGCCAAGGACGCGCTGGAGGATTGGCCCAGCACAGCACCGAACCGCAAAGTCACCAATATCGTGATGATGGGGATGGGCGAGCCGCTCTACAATTTCGAGTCCGTGAAAGCGGCGCTGGCCATTGTGATGGACGGCGACGCGCTGGCGCTCAGCAAGCGCCGGGTGACCTTGTCCACCGCGGGCGTGGTGCCGATGATCCCGCGTGCCGGAAACGAGATCGGCTCGTCGCTGGCGATTTCGCTGCATGCGGTGACAGACGAGATCCGTGACGCGATCGTGCCGATCAACAAGAAATATCCCATCGCCGAACTGATCGAAGCCTGCCGCACCTATCCGGGCGCCTCGAACGCAAGGCGCATCACCTTTGAATATGTGATGCTGAAAGGCGTGAACGATTCCCTCGCCGATGCGCGCGCCTTGGTGAAGCTGGTGGCGGGGATTCCCGCCAAGATCAATCTCATTCCCTTCAATCCCTGGCCGGGCGCGCCCTATGAATGTTCGGATTGGAACCAAATCGAGAAATTCGCCGAGATCGTGAACCGGGCCGGCTATGCCTCGCCGGTCAGGACGCCGCGCGGACGCGACATCATGGCGGCCTGCGGCCAGCTCAAGAGCGAGAGTGTGAAAGAGCGGGCTTCGGCACGGCTCGCTGCGGAAAAGCTCGCCGACATCCAGTCCGGCCAACTGGCCCGGATGCCGCATTGATGCAGAGGCTGCTGATCACGCTGGGCGTGGTCCTGGTAGCGGCGGGATTATTGTGGCCGTATCTGTCACGCCTGGGACTGGGCCGCCTGCCGGGCGATATCGTCCTGCAGGGCGAGCATGGCGGCTTTTACTTCCCCATCGCCACTTGCATTCTGGTCAGCCTGATCCTGACCCTGATTTTCTGGCTGGCAGGCAAGCTCTAGCAGGGGTGGATTTTGGGTCTCAAATCCCTATAGTCCGCGCGATTTTCAGGGTTCCGGGACATGTCCAAGAAAGACATCAAAAAGGTCGTCCTCGCCTATTCCGGCGGGCTGGACACGTCTGTCATTTTGAAATGGCTGCAGACTGAATATGGCGCCGAAGTCGTCACCTTCACCGCCGATCTGGGGCAGGGCGAGGAGATCGAGCCCGCGCGCAAGAAGGCTGAAACCCTGGGCATCAAGCCGAGCAACATCTTCATCGAGGATTTGCGCGAGGAATTCGTGCGCGATTTCGTCTTTCCCATGTTCCGCGCCAATGCGGTCTATGAGGGCGTCTATCTGCTGGGCACTTCCATCGCCCGGCCGCTGATCGCCAAGAAGCAGATCGAGATCGCCGAGGCGGTCGGCGCCGATGCGGTGTGCCACGGCGCCACCGGCAAGGGCAACGACCAGGTGCGTTTCGAACTGGGCTATTATGCCCTCAAGCCCGACATCAAGGTGATCGCGCCCTGGCGGGAATGGAATCTCACCAGCCGCACCAAGCTGCTGGAGTTCGCCGAACAGAACCAGATCCCCATCGCCAAGGACAAGCGCGGCGAGGCGCCTTTCTCGGTGGACGCCAATCTGTTGCATTCCTCCTCCGAAGGCAAAGTGCTGGAAGACCCCTCGAAAGAAGCCGACAGCATCGTCTATCAGCGCACCATCGCGCCCGAGGATGCGCCCGACAAGGCGATGTACGTCGAGATCGGTTTCGACAAGGGCGATGCGGTCAGCATCGACGGCGAAAAGCTGTCGCCCGCCACGTTGCTGGCCAAACTCAACGCCCTGGGCAAGGCCAATGGCATCGGCCGGCTGGACCTGGTGGAAAACCGCTTTGTCGGCATGAAGTCGCGCGGCGTCTATGAGACCCCCGGCGGCACCATTTTGCTGGCCGCCCACCGCGGCATCGAAAGCATCACGCTTGATCGCGGCGCGGCGCATCTGAAGGACGATATCATGCCCCGCTATGCGGCGCTGATTTACAACGGCTTCTGGTTCTCGCCCGAGCGCGAGATGCTGCAGGCCCTGATCGACAAGAGCCAGGAGTTCGTCACCGGCACCGTGCGGCTGAAGCTCTATAAGGGCAATGCCGATGTGGTGGGACGGTCGTCACCTTATTCGCTCTATAGCGAGAAATTGGTGACCTTCGAGGACGACCAGGGCGCCTATGACCAGAAGGACGCGGCGGGCTTCATCAAGCTCAATGCGCTGAGGCTTCGGACCCTTGCGATGCGCAAGCGGAAGGTGAAAAGTTAAACTCACTTGTCATCCCCGGCGAGCGCGAACATTCGTGAGCGCGAGGGAAGGGGACCCAGGCTGTAGAAGTAAGCGAGATGAAGAACTATTTCGTTTACATTCTGGCCAGCGGACGGAACGGCACTTTGTATGTCGGCGTGACGAACGATCTTGGCCGGCGTCTAGGCGAGCACAAGGAGAAACTTGTTCCTGGCTTTACCCGCCGCTATGGCGTGGATGTTCTGGTCTGGTACGAAGTTCATAGTGACATCAACGCCGCCATTGAGCGCGAAAAGCAAATCAAGGGCTGGAACCGCGCCTGGAAAGTGCGGCTGATTGAAAAAGAAAATCCGGTCTGGAATGACCTGGCGAAGAGCTTGATGTGACAGCCTGGGTCCCCTTCCCTCGGACCGCGCTGTCGCGCGGTCCTCGCCGGGGATGACAATGGAGTTTGAGGTGTTCAAAACCGCCGGCCAAGCCGGTCGGGGCCGATGGGCTGTCCTCGGCCCATCGGCGGAGGTTGTTGGCACCGTCAGCAGGGAATTGCGGTTCGCGCAATCCCTGAAGATATCGTCATAACCAACTGAAATAACCTTGGATTTTTAGATATCCACAGCCGCATAGAGCGCGTTGTCCTGAATGAATTCCCGGCGCGGCTCGACCACATCGCCCATCAGCTTGGCGAACAATTCGCCCGCCTCATCGGCGTGCTGGACCTTCACCACCAGCAGGGAGCGGGCATTCTCGTCCAGGGTGGTTTCCCACAGTTGCTCCGGATTCATCTCCCCCAGTCCCTTGTAGCGCTGGAGGGTCAGCCCTTTGCGGCCCCATTCGAAGATCGCCTCCAAGAGCTCGGACGGGGAGCGGATTTCCCGCGTCTCGTCCTTGCGCTTCAGGGTGCCAGCTTTGAGGTAGGTGGTCTGCAGTTCCCCCGCCATCTTGTCCAGCCGCCGGGCGTCGGCGGATGCGATCAGCGCCCCGTCAATCGCCACGGCCTCGCGCACGCCGCGCACCTCGCGCCAGAATTTCAGGCCGCCGTCGCTGGTGGGTTCGCCATGCCAGCCGCGCTCAAATTCCTCGCTGAGGCTGTCCAGCCGCTGGGCGATGTATTTGGCGGCGTCCGCCGCCTTGGCCGAATCCGACAGAATATCGGGGTTCATGGCGCCGGAGATGGCCGCCTGCTCCAGCACAAAGCGTGGATAGTGGCGGGGGAAATTGTTCAACGCTGCCACCGCGGTGCGGGCATGGGCAATCAACTCGTCCAGATGCGCCCCCGTGATGGTCTCGCCGCTGTGCAGATTGAGGGCTGCGCCCGACGCGCCTTCGGCGATCAGATGGTCCTGAAGATCGGGCTCGTCCTTGAGGTAACGCTCCGACTTGCCGCGCGTGGCCTTATAAAGGGGCGGCTGGGCGATGAAGATGTGACCGCGTTCGATCAATTCCGGCATCTGGCGGTAAAAAAACGTGAGAAGAAGTGTGCGGATATGGGCGCCGTCGACATCGGCGTCGGTCATGATGATGATCTTGTGATAGCGCAGCTTGTCGGCGTTGAATTCCTCGCGCCCGATACCGGTGCCAAGCGCGGTGATCAGATTCACGATGGCTTCGCTGGACAGCATCTTGTCGAAACGGGCGCGTTCGATATTCAGGATCTTGCCGCGCAGGGGCAGCACCGCCTGATTGGCGCGGTTGCGGCCCTGCTTGGCGCTGCCGCCGGCGCTGTCGCCCTCGACGATGAAGATCTCGCATTTGGCGGGATCGCGTTCCTGGCAATCGGCCAGCTTGCCGGGCAGGGATGCGCCGTCCAGCGCGCCTTTGCGGCGGGTCAATTCCCTTGCCTTGCGGGCGGCCTCGCGGGCGGCGGCGGCCTCCACCACCTTGCCGACGATGGATTTGGCTTCGGCGGGATGTTGTTCGAACCAGGCGCCCAACTGGTCGATGATGGCGCCTTCCACGATGGGGCGTACTTCGCTCGACACCAGCTTGTCCTTGGTCTGGGACGAGAATTTGGGGTCCGGCACCTTGACCGACAACACGCAGGTCAGGCCCTCGCGGCAGTCATCGCCGGTCAGCGCCACCTTGTCCTTTTTGGCTTGCGGCATCTCGTCGGCATATTTGGTCACCACCCGGGTCAGACCGGCGCGGAAGCCGGCGACATGGGTGCCGCCGTCGCGCTGGGGGATGTTGTTGGTGAAGGCCAGGGTGCTTTCGTGATAGCTGTCGTTCCAGGTCATGGCGATTTCCACCGTGACGCCGTCCTTCTCCGACAAAATCATCATGGGCGCGGGGATCAGGGACTGCTTGGCGCGGTCCAGATATTCCACGAAGGCCTTAAGACCGCCCTCGTAATGCAAGGTGGTTTCCTTGACCTCGACGCCGCGTTTGTCGGCCAAGGTGATGGAAACGCCGGAGTTCAGGAACGCCAGCTCGCGCAGCCGGTGTTCCAGGGTGGCGTAATCGAACTCGGTCTTGGTGAAGGTGAGGGGTGACGGCAGAAAGGTGACTTCGGTGCCCTTCTTGGCTTTTCCATTTTCAAGGGGACCATCACCGACGACCTTGAGGGGCGCCACCGGATCGCCGTGGCGAAACTGCATATAATGTTCCTTGCCGCCCCGCCAGATGCGCAGATCCAGGAATTCCGACAGGGCATTGACCACCGATACGCCCACGCCATGCAGGCCGCCCGAGACCTTATAGGCATTCTCATCGAATTTGCCGCCGGCATGCAGCTGGGTCATGATGACTTCCGCCGCCGACACGCCTTCGTCCTTGTGAATGTCGGTGGGAATGCCGCGGCCATTGTCGCGCACGGTGCAGGAGCCGTCCGGATTCAGCACTACGTCGATGCGGTTGGCGTGACCGGCCAGCGCCTCGTCCACCGCATTGTCCACCACTTCGTAGACCATGTGGTGCAGGCCCGAGCCGTCATCGGTGTCGCCGATATACATGCCCGGCCGTTTGCGCACGGCATCCAGACCCTTCAGCACCTTGATGCTGTCGGCGTCGTAAACATTCATATTGGGTTCTGACATCTAGTTCACCATGACCCTAATTGGCGATGATAAGCGCGCCGGCACCGGCCATAGCCGCGCCCGCGCCCTTGTTGATCCGCTTGCGCGCTTTGCGGCTGCCGACGAAGCGGGAAAGTTGGGCCGCCAAAGCGGCATAACCCAGCGTGATGGCCGGGATCAGCACACAGGTGGCGGCGACGAGTTGCAGATAACCGATCCAGTTCAGTTCACGCGGATTGACCGCTACTGGTAGCAAAGCGACGAAAAAGGCGATTGCCTTGGGATTGCCCAAGGTCAGGCCCAGATAGGCCAGGAAACCGCGGCTGGCGCTTTGCGGCGTCCCGTCGTCCGATACCTCCGTCGTCCAGTATTTGTAGCCGAGATAGAGCAGATACAAGGCCCCCGCGATCTTCACGATTAGGAACCATTGCCCCATGGCTTTGGCCACCATGGCCAGACCGAAGGCGGACAGGGTCATCAAGATCAGGTCGCCTACCAGGATTCCCAGGCTGCCCGGAACCGCCGATTTGAATCCGCTGCCCAATGCGCGCGCCACGATGGCGATGATCGCGGGGCCCGGCGTGGCAATAGCGATGGCGTAAAGGCCGCAATAGAGCAGGTAATTGTGCCAGAGGATCATGCGGCCCTCTGCGGGTGAAACACACCATCTCGCACGTCGAAGACATCCGCTTTCGCGCTGTCGAACAGCGACAGATCGGTTCCGGTCATCCAGGCTTGCGCGCAGAGGGCATGAACCTCCTCGAACAGAGCGGCACGGCGCTCCGCGTCCAGATGGGCGGCGATTTCGTCCAACAGCAGAATGGGCGCAAGGCCCTCGCGGCTGCGCGCCAGCTCGCGCGCATCCGCCAGCATGATGGAGATCAACAGCGCTTTTTGTTCGCCGGTGGAACAATCGCGGGCATCGGCGCGCTTGGCGGTGTGACGGACGTGAAGATCGGTGGTATGCGGGCCCGTTAAGGTGCGCCCCGCCTCGGCATCGCGCAGGCGTCCCGCGGCGAAAGCGGTGCGCAAGACATCGGCGCTGGAAAGATGAATTTCGTCGGTCAAATCCAGGGACGCGGCGGGGAAGGCGCCGCCGCGTTCGGCCAGGGCGCGGGACAGCTTCTCCACCGTGGCGGCGCGCGCCTGCGCCATCGCAATCCCGGCTTCCGCCATCTCATTCTCCAGGCCGTCCAGCCAAGCCGGATCGCGCGGGCCGAATTTCAGCAGCCGGGCGCGTTCGCGCATCGCGGTTTCATAGCGGGTGGCGGCGCGGGCATGGGCAGGCTCAAAGCCCAGCACCAGCCGGTCCAGAAAGCGGCGGCGTCCGCCCGCGCTTTCGGTGAACAGCCGGTCCATGGCCGGGGTCAACCAGATCAGCTGCACGATGTCGCCCAGATCGGCGGAGCTTTGCGCCGCCACGCCGTTCAGGCGCACTTGCCGGGAGGCGCAAGCCTGGGTCAGCCCGGTGCCGATCTCATATTCGGTCTCGCCGCGCGCCACGGTGGCGGCGACGGCCCAAAGCGTTTCCTCCGCTGCAACAGGTCCTTTGCGGGTGTGTTCCGCCAGCTTGGCGCCGCGCAGGCCACGCCCCGGCGACAACAGCGAAATGGCGTCCAGCACATTGGTCTTGCCTGCGCCATTGGGGCCCGCCAGCACAACCGGCGCGCCGCTGACGGTGATTTCGCCAAAACCATAAGAGCGGAAATTGGTCAGCTGCAGACGCGTCACCGCCAGGCGGGAACGCTCCGCCCTGCCGGCATGCATGTCTAATGCAACGGTCAAATCAGACCCTTAAAGGCATGAGGACATACAGCGTGCGCGCGTCCTCCGCGTCTTCAATGATCGCCGGCGAACCGGCATCCGAGAGCAGGAAGCGCACTTCCTTGCCCTCGATCTGGCTGGTGATGTCCAGCAGGTAGCGGGCGTTAAAGCCGATCTCCAGCGCGCCCGCGCTGTAGGTGGCCCCCACATCCTCGGTGGCGGTGCCGCTTTCCGGATTGACCACCGACAGGGTGACCTTGTCCTTGTTGAGATTGAGCTTCACCGCGCGGGTCTTGTCGGCGCTGATGGTGGAGACGCGGTCCACCGACTGGGCGAATTCCTTGGCCTCCAACGCCAGCGATTTGTCGTTGCCCGACGGGATCACGCGCTCATAGGGGGGGAAATTGCCGTCGATCAGCTTGGAGGTCAGTTCCACGCCATTGAAGCCGAACTGGATCTTGGTGTCGGACAGCGAGACATCGATCGCGCCATCGGCATCGTCGAGCAGCTTGCGCAGCTCGCCCACCGTCTTGCGCGGCACGATCACGCCCGGCATGTCGGCCGCGCCGTCCGGCAGCTCCAGTTCATAGCGCGCCAGCCTGTGGCCGTCGGTCGCCACCGCGCGCATCACCGGCGGCTTGGAGTCCTTGGCGGCATGAACATAGATGCCGTTCAGGTAGTAGCGGGTTTCTTCGGTGGAAATGGCAAAGCGCGTCTTGTCGATGATGCGCTTCAAGTCATCCGCCGCCAGGCGAAATTTGTGCGGCAGCGCGCCCGCCGTCATCTGGGGGAAATCCTCGCGCGGTAGGCAGGACAGTTCGAAACGCGAGGTGCCGGCGGAAACCGCCAGCCGTCCGCCTTCGCTGGACAACAGCTCGGCCTGGACCTGGGCGCCATCGGGCAGCTTGCGCACAATGTCGTAGAGCATATGAGCGGGCGCGGTGGCCGAGCCGTTGCGCAGCACATCGGCGGGCAGGGCCTCCACGATTTCGATGTCCAGGTCGGTGGCGGTGAGCTTGAGCTGGCCCTTGGCGGCCTCGATCAGGACATTGGAGAGGATCGGGATGGTGTTGCGGCGCTCCACCACGCTTTGCACATGGTTCAGCGCCTTGAGGAATGCGCCGCGCTCGACGTTGATCTTCATCGTTCCACCGCCCGGTTAGCTGATCCGCTTTCCGGTACCGGAGGCGGCCCGAAAATGCCCATTTTTCTTGTGTTTGGGAGAGCCCTGATCGGCCCCAAGACTCAAGGCTCGAACCCTAGCAGAAAACTAGGGTTCAGGCCAAAAAAAACACGCGAAAAACCGGAGGTTTTCGCGTGTTTTGGTCCCTGAAAAGGCTAGTCTTTTTGCTGCCCAAAGGTCGGTCAGATTTCGGGCCTGCGCTGCAGCATCTGGGAGAGGAAATCCACCTCCTGGCGGAACATGGCATCCTCGCCGATCAAGGCCTCGATGCGGCGGCAGGCATGCAGCACCGTGGTGTGGTCGCGGCCACCGAAGCGCCGCCCGATTTCGGGCAGGGAGCGGGTGGTGAGCTTGCGCGACAGGTACATCGCCACCTGGCGCGGACGGGCGACGCGGCGCGCGCGCTGGGGGGAATGAAAGTCTTTCACGTCCAGCTTGTAGAATTCCGCGGTCTTTTTCTGGATGTCCTCGATGGAGGTTTTGGCGCCCGGCCCGGCGCGCAAGCCCACGGCTTCCTCCGCCACGTCCAAGGTGATCGGCTTCTTGGTCAGGTCGGCATAGGTGGCCAGCTTGGTGAAGACGCCGATCAATTCGCGCGGCGATGCATCCTCCAGATCGGCGATGCGCTCCAGCACCCGTTCCGGCAAGATCACATCGGGCTTGTGACGGGTGAATTCGGCGGCGCGGAATTTGAGGATCGCCAGCCGGGTGTCGCGATCCGGCTTGTCCAGGCCCACGCAAAGCCCGCCCGCCAGGCGTGATTTCACATCCGCGCCCAGGCCTTCCAGCGCCTGGGGCGCGCGGTCGGCGGCGATCACCACCCGGCGGCGCAGATCGGCAAAGGCGTTGACCGTGTAAAGAAACTCCGACGCCGTGGCCGCGGAGCGGCAGATATGCTGCAGATCGTCAATGATCAGCACTTCGGCGGTGCGCAGCTCTTCCTTGAAGGCCAGCGTATCCTTGCGATAAAGCGCGCCCAGGAAATGGCGCATGAAGTCCTCGGCGCGCAGGAACAGGGTGCGCTTGCCCCGCTTGCGGAATTCCAAAGCGGCGGCGTTCAGCAGATGCGTCTTGCCGAAGCCAAAACCGCCATGGATGTACAGCAGCGGAATCTCGGCTTGCTGGCCATCGGCAAAGCTCTTGGCGGCGCTATGACCGAACTGGTTTGCCGCGCCCGGGATGAAGCTCTCGAAGGTCTGCTGGGGATGCAGCATCCGGTTCCACAGACCCTTGTCTTCGTCCGCAACGCGGCTTTCGCTGCGCGGCGAGATGTAGGACACGCTGGCCGGCTGGGTTTCCTGATGCTGGGCCTCGCGCGGAATGGCGCCGCCGATGCTGGGAGCCGGCGTCGCGCTGATCACGATCGCCAGCGAGGCCGGCTTGAAGCCTTCGGCCAGGAAAGCCTTTTCGATACGGCCGACATAATGATTGGCCACCCAATTGCGCACAAAAGGTTTGGTGGCGCCGATCTTGAGCTCGTCGGCATCGAAGGACTCCAGATTCAGCGGCCCGATCCAGGCGTCAAACACCGGATCGCCAAGCTCCCGGCGCATCCGCTCGCGCACCGCCGCCCACGCCGCACGCCAATCGGGTATTGCTTTTCCTATCTGCACCATGTCGTAACCCGCTCGTTTGTTGTTTCTTTGGCCATCGGTCGAAACCCTTTTCGGCCGCCGTCAGGTGTTCCTGCCCGGCTATTTCCCTCAGTCTTGCTTCCACGGCAGATGTGCCGCCTTCCATCCATTGGTGGCGCCGCGATGGCCTTGCGCATCGGCATCGCCTTCAAAGCCGCCCGCGACATTGAAGGCTTGCCGGAACCCTGCCTGCGTCAGGGCGATGGCCGCCGCGCGGCTGCGCGCGCCCGAGCGGCACAGCAGCATTACGGGCGCGTCTTTGTCGTTCAGGGCTTGGCTAGCTTGCGCGACAAAGTCCGGATTGCGCGCGCCGGTGGGAAAGCTTTGCCATTCCACACAAAGAGCCTGCCGGCCGAGGGGCGAAAGATCTGGCACGCCGACGAAGTTCCATTCCGCGACGGTGCGCACATCCACCAGCTGAGCCCGTGCATCGGCGCTGAGGCGTTCCCAAGCTTCCGCAGCGCTGACATCGCCGGCATAAGGGAGAGAGGAGGAAGGGGCCATGCTTGCGCCTTGGAGACAAATCGGGTGCTGCCGGGGTCTTCGCCCAGCATAAAAACGTCATAATTGGAAGATTTCAGGGACTTATGGGCTTTCGGATGCGTCCAAAAGCCCAGCGAATACTATCGAATATTTTTGTTTTATTCGATCTAGTCTTCGGCATGTCCCGCGTCCACCCCATTGGTTGGTTAAGATACGCTCAAGCTGCGCGGCCCCACAAGGGAATAAACTGCGAACAAGCATCCTGATTCGAAAAATTTTTCGCTTTTGTGAATTCCGCTAAATGGTTGTGCCGTATACGGAAAAAGCGCATTTGTGATCAAGCTTTTTTGAATCAGTCACTTAGCTGTCAAATAGTCCGTGTTGCAGATGCGAAATATGGCTTTTTCGAGAACTCTGCATACGGACAAATAAAAAGGCCCGGATTTTTACTCCGGGCCGATCTGGATTTGAAATCCGAAAGATTTCAGTACCTTGTTATTTTGACAGTTTGGTGACCCGCTTGGTGAGGCGCGACACTTTCCGCGAACCGGTATTCTTGTGCAGGATGCCCTTGGAGACGCCGCGCATGATTTCCGGCTCAGCGGCCTTCAATGCGGCCAAGGCCGCCTGCTTGTCGCCCGAGGCGATGGCTTCTTCCACCTTGCGGATAAAGCTGCGGACCCGCGTCTTGCGCGCCGTATTGATGGCGGTGCGCTTGGCGGCGGTGCGGACGCGCTTTTTGGCGGAGGCGATATTGGGCATGGGACGTCCTTGGATTCTGCCGAAAAGAGGGGCGCGTATAGCTCCGGATGGCCCGGCGGTCAACAAGTGAGCCGGAAATAGCAATCGCCGGCAGGCGATTGCCCGGCGAACGCCCCCAAGCTTGGGCGAGGGGGCCGCAGCGCCCTATTCGTCTTTAAAGCTCGGTTTGCGCTTTTCGGCAAAGGCCGCCATGCCCTCTTTCTGATCGGCGGTGGCGAACATGGCGTGGAACAGACGGCGCTCGAAATGCAGCCCCGCGGACAGAGTGGTTTCATAGGCGCGGCCCACCGCTTCCTTAACCATCTGAGCGGCGGGCGAGGATTGGGCCGCGATCTTCTGGGCGGCCTTCAGAGCTTCGGTCATCAGCAGATCGGCCGGCACCACCCGGGCGGCCAAGCCGCAGCTTTCGGCCTCCGCCGCATCCATGATGCGTCCCGTCAAACACAGATCCATCGCCTTGGATTTGCCCACAATGCGGGTCAAACGCTGGCTGCCGCCCAAACCAGGCATGATGCCCAGTGTGATTTCCGGCTGGCCGAATTTGGCGGTGTCGGCGGCGATGACGAAATCGCAGACCAGCGCCAGCTCGCAGCCGCCCCCCAGGGCATGGCCTGCGACCGCCGCGATGACGGGCTTTTTGATGCGGGCGATACGGTCGAACTGATCGCCGAACAGATTTTCCCGGTACATGTCGGAATAGCTTTTGGGCTGCATCTCCTTGATGTCGGCCCCGGCGGCAAAGGCGCGCTCGGAGCCGGTCACGATCATGCAGCGCACGTCACGGCCGCGATCCCAGGCTTCCAGCGCATCGGCCAGCTCATTGAGCAGCGCGGTGTTCAGCGCATTGAGCGCATCGGGGCGGTTCAAGGTCGCAATACCAACGGCGCCGGTCACCTCTGTCTTGATGTTTTGATAGCTCATAACCGGCGCCTCATTTTTTGCCCCTATCTGTCGCAGCTTGGGTCGGCGTCCGCCGACACCTCGCTACGACATCTTCCCCTGCCAATGGCTTCGCCATGCGGGGGAAGAAAGCCGGGGTATGCCTCACATTTGGCATTTGGGACAATAGAAGGTGGAGCGGCCGGCCTGAACAATGCGTCTTACCGCCCCCTTGCATCCCAGTTTGCACGGTTTGCCCTCGCGGCCATAGACCAGGAAATGATGCTGGAAATTGCCCGGATCGCCGGTGGCCTGGGCATGGTCGCGCAAGGTTGAGCCGCCCGCCGCGATGGCGTCCTTGAGCACTTTCTTGATCGCGGACACCAGCGGCGTCAAATGTTCTTTCTTGATGGCGCCCGCCAGCCGCTTGGGTGAAATGCGCGCGCGCAAAAGGGCCTCGCAGACATAGATATTGCCCAATCCGGCGATCAATCTCTGGTCCAGCAGTGCCGATTTGACGGGTGTTTTCTTGCCGTCCAGCATCTTAGCCAGTGCAGCGGCGTTGAATTTGGCCGACAGCGGCTCGATGCCGATCTGTTTGAACATCTTGTCCCGTTCGAGATATGCGGTATCCACCAGGGTCATCAGGCCGAAGCGGCGGTGATCGTTGAAGATGATGCGCGCCGGGGCATCGGTCTCGAATATCACATGGTCATGCTTGTCAGGAGCAGCGGGCGCGGTGTCATAGAGATAGTTGCCAAGTTTGCGCCGCGCGCCTTTGGCGTAGACGCTCATGCGCCCCGACATGCCCAGATGGATCACCAGCGTCTCGCCACTGTCGAGGTCGGCCAGCAGATACTTGGCGCGGCGGCGCAACGCCTTCACTTTGCGGCCCTGGGTACGGGCCACGAAGTCGTTGGGGAAGGGAATACGCAGATCGTCCCGGCGCGTCTCCACATGGGTCAGGCGAAAGCCTTGCATAGCGGGCTCAAGCCCCAGGCGCACGGTCTCGACTTCGGGAAGTTCGGGCATAGGCCGGTCTTACAGGGTCGCGAGCAGTTTTTAAAATGCCCTATTGCTTCGCTGTTTGAGGGCGGGGTGGTAGCCTGTTGCGGCGGGTACGGCTATGTTCCCGCCATGATTGAGAAAACCGCCAGTTTTGGTTTCCGTGACGTCCCCGAAGGCGAAAAACAAGACCTGGTCAAGGAGGTCTTTTCGTCGGTCGCGGCGCGCTACGACCTGATGAACGATTTGATGAGCGCGGGCGTCCACCGCATCTGGAAGGATGCCATGGTGGAGTGGCTCAATCCCCAGCCGGGTTGGAAGAGCTTGGATGTGGCAGGCGGCACCGGCGACATAGCCTTCCGCATCGTGGAGATGGCGCGTGGCCGCGGCGGCGCGGCGCCTGGAAAAATTGACGTCACGGTCTGCGATATCAATGCTCAGATGCTGGGTGAAGGCGTGCGCCGCGCGGCGGAAAAAAATGAGACCGCCATCGCATGGGTGTGCGGCAATGCCGAGGCGCTGCCTTTTGCCGATGCGCAATTCGATGCCTACACCATTGCTTTCGGCATTCGCAATGTCACCCATATCGAACGGGCGCTGAAGGAAGCGCGGCGGGTCTTGAAGCCGGGCGGACGTTTTCTCTGCCTGGAATTTTCCAAGCTGGATGTGCCGGGCTTGGACGCGCTGTACGATGCCTATTCCTTCAAACTGTTGCCCAAGATCGGCGGATGGGTGGCGAAGGATGAAGAGTCTTATCGTTACTTGGCCGAAAGCATCCGCCGATTCCCGCCCCAGGCTAAATTCGCCCAGATGATCGGCGAAGCGGGGCTGGAACAGGTAAAGGTGAGAAATCTTTCCGGCGGTATCGCCGCCATGCATTCGGCCTGGCGCCTTTAGATGAAGGCACTCGCCAGTTCCTTGCGCCTTCTGCATGCGGGGTGGCTGCTGGCCGGGCCGGCGCGCGCCTTTCGCCGGCGTCAGCCCGATGCGGGTGCGCGACTCAGCATGGCGCTGGAGCGATTGGGACCTGCTTATATCAAACTGGGCCAGATGCTGGCGACCCGGCCCGATATCGTTGGCGCCGAGATGGCGGCCGCGCTGGAGCATTTGCAGGACCGCTTGCCGCCTTTTTCGCAAACCCAGGCCCGCGCCGAAATCAGCCGCGCGTTTGGCAAGCCGGTGGAAAGTCTGTTCGCGAATTTTGCGCCCGCGCTGGCCGCGGCCTCCATCGCCCAGGTCCATGCCGCCCAGACCAGCGACACCCCACCGGTCAAGGTGGCGGTCAAGATTTTGCGCCCCCGCGTCCGCGAACAATTCGCCCGCGACCTGGAGGCCTTGGCCTTCATTGCCCGTGCGGCCGAGAATTTTTCCGCCGAGGCGCGGCGGCTGCGCTTGACGGCGGTGATCGCAACCTTGGCGCAATCGGTGGCGCTGGAGCTGGATCTGCGCATGGAGGCCGCGGCGGCGAGCGAGTTGTACGAACAAACCCGGGGTGAGGCGGAATTTCGTGTCCCGCATGTGGACTGGACCCGCACCTCGGCCACGGTCTTGACCAGCGAATGGATCGACGGGGTATCGGTGCGCGATACCGCGGCCATCGCCGCCGCGGGCCGCGATCCCAAGCAGGTGGCGGTGCTGGTGATGCGCAGCTTTCTGACCCAGGCGCTACGCGACGGTTTTTTCCATGCCGACATGCATCCCGGCAATCTGTTCATCGACGCGCAGGGACGCTTGGTGGCGGTGGATTTCGGCATTATGGGACGGCTGGATGCCGGAATGCGCCGCTTCATGGCCGGAACCTTGGCCGGTTTTCTGTCGAGGGATTATCGCAAAGTGGCTGAGCTGCACTATGAGTTTTCGTTCGTGCCGCCGCAGCACTCTATTGAAACCTTTGCCCAGGCTTTGCGCGCGATCGGCGAGCCGATTTTCGGACGCAGCGCCCGGGACGTTTCCATCGCGCGGCTGCTGGGGCATTTGTTCGAGACCACGCGCCGTTTCGACATGCAGACCCAGCCGCAGCTTGTTCTTCTGCAAAAAACCATGGTGGTGGTGGAAGGGGTTTGCCGGGGGCTCGATCCGGATTTCGACATCTGGCAGGCGGCGCGCCCGGTCGCGGAAAAATGGGTCAGCGACAATATCGGACCGGAAGCGGCCTTGACCCGCGCGGGCGAGACCTTGGGCGCGCTGGGCAAGCTGGCCCAGGATCTGCCGCAACTGGTCAAGAATGCCGAGGGCCTGTCTCAGATGGTGGCGGAAGGCGGCATGCGGCTGCACCCCGACACCGCGCGCGCCATCGCCGAGGAACAGGAACGGCGTTCGCGGCCCGCCCGCTGGGTGCTGATCGCGGTGCTGGGCATCATCGCGCTGGCGCTGGTTTTTACCCTAGCGCGGTTTTTTTGACAGCACCGCAAAGCGGGCGGTGAGCGTCACCGCCGCCACCAAAAGCCCGAACGCCAGTCCCAGCCAGATGCCGGTGCCCTGCATGCCGAAGGTGAAGCCCAGCAGCAGGCTGGTGGGCGCTCCCACCAGCCAATAGGACGCGCCCGCTAGCCACATCGGCCCGCTGGCGTCTTTCAATCCGCGCAGGCTCATCGAAGCGGCGACCTGGATTCCATCCACCAGCTGGAACGCGGCGGCGATGGAAAGAAAGCCCACCGCCAGCGTCAGCACATCGGCATTGGCCGGAATGTCAGGCAACCACAGGATTGCGATCTGACGCGGCCATAGCAGCAGCACCATTGCCATGACGCACATGAACAGGCCCGCCATGGCGATGGCCGTAAAACCCGCGCGGCGCGCGCCCGCAGCATCGCCCGCGCCGGCCGCCAGCCCGACGCGCACGGTGGCCGCAAGCCCGATGCCCAGCGGTACCATGAAGGTGATGGAAGGAATGGTGATGGCGATCTGATGCGCCGCCAGAGGCGCCAGGCCCAACGTACCCATGGCCAGGGCGGCGCCGTTGAACAGCGCCACCTCGAACACCATGGTGATGCCGATGGGCAGGCCCAGCCGGAACAGTTCGCGAAAGGTCTTCCAGTCGGGCTCGGTCAGCCGGTGCAGGATGCGGTAGCGCTTCAGGACGGGGAACCCCAGCACGATGGCGAGCATGGCCAGAAAGGCGAAGATGTTGGAGCTGGCGCTGGCCAGGCCTGCGCCCATGATGCCCAGGCGCGGGAAACCGAAATGTCCGAAGATCAGGGCATAGTCGGCCAGGGCGTTGAACAGGATGGCCAGGATCAGCACCACCATGGGCGGCAGGGCATGCGACAGAGCGGTGGAGAAGCTGCGCAGCACCTGAAAGCCCAAAGCGAAGGGCAGGCCGATGGCGATCGCCGATGCGAACAGGGCGGCATCCGCTGCCAGTTGCGGCTGCTGGCGGAAGAACAGCAAGATGGGCTGGGTGAGAAACAGCAGCCCCATCAGCGGCAGCGAGACGATGGCGACGGACCATAGGCCCATGCGCACGGCGGTGCGTACGCCGCGGCGGTCGCGGCCGGGCCGGCTGTTGCCGTGCGCGCCTTGGATATGCGCGATCACGGGCGATACTGCCATGGGTACGCCGCAGCCCAAGAGCCACAGCAGAAAATAGACCGTGTTGCCCAGCGCGCCGGCGGCGAGCGCTTCCTTGCTGTAATGGCCCAGCATGATGGTGTCGGTGGCCAGGATCGCCATCTGCGCCAGCTGGGTGGCGGCCAGCGGGACGCCCAAGCGCAGCAATTCGCGCGCCTCCGTCGTCCAGGCGTGGCGGCGGGATGTGGTGGAAACAATCGTCATGGCGCGGGGTGCTTAGCACGGGCGGGCGACGGATGCGCCTGCTTGCGCTATAAAAAGCCATGCAGCCCTGGAACATCGCCCATCGCGGCGGCGCGGCCCTGATGCCGGAAAACACGCTGGCGGCCTTTTCGGATGCAAAAGCGCGCGGCTGCGACGGGGCGGAGCTGGATGTGCAATTGACCCGCGACGGCGTGGCGGTGGTGCATCACGATTTCCGATTGAAGGCGGGCTTGGCGCGTAAGGACGGTGTCTGGCTGACCGGGCCGGGACCGCGCATCAAGGATCTGACGCTGGAGGACCTGCGCCGGTTCGATGTGGGAACGGCGCAGCCGGGCGGCGACTATGCGCGCGCCCATCCGCTGCTGACGCCGATGGATGCGCCCATTCCCACATTGGAAGAAGTGGTGGCACTCAGCGAGTCCTTTCTGCTCTTTGTCGAACTGAAATGCGATGGCGGTGACGACAGCGCCGATCCCATTGCCTTGGCGGATGCCGCCTTTGCCGTGACGGGGGATGCGGCGATCTATGTCGGTTTCGATTGGCGGGCGCTGGCGCGGGTTCAAGCGCTTGGCGGCACCTGCTGGTTCACCACCGACACACTCCAGGGCAGCGCCGGACCGGTGATTGACGCCATCGCGCGGGCCGGCGCGCAGGGCTGGTTTGCCAAATTTCCCGACGCCACGCCTGACAATATCGCTTACGCCCGCGCCTGCGGCCTGAAAGTCGGCGCTTGGACGGTGAACGATCCCGCCGACATGCGACGGCTGATGGGGCTGGATGCGATCTGCACGGATAGGCCGGATTTGTTGAAGGGCGCAGTAGGTAGCTTCCGAGCCCAAAATTTATGAAGTCCGTCGGACTGGAATCCGACAATTTCGGACTTCTGGGCTAGCATGCGCTGATAGCACCATTCAAAATGATCCCATGCCCAAGCGCATTGGCTTTGTTGGATTTGACGGTATCACGGCCCTCGACATGGTAGGGCCGGTTGAAGCGTTCAGCGCTGCCAACAGATGCCCTGCTGCTCAAGGCTTTTATGAAACATTCATCTTGAGCCCGTTCGGGAAACCATTCCGCAGCGAGGCCGCGCTGGTCATGGGCGCCGACGCAAGCTTCGACAATGCTCCACCGTTGGATACCATCGTTGTTCCTGGGGGAGCTGGGCTGCGCCGGCCTGAAAATACGGATTCCGTGGTTGCCTTTCTGAAACGGCGGGAACGGGCCACGCGGCGCATCGTGTCCGTCTGTACCGGTCTCTATGCATTGGCCCAAGCCGGGTTCATGGATGGCCGCCGTGCCACCACGCATTGGCAGTTCGCGGAAATATTCTCCCAAAAATTCCCCAAAATGCATATCGAACCCGACGCAATCTTCATTCGCGACGGGAAATTCTACACCTCGGCCGGCGTGACGGCCGGCATTGATCTTTCCTTGGCCCTTATTTCCGGCGATTTGGGAGACAGCGTGGCGCTTCAGGTCGCCCGGGAGCTGGTCGTCTATTTGAAGCGTTCGGGCGGGCAAACCCAATTTTCCGAGCCGCTGAAATTCCAACTGAGCGCAAGCAATCGATTCTCGGACCTCGCTGCCTGGATACTTCGCAATTTGGACAAAGACTTGTCTGTAGAAATCCTGGCAACCAGGGCCAAGCTTGGAACCAGGCATTTCTCCAGGCAGTTCAAATCGGCGTTTGGCCAATCACCCGCGGAATATATCGAGATACTGCGACTGGACGAGGCCCGCCGGCGCTTGTCGCAAGATAGTCGTGGCATTGGTGGAATTGGCAGATCGCTTGGCTACGCGAGCGAGGATGCTTTTCGGCGCGCATTCGAGCGGCGCTTCGGGATCGCCCCGAAAGCATTCCAGCGCCAGTTCAAATAGAGGCGGGCCATGAGCTATTTGCTGTTCTATGCGCCGGGTACCGCGAGCCTGGCCGTGCATTGGATGTTGATCGAGCTTGGGGTGGAGTTTCAAGCGCAACGGCTTGATCTCAAAGCGGGCGAGCAACGTTCCGCAGCGTATCTCAAGCTCAACCCCTCTGGCCGCGTTCCCACGTTGGTTTTGGATGGGCGGGCCCATACCGAATCCGCCGCGCTCCTCATGTTGCTGGCTGAGCGGCATCCTGCGGCAAGGCTGGCCCCCGCGATGGGCGACGCAGGGCGGGGCAAATGGCTGGAGACAATGGTCTATCTGACGAACACGCTTTCATCGGCCATGAGAGATTGGTTTTATGCGGAGCAGGATGGAGACCCTGTCGATGCTTTGGCTATCCGCCGGCTGGCGCGGCGGCGCGTCGAGAGCAGTTGGGACCGGCTGAATTCAATGCTCGATGATCGCCGGCCGTATCTGCTGGGCAGCAAGATGACCACCGCCGATCTGCTTGCAACCATGCTCATGCGATGGGCGCGAAACATGCCACGGCCGGAGACAGGCTGGGACAATATCGAGCCTTATGTAACACGTATGCGGGGGCGGCCAGCCTTTCTTGAAGTATGCCGCCGGGAGGAACTCACGGAATGGCATAGTGATGATGGTCTGCCGACTGACTAGATTTGCTACAGGCTCTCGAAGAGCGCCATCGAAAGATAGCGTTCCGCGAAAGACGGAATGATCGCCACGATGGTCTTGCCGGCATTTTCGGGGAGGGCTCCACTTCCAATGCCGCTGCGATTGCCGCGCCTGAGGAAATGCCCACCGGAATGCCTTCCTCCCGTGCCTGCGGCCTGAAAGTCGGTGCTTGGATGGTGAACGATCCCGCCGACATGCGACGGCTGTCAGGTCTGGAGGCGCTTTGCACCGACCGGCCCGACCCGTTGAAGGGTCTGCCCGGAAGGGTCAGGAACTTTCCCCGGACATGGCCGTTTACCAGTCACGTTTGCTGGAGAAGTTCATGCCCCTTCTGACGATTGTGATTGTTCTTATTGTCGTTGGCGTCTTGCTCTGGCTGGTCAACACCTACATTCCCATGGACGGCAAGATCAAGTCGATCCTGAACGCGGTCGTGGTGATCGCGGTGGTGATCTGGCTGCTGCAGGCGTTCGGCGTGCTGGGCTCGTTGAACAGCGTGCGCGTTAGTTAGAGGAGACTTCTGCCCCTCATCTCCACCGCTCGCCCAGCGGCGTTATTCGCTTATAACTGTTCAAACGGCGCCATGGACAGATAGCGTTCACTCATACGCGGCGAAGTCGTACCGGAGCTTCACGCCAAGGCGTTTTTCGGCAGCCGCAACAAGGAATCTGTCACGGGCACTCCGCGCTCCCACGATGTTCAGGATTTCGAACTTGGAAGTGGTCGGCGGCGTTTCTAGGGCGGCGGCGCAGGCATTTGTAACGTCTTCCAGAGCGACCCACCCGCCACGGCAATATTCCTCGTCCCTGAGAGACAGTGAGCGCTGTAGATTCGATTCTTCTTCACCCAGGACAATGTGGCCGAACCGAAGGCAGAGAGTTGGCAGGCCGTGCGCGTGGAAGTCACGGGCAATCGTCTCCTGGAGCACCTTGGTCAGGTCGTAAACGTGGTCATCGCCTCCAGATGTTCTAAGTAACAAGTCGTTGTCCAACGCGCTGGGGGCGAGGTGGACAGGCGCCGAACTAGCGACGACCGAGTTTCTGAAGCAAGCCCTGCGCGCGGCTAACAAGAAGCCGAACGCGCCCAGCACGTTTACGGACACAATCTCCTCTGTGGCGGATGCGCCAGCCAAGGCGGCCAGATGAATGCCGCTGTTGCAACCTTCGGCTGCTGCGGCTATGCGCTGGAAGTCCCTTATATCACCTTCAACAAACTGGACACCGGCCGGCAATCTTTCTTTTTTGAGATCATAGACCACGACAAGGTGACCTGACGAAACCAGCCGCTTCGAGAGCTCGGTTCCAACGTCGCCCGCGCCGCCGGTGATGAGAATTTTCATTCCGTTACCCTAGGCATATTTGGAAAAGAAGAAGTGGGGTCAGATTGGATTTCTGCACTTCATCTTCAACACCCGCCGCTCGCCCAGCGGCATTATTCGCTCGAAATGGTCCCTCGCTAGCGTCAGCGTAGTGCGAGACCATTTCGTCTGTCATTTTGCGGAGCAAAATGACAGACCGCTCATAACCCCTCAAACAGCGCCGTCGAAAGATAGCGTTCCGCGAAAGATGGAATGATCGTCACGATGGTCTTGCCGGTATTTTCGGGGCGCGCCCCCACTTCCAGGGCCGCCGCAATCGCCGCGCCTGAGGAAATGCCCACCGGAATGCCTTCCTCCCGCGCCGCGCGGCGCGCGGTTTCCAGCGCGGTTTCGTTGGAGATGGTGATCACTTCGTCGATCACTTTGCGGTCCAGGATAGCGGGCACAAAGCCCGCGCCGATGCCCTGAATTTTGTGTGGCCCCGGCGCGCCGCCCGACAGGACCGGCGAATCCTCCGGCTCCAGGGCGATGATTTTCACGGAAGGCTTTCTTTCCTTTAGCACCTGGCCCACCCCTGTGATGGTGCCGCCGGTGCCCACGCCCGAGATCACGATATCCACCTTGCCCTCGGTGTCGTTCCAGATTTCCTCCGCCGTGGTGCGGCGATGGATGTCGGGATTGGCGGGGTTTTCAAACTGCTGGGGAATGACCGCGCCGGGATTTTCCGCCACCAATTCATGCGCGCGGGCGATGGCGCCCTTCATGCCCTTGGCGGCTTCGGTCAGCTCGATCTGCGCCCCCAAGAGCATCAGCATCTTGCGCCGTTCCAGCGACATGGATTCCGGCATCACCAGGATCAGTCTGTAACCCTTGGCGGCTGCGACAAAGGCCAGTGCGATGCCGGTGTTGCCGGAGGTCGGCTCGATCAGCACCGTCTGCTGCGGAGAAATGATGCCCTGCTGCTCCATCGCTTCAATCATGTTGACGCCGATGCGGTCCTTGACCGAGGCAATGGGGTTGAAGAATTCCAGCTTCAAAAGAATGTCGGCGCGTGAGCCAGCCTCCTTGGGCATGCGGTGCAGACGCACCAAGGGCGTGTCGCCGATGGTCTGGGTGATGGAGTCGTAAATGCGGCCCCGTCCGGGCTTGCCTTGTTCCATGACAATCTGCTCCTTGATAGGCCTTCGGGCCGTTAAATCGTGAAGTCGGCGCTATTCTCTATCCCGGCTTCGACACCGGCGTGACGGGCGCGCTGGCAAAGATCTTCGATCGACACCGAATCCAGCCGGGTCATCAATTCTTCCTGAAGGGTGGCGACAAAAGGCGCCACGATGCGCTGACCCAGGGCGGAATGCGGTGACTGTTTTTCCTCGTCATCCTCGATGCTTTCGGCCACCCGCACCACATCGCCCACCGAAATGCGGCGGCGCTCGCGTGCCAGCCGGTAGCCGCCGCGCGGCCCCCGAACGCCTTTCAGGATGCCGGCGCGCACCAGTTGCTGCATCACCTGTTCCAGATAGCGTTGCGGTACGCCCTGGCGGGCGGTGATTTCCTTGGCTTGAACCGGTTCGGGACGCGCATTGAAGGCGATGTCAATCACCGCTTCCAGCGCCAGCAGGGTTTTGCGCGAAAGCTTGAGCATCAGGCCTTGACTTTCATCCCGGTGGAGCCGAAACCGCCCGCCCCCCGCTCGCTGTCGCTCAGGATGTCCATCTCGATCAGTTCGGCTTGTTCATGGCGCGCAATCACCATCTGGGCGATCTTCATGCCGCGCGTGATTTTGAACGTCACGTCGCTGTGGTTGATCAAAATGGCCTTGATCTCACCGCGATAGTCGCTGTCGATGGTGCCAGGCGCATTCAGGCAGGTGATGCCATGGTTCAGCGCCAGGCCCGAGCGGGGCCGCACCTGCGCTTCCACCCCCAGCGGCAATTCGATGGCGATGCCGGTGGCCACCGCCAGACGCGCGCCGGGCGCAAGGTCGATGTCCTGGTCGATGGCCGCCAGCAGATCCAGTCCCGCCGAACCGGGCGTGGCGTAATGGGGCAGGGGCAGGTCGGCTCCATGCGGCAGTTTCTTGATCGTGACTTTCATGCCGCCCCTAGTGTCTGCGCGATGCGTGCCGCCAATCGCGTCCCCACTTCGCTTTTTGTCATTTCCGGCCAGTTTTCCGTGCCGGCCTCGCTGATCAGGTGGATGCGGTTCCTGTCGCCGCCCATCACGTCGCCAGACACGTCGTTGGCGACGATCCAGTCCGCGCCCTTGCGCGCGCGCTTGGCAACCGCATTTTGCACCACATCGTCAGTTTCGGCGGCAAAGCCGATCACCAGCCTGGGCCGTGCGGCATGCGCCGCCAGCGTCGCCAGAATGTCGGGATTCTCCACCAGTTTGATCAGTGGCACGATGCGGTCCGTGGATTTCTTGATCTTGCTGTTGGCCGCGATATCGGGCCGCCAATCGGCCACCGCGGCGGCCATCACCAGCACATCGGCGGGCAGGGCGGCTTCGCAAGCCGCCAGCATCTCGCGCGCCGTGGTGACGCGCTGCAGTTTGACGCCATCAGGCGCAGGAAGCGAAACCGGGCCCGAAATCAAGGTGGTCTGCGCGCCCGCGCGCATCAGAGCCTCGGCGATGGCATAGCCTTGCTTGCCGCTGGAATGATTGGCCAGAAAGCGCACAGGGTCCACCGGTTCGCGGGTGGGGCCCGCCGTCACCAACGCCTTGATGCCGGCCAGCGGTTGGTCTTTGTTTTCTGGGAGCGTGGCCAAGGCCCGTTCGATTGCCGCCAGGATTTCCAGCGGTTCGGCCATACGGCCAGGCCCGAATTCTCCACAGGCCATTTCGCCTTCGTTAGGGCCCACGAATAGCACGCCGTCATTTTCCAAAAGGGCGCGGTTGCGTTTGACGGAGGCGCTTTGCCACATCCGCACATTCATCGCGGGCGCCATCAGCACAGGCTTGTCGGTGGCGAGCAGCGTGGTTGAAGCCAGATCGTTGGCCAGTCCGTGCGCCATCTTGGCCATCAGATCGGCGGTGGCTGGCGCCACCACCACCAGATCGGCGCTGCGCGACAGCTGGATATGGCCCATCTCAGCTTCATCGGTCAGGCTGAAGAGATCGCTGAAGATTTTTTCCCCGGTCAGGGCCGATACGGACAAAGGGGTGACGAACTCTGCGCCCGCCTTGGTCAGGATGGCGCGGGTTTTGACGCCGCGTTCGGCCAAACGCCGGATCAGCTCGAGGCTTTTGTAAGCCGCGATGCCGCCGCCGATGATCAGAAGAATGCTTTTGCCGCGCACCAAAAATCCACGTCTGTGAGGCGGGGTATATAGCAAATCACGGCGCCGCAGTGTAGTTCTGCCATAAGCGGCTGAAAATACGAAGTAAATATCGAGTTAAGCCCCCATTCATTTTGCTCTGGCATGCTTTCTGCCATGAGGATGACAACCGGCGACCTCTATAGACTGGCAGGCGATCTCGCCGCTGAACACGGCGCGGCGGCTTCCGATTATGCCAGCCGCGCGGTGATGACCCTGGAAGCGGAAGGCTCCCACGAACGGGCGAAATTCTGGTTTTTGATGCTGGTGCTGTTGGGCGACATCCATTCCGGCCGCGTCAATCCCGACGCCCATATTACTATTCACTGACCCCCTCCGGTTTCAACTTCCGCTCGGCGGCAAGTGCCGCCTTCGCTCGCTGAAACCACCTCCCCCTTGGGCGTGCTTACGCACGCATAGGGAGAGGCGGGGCGGAGCTTGTGCCAAAGTTCCGGGAAATGCGTTAGCATCCTCGCGCAGCCGCGAAGGACTCTCATGTCTCTTGATCCATTGGTGAAAGCCTTTCTCGACAGGGCGGCCCAAATCCCGCGCCCCAAGCCCTGGGAGGTGGCGCCCGCCTTGGCGCGCCAATCCTTCACCGCCATGATGCAATTGACCGGCGCCAAGGATGTTCCTGTCGGCAAGGTGGAGAACGTCACCATCCCAGGCCCCGGTGGAGAAATTCGCGCGCGTGCCTATGCGCCCGTTGCTGCGGCAGGGCCCTTGCCGGCCCTGGTCTATTTTCATGGCGGTGGTTTTGTCGTCGGTAGTTTGGAAAGCCACGATGGATTGTGCCGCCTCTTTGCCGCGGAAGGCGGCTTCAAAGTGATCTCGGTGGATTATCGCCTGGCGCCGGAACATCGTTATCCGGCGGCGGTGTACGATGCCTGGGCCGCGATCCAGTGGATCGCAGAGAACGCCGCCGGGCTGGGCGTGGATGCCGGACGAATCGCGGTGGGCGGCGACAGCGCGGGCGGGATGCTGGCCGCCATCATCACCCAATTGGCGCGGGAAAAAGGCGGACTGAAGATCGCGTACCAGATGCTGCTATTTCCCAACACCCAGGTGGGCGGGGAGACGGTATCGCTGCAGCAATTTGCCGTGGGTCACTTTCTGGAACGCCGGGCCATCGAATATTTCCAATCGCTCTATCTGGAACCGGGTACGGACACGATGTCCCCCAAGGTTTCGCCATTGCGCGCCAAGGATTTCGCCGGCCTGCCGCCCGCCTATGTGATGCTGGGCGGTTATGATCCCCTGCATGACGAAGGCCTTGCCTATGCCCAAAAGCTGCGCATGGCGGGCGTGAAGGTCACGATCGCCGACTATGCCGACATGGTGCATGGCTTCATCTATCTGCAGACTGTGTTGCCGCAGGCGCGCGATGCGGTGGCCCAGGCGGCGAAGGCCCTGAAGCAGGCCCTGGACGCGGCCTAAGCGATTGCGGGCAAGACGGCGGTGGGATCCAGCGTCTGTTTGATGCCGCGCAGAATTTCTCGATCCAGCTCTTCGCTTTCTGCGCGCAGGGAAGCGGCCACCGCCAGGGCCACGCGCCGGATGCTGTCGGCCTGGGCCACGCCATCGTCCAGAATGCGCGGATAGAGCCAGGTAAAGGTGAGGACGGCGCCGTCGCTGCGGGCCGGGCCGACATGGCAAAAGACCAGGCCATGCGCGCTGGGGCGCGGCGCATGCTGACGCATCGCCTGTTTCAGCGCGCCGCGCATCGTGACATAGACAGACGGCAATTTCGCCCAGCTCACGAACAGTTCCAGGCTGTCCATCCCGGCGCCGCGATCCAGAAAAGTGTCGCGGCGATAGCCCGTCCCAAAACGCCGTTCCGGCCATGTTGCATCCAGGCCCAAGGGCAGCGCGCCCAACCGTTTGGCCAGGCGATGAAAGCCTTTATGGGCCGTGCTTATTTCCTCCGCGCTGCCGGCAAAACCGATCAGAAGCCGCGCGGCATGGCTCTCAAAGCGGCGGACGCTGAGATAAATATCGAACAGGTGATCGCGAAAATTCCATTCGCGCCCGGCGCGCTCCAAGGCGCGAAAGAAGCGGGTTTGACCGTCGTCGCAAAGCCGCAGCATGGCATGGGGCTCCCCGGTGCGCTGGAACGCGCGCATCGCGGCCAAGCCGCTGGCGAAATCGGGAAACAGATAGGCGTGATACGCTTCTTGCGCGGGCAGGGCGCGGACCCGCAGGGTTGCGCCGGTCACCACCCCCAAGCTCCCATTCGACCCCGGCATGATGTGTTTTAAGTCCGGCAATCCGCCGGACGTCACCAAGCCGCGCGGTGTCGCCACCCGCACCCCCAGCAGCCAATCGCCGACCGCGCCATAGCGGGCGGCTTCCTGACCGGCGCCGGGCTGCACGATCCAACCGCCCAGACTGGAAAATTCAAAATCCTCGGGGCGGTGGCCCAGCATTATACCGCGCGCCGCCAATTGCCGTTCCAGGTCCGGTCCCAGGATTCCGGCCTCGGCATCCGCCGTTCCCGACACAAGGTCCACAGACGTGACCCGGTTGAGATCGGACAAATCCAGCGCCGCCACGGCGCAATGGCTGTCTCGGGCGACGGAGATTGTCCCGGTGCCGCCACCGAAAGGCACAATGGCGATGTCCAGTTCGGCGCACAGCATCAAAGCCGCCAAACAGTCCGTCTCATTGCGCGGATAGAGAACCACATCCGGTGCGGCCGAAAGATCGCCCGCGCGCAGACGCAGCAAGTCCGTCAGCCCGCGGCCCGCGGCATGGCGGGCGCGCTCGAAATCCCCTTGCTGCACCCCAAAGCTGCCCAAGAGGGTGGTGAGCTTTTGCCGCGCTCTGGCGGGCAGACGCGATGGGGCAAGCATGACGTCGGAAAAGTCGCGCGGCGGGGTGGCCAACAAGGCAGGCATGGCAAAAGCCTGGGTTAACCAACGCCAGGCCGGTTCATTCACCGCCAAGGGATCGTCGTAGCCCGGGTTGCCCCAGCCATTCCACCGCGTCTGCCTGCGCTCCATGGCGGCAGATTAACGAAAACACATGTCAGACGCGCAGATTGATGGCGGTAGGGTAAATTTCGAAGCTGGCAGGCAGAACACCGGCGATTTCACCGTCCGTCTCCACATCCACGGCGCGCTTGGTGTCCAGGGTCGGCGCCGCCGTCAAGCGCGCGGACCGCAGTTTGCGGGCCTTCCGCGTCTGGTTGAGGCCGTCCAGCACGCAAAGCTCCAGCAGCCCGTCGCTGGGCGACACGCGGACGCTGGCGATGCCCGCGATTTCGTCATAGCTCTCGGCCATCAGCCGCACCCGGGTCTCGCGCCAACGGAGTCGCGCCAGGAATCCGTGCAGGCGGCGGGCAAAACCGGGCCCGAACAGCCGCGCGATGCGCGCGCGGCCGAGGCCGCGCGCCATGCTGGCGCTGAGCCCGAAGCTGGCGGCGCCCAGGAAATAGCGGGTCACCGGCTCGCCGCCGGCGCTGAGGCAGGCGACGCGGCCCACCGCATGTTTGTGGATGCGGGCATGACCCAGATGCGCTACGCCGGCGCGCCATCCGGCGGGAATGCCGAAGCGGCGGCACAACAGGCTTTCATCGCCGTTGTGCACGAAATTGAACACCGCGTCGGGCATGACCGGAAATCCGCGGTCAAAAAATCCATTCAAGGCTTCGTTGATGGTGCCGTTGCCACCCACCGCGATGATTTCCATATGGCCGTCGCGCAAGGCCTCGCGCACCAATTGCGCGGCCTGCCCGGGCACGGTGGTGACGAAGAAAGACATGAGGGGAAAGATTTTTTCCAACGCATCCTCGATCTCCTGCCGGTCGTGCCCGGTCTTGCCATTGGCGGAGTTGGGATTGAACACAACGAAGGCTGTCATGGGGCCGTCCGATAGATGGGTTCGAGACTGGCGATCTCCCGTGCCTTCTTCTCGGCGCTCCAGCCGAGCGCTTGCGCCATCCGGTCGGCGACAATTTGCAAGACGGCGCCGTCCGGTTTGCCGAATTGGCCGATGGCGGTCCGCCGCATCACCGCATCCTCCAATGTCAGGGCCATTTCTTCCCGCACGGCAAAGCCGATCTGTGCCGCAGTGTCGCCGCTGGCGGATAGCGGGGCAAGATCGGCAGGCCGCACGTCTTTCAGCGCGATTGGAAGCCGCGCCCCCAGCATATGCGCCAGATTGTCCAGCGTGGAAATGCCCGGCCAGCTTTTCCGATAGTCCCGGAGCATGTCTTCAAAGCGATGGAAACGCGCGCCGGGAAGTGGCGTGGCAGCGGTGATGCAGGGCGCGGCTTTGCGGCCGAGTTTGCCAACCAGGGTGTCGGTGATGGTTTCGGCCAAGGCGCGCGAGGTGGTCCATTTGCCGCCCAGCGCGGAGAAAAGCCCGTCCAGCGCGCCTTCCTTGCCGTGATCGACCAGTTCGGAACGGCGGCTGACATTGTAGCTATCCTTGGAACTGTCTTTGACCAGTGGCCGCAAGCCGGCATAGAAAAATTCGATCCGGTCACGGCTCAGGTCGGCGCGCGGCAGATATTTCCGGAATGTGGCCAGAAAGCCTTGGATGTCGTTTTCGCTTACCGCCACGCGGGCGGGATCGCCGGTGAATTCCGTGTCGGTGGTGGCCAGCAAGGTATGGCCGCGCCAGGGCAGGGCAAAGAGATGACCGCTGCCCGCTTCGATGGCCAAAGCCGCTTTGCTGATCTGCGGCACCAGAAGATGAATGCCCTTGGAACGGATCAAGGTGTGCGCCGCGGCTTGACCCGTCGCCTGTTCCAGAAAAATATCCGCCCAAGGCCCCGCCGCTACCAGCACGGCGCGGGCGCGGATGTCGAACCGCGCGCCGGTCATCACGTCGCGCACCGCGCAGCCTTCGACTTTTCCGTTCCGCAGCAGCAATTTTTCGGCCGCGACATAGTTTGCGATTGTCCCGCCATGGGCATCGGCGTCGATCAGATTTTCCAGCGCGATCCGCTCAGGCATGTACATCTGGCCGTCGTGATATTCGAAGGCGCCTTCGAAGCTGTCATCTGCCAGAACAGGCTCGCGTGCCGCCGCTTTTTGCGCACGCAGCCAGCGATGGGCGGGCAGGCGCCCATGGCCGCACCCCATAAGGTCATACAGTGTCAGTCCCGCCGCCAGCTTTGCGCGCGCGCCCAGGCCCGCGCCGTAAAGCGGCAAAAGAAAGGGCAGCGGGCGCACCAGATGCGGCGCGATCCGCAGCAGCGTTTGGCGCTCACGCAAAGACTCGCTAACCAACGAGAATTCGAAGTTGCGCAAGTACCGCAGACCCCCATGCGCAAGCTTGGAATTGTGGGCGCTGGTGGCACAGGCGAAGTCGCGCATTTCCACCAGCGCGACAGACAGACCGCGCAGGGCCGCATCGCGCGCGGTGAAGCAACCGGTGGCGCCGCCCCCGACGATCAGGACATCGAATGCTTCATGGGAAAGACGGGAAAGAGCGCGCTGCATGCGCGCCAAAGGCTACATCTCAAATCTAGAGATGCCTACTTGATCTTGCCTTCCTTGAACTCGACATGCTTGCGCAGCACCGGATCGTATTTCTTGATCGAGAATTTCTCGGTCATGGTGCGGGTGTTTTTCTTGGTGACATAGAAAAAACCGCTGCCGCCTTCGCTGTTGAGGCGGATTTTCGCGGTGGTCGGCTTCGCCATGACAAACTCCAAAAAAGGCAGGTCGAGAGGGGCGGTAGATGGCTTACCCGCCCAGTCCTGTCAAGGACTTACCCGAAAACGCCAGGGTTTCAGCGCTTTTGGCCCCGGAAACGATCCCGTGCAGGGCGTTTTTTGGGCTTGCCGGGCCTGGATTTCCCGACAGGGGACAGCCCGGCGCCGGCCCCGTCCGTCAGCGCGAATCTGAGGCCCCCGGTCAGCGGCGCGGCCTCCATCAATTTCACAGCCAGAAGATCGCCCATGCCATAGCTGAGCCTGGTGCGTTGGCCGATCAAGGCCTGGCGCTTTTCGTCGTGATGGAAAAAATCCGAGCCCAGAGAGCGGATGGGGATCAATCCTTCCGCCCCGGATTCCGCCAGCCGCACAAACAGGCCGAAGCGGGTGACGCCGGTGACGCGGGCATCGAAACTTTCGCCGATCCGGTCCTCCATAAAGGCGGCGACATAGCGGTCGGTGGAATCGCGTTCCGCCGCCATGGCGCGGCGCTCGGTCATGGTGATGTGCTCGGCGGTTGCGCCCAGTCCCGCCATTTCGCGGTCGGTCAGTCCGCCTTCGCCGAGGCTGAAAGCGCGGATCAAGGCGCGGTGCACGATCAAATCGGCATAGCGGCGGATGGGCGAGGTGAAATGGGCATACTTGGCGAGGTTCAATCCGAAATGCCCGATATTGGCGGGATCGTAAATCGCTTGGGCCTGGGAGCGCAGCACCACATCGTTCATCACCGCCTCATGCGGACTGCCCTTGGCGCCTGCGAGAATGCGATTGAAAGTGCCCGGCTGGATCACTTGGCCCTTGGCGAAACTGATGTTGAGGGTACGCAGAAAGTCGGAAAAGGCGAACAGCTTTTCCTTCGACGGCGTGTCGTGAACCCGGTAGATCAGCGGCGTCTTGGCCTTTTCCAGGGCCTCGGCGGCGGCGACATTGGCCAGCACCATGAATTCTTCGATCAGCTTCATGGATTCCAGCCGCTCGCGATAGGCGATGGAGGCCACCTTGCCGTCGGCGCCCAGCACCACCCGCCGTTCCGGCAAATCCAGATCCAAGGGATCGCGCTTGCCCCGCGCGACGGTGAGTGCCTTATAGGCCGTCCAGACATCGGCCAAGGTGCGCTTCACCGTGTCGGTCATGCCAGCATGCGGATTGCCGTCAAAGGCGGCCTGTGCCTGGGCATAGGTCAGCCGCGCCGCCGAGCGCATCACGGCTCGCAGGAAGGTGTGGTTTTTTTTGTGGCCATGGCGGTCGAACACCATGCGCGCCGCCAGACAGGGACGGTCCACGCCTTCCT
Organism: Rhizomicrobium sp.; assembly: GCA_035251935.1. Classification (GTDB taxonomy): domain Bacteria; phylum Pseudomonadota; class Alphaproteobacteria; order Micropepsales; family Micropepsaceae; genus Rhizomicrobium. The sequence continues at coordinate 29,250 of DATFDR010000025.1, read as the reverse complement.
TCAGGGAACACAGATCGGCGGACAATTCCTCCGGCAGCATCGGCACCACCCGGTCGGGGAAATAGGCGCTGTTGCCGCGTTTCAAGGCTTCCTTGTCCAGCGCCGAGCCCGGCGTGACATAGTGGGACACATCGGCAATGGCGACCAGCGCGATATGGCCGCCGGGGTTTGCGGCATCGTCATCCGGCCCCGCCCATACCGCATCGTCATGATCATGTGCGTCCGGCGGATCGATGGTGACCAGTGGGATCGCGCGCAGGTCGGTTCTGCCGCGGGAGGCGATCGGCTTGGCCGCCTTGGCTTCTTCGATCACGCCCGCGGGAAATTCGGTGGGAATGCCATGGTCATGGATGGCGATCAGGCTGATGGTTTTGGGCGAATCCATGCTGCCGATGCGTTCGACCACTTTGACGCGGGAAAAGCCGGCGATGCGGCCTGGCCTGGGTTCGGCCGCCACCAATTCATTGTGCTTGGCGCCGCCCAGATCGGATTTGTCCAGGGCATATTCGGTGCGCTCGCGTCTGTTGATCGGCACCAGCCGCCAGCCGGTGGCGGGCGCATCGCGCAACACGCCGATCAGGCGGGTTGGGGTTTCGGCTTCCAGCTTGCGGATGACGCGGGCTTCGTAGCTTTCACCATGCTTTTCGAAGCGCGCCAGCAGCCGGTCGCCCGGGCCCGGCGCGATGCCATCCTTAGGCGGAATGAGATAGATGGTGGGCGGCGCTTCGTTGCTGTCCCAGGCCAGCGGGCGAGCCAGCATTTCGCCGTCCGCATCCAGGCCGGTGATTTCAATGATGCCGACGTCCGGCAGCGCGCCGCGCGGAACCAAGCCTTTTTTCTGGCGGCCGGCGATGGCGCCCTCGGCCTCCAGATCCTTGAGAATCCGCTTGAGATAGATGCGGTCTGAGCCTTTCAGGCCGAGCAGCTTGGCCAGGTCGCGCTTGTTGGCGCCGGGATTTTTGGCCAGCAGATCGAGCACGCGCGCCTTGTCCAAGGCGGGCGTGTGTTTGGGTCGTTTGTCTTTGTTCAATTGTCCTATTCGCCGGCCAGCTCTGGCACTTTGGACTTTGGCTTACCGGGGGGCTTGCCCTGCGGTTTTGCCGTCGCCTTGGCCGCTGGCTTGGCGGCTTTCTTCTTGTTTGTGGTTGGTTTCTTGGCAGCGGTCTTCTTTGCCGCGCCGTTGGTTTTTTCGGCCTTTGCCTTGGGAGTCTTCGCCGCCTTGGCCGGCTTTTTCTTTTTGCCGCCCTTGGCAGCGCGCTCGGCGATCAAGGCCAGCGCCTGTTCCATGGTCACCGTGTCGGGCTCCATCCCCTCGGGAAGCGTGGCATTGGTTTGGCCGTCGCTGACATAAGGACCGAACTTGCCTTTGAGCACCTTGATCGGCTTGCCGTCGGGCGCCGCGCCCAAATCTTTCAGCGTTTGCGCGCCCCGGCGTCCGGGACCACGGGCTTTCTTTTCGGCCAACAGGGTAACGGCGCGGTTTAAGCCGATCTCGAATACGTCTTCGGGCGAATCGAGCGACGCATAGATACCGTCATGGGCCACATAGGGCCCAAAGCGGCCGAAATTGGCGCTGATCTTCTTGCCGTCTTCAGGATGCAGGCCCACTTCGCGCGGCAAAGACAGCAGCTTGACCGCCATGTCCAGATCCACATCGGCCTTGTCGGTGCCGCGCGGAATACCGCTGCGCTTGGGCTTGTCGCCCTCGCCCAGCTGCACATAGGGGCCGAAGCGGCCGGTGCGCAGCGTGATCATCTGATCGGTATCGGGGAAAAGCCCGATCTCCACCGGACCGGCATCGCCTTCACCCGGCTTGGCGCCGATCTGGCGGGTGAATTTGCATTCCGGATAGTTGGAGCAGCCGACAAAGGCGCCGAAGCGGCCCAGCTTGAGGTTTAAGCGGCCGCCTTCGCAGGACGGGCACTTGCGCGGGTCCGCGCCCTCTTCGCCTTGGGGGAAGATGTGCGGCGACAGCACCGATTCCAGTTCGTCGATCACATGGGTGATGCGCAAGTCCTTGGTTTCACCCACCGCGGCGGAGAATTCGGTCCAGAAATCGCGCAACAATTGTTTCCAGTCCAGCTTGCCGTCCGAGACTTCATCCAGCTTCTCTTCCAGATCGGCGGTAAAGTCATAGGCGACATAGCGCTTGAAGAAGCTGTTGAGGAAAGTGGTGACCAGCCGCCCTTTGTCTTCGGGGATGAAGCGCTGGCGGTCCATCCGCACATAGGCGCGGTCGCGCAAGGTGGAAATGATCGAGGCATAGGTGGACGGGCGGCCGATGCCCAGCTCTTCCAGCTTCTTGACCAGGCTGGCTTCGGAGTAGCGCGGCGGCGGCTCGGTGAAGTGCTGCGCCGGATTGATGTTTTCGATCTTGGTGGCATCGCCGGCTTTGACCTGGGGCAACCGGGAGCCGTCTTCATCCGTCTCGTCGTCCTGGCCTTCCAGATAGAGGGTAAGAAAGCCGTCGAACAGCGTCACGGTGCCGGTGGCGCGCAGGGTGATCTTTTTGTCGGCCGAAACCACATCCACCGTGGTGCGCTCCTGCTGCGCCGATTCCATCTGGCTGGCGACGGCGCGCTTCCAGATCAGCTCATAGAGCTTGGCGGCATCCGCATCGACATATCGCGCCACTTCTTCGGGGGTGCGCTCGAAGCTGGTAGGGCGCACCGCTTCATGCGCTTCCTGCGCCGTGGTGTTGGTGTTGGCATAGACCCGGGCCGACGGCGGCACATAGCGCGCGCCATACTTCTTGCCGATCATCGCACGGGCTTCGGTGATCGCTTCCGGCACCATGGTGATGCCGTCGGTTCGCATATAGGTGATCAGGCCTGTGGTATCGCCGTCTATGTCGGCGCCTTCATACAGACCTTGCGCCACCTGCATGGTGCGCTTGGCGTTGAAGCCCAATTTGCGCGAGGCCTCTTGCTGCAGGGTCGAGGTCTTGAAGGGCGGCGAGGGATTGCGCTTGACCGGGGAGGCTTCGACGCTGCCGACGCTGAAACTCTGCGCCCTAATCGCGGCGACGGCCCGGTCGGCATCGGCCTGGTTGGTCAGCGACAGCTTTTCGATCTTCTTGCCGTCAAGCTGGATCAGCCGGGCGGCAAAATTGCCGCTGGCCGCCGCCAGGTCGGTATCAATGCTCCAATATTCCTGCGCCCGGAAGGCTTCGATTTCCTGTTCACGCTCCACCACCAGGCGTAGCGCCACGCTTTGCACCCGTCCGGCGGACCGCGCCCCGGGCAGCTTGCGCCATAGCACCGGCGACAGGGTGAAGCCGAACAGATAATCCAAGGCACGGCGCGCCAAATAGGCTTCGACCAGTTCCTTGTCGATCTTGCGGGGATGGGAGATCGCTTCCAGGACCGCCGACTTGGTGATGGCGTTGAACGCCACCCGCTCTATGGCCACGTCCTTGAGGAGCTTTTTGTCCTTGAGCACTTCCAGGATATGCCAGGAAATAGCCTCACCCTCGCGGTCGGGGTCGGTGGCCAGGATCAGCTTGTCGGCGTTCTTTACGGCGGCCGCGATGTCTTTGATTTTGGATGCAGCGCGAGCATCCACATCCCAGGTCATGGAGAAATCGTCGTCCGGCTTCACCGATCCGTCCTTGGACGGCAGGTCGCGGATATGCCCGAAGCTGGCCAGCACTTTATAATTGCTACCCAGATATTTGTTGATGGCTTTGACCTTGCCGGGGGATTCGACGATCAGGACATTCATTTAGGAAATGGAACCTATTCGAAGGTGATGAGGGGGCTTATCTGGGGTCGCTTGGGCGTTTCGCAAGGTTGGGGACCGCACCGGTCCGGCAAACGGGGCGGGACACTGGTCGAAGGGCAAGCCCCCTGTCAACGCGGGACGGATGGGCTTGGTATAACCTTCAGTTGAATATTCGCCGGTATTTGCCACGGTCAATAACCAAAGGTTGTATAATTTCGGCTCTATTCCTATGGTTAAGCGCCTAATTCTTACGAAAAGATGAGTGGGCTGCGGTGCGAAACCGGGCTGCGGCCGGCCAAACCGCCATTATCCTTTTGATTTTGCAAGGCAATAAATCTTTATCGTCCAAAAGGCGGGAGGACGGCTGGAAAAGCGGTTGCGGGCATCTGGCTTTCAGGACCAGCACACCCGGTTGCCGGGCTGACGAACACAACGGCCCGCCAATTCCAATTCCAGGATCACCGTCAGGATGGCGGCGGCCGGCGCGCCGATCTGGCGGATCAACAGATCGATCTCGACAGGGGCAGGGCCCAAAGCCTCCTCGACCGCGGCGCGGATTTTGTCGGCTTCGGCTTCCAGGGCTTCGGGGGGCGCGGTTTGCGCCGATGATTCAGGCTCGCAAAACCCAACCCCAAATATGGGGGCAAGGACCGATAAAATATCCTCCGCACTTTCGGTCAAGGTGGCGCCTTCGCGGATCAGCCGGTTGGCGCCGCGCGCCCGGGGGTCCAAGGGCGAACCCGGCACGGCAAACACTTCGCGGCCCTGGTCCAGCGCGCATTGTGCGGTGATCAGCGAGCCGGATTTTTCGGCCGCTTCCACCACCACCACGCCGCGTGCGAGTCCGGAGATGATGCGGTTGCGGCGGGGAAAATGGCGCGCCTGCGGGGCCTCGCCCAAGCGCATTTCCGAAACGATGACTCCTTGGTTTTTGATTGCGGCATAGAGTCTTTCGTTTTCGGGCGGATAGACGATGTCCACCCCGCCCGCCACCACCGCCACCGTGCCCACCGCCAGAGCGCCTTCATGGGCGCTTGTGTCAATGCCGCGCGCCAGACCCGACACCACCACCAGGCCTGCGAACCCCAAATCGCGCGATAGGGTGTCGGCGAATTTGCGCGCCAAAGCGGATGCATTGCGCGCGCCCACAATGGCGACCATTTCTTTTTGCAGCAGGTGGGGGTGCCCCAGCACGCTGATCGCCGGCGGCGGCGCTTCCAGAACGGCAAGGCCGCGCGGATAGGCCGCTTCGCAAACGCAAATCAATTGCCCGCCCAGTTTGGCGAGCGTTTCCAGCTCACGTGCGGCATCGCTTTCATCGGGAAGAGTGAAACTCTTGCCGCCGCCGCGCGCCGCCAGGCGCGGCAATTCCTGCAACGCGGCGGATGCCGAGCCGAAACGCGCGATCAGATTGTGGAAGGTGACGGGGCCGACTTGCTCGGTGCGCGCCAGTCTCAGCCAGGCGCGGCGTTCGTTATCCTGCACGGTTTTTCGCCCCGATGCGGGGCTCCTCACCGCGCATCAAGCGGCGGATATTGTCGCGGTGCATGACATAAATCAGTATCGACAGCAGAAGCGCCAGCGCCGCATAGTCTTGGCGTTGAAACAGCAGGAAATAGCTCGAGGACAAGGCGATGGCGATCAGGGCCGACAGGGACGAGATACGCCACACCCAAGCCGCGCCGATCCAGGTGGCCGCGACCAGCGCCCCCACCGGCCAATACAGCGCAAAACAGACCCCGAGAAAGGTGGCGACGCCTTTTCCGCCTTTAAAACGCAACCAGACGGGAAACAGATGCCCCAGCACCGCGCCCAGGCCGGCGAAGATTTCCGCGCCTTGGGGCAGGAGAGAGCGCGCCAACAGAACCGCCGCCGCGCCCTTGGCGCCGTCGCACAAAAGCGTTGCAACCGCTGCCCATTTTTTTCCGGTCCGCAAGACATTGGTGGCGCCGATATTGCCGGAGCCGATCTTGCGCACATCGCCCGCGCCCGAGACCCAAGTAAAGAACAAACCAAAGGGAATCGTGCCCAGAAGATAGCCGAGCAAAAGCGCTTGCAAGAGGATCATGGCGACGACGATGCCAGCATGGCGGATAGAAATCTACCGGGCGTCGTAGACGCGAACGCCGCCGACAAAGGTGGCGCGCGCCCGGCCCTGAAATTTGCGCCCGTCAAAGGCGGTGTTGCGGGTGCGTGAATGCAGCTTTTCGGCGTCCACCACAAAGGGCTCGCCGTCATCTAGCAGCACCAGGTCGGCGGGCGCCCCCTTGGCAAGTTTGCCTGTTTCCAAGCCGAAGATGCGCGCGGGCGCCGAAGTCAGGCACGCCAACACAGCCGACAGGCCGGCTTGGCCAATATGCGCCAGCGACAGAGCGGCGGGGAGCAAAGTCTCCAATCCTACCGTGCCCGCGGCGGCGGTGGCGAAGGGTTGACGCTTGGTGTCGGCGCCTTGCGGTTCGTGGCTGGAGACGATCACATCGATCACCCCGCCGGCCACGCCTTCCACCATGGCGGCGCGGTCTTCTTCGCTGCGCAGCGGCGGGCGCACCTTGCGGAAGGTGTAGTAGGCGCCGACATCCAACTCATTCAGAGTCAAATGATGGGCGGCGACGCCGCAGGTCACCGGCAGTCCGCGCGCCTTGGCAGCGGCGATCACCTCCAGGCTGGCGCGGGTGGAAATCTGACTGAAGTGCAGCCGCGCGCCGGTCAATTCGACCAGCCTTATGTCGCGTTCCACCATCATGGCCTCGGCAATGGCGGGCGCGGCGGGCAGGCCCAAGCGGGTGGCGAACTCGCCTTCGGTGGCGCTGGCGCCCTTCACCAATTCGGGGTCCTCGGCATGGGAGATCACCAAGGCATCGAAGGTCGCGGCATAGGCCAGCGCCCGGCGCAGCACCCGCGCATTGGCCACCGAACGGTCACCGTCGGTAAAGGCGATGGCGCCGGCTTCTTTCAAGAGGCCGATCTCGGTCATGGTCTCGCCGGCCAGGCCTTTGGTGAGGGCGGCACAGGGAAGGACACGCACTTTGGCGGTGGCTTGGGCGCGGCGCAGAAGGAAATCCACCAGCGACGGCTCGTCGATCACCGGATCGGTGTTGGGCATCACGATCATGGAAGTGACGCCGCCGGCTGCCGCCGCCGTGCTGGCGGATTCCAGACTCTCGCGATGTTCCGCGCCGGGCTCGCCGGTGAAGACGCGGCAGTCGATCAATCCCGGCGCCAGGATCAAGCCCCGGCAGTCGATCACTTCGGGATCGCCCGGTTCGGCGTCGTTGAACAGGCGCGGGCCCACATCGGCGATGCGGCCATTCTCCACCAGCAAGCCGCCTTTGGCGTCCAAGCCGGAAGCCGGGTCGATCAGCCGGGCATTGCGGAAGGCGGTGCGCTTCATGCCATCGCCCCTTTTTCATCGCGGGCCATCCCTCTGGCGAGCGCATCCAAAATCGCCATGCGCAGGGCGACCCCCATCTCCACCTGTTCGGAAATCAGGCTGACTTGAACATCGTCGGCGATGTCGCTGGCGATTTCCACGCCCCGGTTCATGGGACCGGGATGCATCACCAGCGCGCCCGGCTTGGCGTGCGAAAGCTTGGCGCGGTCCAGGCCATAGAAGCGGAAATATTCCCGCGCCGAGGGCACAAAGGCACCGGTCATGCGCTCCAATTGAAGCCGCAGCATCATCACAATGTCGGCGCCCGCCAGGCCCTTGGCCATGTCGGTGTAGACCTCCACGCCAAAACGTTCGGCGTCGCAAGGCAGCAAGGTGCGCGGCGCCACCAGCCGCACCCGCGCCCCCATCATGGACAGCAGGCGCAAGTTGGAGCGCGCCACGCGGCTGTGCAGCACATCGCCGCAAATCGCCACCACCAGACCTTCGAAAGAGCCGCGATGGCGGCGGATGGTCAGCGCATCCAGCAAGGCCTGAGTGGGATGCTCATGGGCCCCGTCGCCGGCATTGATCACGCTGCAATCCAGCTTACGCGACAACAGTTCGGCGGCGCCGGCATCCGGATGGCGCACCACCAGAAGATCGGGGCGCATGGCATTGAGGGTGGATGCGGTGTCCAGCAGGGTCTCGCCCTTGGACACCGACGAGGTCCTCACCGACATATTCATCACATCGGCGCCCAGTCTTTTGCCCGCCAGTTCGAACGACGACTGGGTGCGGGTGCTGGATTCAAAGAACAGATTGATCAGGGTACGGCCCTTGAGCAGGGCGGTTTTCTTGTCGAGGGCCCGGCCCTGGACGACATAGGTTTCCGCCAGATCCAGCAGCGCGACGATGTGGAAAGGGGAAAGCCCGTCGATTCCCAAGAGATGCTTGGAGGGAAGGATGGGACCTGAGTTTGGCAATGTCATTAAAGCGGGCCTTATAGACAGCTAAGGCGGGGGCGGCAAGGCCGCGAGGCGGCTAAGCCCCCTCCTTGTCCACCGTAATGTGCGTGCCGTTGTTGATGCAGCCGAAATCCTTAATGCCGGCACCATTGATCTGGGTGGGCAGGGGGCAGATCTCGAAAGCGCCGCTGATACGGGTGCTGATCCGCCCGGTTTTGCTTTGCCAATAAAGCCAGTTCTGCATCACCCGGCTGGCGATGTCGGCATTGCTGTCTTGCGGCGCCTTGATCAAAAAGCGCGTGCCGTCCTTGGAGATCAAGGTCACGCCCACCCCAGGGGTGAGGCCCAGGCTGCCTTTGACGGTGGTGCAGGGACCTGTCAGCGCCGGACTTTTCTTGCAAGTGGGTTGGGTCTTGCCGGTGGCTTGCGCCAGGACCTCAGACGATGCCAGACAAAATAGCAATGTCAGGGTCAGCCGAGAGCAAGTTGGGACCAGATTGAACCACTGCGCCGGAGGGATTTTGTGGCGTGAGCAGGAGAAAGGCGCAGCCCGTATCGGGAATACGGGCAAGCCTTTCGACGAACTCACGACACAAAAGACCCCGGCCCTTCGGGTTGGGTTGCCGCGGGCGCCCGCGGCGTCGCCGTGCTCGACCGTATTGCCGATACGCCCTTCGCACGGCTCCTGGCGGATCGCCGCGCCGCAACCCAACGCAGTTGATTCAATCTGGTCCCAACTTGCTCTAATCACCGCTCATCTCCTCCAGCGTCTTTCCCGCCGGTTCGGGCAGGAACAGAGTGGCGATCATGGTAATCGGAATGGAAGCCAGGAGCCATTGGATGGCAGGCCCGTGGCCGCCCAACCCGTCATAGAGCAAACCCTCCAAGGCCAGCGCCAGGGCGCCGGCCCCAATCTCGATGGCATAGCGCAAGCCTCCCACCGTGGCGCGGTAATGGGTGGGAACGATCTCCAGCGCAAAACCCGCGATCAAGGTGTCGGCGGCGAAGAAGCCGAAAAAGCCCAACACCCAGAGAAACGGGACCGACCAGCCCGGCGCGTTGTTGAAAAAGAAATAGAAACTGACTCCGGCCAGTGCCGTCAGAACAATGGCCATGGGCTTGCGCCCCACCCGGTCCGATAGCCGCCCCGCCGCGATGGTCAGGCCCAGTCCGATCAGCCCGCCGGGGATCAGGATCAGGCTCACTTGTGACGGGGTGTAATGATACACCTCCTGCATATATTTCTGCGCCAGTAAGGTCGCGGGCGAAATGGCGAAACCGAAAGCGGCGGCGGCGATAATCACAATGGCCACGCGGGCGGGATATTGCCGGGCGATGTCCCGCAACAGGCCCAGGACCGCGCCTTTTTTAAAGCCCATTTCGCCCTGAGTTTCGAAACGCTTGGTTTCCGGCAGTCTTTGGCGCAGGAACGCCACCAGGAAGATCGGTATCGCGCCGATGACATACAAAGTACGCCAGTGTCCGGGGAGAAAATCCACCATCCCGAAGACGGCCGCCGCAAGGCCTGCGCCGGTAAAGTAAAAAGCGATGATGGTGGAATTGGCCCAGCCGCGTGCCTTGGCTTCGATTTCCTCCGCGATGACCACGAACAACAACATTTCCTCGGCATAGCCGAAGACCCGGGTGAGGAATTGGGTTGCCACAAAGGACAGGTGATCGCCGACAAAGGCCGTCAGCAGGGTGAAGATCGCCTGACCGAAAATGGTGATGAGCAGCAGGCGCCGCCGCCCCATCAGGTCGGCGCTGGCCGCCAGCAACAGGGCGAAGACGGCGGCGATGCGGAAATAGGCTGCGGTCAGCGCAACCTGGTTTTCGGGGATGTGCAGCGATGCCTGAATTTGGGTCGTCGCCAGCCCATAAATATTCACGTCATAGCCAGCGAACAAAGCGGCGGCCCCCACCAACAGGAAGGTGCGTTCGGTGCGCCGGTCGATCGGCACGGGGGGGCGGAAATATTTGAGAAAACGCGCAGGCGCGGAATCGGTGGTCATCGCAAATTCCGCAATCTGTCCAAGACGCCTTGCAGGATGTAGGCCGCCGCCATCTTGTCCACCACATCCTCGCGCCGCCGGCGTGACGCATCGGCTTGGAGCAGGGTGCGGGTGACGGCGCTGGTGGAAAGCCGCTCATCCTGCATCACAACCGGCAGGGGAGAACGGGCGGCCCAGTTGCGGCCGAAGGCCCGGGCCGACTGGGCGGAGGGGCCGTCCGAGCCGTCCATGTTCAAGGGCAGGCCCACCACCAAACCGCCCACGCCTTGCGCACTTATTATAATGTCGAGCTGGGCAGCATCGGCGGCGAATTTCGTCCGTTTCAGCACCTGCATCGGGGTGGCAATGGATAGGCGCGTGTCCGATAGCGCCAGTCCGATGGTTTTTTCTCCCAGGTCCAGCCCCAGCAGCCGCAACCCCGGCGCCAGTTTCAGCTCTTCCAGTGTCACAACCGCCACGGGACGCTTTTCCCTTCTTCTTGGCCTTTTTGGCCCTTTTTCAGGGGGCGGTCGCCCATACGCTGCCGCTATGGGCCACGCCAAACGCCCCTTTTGCTTGCCTCCGGACCCCCCGGTTGCTAGCTACGAGACCTCTACTAACACAGTAGGAAACTCATGTCCGTCGACAAGGACACCGTGCGCCGCATCGCAAAACTGGCCCGCTTGGCCGTGCCGGAAAACCGGCTGGAACCCATGGCCGGCGAGTTAAACGGCATCTTCCAGTGGGTCGAGATGCTGGGTGAGGTCCATGTCGAAGGCGTGCCCGCCATGACCTCGGTGGTGGCACAGAAACTGAAGTGGCGCGAAGACAAGGTATCGGACGGCGGCCAGGCCGACGCGCTCCTCGCCAATGCGCCGGACGGCGAGGACCATTTCTTTGTGGTGCCCAAGGTGGTCGAGTAATGTCGGATTTAACGTCCATGACCCTGGCCGATGCGCGCGATGCCATCCGGGCCAAGAAGATTTCCTCCAAGGAATTGACCGGCGCTTTTGTGAAGGCGATCGAAGGCGCCCGCCCCTTGAATGCCTTCATCACCGAAGCCGGCGAGCAAGCCATGTCGATGGCGGATGCATCCGACAAACGCATCGCCGCTGGAACGATTGGCGCGCTGGAAGGCCTGCCGTTGGCGATCAAAGACCTGTTCTGCACCAAGGGTGTGCGCACCACGGCGGCGTCCAAGATACTGGACAATTTCGTGCCGCCTTACGAATCCACCGTCACCCAGAATTTGTGGGATGCGGGCGCGGTGATGCTGGGCAAAACCAATCTGGACGAATTCGCCATGGGCTCGTCCAACGAGACCTCGGCTTTCGGTCCGGTGTTCAATCCTTGGCGGGCCAAGAACTCCAACGCCAATCTGGTGCCCGGCGGGTCCTCGGGCGGATCGTCTGCCGCCGTGGCCGCCGATCTCTGCCTGGCGGCGACCGGCACCGATACCGGCGGTTCCATCCGCCAGCCCGCCGCCGTCACAGGTCGGGTGGGATTGAAGCCGACTTATGGCCGTTGCTCGCGCTTCGGCATTGTCGCCTTTGCCTCGTCGCTGGACCAGGCGGGGCCCATGACCAAGACGGTGCGGGACGCGGCGATCATGCTCAAGTCCATGGCCAGTATGGATGCCAAGGATTCCACCAGCGTGGATATCGCGGTGCCTGATTATGAAAAGCTGCTGGAAGGCGGCATCAAGGGGCTGCGCGTCGGTATCCCCAAGGAATATCGCATTGACGGCGCTCCGGCTGAGATTGATGCCCTCTGGTCCAAAGGCGCGGAATGGCTGAAGGCGCAGGGCGCCCAGATCGTGGAGGTCTCGTTGCCCCACACCAAATATGCGCTGCCCACTTATTATATCGTGGCGCCCGCGGAAGCTTCGTCCAATCTGGCCCGCTATGACGGGGTGAAGTTCGGCTATCGCGCCCCCAAGGTCCGCGACATCACCGACCTATATGAGAGAAGCCGGGGCGAAGGCTTTGGCGCGGAAGTGCAGCGCCGCATTCTGATCGGCACCTATGTGCTGTCAGCCGGCTATTACGATGCCTATTACGCCCGCGCCCAGAAGCTGCGCTCGCTGATCAAGCGCGATTTCGACCGGGCGTTCGAACTTTGCGATGTGCTGTTGACCCCCGCCACCCCCGGACCGGCCTTCGGTGTCGGGGCCAAGACGGCGGACCCGGTGGAAATGTATCTGCAGGATGTCTTCACTGTGACGGTCAATCTGGCGGGCTTGCCGGGTATCTCTGTTCCGGCCGGGCTGACCGAAAGCGGCCTGCCGCTGGGACTGCAACTGATCGGCAAGGCGTTCGACGAGGCCACGCTGTTGCGCGCCGCCCAGGGGATCGAAACCGCGGCGGATTTCAAACACAGCCCGGCCAAATGGTGGTCCGTATGAACGCACCTGCGAAGAACAAGCTTTTAAAGGGCGAAAGTGGCGAGTGGGAAATCGTGATCGGCATGGAAGTCCATGCCCAGGTCCTGTCTCATTCCAAGCTGTTCTCGGGGGCCTCGACCGCGTTTGGCGCCGAACCCAATAGCCAAGTGTCGTTCATTGACGCCGGTTTTCCCGGCATGCTGCCGGTGATCAACGAGACATGTATCGAACAGGCGGTGCGCACCGGTTTGGGCCTCAAGGCCAAGATCAATTTGCGCTCCTTGTTCGACCGCAAGAATTATTTCTATCCCGACCTGCCCCAGGGCTATCAGATCAGCCAGTACAAGGACCCTATTGTGGGCGAGGGCGAGGTGTTGATCGACCTCAAGGATGGCGAGACCATCCGGGTCGGCATCGAACGCCTGCATCTGGAGCAGGACGCCGGCAAGAGCCTGCACGACCAGCATCCCGACAACAGCTTTGTGGACCTGAACCGGTCCGGCATCGCCTTGATGGAGATCGTGACCAAGCCGCATATGCGCTCCAGCGAGGAAGCGGCCGCCTTTTTGAAGAAGCTGCGCGCCATCGTGCGCTATCTGGGCACCTGCGACGGCAATATGGACGAAGGCTCGATGCGCGCCGACGTCAATGTCTCGGTCTGCAAGGCGGGCGGCTATGAGAAATTCCGCCAGACCGGCGATTTCAAGCATCTGGGGACGCGCTGCGAGATCAAGAACGTCAATTCCATGCGCTTCATCGCGCAAGCCGTGGAATATGAAGCCCGCCGCCAGATCGAAGTCATTGAGGGTGGCGGCCAGATTCGCCAGGAAACCCGGCTTTATGACAGCAAAGCGGGCGAAACCCGCTCCATGCGCTCCAAGGAAGAGGCGCATGACTATCGCTATTTCCCCGATCCCGACCTTTTGCCGCTGGAATTGGACGCAAGCTGGGTGGAGGCCATCAAAAAGACCCTGCCCGAACTGCCGGATGAGAAGAAAACCCGCTTCATGGCGCAGGGATTGTCGGCCTATGACGCATCCGTGCTGGTCGCCGAACGCGAATTGGCGGATTTCTACGAAGTCTTGGCCAAGGGTGTGGATGCCAAGGCAGCCGCAAACTGGCTGAACAACGAAATCCTGGGCCGTCTCAATCGTGACGGCCTGTCCATCGCGGATGTGCCGGTCAGTGCGGCCGCCAACAATGCCATCATCCAGATGATCGTCGACCAGACCATCTCCGGCAAGATCGCCAAGGACTTGCTAGACATCGTCTGGACCGAGGGCGGCGATCCGCGTCAGGTGGTCGAGATGCGTGGGCTGAAGCAGGTGACCGATACCGGCGCCATCGATGCCGCGATCGAGGCGGTGATCGCCGCCAATCCCGACAAGGTGGAAGAGGTGAAGGCCAAGCCCAAGCTCGCCGCCTGGTTCATCGGTCAGGTGATGAAGCAGACCGGGGGCAAGGCCAATCCCGCTGCCGTCAACGCCGCCCTCAAGACCCGACTCAATCTGCCCGACCAGGGGTGATTCGCACAAAATGCGCAATTTGCAAACCGGCCCCGCATTTTTCGCATTTTTTAATCCGTATACGGAATATTGAATTTAACCCTTGTAAAATGGGGGTTTCCTGAATTTCGGGTTTTGGGGACTTTTTCGAAAGCCCCGGTGGAGTTGCATTTCAAAATGCAAGTACTTCATATTGATGACGTTTTGGGGGGCGACGTCAGTCGTTCAGACCCGAACAAACGATAGAGGAGTTGAACATGGCTGCGAAGAAGAAGGCCAAGAAGGCCAAGAAGGCGACCAAGAAGAAGGCCGCCAAGAAGAAGAAGTAATTGACCTCGGTCAATTAGTTTTTCTCGGCTACCCCTGAACATTCACTCAGGCGTACCCGATGAATAAGGCAAAGGCCGCGGCCCCTTAGGGGTGCCGCGGCCAAGCTTTTTTTGCCCCTATGCCAAGCCATAGGGGCTTGCCGGTCTGTCCGCCATCCCCCATTTGCTCTTGCGAAACCGAAGGACCGGGACATGGCAAGGACATCCAGGAAAAAGCCGCCCTCAAGCAAAAAGGTGGCTGGCAAAACCTCAAAGCCCGCCAAGCCCATCGCGCTTTATTATTGGTCCACGCCCAATGGCCACAAGATCAGCATCATGCTGGAGGAGCTGGGGGTGCCCTATGAGGTCCATCCCATCAACATCAACAAGGGCGAGCAGTTCGCCCCGGATTTCCTCAAAATTTCCCCCAACAACCGCATCCCGGCGATCCTGGACCCTGACGGCCCCGGCGGGCGGCCCATCTCGGTCTTTGAATCCGGCGCCATTCTTCAATATCTGGGCCGCAAATATGGCCGTTTCTATCCAAAGGAGGAGCGCAAGCGCGTCCAGGTGGAGGAATGGCTGTTCTGGCAGGTGGGTGGGCTGGGTCCGATGGCCGGTCAAGCCAACCATTTCCTGAACTATGCGCCGGAGGATCTGCCTTATGCCAAGACGCGCTATAGCGACGAGGTCCATCGCCTGTTCGGGGTCCTGAACCGCCAGCTGGCGACCCGCAAGTTCCTGGCCGGGACCTATTCCATTGCCGACATGGCGTGCTGGAGCTGGGTGCTGTCGGGCTCCAAATATACCCGGTTGGACGAGTTCCCGCACTTGAAGTCCTGGCGCGACCGGGTTGG
Organism: Rhizomicrobium sp.; assembly: GCA_035251935.1. Lineage (GTDB taxonomy): Bacteria > Pseudomonadota > Alphaproteobacteria > Micropepsales > Micropepsaceae > Rhizomicrobium. The sequence continues at coordinate 14,148 of DATFDR010000025.1, read as the reverse complement.
CGCGCGCAAAGCGGTGCAACGCGGCAAGGCGCTGGCGGCACAAATGCGCAAACCCTTGGCCGAAGAAGACCGGAAAATCTTGTTTGGCCAACGCGCCCGGTAGTTTTTTTGATGACCCCCTCCGGTTTCGTTCGGCTGGCTTGGCCGCCAGCCTCACCCGCTTGGCGGCAAGGGCGCCTTCGCTCGCTGAAACCACCCAGGCTCGCGCGGCTCACTGCGCTGTCGCGCGCCGCGCTGCGCCGCTTCGCCCCCCTTGGGCGTGCTTACGCACGCATAGGGGGAGGCGGGCCTGAGAAGTTTCGGCGTTAGGGTTTGATTCACCCTGCCTAATCGGCGTTAGCCATTAAGGCTAATCTATGTTTACCGCGTCTTAGTTTCTTCAACGCACGATCACGTCACGCGAAAGGCCTATTGTCTTCGCGCGGTGAGGGAGAAGCGTTGTGGCATGTATCGATATTGATTCACTCGCGCAGTATGAAAGAGACGCGAAAGACGGGCGTGCGGATGCGCTCTACAATCTTGGCCTGGCCTATTCCACGGGACAGGGCGTGACGGTGGACATGGTTGCGGCACACAAATGGTTCAATCTGGCCGCGGTGCGCGGCGTGGAAGCAGCCAAGGCCTGGCGCAATCAACTGGCCGCGGAGATGAGCTCGGGTCAAGTCGCGGAAGCCCAAAAGCTTGCCCGTGAATGGCTAACTTTTTTCAAGTAACTATTTCGCGGCCAGCGCCGGCATCGCCGGCGCATTGGGCGCGTACAAATCCACAAGAATTCTGAGCGGCACATCCTTGCCCGCCAGCCTCGCCCGGTAGACCTGGGTATTCTCCAAAATGCGCTGCACATAATTGCGGGTTTCGCCGAAGGGAATCTGCTCGATCCAGTCGATGGGATCGACTATGCGCGGGTCGCCATTGCTGGCCAGCCATTTCTTCACATTGCCCGGCCCCGCATTGTAGGCTGCCGCCGCCAGCACCAGGGACCCATCATAGCGCGCCAGGTGGCCGCGATATTCGGTCATGCCGAGCTGCACATTGTAGGTGATGTCGCCCAACAGGGCGTTGGGGCGATAGGGGAGACCCGCCTGTTTGGCGGCCACCTTGGCGCTGGCGGGCATCATCTGCATCAAGCCGCGCGCGCCTGCGCTGGACACCGCATAGGCGTCGAATTCGGTTTCCTGCCGGATCAGGCCCAGGATCAGCGCCGGATCGGGCGCTTCCCCGGGACCGGCATAGGCGGGCAGGGCGATCACGGGATGGGTGAAGGCCGGCATCAAGGCGCCGCCATAGCCGATGGATTTCGCCGTCCGAACCGCGATTTCCGGATAGCCCCAATCCTGCAACAAGAGCATCAGCCGTTTGACATGGCGGGGGGCGGGATAGGCTTCGACGTTGCGTTCTACGAATTGGCGCAGGCTGCCGGCCTGGCCCAGCTCAGCCAGCACTTTGATCTCCGGCATCAGGGCATCGCCATCCAATTCCGCGGAAGCCGCTGCTTCCACAACCGTATCGGTTAAGCGCAGCAAAGGACGGGGATCGGTGCGGGCCAGCGCGATCTGTCCGTAAAACGTCTCTGGATAGTTGGCCGCCAGCCGGTAGCGCGCCAAGGCATTGGCGGTATCGCCCATCGCTTCATAGGTGCGCCCCTGCCAATAATGCGCCCTCGACTTGCTGATAGGGCGCGCCACGCCCGCTTCCAGCTTCTGAAAGGCCTGCAGCGCGGTTTTGGTATCCTTCAGAAAGCGCAGGGCGATGAAGCCGGCCAGGAATTGCTGATCGGCATATTGGTCGCCGGCGGTGAAACCGGCATGCTGCACCAACTCCAAGGCCAGGCGCGGATCGCCGCTGGCCAAGGCGTCGCGGGCCTGGGCATTTGTTTCCGACCACCAGCGCGCGGCATGCTCCTTGACCAGGCTGGCCGCCGGGGTGCGCAGCAGCAGCGCATGGGCCTCGTGGTCGCGGTTCGCCAGGCGCAAGGCGCGGCTCCAATCGAACAATAGGTTGGGATCGGCCGTGCCGCTCAGCCTGTCCAACGCGGCTTGCGCCTTGGGCAGGCCATAGGACTGAAGCGCGATACGGGCTTGCGCGATATCGGCGCTGGCCGCGTCCACGCGCGGTATTTGCCGTTTGGCGGCGGTAAGTTCGCCGCGCCACAGCAAAGTGTCCAATCGGGCGCGGTCGCTTTCCTCTGTCAGATGCGCGCCATTCTTTTGCAGGATGACCTCTTCGATATCGGGGGCAAAGCTGCCTTCGGCCCATCCGGCCCGGATCAACGCCGCGCCGCGTTGCCGCTCGCCCGCCGCGATCAACGCTTCGCCCAAGCGAATTTTGCCCAGGCTGGAATTGGGCGTCTTGGCGCCGAACCAGGACAGAACGGCGCTGGCCGGCATATCTGGCGTGATGGCGGCTTCGGCGCGGGCCTGGAGCGTGCCGCGCAGCGGCCAGATGCCGACAGCGTTTTTCGCCTCGGTGTCTTTGATCACGGCGTCGATTTCGGCGAAGGTCGCGCCGCTGTCGCGGTCCAGCGCATAACGCCATTCCACCAGCCGCTTGGCAGTGGCGCTCTGGCCTTGGCTGGCCAGGATTCGCGCGCCAGCCCAATCGCCGCGCGCGCCCGCCTCAAAGGCCCGGACGAACAGGTCGTGGTCGGCGGGGGAGAGAAGGCGCAAACGGCTGGGGCGGGGGCCTGAGAGATTGCCTATACCGCCGGGCAAACCCGCCCCCGGCTGGGGCATCATCACTGCGCCGGCCGGCTGGCCGGTGCGCGCGGGCGGCACGGCAGGCAGGGGCTGGGCGGCCGCCAGCGAAATCAGGCCGGTGGCCAAAATGGCGGAAGGCAGGCAGGCACGCAGAAAAGACATGGCTTATTTCGATCGGGCAACTTGTTGAAAATCGCGGGAAAGCTTAGACGAAGCCCTGTCCACGGGGCCACAATGGGCGCTCAAAGCCCGGCAATAATGTGACCTTCGAAAAAGAAACGCTTAAAGACCAGAGAAGATTCATGACCGGCATCCGCGACCGCATCAAAGGCTCCATTCCCGCCCTCATCACCCCCATGAAGGACGGCAAGGTGGACGAGGCGGCCTTCCGCAAGCTGGTCAACTGGCAGATCGCGGAAGGCTCGAACGGCTTGGTTCCCTGCGGCACCACGGGCGAATCGCCGACCCTGAGCCATGACGAGCATATGCGGGTCATCGAGATCTGCGTCGAGGAAGCGGCGGGCCGCGTGCCGGTGATCGCGGGGACCGGGTCCAATGCGACCGACGAGGCCATCGCCCTGACCCGGCACGCCAAGGAGGTGGGCTGCGACGCGGTTCTATCGGTGACCGGCTATTACAACAAGCCGTCGCAGGAGGGACAGTACCGCCATTTCCTGGCGATCGCCGAGGCGGTGGATATTCCGATCCTGCTTTACAATATTCCCGGCCGCGCCATCGTGGAGATCACGGTGGAGACCATGGCGCGTCTCGCCAAGCACAAAAACATCATCGGGGTGAAGGACGCCACCGCCAATCTGATGCGCCCCAGCCGCGAGCGGCTGGCCTGCGGAAAAGACTGGCTGCTGATCTCGGGCGAGGACGGCACCGCGTTGGGCTACAATGCCCATGGCGGCAAGGGCTGCATTTCGGTGACCGCCAATGTGGCGCCCAAGCTGTGTGCGGAATTCCAGGCTGCGACCCTGGCAGGCGATTTTGCCAAGGCGCGCGAATACCAGGACAAGCTCATGCCGCTGCATGACGCCATGTTCTGCGAGCCTTCGCCGGCGCCCGCCAAGTATGGTGTTTCGCTCTTGGGGCATTGCACCCCAGACGTCCGCCTGCCGCTGGTGGAAGCCACCGACGCGGCGCGTACCCAAGTCAAGAAGGCGATGCAGGGCGCCGGTCTGAAGGTGTGAGGAACGGTTCGCCGCAGGCGAACGAAACGGTCCGGTGGACCATTTCGAGTGACGAACGCCCGGAGCGATAGCGAAGGGCAGGGCGAAGCGGAATGGCGAAGAAAAAAGACGACGGTTTCAAGATCATCGCCGACAACCGCAAGGCGCGCTACGCCTATGCGATCGGCGACACGCTGGAAGCGGGGATCATGCTGGTGGGCTCGGAAGTCAAAAGTCTGCGTTCCGGCAAATCCACCATTTCGGAAAGCTATGCCCATGCCAAGGATGGCGAACTGTGGCTGGTGAACGCCTATATCCCCGAATATACCCAGGCCAGCCGCTTCAACCATGAGCCCAAGCGGTCCCGCAAATTGCTGGTGCACAAGCGCGAGGTTGCCAAGCTGGCCGCCGCCATCCAGCGCGAGGGCATGACTCTCATTCCGCTGAAACTCTATTTCAATGCCAAGGGCCGGGCGAAACTGGAACTGGGCATCGCCAAGGGCAAGAAGCTGCACGACAAGCGCGAGACCGAAAAGCAGCGCGATTGGCAGCGCGACAAGGCGAGGTTGATACGCAGCAAGGGGTAAACCGACTGTCATCCCCGGCGAACAACGCATCAACGATGCGTTGTGAGGGAAGGGGACCCAGGCTGGCCAAGCAAGAGAGATGAAGGACTATTTCGTCTACATTCTGGCCAGTGGACGAAACGGCACTCTGTATGTCGGCGTGACAAACGATCTTGGCCGCCGTCTCGGTGAGCACAAAGGGAAACTTGTCCCCGGCTTTACCCGCCGTTATGGCGTGGACACTCTGGTCTGGTATGAAGTTTACAATGACGTCAACGCCGCCATTACCCGCGAAAAACAGATCAAGGGCTGGAACCGGGCTTGGAAGGTACGGCTGATTGAAAAGACAAATCCGGTTTGGAATGATCTGGCGAAGAGCTTGATGTGACAGTCTGGGTCCCCTTCCCTCGGACCGCGCTGACGCGCGGCCCTCGCCGGGGATGACGGCTGAGTTCAAGTTTCGGCCAATTTCTTCGCCTTCTCCACCACATCCTCGAACATCTTGGTGGTCAGCACGCCGGTATTGGTATTGTAGCGTGAGCAGTGATAGCTGGAAATCAGCATGAACTTGCCGATCTCGTAAGTTGCGCCATGCTTGAAGGGGTGCAGCGCTTTGCGCGCGCCCAGCGTGTCGCACACCGAGTCATGGGCGATCTTGCCCAGCGCCAGGACGACTTTCACATGGGGCAGGCTTTCCAACTCCGATTTCAGGAATGGACGGCAGGTTTTGATCTCCGATGGCTCCGGCTTGTTCTGCGGCGGCACGCAGCGCACCGCATTGGCGATGCGGCAATCCGCCAGTTCCAAACTGTCATCGGCGCGTTCTTCGTAAATGCCTTTGGCCAGCCCATGCTTCAGCAGGGTAGCGTAAAGCAAATCCCCCGCCCAATCGCCGGTAAAGGGCCGTCCCGTACGATTGGCGCCTTGCAATCCCGGCGCTAGCCCTGCGATCAAAATGCGCGCCGTCAGCGGCCCGAAACTGGGAACGGGATCGTTGAACCAGTCCGGATATTTGCGCCGGTTTTGTTGCCGGAAGGCGTGCAGCCGGGGGCAGAGCGGGCAGTCATGCGGCGGGGCGAGGGGGGCTTTCATCCACCCCGAACTAACCGCTCGGGGCTGGTTCGTCCAGAGACCTCACCCAAGCATGAGAGCGCGAATCTAAGCCTGGGCGAAACTGGGCGAAGCGGCTTTACCGCCATCGCGCGCGATCTGGCTTTTCAGCTCGTCCAGTTCGATGAAATTGTCGGCCTGACGGCGCAATTCGTCCGCCACCATGGGCGGGGAGGTGCGGATGGTGGAAACCACGCTGACCCGCCGACCGCGCCGCTGTACGGCCTCGACCAGCCGGCGGAAATCGCCGTCGCCGGAAAAGATCACCACATGATCCACGCTGGCGCTCATCTCCATCACGTCGATGGCGAGCTCGATGTCCATATTGCCTTTGACCCGACGGCGGCCCTGAATGTCGGTGAATTCCTTCAGCGGCTTGGTCACCACCGAAAAGCCATTATAGTCCAGCCAGTCCACCAGAGGCCTGAGCGGCGAGAATTCCTGGTCCTCCGCCACGGCGGTGTAATAGAAGGCGCGCACCAAAGTGCCCTTGCGCGCGAACAGCTCCAACAGTCGCTTATAGTCGATGTCGAACTGGAGCCCCTTGGCCGCGCCATACAGGTTGGCGCCGTCGATGAACAATGCGAGTTTCTCGGATGGATAAAAAAGCATATGACCTCCAAACCTGAAGGGCGGCGTGCCTTATCGTCCGGCACGGGCCCGTGATCCTGATCGCGCTAGGCGCCAGCCTACCCAGCCTCGCGGGCCCGCCGGCGGTGACGCTGCGTGCCGCCCTCAGCCGCCTGACGGAACGCGGCGTTCAAATCCTGTCTGTTTCGTCCTTCTATGAGAGTTCGGCCTGGCCCGATCCTTCTCAGCCGGCCTTCATTAATGCCGTGGCCGCTGTTCAAACCCCACTCCAACCCGTTGAACTTTTGGTGCTTTTGCATGCTGTGGAAACTGACTTCGGGCGCTTGCGTTCCGTGCCCAATGCGCCGCGCTCCTTGGATATTGACCTGCTGGACTATGACGGGCAGGTGATGGCGCAGGGTCTGATCCTGCCGCATCCCCGGATCGTCGAACGCGCTTTTGTGCTGGTGCCCTTGGCCGAGGTTGCGCCCCGGTGGAAACATCCGGTGACGGGCAAGGCAGTGATGGAGCTATTGACTGCCCTGCCGGGCGGGCAGGAAACCGTCAGGCCGGTATAAGGCCGGGCTCGCATTCTGCGGTTTTTTCTGTTATTTCCCGGCCTCTGCCTGAGAGTCTGTGGCTTTCGGGTCACTAACCTTTTGTAACCAAAGGACTTCCATGGCCCGCGTCACGGTCGAAGATTGCGTCGACAAGATCCCCAACCGCTTTGATTTGGTCCTGACGGCCGGGTTCCGTGCCCGCCAATTGTCGGGCGGGGCCGAGCCCATGCTGGAACGCGACCGTGACAAGAACCCGGTGGTGGCCTTGCGCGAGATCGCGGCGAGGCTGATCAAGCCGGATGAAGCCAAGGAAGACTATATCCGCTCGCTGCAAAAGCATGCGGAAGTGGACGAGCCGGAAGAGGCGCGTCCCGAAACCGACGACCGCGAGGATCCCTCGCATCGCCAGGTGACCGAAGAAGAGCTGCTGCGGGCCTTGACCACCGAAGCGCAGCGCCGCGCCGAACCGCAGCCGGAACCAGAAGCGGACTACGAAGAGTGAGCCCCGTCTGACGAAACGGTCCAGTGGACCGTTTCGCGGGGCGAACGCCGCGAGCTTGAGCGAGCGGCTGCGGATGGTGCTCCGCGTGTTGTCTACGCGTCCTTCGTTTCGCTCGGACCTAGGCAACCCTGCCCAAGCCCCAAAATTCCTGGCGCCTTCGGCGGAAATCCTGGGTTTTTAGCCCCATCCGTTAAAACAAAAGCTTGGTTTCCCTATATACTGGGCCCATGAGTGCTCAGATCCCTGAAACCGCGGTCCCCAAGGCTGCGAAAGGTGCTGCCGTCCCTGCGGCTGTACCGGCGGCCATGCCCGCGCGTGGCCGCCGCCGGCTGATGCGCCAGACCGATCTGGTTGAACGGGTCCTAGCCTACGATCCCAGCGCCGACGAGGCGGTTCTCAACAAGGCCTATGTCTATGCCATGACGGCCCATGGCAAGCAGTTCCGCGCCTCGGGCGATCCCTATTTCGCCCATCCGCTGGAAGTCGCCGCCATTCTCACCGATCTCAAGCTGGATGTGCCCACCATCGTGACGGCGCTGTTGCACGACACGATCGAAGACACGCTGGCCACTTATGAGGATATCCGGGAAAAATTCGGCGAGGAGATCGCCAATCTGGTGGACGGCGTCACCAAGCTGTCGCAACTGGAAGTCTTCTCCGAACGCACCAAGCAGGCGGAAAATTTCCGCAAGCTGATGCTGGCCATCACCAGCGATATCCGGGTGCTGCTCGTCAAGCTGGCCGACCGTCTGCACAATATGCGCACGCTCGGCTACATCGAAAAACCCGACAAGCGCCGCCGTATCGCCCAGGAGACGGTGGACATTTATGCCCCGCTGGCGGGGCGCATCGGCATGCAGAATATGCGCGAGGAACTGGAAGACCTGGCTTTTGCCGAGCTCGACCCGGAAGCGCGCAATTCCATCGTCACGCATTTTGCGCGGCTCGATATGGTGGGCGGCGACCGGGTGGGCCGCATCGCCGACCAGATCAAGCGCCGTCTGGCCGAGCATGGCATGGAGGCCTGGGTCTATGGCCGGGGCAAGCGGCCTTTTTCGATCTGGCGCAAGCTGCAAACCAAAAAGCTGAGTTTTGAGCAGCTGTCCGATATTTTCGGATTCCGGGTGATCGTGGGTTCGGCGGGGGATTGCTACGCCGCGCTGGGCATCATCCATACCAGTTGGCAGATGGTGCCGGATCGTTTCAAGGATTTCATCTCCACGCCCAAGCCCAACGGGTATCGCAGCATCCACACCACGGTGATCGGGCCGGAAAAGCAGCGCGTCGAGATTCAGATTCGTACCCAGGACATGCACGAAATCGCGGAGCGCGGTGTCGCCGCCCATTGGCGCTACCGCGAGCATGTGCCCGAAGCCGGCCCGCAAAAGAGCAACGACAGCGTCACCTATGGCTGGCTGCGGGACATGGTGGATCTTTTGGAGCGCGGCGACAGCGCCGAAGAGGTGCTGGAGCATTCGCGCCTGGCCATGTATCAGGACCAGGTCTTCTGCTTCACGCCCAAGGGTTCGCTGATTTCCTTGCCGCGCGGCGCCACCCCGATCGATTTTGCCTATGCGGTGCACACCGATCTGGGCAACAGCGCGGTGGGCGCCAAGATCAACGGCAATCATGTGCCGTTGCACACCCCGCTCAACAATGGCGATCAGGTGGAAATCATCACCATGCGCGATAGCGCGCCGTCGCCCATGTGGGAGCAATTCGTGGTGACGGGGCGGGCCCGCGCCGAAATCCGCCGCTTCCTGCGCCATGCGCAGCGCGACGAGCATGTCCGCTTTGGGCGCAAGATTCTGGAAAAGACCTTTGCCGATGAGGGCCGCGAACTGACCGAGAAGGCGGTGGAGGAAGTCGCCAAGATATTGCGCCTGTCCAAGGCCGAAGATGTCTATGCCGATGTGGGGCGCGGCGCGCTGCGCGGGGATGAAGTGTTGCAGGCGGTGTTTCCCGAGCTCAAGCGCGCGGGTAAGGTGGCCAAGAAAACCGTGCCGGGTGAGGTCAAGCCGATTTCCATTCGCGGGTTGACACGCGGCATTTCCTATAGTTTGGGTCAATGCTGTCATCCCTTGCCGGGCGACCGCATCGTGGGCCTCAACACACCGGGCGGAGGATTGGTGATCCACACCATCGACTGCGCCGAACTGGACAAGGCCCATGACATGAACAATTGGCTGGATGTGGGCTGGGGGCAGGGCGCCTCCGATATGGGCCTATCGGTGGCGCGCATTCAGGTGCGGGTGAAGAACGAGCCCGGCTCGCTCGCCAAGGCGATGGCGGCAATCGCCGCCAATGGCGGCAATATTTTCAACATGAAGGTGACCGACCGCAATCCGCTCTATTTCGAGTTCATCGTGGATGTGGAAGTGCGCGACGTGGCGCATTTGCAGAACATCCTGGGCGCGCTACGGGTATCGGACGCGGTCGAATCGGTTGACCGCGTGCGCGAGGCGGATGCTTCGACAGGCTCAGCATGAGGTCCTCTAGCAATCCTCACCCTGAACCTGCCGAAGGGTGAGGAAAAGGTTGTCATGAACGTCGAACAAGTCTTGAGCGAATTCAAGAAATCGGGCGCGCTTCTGGAGGGTCATTTCATCCTGTCCAGCGGGCTGCATTCCGACAAATTCCTGCAAAAGGCGCTGGTGTTCCAGGACGCCAAGCGCACCGCCAAGCTGTGCAAGGCGCTGGCCGCCAAAGTGAAAAAGGAAATCACCGACGAGATCACCGCCATCGTTTCCCCCGCCGTGGGCGGCATCGTGCCGGGTTATGAGATGGGCCGCCAATTGGGTCTGCCCGCCATGTATGTCGAACGGGTGGACGGCGAATTCCAACTGCGCCGCAACTTCAGCCTGAAAAAAGGCCAGAAGGTTTTGATGGTGGAGGACATCGTCTCCACCGGCGTTTCCAGCCGCGAATGCATCGCCGCCATCAAGAAGATGGGCGCCAAGGTTGTGGCCGCCTGCTGCCTGATCGACCGTTCGGGCGGCAGCGCCAAGGTGGGCGTGCCGCTGATCGCGCTGGCGGAATGGAAGGTGAAGGCGTGGCCGGCCGACAAGCTGCCGCCGCACTTACGCAACAAACCCGCCGTCAAGCCGGGGAGCAGAGGGCTGGCTTGAGCAAGCTCCGCCTCGGCGTCAACATCGATCACGTCGCCACGGTGAGGAATGCGCGCGGCGGCGACAATCCCGATCCGGTCAGAGCCGCCATCCTGGCGGCGCATGCGGGCGCCGATGGCATCACCGCGCACCTGCGCGAAGACCGCCGCCATATTTCTGATGACGATATCGAACGGCTGACCAAGGCGCTGACCATTCCCCTCAATCTGGAAATGGCGGCGACCGATGAAATGGCCGCTATCGCGCTCAAGGCCAAACCGCATGCGGCCTGCATCGTGCCGGAAAAGCGCGAAGAGCGCACCACCGAGGGCGGGATAGATGCGGCGGGCCAGCACAATCGCCTCAAGCCCATTGTCGCGGCCTTGGGCGCGGCGCGCATCCGCGTCTCCATGTTCATTGAACCGGACCGCCGCCAGTTGGAGGCGTCCAAATCTCTGGGCGCCCCGGTGGTGGAGCTGCATACCGGCGCGTATGCCCATGCTTTCGCAACGGAGCGCGAGGCGTTGCTCGCGAAAATCCGCGAGGCCGCCGCCTATGGGGACCGTATCGGCCTGGAGATTCACGCCGGCCATGGCCTGACATATGATAACGTCAAACCGATTGCCGCCATACCGCAGATTCGCGAATTGAATATCGGCCATTTTTTGATGGGAGAGGCAATGTTCGTCGGCCTGGAAACTTCCATCCGCAAGATGCGCGCCTTGATGGACGAGGCCCGCACATGAAAAAAACCTTCCTTCTTTTCGCGCTGGCTTGGTTGCTGCCTGCGGTCGCGCTGGCGGCGCCCGGCACGGCGCCGGAAAAAACACCCGAAAAAATTTCAGAAAAAAATCCGGATAAGGCGTCCGAGGACGAGGCCCGGCATCTGGTGGCCGAACCCGCTGGCGAGAAGGGGGTTGTGTCGCTCTCTAGTTTCGACCGGCGGGTTCAAATCTCCGCCTTCCGCATGCGTCAGAAATTTCCCCAGGCCCGGATCGAGCGTCACGTGCCGTTCGACATTGTCTATCCGAGCGGTGGCAGGGAGTTCCAGCAACTGAACGGTCACGGTATCTTGCTGGTCAGCGCCATGACCTGGAATGGGGAAGAATTGCCGTTGGCCCGGGTCTATCTGCTGCGTCCCAATGGCACGCGCACGGTGCTGCGCCAGTTGGGGCATATGCGCCGGTCGGTTGCCAAGGACTCGGCCGCGGCAAGGGTGTTCGGTTCCAACCGCGAGGATGCCTTCTATCTTTTGCCCTTGTCGGCGCTGCAAGGCGCCATGCTGGTGTGCGATTTCGGCCGCGACCGCAACGGATTTATCATCACCAACACCGCGCTGCAGGCCCCGATCACCGCCGCCATCAAAAACCCCGGCGCGCTTCCGTCCCGCAAGGCGGTGGAGGGCGTGATCACCCGGGAATATCCCGGCTTTGGAATTGAGCTGACTGGTTTGGCGCGATGATCCTCGGCTTAGGAAACGACCTGATCGACATTCGCCGTATCGAAAAGACCATCGCAACGCATGGCGAGCGATTCTTGAGCCGGGTTTACACTGACATCGAACGTGCCAAGTCCGACCGGCGGGCACAGCGGGCAGCTTCCTATGCCAAACGCTTTGCCGCCAAGGAGGCCTGCGCCAAGGCGTTGGGAACCGGGCTGAACCATGGCGTCTATTGGCGCGATATGGGGGTGGTGAACCTGCCGGGCGGTAAGCCCACCATGGCCTTGACCGGGGGAGCCCTGAAAAGGCTGGAAAAAATCACCCCGGCGGGGTATCGCCCGCAAATTGACCTGACCATCACCGATGATTTTCCGCATGCTCAGGCTATCGTGATCATCTCGGCGGTGCCGGACAGCGGTTAAAGATTAAATGGCGAAATCCTTGACAGCGGGGCCTTGGGCCCCTTCTTGTCGCCCCCGGAAAATCGGCCGGAAAATCGGACAGAACAAATGACGGATACCGACATGCAAGCCAAGCCGCAACAGGGCGAATCCTGGGGGGAACTGGTCAAGACGGTGCTCTATGCCGGCCTGATCGCCTTGGTGATCCGCACCTTCCTGTTCCAGCCCTTCAACATTCCCTCGGGCTCGATGGAAAATACCCTGCTGATCGGCGACTACCTGTTCGTGGAGAAATACGCTTACGGTTACAGCCGCTATACCTTTCCCTTCGGCGCTGGGCCATTGGGTGAAAAAATGCATGGCCGCTTCATGGGCAGCGCGCCGGCGCGCGGCGATGTGGTGGTGTTCAAGTATCCCAGGGACAATTCCACCGACTTCATCAAGCGGGTGATCGGGCTGCCGGGCGACAAAATTCAGATGATCAACAATATGCTCTATCTGAATGGCAAGCCGGTTGAGCGCGAGCGCGTCGACGACTATGCCGGAAACCTGGACGGCCGGGAGGGAAGTTGGCGGCAATATCGCGAAACCCTGCCGGGCGGAAAAAGCTATGTCACGCTCGACAAGTATACTGATGGCCCGCTGGACAACACCGAACTTTTTGTGGTGCCCCCCGGCCATTATTTCATGATGGGCGACAATCGCGATAATAGCGAGGACAGCCGGGCGGATGTCGGTTTTGTCCCGGCGGATAATCTGGAAGGCAGGGCGCTGTTCCGCTTCTTCTCCACCGACGGTTCGGCGCGCTGGTGGGAAGTTTGGAAATGGCCTTTCGCGATCCGTTATTCGCGTATCCTGACGTTCGTGAAATGACATCTTGAGCGAAGCGCTTTCCGAAAAGCTTGGATACCGGTTCAAGGATCAGGCGCTTTTGGCGCGCGCTTTGACCCATGCCGGGGCCAATTCGGCCCATTCCAATGAGCGGCTGGAATTTCTGGGCGACCGGGTTCTGGCGCTGGTGGTGTCGCAAACCCTGTATCACCGTTACCCGCACGAAGACGAAGGTGCCTTGACCCGCCGGGTCCATGCCTTGGTGCGCTGGGAAACCTGCGCCAAGGTGGGTGAGGATATCGGGCTATGGGAACATTTGGTGTTGACCCGTTCGGAAAGCGCGGGCGGGCGCGCGCGCGGACCTATTATGGGCAGCGCCTGCGAGGCGCTGATCGCCGCGCTTTATCTGGATGGCGGCATGGAGGCGGCGCGCGCTTTCATCGAACGGCATTGGGAAACGATGTTTGCCGATTCCAGCGCCGACATCCGCGACGCCAAGACCCGGTTGCAGGAATGGGCGCAAGCGCGGGGCAAGAGCTCCGCCGCGCCGGTCTATAGCTTGCAATCGCAAGCCGGGCCGGATCACGCCCCTTATTTTGTCGTTCAAGCGGAGGTCAAAGGCTTTGATCCGGTGACGGGCGAGGGCGGTTCCAAGCGTCAGGCCGAACAGGACGCGGCGGCCAAGCTGCTGGCCATTGTCGCGCCCAAGGATTGCGCATGACCACGCGCTGCGGCTTTGCCGCCATCATCGGCGCCCCCAATGCGGGCAAGTCCACGCTGATCAACGCGCTGGTCGGCTCGAAGGTCGCCATTGTCAGCCCCAAGGTTCAGACGACGCGCATGCCGGTACGCGGCATCGCGATGGCCGGCGAAACCCAGATCGTGTTCGTGGATACGCCCGGAATCTTTCGCCCGCGCCGGCGTCTGGACCGCGCCATGGTGACATCGGCTTGGGCGGGCGCGGAAGATGCCGATGCGGTACTTTTGATTGTGGATGCCGCCGATCTGGCGGCGGACGCAGCCAGCCTGGGCGCCCGCGACACGCGCGGCATCCTGGAAGGCTTAAAGGACGGCAAGGTCAAAAAGAAAGCGCTGATCCTCAACAAGATCGACGGCATGAAGCGCACCGATCTGTTGCCGCTGGTGGAAAACTTCCATGCCGAAGGCATCTTCGAAGACATATTTCTGA
>DATFDR010000024.1:0-30610 GCA_035251935.1 Rhizomicrobium sp. | reverse complement strand
GTCGCTGACTTCTGAGCGCCAATAATGAAAGCTTGCGGAGGAAACGTCATCCTATTCCCAATTCATAAGCTTTTTTCTTCTAACATGGCTCATCAACCTTACCCAAGAAGAAGTCCCGAATTTCAGGCCCGCGTTGAAGCTCTGGCGAAGAGACGCGCGCGCTGGCACACCTCACCCTTTGGCGGCTGGAGGAAATTGGTGGGACTCCTCATGCTGGTCGCGCGACGCTGCCGTTAACAACTGTCAAAGCATGAGTTCAGAAAACAGAAAGGCCGGAGCATTTGGCTCCGGCCTTTAAATTTCTCCCCGAACTTGGCCGTTCTTTGCGGTCACGTTCTTTTATGAGTTTGCTTGATATAGTGGTTTTGACAGCCTGTCACGAAATAAGTGGAATTATTGCAGTGCACAATAAGCAATTAAATTTCGTGCGAATTATGGCCATCTTGATCACCACCCTACTTTGGACGGGGGATGTACTGGCCGCCGGCTCCATCACCGGACCGTCCAAGCCCGATCCCTTGCTGGATGGCGGCCCCACCGATCCTTGCGCGGCGAGCCCCGACTATGCCGCCGGAACAGATGCCCATGGCCGCACCGTGGTCCCACCGGATGTGGGCGCGCCCGCCGTGCCGGTGCCCGACGCCATCGCCATCCCGCTGGGCCAAAATCCCCGTTCCCACCGCCGGCCGCAAACCGGCGACAGCGCCTATGTCAGCCTGGACGGGCGCAAACTAGAACCTTTGCTCAACCCGCCGCCCTGCCGCAGCCGCTGACACCGCCACCAGCTTTTTTGGAACATTCGCGCAGATTTTACGGACTGCGTTAAAAGGCCGGTAACCCCGGCCTGCCTAGCATTGTCTTCTATTGGATTTTATCGATTGGGACAGGGGCGTGACGATGTTGCAGGACAGTTGGGAACTCTATGAAGAGCCCGCGCATCCCAAGAAATGGATTTTCCACCCGCGCAAGCGCTCGATCATGATGCCGTTGTTCAGCATCGTGGCAGCGATTGTGGTGCTGGTCGAGGTCTTTAGCCGCTTCTAGGAATGGATTGCACGGATGTGGCGCCATCCCAATAGTCAGCGCTCTGACCGTGGCTTGGTGTTGGTCGCGCTCTTGTTGCTTCTCGCGGTTCTGGCGACAGCCATTGCAAAACGGTCCCCCCAAGTATCATCGCTTGCCGGGCCGAACGTTCAAGAAGAGACCGTGGAAATCTATTATCCCAATTGCGCCGCGGCGCGCGCGGCCGGTGCGGCGCCTATTCCTATCGGCGAACCCGGCTATCGGCCACAGTTGGATGCTGACCATGACGGCATCGCCTGCGAGCCTTGGCGGCGCTAACAAGCCCGCCCGATCAAGATTTCTTCCACGCCCGGCCCGCCCGTGAAGCCACGCTTTTGGGCGATGTGTCCTAAATGCGCAACGACCAATTCACACAACGAAAATATTAGCGTCACACGCCGCTTCGACAGTACCGGCAGGTTAACCGTGTAGCCAGCCGGGGAAAAAACATGACCTTGAAGCGCTTGCTCTTGTCCGCCGCAATCGGCATGTCGATGCTGACCGCCTTCTCGACGACCGTGATGTCCCATGACGATATGGACGATCCGAGGGACAATACTGTCCAGCTGCGCACACAGGTCGACAAACTGATTGTGAAAACGCGCTCCCCCACAGCCAAGGCCAAACCGACGGTCCTGCGCAAAATCAAGCTTCTGGGCTTCAATGACTTTCATGGGCAGCTCTCGACCGGCAGACGGGTTGGTACCCGTCCCGTCGGTGGCGCGGCGGTACTGGCCTCCTATCTCCATGCGGCGGAAGCTCAGGCGCTGGACGGCTCCATCATTGTTCATGCCGGCGATTTTGTCGGCGCATCGCCCGCCGCCTCGGCGCTGCTCCAGGACGAACCTTCGATCATGTTCCTCAACATGCTGGCCAACAGCAAATGCACTTATGAAGATAAGACCGACCGTGGCTGCAATGTTGTCGGCACCTTGGGCAATCACGAGTTCGACGAGGGCCTAACGGAAGTGAAGCGCTTGCTGGATGGCGGCAATCATCCGACCGGTCCGTTCCTGGAAAATCCGTGGCAGGGCGCTCGAGTCCCTTACATCAACGCCAATGTCGTCCGCACAAAAGGGGGCAAGACCATTCTCCATCCTTATGTGATCAAGAAGATCAAGGACGTGAATATCGGCTTTATCGGCGCGGTTCTCAAGGAAACGCCGACCATCGTCACGCCGACCGGTGTTGCCGGATTGACCTTTAAGAACGAAGCGGCATCGATCAACCAGCAAGTGGCTCAGCTGCAGGCCAAGGGCGTGCACGCCATTGTCGTCACCATCCATCAGGGCCAGCCGCAAAGCTCCAGCAACGAGAACCCGACCAATCCGGGCGGAACTGAGCCCACCGCCGGCGCCATTGTGGATATCGTAAAGCAACTGGACGATGACGTGGATATCGTGGTGTCCGGTCATTCGCACAGCTTCATGAACACCCTGATCTCGAACAACAACGGCAAAAAAATGTTGGTCGTGCAGGCCTTCTCGGCGAGCACCGCCTATGACGATATCGATGTCACAATCGATCCCGCCACCCAGGACGTGGTCGAGAGTTCGGCGCGGGTTCTGACCACCTGGGCCGACCAGGGGCCGGGCCTTTCCCCCGACGCACAAGTGGCCAGCCTGGTTGCGCAGGCCGAGGCGACGGTCGCCCCGCTGATCAATCAGGTGATCGGCACGGCTGCGATCGCACTCACCACCACCGAAAACCCAGCGGGCGAATCGCTCATGGGCAACCTGATTGCCGACGCGCAACTGGCAGCGACCAACACCCAGGCCGCTTTCATGAATCCGGGCGGCATCCGCGCCGGCTTGGCAGCAGGGCAGGTGACATGGGGCAATCTCTTCACCGTTCAGCCCTTTGGCAACACCCTGGTGACGATGAAGTTGACGGGCGCCCAGATCCTGGCGGCGCTTGAGCAGCAATGGGCAGGTCAGCCTTTCCCGCGTATCCTGAAGACCGCCGGCATTACCTATACCTGGGATGCCGCCGCGCCGGTGGGAAGCCGCATCGTTCCGGGCTCGGTGCAGATCGGCGGTGCGCCGCTGGTGACGGGCCATAGCTATGACGTCACCGTCAACAGCTTTCTGGCAACGGGCGGCGACAACTTCACGACGTTCAAGGCCGGCACCAACCAGACCGGCGGCGCGGTCGATCTGGACGCGCTCATCGCCTATATCAAAACCCTGGCGCAGCCCTTCGGCGCCGCTATTGAAGGGCGCATCATGCGTCTGAACTAGCCTTCTTCCTTCCGCCCACTAAACCGGCTGCATCTCCGCAGCCGGTTCTTTTTCTAAAAGATGGCCGCCAGCGGTAGGATCAGTAGGCTCTTCCGATCAATATCTCTTCCACGCCGGCTGCGCCGGTGAACAGGCAAGGCGCGAAACTCTCCGGCTGCTGCAGCGGGGCGTTGCGGATGGTGAGCTTCAGTCCCTTCAATTTCTGATCCACCTTTTCCAGGTCTGCGGCCGTCGGCTTTGACCAGGATATTTTCAGCCAACCCTTGAAGTCGTCATCGCCGCCCGCGAAATAGTCCTCCACGTCCTTCCAGTCCGTGACGCCGCTTTTGATATTGCCGTCCAACCGCGCCTTGGCTTCGGCATAAAGCCCGGCCTGGATTTCGGCCAGCAATTGCACCACGCCCTCCAGAAAATCCTGGCGCGGTTTGGCGATGGATTTCACTTTGTCACCGTCGCGCAGATTGTCCCGCCGCATATAAGTCACGACCCCGCCCGCCGCGTCGCGCGGTCCGATTTCGATAATCAGAGGCGCGCCGCGCCGCACCCAGTTCCAGCGTTTTTCCGCCGACTTGATTTTTTTGGTGTCGAGATAGGCGCGCAAGGGCTGGCCGAAGGCGCGCTCCTTGTTCAGCGCCGTCACCAGCTCCTCGCAATATTTGAGGACGTCCGCGTCTTCCGGCTTGTCGCGCAGCATCGGCACCACCACGATCTGCTTGGGCGCGATAGCGGGCGGCAGACGCAGGCCGTCGTCATCGCCATGGGTCATGATCACGCCCCCGATCAAGCGCGTGCTAACGCCCCAACTGGTGGTGTGGCAGAAATCCATGCCGCCGGCATCGTTCTGAAAGCGGATATTCTGTGCCTCGGCGAAGTGTGTCCCCAGAAAGTGCGAAGTGCCGGCCTGCAGCGCCTTGCCATCCTGCATCATGGCTTCGATGGAATAGGTGTTCACCGCGCCGGGGAAGCGTTCATTCTCCGGCTTCTCGCCCGCGATCACCGGCATGGCGAGTACGTCTTCGGCAAAGCTGCGATAGACTTCCAGCATCTTGAGGGTTTCTTCCACCGCGTCCGCTTCGCTGGCATGGGCGGTATGGCCTTCCTGCCAAAGAAATTCGGTGGTGCGCAAAAACAGGCGCGGACGCATTTCCCAGCGCACCACATTAGCCCATTGGTTGATCAGCAGCGGCAGATCGCGGTGGCTCTTGATCCAGCGCGCAAAGGCATCGCCGATGATGGTTTCCGAAGTGGGGCGCACCACCAGCGGTTCTTCCAGCTTGGCTTCGGGATCGGGCACGAGTTTGCCGTCGATATTCTTGAGGCGATGGTGGGTGACCACCGCCATTTCCTTGGCGAAGCCTTCGACATGCTCGGCCTCCTTGGCGATGAAGGAGAGCGGAATGAACATGGGGAAATAGCAATTCTCATGGCCGGTCGCCTTGATGCGCCGGTCCAGCTCCTGCTGGATCTGCTCCCACACGCCATAGCCCCAAGGCTTGATCACCATGGCGCCGCGCACCGGCGAGGTCTCGGCCATATCGGCGTCGCGCACCACCGCCTGGTACCAGTCGGCGAACCGGCTGCGGTTGATGTCGAGGGCGCGCTGCATGGGATGCTCCAAAAAGAATGAGCGTTCTTAGCCCGCCGGGCGGGGCCTGAACAGCAGATATGTGGACACGCCGCAAAACCCGAACAGAGCCATCAAGCCGGTCAGCGGCACCGGTGTGGAGGGGGTGACAAAGGCGCCCATGGTCAGGGAGGCCAGCGTGCCGCCGCCATACAGCAGGATGCCGATCAGGGCCGAGGCCATGCCGGCGGCATGGCCAAAGTTGCGCATGGCAAGCCCGGCCGCTATGGCGTTGATTGAGCCGATCGTGGCGCAATAGACGAAGGTCCAAGGCAGCAGGCCCAACAATCCGCCCCATCCGGCAAAGCCGAACAACAGCACCAGCGCTCCCGCCACGGCGTTGATGCAGAGGATGGCGAAAAATAGCGGCTCGCCCGGCCGGTTTTTCAACCAGTGCGCCGCGGCTTGGCTGAACAGGATCAGTCCCACGCCATTGAGCACAAAGGTGAAGCCGAAATATTCCGGCCGCACATGGAAGATGTCGATCACCACATGCGGCCAGCCGGTGAGAAACACATACAGGCCCGCGCCCGTCAGGACGGCGGGGATGACAAAGCGGAAAAAGCGCCGGTCGCGCAGGATCGCCCAATAATCCGCCAGCACATGCCAGGGATGCAGGCGGCGGTCGGAACCGGGATGGCTCTCCGGCAAAAGGCTCCAGACAAAGCCGATGGTCAAAAGCGCCGACGCCGCTTGCAGCCAGAACAGGCTGCGCCAACCGGTCAGGGGCAACAGCCAGCCGCCGACAAAGGGCGCGAACAAGGGCGAGACGGACAGGATCAGCAGCATCTGGGCGAAGATGCGCGCCGCCTGTTCCGGCGGAAACAGATCGCGGACGCAAGCGCGCGCCAGCACGGTGCCCGCACAGCCGCCCACCGCCTCGACGAAGCGCGCAATGTCCAAGGTGATGGGGTCCTGCGCCAAGGCGCAGCCGGTAGCGCCCAGAACATAAAGTGCCAGCCCCGCCAGAATCGGCCAGCGCCGCCCGAAACGGTCCGACAAGGGACCGATCATCGCCTGTCCCAAACATAGCCCCAAAAAGAAGGACGCCAGGGAATGCTCGATCGCGGCGATGGGGGCGCCGAATTCGCGCGCGATGGTGGGCAGCGCCGGCAGATACATGTCCACGCCGATGGGGGTGAACACCGTCAGCACCCCGAACAGGATAATCAATTCCGTCCGCCGGATGCCCGTGGGAACGGCCTGAGAGGCGGAATCGCTGGGGCTCATGGAAACGGGTATGGGACCAAGGCCAATATCGCGCAAGGCTTTGTGATGGACGGACGGACAAGGCCCCCTTACCGTGGCCGCCATGCCGGAATCAGCCCCTAGAAGCACGGGTTTTTTTGCGCCTTTTGAATGGATGATCGCGGCCCGCTATCTGCGCGCCAAGCGGCAGGAAAGCTTTATTTCCGTCATCTCGCTCTTTTCGCTGATCGGCATCGCCTTGGGCGTCGCCACCCTGATCATCGTGATGAGCGTGATGAACGGCTTCAAGGTCGAGCTTTTGAAAAGCATTCTGGGGCTTTCGGGCCATGTCACCATCCAGTCGCAGATGGGCAATATGACCGATTATGACGCCGTGGCGGGACGCATACGCTCCGTGCCCGGTGTGGTGCGCGCCATTCCCATTGTAGACGGTCAGGTCATGGCCAGCCAGAACGGCGTCAACCAGGGTGTGATCGTGCATGGCATTCGCGCCGCTGACCTGGCCAAGCAATCGGTGGTGGCGGAAAAATTGCGCGCCGGCGCATTGGGATATTTCGACCGCGACGATGTGGTGATCCTGGGCTCCGGCCTTGCCGCCAAGCTGGGCGTCAGGGTAGGGGGCGAGATCAGCTTGATCGCGCCCAAGGGCAATATCACGCCCTTCGGCACCACGCCCCGGGTCAAGACCTATCAGGTGATCTCGACCTTCCGGATCGGCAACACGCTCTACGACAACAATTATATCTTCATGCCGCTCACCGAGGCGCAGGTCTATTTCAATTATGGCGACAGGGTCAGCGGCATCGAGGTGACCGTTACCGATCCAGAAGCCAATTTGGCGATGCTGCCGGCGCTGACAAAAGCGGCGGGGCCGATGACCAAGTCTGTGCCCTGGCAAAATCTCAATAGTGTTTTCTTCGAAGCGATCGAGGTCGAAAAGAATGTAATGTTCCTGATCCTGTCGCTGATCATCCTGGTGGCAGCGCTCAATATCGTGTCCGGTCTGATCATGCTGGTGAAGGACAAGTCGCCTGACATCGCCATCCTGCGCACCATGGGGGCGACACGCGGCGCGGTGATGCGCATCTTTTTCATCGCCGGCGCCAGCATCGGGGTGGTCGGCACTATCGTCGGGTTTTTGATCGGCGTCTTGTTCTGCGCCTATATCGAGAATATCCGCCAGTTCCTGTCCAAGCTGACAGGAACGCCCTTGTTCGATCCCACCATCTATTTTCTGTCGCGCATGCCGGCGCAATTGGCGCCCGGCCAGGTCGTCGCCGTGGTGGCGATGGCGCTGACCCTCACATTCCTGGCGACGCTCTATCCCTCCTGGCGGGCCGCAAGGCTCGATCCGGTCGAGGCGCTGCGCTATGAGTGAGATATTGCGGCTGGAGAACATCACCCGGCGCTATCGCGAAGGCGAAGGCCAGCTGGAAATCTTCCGCGACCTGAACCTCTCCCTCCAAGCGGGTGAGATCGTGGCGTTGGTGGGCCAAAGCGGCGCGGGGAAATCCTCGCTGCTGCATATCGCCGGGCTGCTGGAAGCGCCCACCAGCGGCGAGATCGTGATCGCGGGCGTCGCCGCATCGCGCTTGCCCGATAGCGAGCGCACCCGCATCCGCCGCAATCAGATCGGTTTCGTCTATCAGGCGCATCACCTGTTGCCGGAATTCGACGCGCAGGAGAATGTGATGATGCCGCAGATGATCGCCGGGCGCGCCCGCGCGGAGGCTGCCAGGGAGGCAGCCCGCCTTCTGACGGTGCTGGGCCTGGGACAAAGATTGACGCACCGCCCCTCGCAATTGTCGGGCGGCGAGCAGCAACGCGTCGCCATCGCCCGCGCGCTTGCCAACAAGCCGCGTTTGCTGCTGGCGGACGAGCCCACCGGCAATCTGGATCCGCGCACCGCGGGCGGGGTGTTCGAGGCCCTGATGTCCGTCACCCGCGCCGAGGGGTTGGGGGCCCTGATCGCCACCCACAATTTCGAGCTGGCCCGCCGGATGGACCGGGCCTTTTTGCTGCACCAGGGCAAGCTGGTCGAAGGCATCGAGCCCCCACGAAATTAAGGTTTGAAGGCCCCATCCCTTAACGGCTCGCTTTTTCGAGAAATGATCTTGTTTTGTTCTTGAAGGCGGATGAGAACTAAAATAGAACAAATCCCGTTTGAAAGGGAGAGAGATCATGTGGATCAAGGATACGGCGGCCGGTGCGGGTTTGGTTCTTTTCATGGTGTGGGCCTTTGTGTTGGCCAATGGCGCGCAAGTTGCCCTGAACGGCCTTCCGGTCTGATCGCTGTGGATAGGGGGATGATCGGTCCCCCATAGCAACCGCGCCGGGCGATACTGACCGCCAGACTGTTTCAACGTCGGACTGTTTCGAAAATCAGGTTCGGAAAAAAATCGGCATGGCGTCCTTCGTCCATTTGCGCGTCAAGAGCGCCTATTCGCTGCTCGAGGGCGCGGTCCGGCCCAAGGAACTTGTGGACTTGGCGCGCTATGGCGGGACGCCTGCGGTGGCGGTCACCGACACCAACAATCTGTTCGGCGTCTATGAGATCGCCGACACCCTGGCCAAGGGGGGTATCCAGCCCATTGTCGGCGCGCTCTTGTCGGTGGAATTCACGGCGCGCCCGGTTCATCAGTCCGGTTCGCGCAAGAAGCCGCCGCATATCGCCTTGCTGGCGCAGAACGAGGCGGGCTACCAAAATCTCACCAAGCTGCTTTCGGCGGCCTATCTGGAGGTCGAAGCGGGCGATTGGACGCATGTGCGGGCCGAAAAGCTTTTTGCCCATACCGAGGGCCTGATCGCGCTGACCGGAGGGCCGGGCGGGGCGATCAACCAATTGTTGCTGGACGGCCAGCGCGATGCGGCCGATAGGACGCTGGCCAGGATGGCCGAGGGCTTTTCCAATCGGCTCTATGTCGAATTGCAGCGTCATAACCTGGCAGAGGAGCGCGCCGCCGAGGAGGCGCTGTTGGATATGGCCTATGCACGGGGTTTGCCGCTGGTGGCGACCAATGACGTGCATTTCGGCACCGCCACTATGTATGAGGCGCATGACGCCCTGCTGTGCATCGCCGACGGCGCCTTTGTCAGCCAGGACGACCGCCGGCGCCTGACCCGCGAGCACCGCTTCAAGACAGCGAGCGAGATGCAGGCCCAGTTCGCCGATCTTCCGGAGGCGATCGAGAACACCATCGAGATCGCGCGCCGCTGCGCCTTCCGTCCCATGAAGCGCAAACCCATCCTACCGGTGTTTGTGCCGGAGTCGGGAAAGTCCGCCGAAGAGGAATTGAAAGCGCAGGCCGAAGCGGGGCTGGCCAGCCGCCTGTCGGGCGCCAAGCTGGCGGCCGAGCGCAGCGTCTATGACGAGCGCCTGGGTTATGAGCTGGGCATCATCAACCGCATGGGCTTTCCCGGCTATTTTCTGATCGTGTCGGACTTTATGAAATGGACGCGGGCGCGCGGCATTCCGGTGGGGGTGCGCGGCTCCGGCGCGTCCTCGCTGGTGGCCTGGGCGCTGGACATCACCAATCTGGATCCCTTGCGCTTCGGCTTGTTCTTTGAGCGCTTCCTCAATCCCGAACGCCTGTCCATGCCGGACTTCGATATCGATTTCTGCCAGGAGCGGCGTGACGAGGTGGTGCGCTATGTGCGCGATAAGTATGGCGCCGACCGGGTGGCGCAGATCATCGCGCTCGGTTCTCTGCAGGCGCGCGCCGCGGTGCGCGATGCCGGGCGGGTGCTGCAGATGCCGCTGGGCCTGGTGGACCGTATCGCCAAGCTGATCCCCAATCCGCCGGGCAAATCCATTTCCCTGCGCGAAGCGGTGGACAGCGAGCCGCGGCTGCAGCAGATCGCGGAAGCCGAACCCATCGCGCAGCGCCTGTTCGAGATCACCGAAAAGATCGAAGGCCTGTACCGTCATGCCTCCACCCATCCGGCCGGCGTGGTGATCGGGGACCGGCCGCTGGACGAAATCTTGCCGCTTTATCGCGATCCGCGTTCCGACATGCCGGTGACCCAGTTCGACTATGAGGATGCGGAAAAAGCCGGACTGGTGAAGTTCGATTTTCTGGGGCTGAAGACGCTCACCGTCATCGCCAAGGCCGAAGAGCTTTTGAAAAAACGCGGCATCGATCTGCATACCCAGACCATCGATTTCGACGATGTGAACACCTTCGAGATGCTGAGCCATGGCGACAGCGTGGGGGTGTTCCAACTGGAAGGCTCAGGGATGCGCGATCTTTTGCGCAAGATGAAGCCCGACCATATCAACGATCTGGTGGCCTTGGTGGCGCTCTATCGCCCCGGCCCGATGGACTCGATCCCCAAATACATCGCCTGCAAGAACGGCAAGGAGGCGCCGGACTATCTGCATCCGCTGCTGGAGCCGATCCTGAAAGAGACCTATGGCGTGATGACCTATCAGGACGATGTGATGCGCATCGCCCGGGAACTCGCCGGTTACACCATGGGCGAGGCCGATATTCTGCGCCGCGCCATGGGCAAGAAGATTCCGGCGGAAATGATTCCCCAGCGGGAGAAATTCCTCAAGGGCGCGGGAGAACGCGGCATCGTCAGATCGGTGGCCGAGCAGATTTTCGAACAGGCGGAGAAATTCGCCGGCTACGGCTTCAACAAGGGCCATGCCGCGGCTTATGCCCAGGTCGCCTATCAAACGGCGTATCTGAAGGCCAATTATCCGGTGGAATTCCTGGCCGCCTCGATGACGCTGGATATCGGCAACACCGACCGGCTCAATATTTTCCGGCAGGAGGCGCAGCGGCTGGGCGTGAAGGTGGCGCCGCCCGACATCAACCGCAGCGAGGCGGTGTTTTCCTGTGATGCGGCCGCCAATACGGTGTTCTATGCCCTGGCGGCGGTCAAAGGTGTGGGTCGCCAGGCGATGGACCATGTGGTGGAGGTCCGTCATGCCGGGGGAAAATTCCAGTCGCTGTCGGATTTCGCCCGAAGGGTGGACCCGCGTTTGGTCAACAAGCGTGCTTTTGAAAATCTGGCGCGGGCGGGCGCTTTCGACAGTCTCAATCCCAATCGCCGCCAGGTGGTGGAGAATTCCGACCGCATTCTGGGCGGGGCGCAAGCCGCTCAGCGCGAACGCGAAAGCGGGCAGGTGTCGCTTTTTGGCGGCGACGGTGGTCAGACGGAAGAATTGCGCCTGCAGGCGATGCCGGACTGGCCGGTGCATGAACGGCTGGGCGAGGAATTTTCCGCCATGGGCTTTTATCTTTCCGGCCATCCGCTCGATTCTTACGGTCCAGCGCTCAAGCGGTTGGGGGCGGCCACCTATGCCGCGCTTTTGGAAGACCGCCGCCGCGGCGGCTTCAAGGCCAAGATCGCCGGCACCCTGATCAAAAAGAGCGAGCGGCGCGGCCGCAGCGATCAGATGTATGCCTTTGTCGCCTTTTCCGATCCCACCGGCATGTTCGAGATCATGCTGTTCCCCGAAGTGCTGGCCGCCAGCCGCCCTTTGCTGGAAGCCGGCAAGTCGCTGTTGATCACCGCATCGGCGGAATGGGACGGCGAGGAATTGAAATTGCGCGCGGCATCCATTCTGGATTTGGACCAGGCGGCGGCACAGGCCGGCGAGGGGATGGTGGTGCGGCTGTCGGACATCGCCGCACTGGGGGCGCTCTCCGCCGAACTCTCGCAAGCCGGAAAAGGTTTGGTGAATATCGTGGTGCCGGGTGGGGTGGGCGAGGAAGTGGAGATCGAACTGAAGAAGCGCGTCGCGGTCAATGCCACTCTGCGCAACCGCATCGCCGCGCTGCCGGGGGTGGCCAGCGTGGAGGCGGTTTAGTGCCATATTCGACCCTCCCTCAAGGGGAGGGTGGAATTAGAGTTTCAGTCCTTCCCGTTGGCTTGATCTCTGATATTATTCAGCAACGGCGTATTGAGGTGTATTGAAATGTCCGCATTGCCTCGCTGGGGCGTATACGCCTATCTCAGCATGATGGCTTTCGGCGTATTTATAGCCATGCTCGGTATTGAATCGGCGATAGAGAATGGTGTGGCTCATAGCAAACAATATCCTGATCGCGCGTGGTGGGGTTATCCCGTTCTCAGCAGTGGCGGCACCGGGGTTGTTTTAGTTCTGACGACGCTCGCATTTCTCGTCGTCTTGATCCGGCGTGGTGGTCACGCTTTGGCGCCGCTGGCATATGCCATGAGCTATCTGGCAACAGGCTTCGGATTCTTCGTAATCTTTCTCGGCATCGAAAAACGTGGTGCGCCGGGAACAATGGCTGACGTGTATGCGGGCATGCCTCTGTATTTGACTCCTGGTATTTTGATCGCGACGCTGAGCCTAGTTTGGCTTTACCGGAAAAGTTCAAAAACGCCATCCAATACCCGATAAGTGACACGCGGGACTGCCCATGAGCGACAATTCTCGTTACGACGGAAAGCCGCTGCTGAGATTGCTGGAGCTCTATATCCTCAAAGCGATCGATGAACTGCCGCTTCCGGAACAAGAGACCTTGGACAGGATGGCTCCCAAGCTTCAGGCCGTGTATGGCGGGAATGGCACATGGCATGGCGCGCTTGAAACGGCGGTTCACATGCCTGCGGACATGCCGCAGCAGATCCGGGGCATGTGGGAAAAGAATCTCGAAATCGCCCAGGCCAACTATGTTCCGGCGCTCTCCGCCCAGAAATTTGCGGAGATGTTTGTGGACGAAAATCTTGTTACCTGAACTGCCAGGAATTGGCGTCAGCGGAGGGGTTCAGCTAGGCTGTCATTCCCGCGAGTTCATAGCGACAGCATATGAACGGGAATCCATTTCTCCGTCTTGCGCGTGCTGGACGATGGATGCCCGCTGGAGTTTACACTCCGGCCGCGCTGCGCGCGGACCGGGGTGCGGGTATGACAATTATAATTTGCGGATCGCGCCTTCCAACCGTTCCAGCGCCTGTTCCAGCCGCGCTGGGTCCTGCGCGAAGCAAATGCGCAAGTAAGAATCGTCGCGCGCATCGCCTAAGCTGAAGGCCCAGCCGGGCGCAACGCCAACTTTGTCGTCCTTCACCATCTGCTGGCAGAAGCCAAGACTGTTCTTCAGCCCGTCGACATGCAGGAAGCCATAAAAGGCGCCGTCGGGCCGCAACCAGCGCACCCGGTTCTGGCGAAGGGTCCAGTCCTGGACCACTTCGCGTCCGCTGCGGCAGCGTTCCAGCAATTGGGCGCGGAAGGCGTCGCCCTCGGGCGACAGCGCGGCCAGCGCGCCATACTGCACGAAATGTGTCGCGCCGGTGTTGTTGCATTGGGCCATGGCGGCGGCGGCATTCTCGGCCGTCTTGGGATGCACCAGCCAGCCGATGCGCCAGCCGGTCATCGCCCAGGGCTTGGAAAAACTATTGATCGCGAATACCGCATCCTCGTCCGTGGCGAGGGAGAGAAAGGACGGTGCGTGGCTGGCGCCATCATAGATCAGCGTGCCATAGACCTCGTCGGCCAGGATGGCGATGCCGCGCGCGCGGCAAAAATCCAGGATGGTTTTCTGCTCGTCTGCCGTCAGCATCCAGCCGGTGGGATTGCCGGGCGAGGCCAGAAACAGGGCCTTGGTGCGGGAATCGCAGGCATCGAACAGGCGGTTCAAGTCCAGATGCCAGCGTCCGGCATTCCAATCTTCCTCCAGGCGCACCAGCCGCGGCTGCGCGCCCACCACCTTGGTGGCTTGAAAGATGTTTGGCCAAATGGGTGAGACAATCACCACATTGTCACCGCCCTCGCATACCATTTGCAGCGCGCTCACCACCGCAAGCATGGCCGCGCCCGGAATGGTGATGCGTTCCAGCGCGATGTCGGCGCCGCTGGTGCGTTTGTGGAAATCGCGGATCGCCTCGCGCAGTTGCAGGATGCCGCGGGCATTGGTGTAAAAGGTCTTGCCGTCCTCCATCGCCTTGGCGGCGGCCTGACGGATAAAGGGCGGGGTTACCAGATCGCTCTCGCCGAACCACAGCGGCAGCACGTCCGGATTGCCAAGTCCCAGGGCGGTCACCTGGGAGATGCCGGAAGGCCTAAGGTCCTGGATCAGGGGGCGAAAAGGACTTTTGGGATTCATCTGCGTTGTGTAGCGCAATCTGCATCATAATAGGCCATGGATTCGCTCAAACCTCTTATGCGCCGGCATTGGCCCTTGGTCGTGGTGGCTGTGCTGTTTGGGCTTTATGGCTGGGCGCTGGTTGTCGCGACCGGCAGC
This sequence comes from Rhizomicrobium sp., assembly GCA_035251935.1. Classification (GTDB taxonomy): domain Bacteria; phylum Pseudomonadota; class Alphaproteobacteria; order Micropepsales; family Micropepsaceae; genus Rhizomicrobium. Next base: position 16,256 of record DATFDR010000024.1, on the reverse strand, counting down.
GGGCATGACGGCGTCATTGGTCCGCGGTTCAATGCCTTGGGCGGGGACTGGGTGATTTTCCTGGCCGCGGCGCGGGCCAGCTTTACCGGCGATCTGGTCCATATCTATGACCAGGCCTGGATCACGGCGGCCACCAACACCCAATTCGCCGATTGGCTATCAGGGCCGCTGCCTTTTCCGCTTTTTCCATATCCGCCGATTTTTCTGCTGCTGGTGCTGCCCTTCGCCAAGCTGTCGGTGGGATGGTCCCTGCTGCTCAGTCAGTTGGCACAGTTCACCGTCTTGGCCTGGGCGCTGCGAAAATTGGCGCCGGACAAAAACTATCCTTTCTTCCTGATTGCCGCCTTCTTGTCGCCTGCCGCCGCCAACAATGTCTTGGCGGGCAGCAATGCCGTGCTGGTGACGGCGCTGATCGTGGGCGGTATCGCGCTGCTGAAAGACAGGCCGGTGCTGGCGGGCGCGTTGCTGGGAGTGGTGATCTTCAAGCCGCAATTTTTTCCGTTGTTGCCCTTGGCGCTGATCGCCGCGAAACAGAAAAGGGCGTTGATGGGCATGACCGCTTCGGTCGCGGCGCTGATTGTGATGAGTGCGATTCTGTTCGGCCCATCTCTGTGGCTGGATTGGATCAATGTCTATCTGCATCCCCAACAGGTTCAGGGCGTGAACGCCACCGATTGGGGCCATAGCTGGGACGAAAGCGTTTCCACTTGCGTGGCGCTGTTGGGCGCGCCGCGCTGGCTCGCGAACCTAGCGCAAGGCGCAGCCGTCCTGATCGCCATGGCGGCGGTCTGGCGCGCCTTTTCTAAATTTCATGCCCAGCGGCTTGGGGTCTTGTTGGGGGCGGTGCTGCTGGCTTCGCCCCATGTCTCCAATTACGACTTGGTCCTGTTGGCGGTTGCCGCCGTCCTGATGCTCAAGACCCTGCCGGACACCGCCCGGCCTCTGGTCCTGATACTGCCCTTGGCCGTCTGGTTGGCCCCCCTCTACAACCCGCCCAAGGTCATGGCCCTGGGACTTGTGACACCCGTGGTGATTTTGGCCCTGATGGCCTGGTTTTTGGGCTTTTGGAGCAGGCAAAAACCCTTGCCAGGCAAGGGCTAAGTCCGTATAAGCCCCGCCATCTCGCACACGGGGATGGCTATCGGCAGGTGTTCTGCTGTCGCCGTCCGGTGCCTCCCAGGAGGTAATCCCCGCGTCTGGCCAACCGGTAAAGGAGACTGACTCAATGGCTTTGCCAGAATTTTCCATGCGCCAATTGCTCGAATCCGGCGCCCATTTCGGTCACCGCCAGCAGCGCTGGAATCCGAAGATGGCGCCCTACATCTATGGGCAGCGCAACGACATCCATATTCTCGACCTCACCCAGACCGTGCCCTTGCTGCACCGCGCCCTGGTGACCTTGCGCGAAACCGCCGCCGCCGGCGGTCGCATCCTGTTTGTCGGCACCAAGCGCCAGGCCAGCGAGCCAATCGCGGCGGCCGCCAAGCGCTGCGCGCAATACTATGTCAATCATCGCTGGCTGGGCGGCACCCTGACCAACTGGCAGACCATTTCCCATTCCATTCGCCGTCTGCGCACCATCGAAGAGACGCTGACCAGCGCCGGCGAGTCGGGCCTGACCAAGAAGGAACTGCTGGGCCTGTTGCGCGAGCAGGACAAGCTGGAACGCTCGCTGGGCGGCATTAAGGAAATGGGCGGTGTTCCCAACCTTTTGTTCGTGGTCGACACCAACAAGGAAGCCATCGCCATCGCCGAAGCCAGGAAGCTGGGCATTCCGGTCATGGCGGTGCTGGATTCCAACAGCGATCCGGACGGCATCGCGTTTCCCATCCCCGGCAATGACGACGCTGCTCGCGCCATCGCGCTGTATTGCGATCTGGCGGCTCGCGCGGTGATTGACGGGCTGGGCCAGGGCCAGGCCGATGCCGGCGTGGACCTGGGCGCGGCGGAAGAAATCGCAGAGGCCGCGCCTGAGCTGGTCGAACCGGCCACGGCCTAATTTTACGAATATTGACGCCCCTATACGCCCGGATGGGCGCGGCCGGGCAAGACGGAGACGGACATGGCAAACATCACCGCTTCGATGGTGAAAGACCTGCGCGACAAGACCGGCGCAGGAATGATGGACTGTAAGAATGCCCTCAACGAAACGGGCGGCGACATGGAAGCCGCGATCGATTGGCTGCGCAAGAAGGGCATTTCCAAGGCCGCGAAAAAGGCCGGCCGCGCCGCCGCGGAAGGTCTGGTGGGCGTTGCGGTGGATCGGGGCACCGGCGTGCTGTTGGAAGTCAATGCCGAAACCGATTTCGTCGCCCGCAACGACGAATTCAAGGCGTTTGTGCAGGACGCCACCAAGCTCGCCTTGAAAGAAGGCGGCGATCTGGAAAAGCTTTTGGCGCATCCGATGGGCTCTTCCACCGTGCAGCACACCCTGACCGAACTGGTGGCCAAGATCGGCGAGAATATGAGCGTGCGCCGCACGGCCGCTTTGTCGGTGGATCCCGGCGTGGTGGCGGCCTATGTCCACAATCCCGCTTCGCCGGAACTGGGCAAGATCGGCGTGCTGGTGGGCCTGAAATCGTCCGGCGACAAGGACAAGTTGTCAGCGCTGGCCAAGCAGCTCGCCATGCATGTCGCGGCCGCCTCGCCTTTGGCGATCTCGCCGGAGCATCTGGCGCCGGAAGTGGTGGAGCGCGAACGCAATGTGCAGACCGAGATTGCGCGTCAGTCGGGCCGTCCGGAAAACGTCATCGAAAAGATGATGGAAGGGCGCATGCGCAAATTCTACGAAGAAACCGTCTTGCTGCAGCAGACCTTTGTGATCGACGGCGAAACCCAGATCGCCAAGGTGATCGAGAAGGCGTCCAAGGAGTTGGGCGCGGTCATAACCGTTGAGGGATTTGTCCGCTTCCAGGTGGGCGAAGGCGTCGAGAAGGTCGAGGCCGATTTCGCCGACGAAGTCGCCCAGATGGCAGGCGGACGCTAACGTCAATCTTCTCACCCGCAGACAGGCTCAGGGTGAGGAGTCCTTGTGGGTAGAGCCTGTCGAACATGAGGACAGGCATGCCGTCAGCGCCGAAATACCGCCGGATTTTGCTCAAGGTTTCCGGCGAGGCGCTGATGGGCTCCGGCGCCTTCGGCATCGATATCGATGTGGTGGACCGCATTGCCCGCGATGTGAAGGAAGCCCATGGCGCCGGCAGCCAGATCTGCATGGTGGTGGGGGGCGGCAATATCTTTCGCGGCCTGGCCGGCTCCGCAAAGGGCATCGACCGCTCCACCGCCGACTATATGGGCATGCTGGCCACGGTGATGAATGCCCTGGCGCTTCAGGCCGGGCTGGAACGGGTGGGGCTCGCCTGCCGGGTTCAATCGGCCATCGCCATGAACAATGTCTGTGAGCCCTATATTCGCCGCCGGGCCGCCCGGCACATGGAAAAGGGGCGGGTGGTGATCTTCGGGGCCGGGACCGGCAATCCCTTTTTCACCACCGACACGGCGGCGGCGCTCAGGGCGGCGGAAATGAGCTGTGACGCTCTGCTCAAGGCCACCCAGGTGGATGGGGTCTATGACGCCGACCCCAAGCGGGTTCCCACGGCGAAACGATATGATTCTCTGAGCTATCACGAGGTGTTAGCCCGGAATCTTCAGGTTATGGATGCGGCGGCCATTTCGCTGTCCCGGGAAAATCGGATCCCGATCCTGGTATTTTCCCTAGGCGAAGCCGGCGGTCTGGCCAAGGTGCTCAGGGGCGAGGGCCGGGCAACCATTATCGAAGAAAAATAAAGCGGCGCCGGGGTCTTAGGGTATCTTTGGCCGTCGGCGCGATTTTGGGGGATGGAGCAAGGAAGATGGCTGACGCCTATAGCAAGGATGAACTTGACCGCCGCATGAACGGCGCGATCGCCACCCTTAAGAGCGAGCTGGCGGGACTGCGCACCGGACGGGCCAGCGCGGCGCTGCTGGACCCGGTCAAGGTCGAGGCCTATGGCAATGCCGTGCCGATCAACCAAGTCGGCAGCATCGCCACGCCGGAAGCGCGCATGATCACGGTGCAGGTGTGGGACAAGGGCTTGGCCAAGGCCGTGGACAAGGCGATCCGCGATGCGGGGCTGGGCCTTAATCCGCAGATGGATGGGCAATTGCTGCGCATCCCCTTGCCCGAACTCAACCAGGAACGCCGCAAGGAGCTTTCCAAGCTGGCGGCAAAATATGCCGAAGCCGCCCGCGTGGCGGTGCGCAATGTGCGCCGCGACGGCATGGACCTGCTCAAGAAGCTGGAGAAGGACCACAAGATCGGCCAGGACGAGCAGCACACCAAGGGCGATGAGCTGCAGAAACTGACCGACGCCCATATCAAAGACATCGACAGCGCGCTCCACGCCAAGGAGCAGGAAATTATGCAGGTGTGACGGCGTTGGCGGATATCATCACCCCTCTTCCCAAACATGTCGCCATCATCATGGACGGCAATGGCCGCTGGGCGAAGAAGCGCTATCTGCCGCGCGAGGCCGGCCATTATGCCGGCATGAGCGCGGTGCGCGAGACCGTGCGCGCCGCTTGTGATATGGGGTTGGAAAATCTCACGCTGTTTGCGTTCTCCAGCGAAAATTGGAAGCGGCCAAAGACCGAAGTGGGCGCGTTGATGGGGCTGTTTCGCGCCTATTTCCGCAGCGATATGGACGAATTGGTGGACCGCAATGTGCGCATGCGCATCATCGGCCATCGCGGCCGCGTCGCCTCCGATATTCAGCAGATGATCCAGGATTCCGAAAGCCGCACCGCCAAGAATGACGGCATGAACTTGACGTTTGCCTTTGACTATGGCGGGCAGGAGGAGATCGCCGCCGCCGCCCGGGAGCTGGCGCGCGCCGCCAAGGACGGACGCTTGGATCCCGAAACCATCACCCCGGATCTGTTTGCCACCCGTCTGTTCACCAGTGCGCTGCCCGAGCCGGATTTGGTGATCCGCACATCCGGCGAGCATCGGTTGTCGAACTTCCTGCTTTGGCAATCGGCTTATGCCGAGCTTTTGTTCCTGGACACGCTATGGCCTGACTTCGACCGCGCCGCTTTGACCGCGGCATTGGCTCAGTTCACGGCCCGCGAACGCCGCTTTGGCGCGCTGGATTCGGAAGCTGTGGCGTGATCATGACGGAGCGGCAGTCCGGGCAAATCCTGCACACCACCGGCGAAGGCGTGCTGAGAATTCTGTTTGGCGTCTTCTTGGCGGTGGTCGCGATATTTTTGGTGTTGTGGGCCACACCGGAGCCTTTTGCTGTTGCCACGGTGGCGATGAGTCTGTTCGGTGCGCGCGAATGGCACCGCATGGTGCGCTCGCCCGCCCAGCGTGAGATCGCCGATCAACAACCCATCCATATTCAAACCATATTGACCGCCATTACCGTTGCTTGCGCTGTGACCGCGCTGATGCTGCGGGTGACGCCTGCGGCCTTTGTGTTTTTGGCGATGGGCGCGGCGGCTTCCTTTGTCTGGGCCAAGCAGCGCGGCGACAATCCCTTGTGGCATGCGGGCGGGGTTCTTTATCTGGGTCTTCCGTCGCTGGCGATGGTGGGATTGCGGATCTATCCGCTGCAGGGCGCCTGGGTTCTGCTCGGGTTGTTCCTGATCGTCTGGGCGGCTGACACCGGTGCGCTGGTATTCGGCAAGCTGATCGGCGGCCCCAAACTCGCGCCCAAGCTTTCGCCGGGCAAGACCTGGGCCGGCACGCTGGGCGGCAGCATCACCGCAGCAATGGTATTTGGGCTCTATATCAGGCTCGGTTTTGGTTTTGATGCTGAGGCCGCGATGCTGTTCGCCTTCATTTTTAGTTTCGTGGCCCATGGCGGGGATTTGCTTGAAAGTTTGATCAAGCGTCATTTCGGCTACAAAGATTCTGGTGGTTTGATTCCTGGTCATGGCGGCGTGCTAGACCGGATGGATTCTCTGTTCGTCACCAGCACCGTTCTCGCAGTGCTGGTTTTTGGGTTCCACTTTAACCCCTTGTTCGGGGGGCGGGTCTGATGCCCATCGCCGCCACCCGGATCTTCGACGAATTGCCGCCGATGGACGAAGTCCTGGCGCGAACAGTCACCGTGCTGGGCTCCACCGGTTCGATCGGCGTCAACACCCTGGACGTGATCGCCCATGTCCGCAAATTGCATGGCGCCGATGCATTTCCCATCACCGCCTTGACCGCAGGGGAGAATGTCAAAACCCTGATCGAGCAAGCCAAGGCAATGAAGCCCAAGCTGGCGGTGATCGGCAACGAACAATTGTTTGGCGAACTGAAAGCCGGTCTGGCCGGCACCGGCATCGCAGTGGCGGCGGGCCGTCGGGCGGTGATCGAGGCGGGCGCGCGCGAAAGCGATTTTGTGATGGTCGCCATCATGGGCGCGGCAGCGATCGAACCGGCACTGGCGGCCATCGCGCGCGGCGTGGTGGTGGCGCTGGCCAATAAGGAATGCGTGGTGGCGGCAGGCGCGGTATTCCGTGCTGCCATCGAAAAATCCGGCGCCCAGATCCTGCCGGTGGACAGCGAACATAACGCTATCTTCCAGGTGCTGGGTTCGGGCGATGCCAGCGAGGCCGACCTGGTCACCATCACCGCCTCGGGCGGGCCCTTCCGCGAATGGACCTTGGAGCGCATGCGCGCCGCCACGGTGGAAGAGGCCGTCGCCCATCCCAATTGGGCGATGGGCCGCAAGATCTCGCTGGACAGCGCCACCTTGATGAACAAGGGGCTGGAACTGATCGAGGCGCATTTCCTTTTTGCCTTGCCGCCGGAAAAACTGGCCGTGGTGGTGCATCCCCAGTCCATCGTGCATTGCCTGGTCAGTTACGAGGACGGCACCACCATGGCACATCTGTCGGCGCCCGACATGCGCACGCCCATCGCCCATGCTTTGGGCTGGCCGCGCCGCATTCCTTCGCCGTCGCGGCGGCTGGACCTGGCCCAACTGGGCAGTCTGGTTTTCCATCCGCCCGCGCATGACCGGTTTCCCGCGCTTAATCTTGCCATCGGCTCCATGCGGTCGGGCGGGTTGGCGCCGACGGTGCTCAATGCCGCCAATGAGATCGCGGTGCAGGCTTTCCTGGACCGGCGCATCGGTTTTCTGGATATTCCCCGGGTCGTGGCCGCGGCCCTGGATCAGGATGTCGGCAGCAACGGTGTGGCGGGCGATTTGCAAAGCGTGTTGGGCATCGATGCCCGGGCGCGCATCTTGGCAGAGGAAATCTGCCAAAGGGTAGGGACATGATGTTGGACACGATACGCGATTTGATGGCCTGGACGCCGCTGGGTCTGCCCGCATTCCTCTTTGTCATCACCTTGGTGGTGTTCTTTCACGAATTGGGCCATTTCCTGACGGCGCGCTATTTCGGCGTAAAAGTGGACGTCTTTTCCATCGGGTTCGGCAAGGAGATTTTCGGCTGGAACGACAAGTACGGCACGCGGTGGAAGCTAAGCTGGCTGCCGGTCGGCGGCTATGTGAAATTTGCCGGCGATGCCGACGCCTCCTCGCGTCCCGATCTTGCGGCGGCCGAAAAAATGACGGCGCAAGAGCGGGCGGGGATGCTGATGCTCAAGCCGCTCTATCAGCGCGCGCTGGTCGTTTTTTGCGGGCCGCTTGCCAATTTTCTGCTCGCGATCGTGATTCTCACCGGTCTGTCGCTCTATAGCGGGCGCACCATCGTGGCTCCCGTCATCGGCCATGTCACCGAGGGTAGCCCCGCGCAGGCGGCCGGTCTTTTGCCGGGTGACAGGGTCACCCGGATCGACGGCATCGAAATCACCGATTTCCAGCAATTGCCGGAAATCATTTCTGTCAGCGGTGGGGCCCCCCTGTTCATGGGCATCCATCGCGGCAACCGGGATATGAACATCTGGGTCAGCCCCAAGCTGATGAAGACCCCCGATGTCCTGGGCAACCAGACCATCCAGATGGTGATTGGCGTGCGCCCCGATCCCAAAATCCCACCGACCCATGAGCGCTATGGGCCGGTAGGGGCCTTTGCCAAGGCATGTTCCGACACCTGGTACATCATCAAGAATACCGTCCTGGGGATCGGACAGATGATCCAGGGGACCGCCAGTGCCGATCAGCTCCGGGGGCCTGTTGGCATTGCGGGCATGACCCGGCAAGTGGCGGATTTCGGCTTTTTGCCGCTGCTCAACCTGGTGGCTATCCTTTCTGTAAGCATCGGGCTGGTCAATCTTTTCCCCATTCCGCTCCTCGACGGAGGGCATCTTCTGTACTATGCATGCGAAGCTGTTTTGGGGCGTCCGCTTGGTGCGCGGGCCCAGGACGTTGGATTTCGGCTTGGACTGGCTTTGGTCCTGGGGCTGATGCTCCTGACGACCTGGAATGACCTGGTCCGGCTGAATCTTTTCTGAAAACCGGGCCGCTAGCCTGCGCCCATAGACGAGTTGGCCAAACCTTAGGATGCGGACATTGCGCCTTAGAAGCAGGTTGTTGCGCGCGACCTCCGCGGGACTTGTTTTGGCGTTGGCGGCAGGGCCTGCGGGCGCTCAGCTGCGCCCGGGCGCCGCGGAGCGGGCCGGCGATCTGAACCGGCAAGCCCAACAGCCCAACAATGCCGAGGCCGCCGCGGCGGCCAATCCTGCGGCCCAGGCGGCGGCGCCCACGCCTGAGGCGCCGCGCATTATCCAGCACATTGTCGTCCGGGGCACGCAGCGGGTCGAGCCCGGCACGGTCCTGACCTATGTCGGTGTGCGCGAGGGCGACAATTACAGCCCCACCGAGGTCGATACCGCCTTGAAGGCGCTGACCGCCACGGGCCTGTTCTCCGACGTCCGCACCAGTTTCGACGGCGAGACCAACACCCTGACCATCCGGGTCACCGAGAACCCGATCGTCAATCAGGTGGTGTTCGAGGGCAACAGCAAGGTCACCGACAAGGAACTGACCAAGGAAGTCCAGATCAAGCCGCGCGCCGTCTTCACCCGCGCCAAGATCCAGGCCGATGTCCAGCGCATCATTGAACTGTACCGCCGCAACGGAAAATTCGCCGCCCGCGTCGATCCGCAGATCATCCAGAGGCCGCAAAACCGCGTCGACCTGATCTTCTCCATCACCGACGGGCCCACCACCGGCGTCAGCAAGATCAACTTTATCGGCAATAAGATATTCGACAGCGATACGCTGCGCGGCCAGATCGCCACCGAGGAAAGCCGCTGGTGGAAATTTTTGGCCAGCAACGACAATTACGACCCAGACCGGCTGCAGTTCGACCGCGAGTCGCTCAGACGCTATTACATCAATCGCGGCTATGCCGACTTCAAAGTGTTGAGCGCGGTCGCCCAACTCACCCCGGACCGCACGAGTTTCTATCTCAATTTCACGGTGGAAGAGGGTGCGCGCTACCGTTTCGATGCCATCACCATCGATTCCAAGATCCGCGAATTGCCCGCCGCCAAGCTGCGTCCGCTGGTGGACGTCCAGAAGGGCGACATTTATTCCCAGGATGCGGTGCAGAAGGCGATCGACGCCCTGACCAACGCGGCGGGCACCCAAGGTTATGCCTTCGCCGAGGTCCATCCCCGCATCAAGCGCGACGTGAAGCGGCGCACCATCGATCTGAGTTTCGAGATCGTGCAGGGCCCGCGCGTCTATATCGAGAAGATCAATATTTCCGGCAATACGCGGACCCTGGACAGAGTGATCCGCCGTCAGTTCCGCCTGCAGGAAGGCGATGCTTTCAACCGGGTTCTGATCGACCGTTCGCGCTCCCGCATTCGCAGTCTGGGCTTTTTCAAGGAAGTGGACGTCAAGAATGTCCCAGGCAGCCAGCCCGACCGCACCAACCTGACCGTCGCGGTCACCGAACAATCCACCGCCTCGTTGCAGGTGGGGTTGGGCTATTCTTCTTACACCTCGTTGCTGGGCGAAATCAGCTATACCGACACCAACTGGTTCGGACGCGGGCAAAGCATGCGCGTGTCGCTGTCGGCCTCCTATATCACCAAGCAGGCGCTGTTCAGTTTCACCGAGCCGTATTTCCTGGACCGCGAATTGGCTGCCGGCTTCGACATTTACCAGACCCAGACCAATTTCGACCAGGCGGCCTATCAAAGCGACACCACCGCGGCCGTGCTGCGCTTGGGCTTTCCGATTTCGGAATTCAGTTCGGTGTCGTTCAGCTACAGTTATCAGATTGCCGATATCCGCCCCTATGCCGGCGCGCCGGAGAATGTGTTGGAGGCGGCGGGTTCCACCAATGGCTCGGTCCTCGGCTATGTCTATTCCTACAACGATCTGGACGATATCCGCCGGCCCACCGCCGGCTCGACTTTTTCTTTCTCACAGAATTTCGCGGGCCTGGGCGGCAATCTGAAGTTCATCAACACCGGCGCGACCTTCTCCACCTACAAGTCCTTTTGGGATGGGGCCATTATCTCAAGCCTGAGCGGCAAGTTCGGCTATATCACCGGCTATGATGGTGCTGCCGTGCCCTTCTTCCAGCGCTTCTTCGATGGCGGTGACAGTTTCCGAGGTTTTGCGCTGGCCGGTGTCGGCCCGCGCGACCTCGTAACCCCCAACAATACAGGCGCCTTGGGCGGCACGGTGCGCGCCATCGGTTCGGCCCAGATGCGTTTTCCCTCCCTTCTGCCGGAGAGCTACGGCATCGGACTATCCTTGTTCACCGATTTCGGCACCATGGGCCGGTTGGATACGCTGAGCGGGCCGCGGGTTTGCACCGGCGCGCAATATTCCGGCATCGGCACCTGCGTGAAGGACAATCTGGCTTTCCGCGGCTCGGCCGGCATCAGCGTGCAATGGAAATCTCCCTTCGGCCCGGTTCAGATCGACCTCGGCCTGCCTTATGCTAAAACCCACTATGATCGCGCCCAGATTATCCACTTCAGCACTGCCACAGGATACTAAGATGACCAAGACCTCTCTTCCGCTCGCTTTTGCGATTATCGCGGCGTTTACCGCTCCGGCCCTGGCCGATCCGCCCCAGCCCAAGATGGTGGTGCTGGACCGCGGCGCCCTTATGCAGCATTCCAAGGTTGGCCAGGATATTGGCCGCCAGATGCAGGCCTATGCCAATCAGGCCAAGGCCGACTTGTCGGCGCAGGGCAAGTCGCTGCAGGCCGAAGGCCGCACCTTGCAACAGCAGGTGGCCATTCTGGCGCCGGAAGTGCGGCAAAAACGTCTGGAGGCCTTCCGTGCCAGGGAGCAGGCCTTGAACGCCGCCGCCGGCCGCAAGGACGAACAGCTCAAAAGGGCTTTCACGCTAGCGCGTCAGGCAATGGAACAGGCGCTGGAGCCGATTCTGCTGCAATTGATCAAGGAACGCGGCGCCAACATCGTCTTGGACAAGCAGGCGGTGGTGTTCGCCACCGACAGGAGGTTCGATATTACCGTTGACGCCATCAACCGGTTGAACCAGAAGATGCCCTCGTTCAAGGTGAACCTGAACGCAGCCCCGCCGGCCGCGCGCAAGAATTGATGCCCGATGGCCGATCCCCGTTTTTTCGAAAATCGCGGGCCTTTCACGCTGGCGCAGATTTGCGAAAAAACGGGGATCGCGCTTGCTGCCGGTGTTGACGGAACGCAGCAAATCTTCGATCTGGCGGATTTGTCGGGCGCGGGCCCGCAGCACCTGACATTCTTTTCGGGCACCGCCGCCTTGCGCGATATCTTCGCCGCCTCGCAGGCGGGTGTGTGCCTGTTTGCGCAGTCGCCCCAAAAGGCCGGCAAGCGTCCGCCCGCGCCTTCCGGCATGACGGTGCTGGAGGTCGCTTCCGTCGGCCGCAGCTTCGCGGCGGTCGCGGCTTTGTTCTATCCCGATCATTCCCAGCCGCGCTGGCCGCAAAAGGAAGCGGTTTCACCCCAGGCGCGCATCGGGCGTGATGTGGAGCTTGCCCCTGGCGTGGTGATTGGGCCGGCGGCGGAGATCGGTGACGGCACCCGGCTGGGTCCCGGAACGGTGATCGGGCCCGGTGTCGCGATTGGGCGTCATTGCGAGATCGGCGCCTGCGTCACCATCAGCCATGCCTATGTTGGCGACCGCGTCACCATTCTTCCCGGCGCGCATATCGGCCAGCCCGGTTTCGGCTTTGCCACCATGGGCGAGGACTATCTCAAGATTCCGCAGTTGGGCCGCGTCATCGTGCAGGACGATGTCGAGATCGGCGCGTCCACCACCATCGATCGCGGCGCCTTGGGCGACACGGTGATCGGCGAAGGCAGCAAACTCGATAATCTGATCATGATCGGCCACAACTGCCAGATCGGGCGGCATTGCGTGATCGCGGGCCAGACCGGTCTTGCCGGCAGCGTGGTGTTGGAGGATGGCGTGGTGCTGGCTGGCCAAGTGGGGTTGGGCGATCATACGCGCGTGGGCACGCGGGCGCGGATGGGCGCGCGCGCCGGAACCGGTTCGGCGATCTTTTTGGAAGGCGGCCAGGATTATGGCGGGGCGCCCGCGAAACCTGTAAGAGAATGGGCCCGGGAGATTCACGCGCTGGCGCGTCTGGCCAAGCCCCGCAAACAAGGCAGCAATGACTGAGTCCGCCATTTTGGATGTCGAGCAGATCAAATTGCTGCTGCCGCATCGTCCCCCGATGCTGCTGGTTGAGAAGCTCGCCGATATCGTGCCTCATGAAAGCGCCACGGGCTACAAGGCCGTCAGTATCAGCGAGCCTTTTTTCCTGGGGCATTTCCCCGAGCGGGCCTTGATGCCCGGCGTGTTGATCGTGGAGGCCATGGCCCAGACCGCGGGGGCCTTGGTGGTGCACAGTCTGAAGGGCAAAGCTTCTTCGTCGGTCTATTTTCTGACGATCGAGAGTGCACGATTCCGCAAGCCCGTGGTGCCGGGCGATTTGCTGCGCATGCCGGTGAAGAAGTTGCGGCAACGCGGCCCGGTATGGAAATTCGAAGGCCAGGCCTTTGTCGGCCAGGATCTTTGTGCCGAGGCGGCGTTCAGCGCCATGATCCATGACGGCGCGAGCGCCGGATGAGCGTGCATCCCACTTCGGTGGTGGAAGACGGCGCCGCGATCGGCGCGGGCGTTGAGATCGGGCCATTCTGCCATGTCGGCGCGCGTGTCACGTTGGAGGACGGCGTGCGTCTGCGTTCGCATGTCTCGGTGACGGGCATCACTAGCGTAGGCGCGCGCTGCGATCTGTATCCCGGGGTAGCCATTGGCGGCGAGGGACAGATTCGCGGCAATGATTTTGCCGATGGGCAGCTGGACATCGGACCCGATTGCGTGCTGCGCGAAATGGTGTCCATGCATGTGGGCAGCCGCAAAGGCGGCGGACTGACCAAGGTGGGCGCGAACGGCTATTTCATGGCCAACGCCCATGTCGGCCATGATTGCCATGTGGGTGAGGGCGTGACCTTCGCCAATTCGGTGGCGCTGGGCGGACATGTCCAAATCGGAGACGGCGTGATCTTCGGCGGGTTGGCGGCGGTGCAACAATTCTGCCGGGTCGGCAAAGGCGCGATGATCGGCGGGCTGACCGGCGTCAACCGCGATGTGATCCCCTATGCCATGGCGTTCGGCGATCATGTGGAATTGGCGGGACTCAATTTGATCGGGCTGAAGCGGCGCGGACTTTCGCGCGACACCATCAACGCCTTGCGTGCCGCGTTTCGTTCGGTGTTTTACGGTGAGGGCGGCAGCCTTGCCGATCGCGCCCGCGCCGCGAAGGAAAAATATGCCGGCGTGGCGGAAGTGGGCGAGATGGTGGATTTCATCCTGGCCGACGCCAAACAGGAGCTGTGTCTGGCGCGGCGCCGCGGCGGAGACGATGTGTGAAGGACGGGACCAAAAATCTGGGCCTGATCGCCGGCGGCGGCGAGCTGCCGCGCGCGGTGGCGCATGCGGCAAGGGCCGCGGGGCGCGGGGTTTTTGTCGTGCCGCTGGTGGGTAGCGCTGCCGAAGACTGGGTCCAGGATTTTCCCCATGAATGGCTGACGCCAGGGGAGCCGGGGCGCATCATCAAGGCGCTGAAAGGCGCGGGCGCGGCGGACGTGTTGCTGGCGGGCAAAGTGGACCGGCCGAAATTCTCGGAAATGAAGCTGGACGCCAAGGGTATGTTGCTTTTGCCCAAGGCCATCGCGGCCGCAAAAAAAGGCGATGACTCGCTGCTGCGCTTTATCGTCGGCATTTGCGAGGATGAAGGGCTGAACGCCATCAGCGTGGCCGAGGCCGCGCCCGCGCTGGTGGCCGACGAAGGGACGCTGGGCCGCATCGCGCCGCAAGAGGAACATTTCTCCGATATTCTCCAGGCTTTCAGAATCGTGCATGCGCTGGGCGCGCTGGATGTGGGCCAGGCGGCCGTGGTGTGCGAAGGATTACCGCTTGCGGTGGAGGCTGCCGAAGGCACCGACGCCATGCTGGCGCGCATTCCGGTTTTGCGCGAAAGCCTGCGCGGCACGGCGCAGAAGAAACGCGGCGTGCTGGCCAAGGCGCTCAAACCGCTTCAGGACGCCAAGACCGATATGCCGGTGGTGGGTGTGCAGACCGTGAGGAACGCGGCGGGGGCCTTTCTGGCCGGGATCGCGGTGGAGGCGGGCGCCGCGCTGATCCTGGACAAGCGGGCGGTGGCGGCGGAAGCCGACCGGCTGGGTCTGTTCGTCACCGGCATCAAGCCGTGAAACCCATCACGCTGATGCTGGTGTGCGGCGAGCCGTCCGGCGACGCGCTGGGCGCGCAGCTGATGGCGGGGCTCAAGCAATTGGCCGGCGACCGCGTGCGATTTGCCGGCGTGGGTGGATTGGCGATGGCGCGGGAGGGCTTTCAAAGCCTTTATCCGCTGGATGACACCGCCGTGATGGGCTTGCGCGAAGTGGTGCCCGCCATTCCCGCCATTCTCAAACGCGTGAAACAGGCGGTGGATTTCGCGGTCCAAACCAAACCCGATGCGGTGGTGGTGATCGACAGTCCCGATTTCACTCACCGGGTGGCGCGGGCCATCAAGAAACGCGATCCTGCGATTCCGACTATGGACTATGTCGCGCCGCAAGTCTGGGCGTCGCGCGCCTATCGCGCCAAGGCCATGGCCCATTATTTCGATCTGGTGCTGGCGCTGTTTCCGTTTGAGGTGCCGTTTTTTGAGAAACATGGATTGAAGGCAAAATTTGTCGGTCATCCCGTGGTCGAGCGGGCGGCGCGGGTGACGGGTGGGCGCGCCTTGTGCGCGCGGCTTGGGATCGGCGCGGACATGCCGTTGCTGGTGGTTCTGCCGGGCAGCCGCACCAGCGAGATCCGCTTCATTCTGCCGGTGTTTCGTGCCGCGGCGGCGCTGTTGGCGCGCAGAATTCCCGGGTTGGTTTGTCTTTTGCCCACCGTCCCGCATGTCGCGGGCAAGGTTCGCGCCGGCACCGCCGACTGGCCCACGCCGCTGCATATTCTGGAAAGCGAGGCGGACAAGTATGCCGCTTTTGACGCCGCCGATGTGGCGCTGGCCGCAAGCGGTACCGTGACGGCGGAGCTGGCTCTGGCGCACACGCCCATGGTGGTGGGCTATAAGGTGGGTGGGCTGACATTCTTTCTGTCGAAATTCCTGATGACGGTGACCCACATCACCCTGATCAACATTCTTTTGGAACGTGAAGCGGTGCCGGAATTCCTGCAATACCGCGCCACCCCGGAAAATCTGGCGGACGCGGTGGAACATCTGCTGCGCGATGAGGCCGCCCGCGACGCCCAAGTCGAAGCCATGAAGGAGTTCGGCCGGCGGCTCGGCGAAGGCGACGAAGCGCCGAGCTTGCGCGCGGCAAGGGCGGTGTTGGAGTTTGTGGACAGACCCTGACTGTCATGGCCCGCATTCGCGGGCCACGACATTGGAGTTATTTTCGCTTCGCCATCGGCAGATAGGGGCGCTCGGTTGGGCCGGTATAGACCTGGCGCGGGCGGCCGATCTTCTGGTGCGGGTCTTCCAGCATTTCCTTCCATTGCGCGATCCAGCCCACGGTGCGGGCCAGGGCGAACAGGACGGTGAACATGGAGGTGGGGAAGCCCAGCGCCTTCAGCGTGATGCCGGAATAAAAGTCGATATTGGGATAGAGCTTCTTTTCGATGAAATAAGGATCGCTGAGCGCCACTTTTTCCAGCTCGATCGCCACTTTCAGCAGCGGATCGTTGTGCAGACCCAGCTCGTTGAGCACGGCATGGCACTGGACCTGCATCGCCTTGGCGCGGGGATCGTAGTTCTTGTAGACGCGGTGGCCAAAGCCCATCAGCCGGAAGCTGCTGCTCTTGTCCTTGGCGCGGGC
>DATFDR010000023.1:0-11540 GCA_035251935.1 Rhizomicrobium sp. | reverse complement strand
CCTTCTCGGTGATCAACCGCCTGCTGACCAAGAAGGAGATCTCCGAGGTTCTCGACCTGGTCTACCGCCACTGCGGTCAGAAGGAGACGGTGCTCTTCGCCGACGCGATCATGGGTCTCGGCTTCCGCGAGGCCTACAAGGCCGGCATCTCCTTCGGCAAGGACGACATGGTGGTGCCGGACAGCAAGATCAAGCTGATCGACGAAACCCGCCATCGGGTGCGTGAGTATGAGCAGCAATATCAGGACGGTCTGACCACGGATAAGGAAAAGTACAACCTTGTGGTGGACACCTGGTCCAAATGCACCGACATGGTCGCGGCCGAAATGATGAAGGAAATCTCCGAGCCCAAGATCGATCCTGAAACGGGCCGTGTGGTGGAGATGAATTCCATTTATATGATGAGCCATTCCGGCGCGCGCGGTTCGCCCCAGCAGATGAAGCAGCTGGCGGGCATGCGCGGACTGATGGCGCGTCCTGACGGTTCGATCATCGAAACGCCCATCCTGTCCAACTTCAAGGAAGGCCTCACCGTGCTGGAGTATTTCAACTCCACCCACGGCGCCCGCAAGGGTCTGGCCGATACCGCGCTCAAAACGGCGAATTCGGGTTACCTAACCCGGCGCCTGGTGGACGTGGCCAACGACTGCATCATCACATCCGAAGATTGCGGCACCAAGAAGGGTGTCACCGTCCAAGCGGAAATCGATGGCGGTCAGGTGGTGGCCTCGCTCACCGAGCGCATCCTGGGCCGCACCACGGCGGAAGATGTCAAGCATCCGGACACGGGTGAAGTGATCATCAAGCGCAACAAGGAAGTGACCGAGGATTTGGCCGAAAAGGCCGAAGGCGCGCATGTGCAAAAAGTGCGTGTGCGGTCGGTCCTGACATGCGAACTGCCGGAAGGTGTTTGCGGCAAATGCTATGGCCGCGATCTGGCGCGGGGCACCCCGGTCAATATCGGCGAGGCGGTCGGCGTGATCGCCGCCCAGTCTATCGGCGAACCGGGCACCCAGCTCACCATGCGGACCTTCCACATTGGCGGCGCGGCGCAGGTTGCGGGCCAGTCCAAGATCGAGGCGTCGTATGACGGCAAGGTCAAGATCGTGAACCGGAACGTCGTCAAGAATTCCGACGGCGAACTGATCGCGATGTCGCGCAACATGCAGATTGTGATCACCGACAATAAGGGCCTGGAACGCGCCACCTATCGCATCACCTATGGCGCGCGCCTCAGGGTCGATGAAGGCGCCACCGTCAAGCGCGGCGACCGTCTCGCGGAATGGAGCCCCAACGCCTTGCCGGTCCTGACCGATGTTGAGGGCACCGTGAAGTACGAAGATCTGGTCTTCGGCGTCACGCTGCGCGAAGTGGCGGACGAAAAGACCGGCGTGTCGTCCAAGGTGGTGATGGACAGCCGCGGCACGGGCGGCAAGAACGCTCCCGAACTGCGCCCCACCATCGTCATCCTCGACAAGAAGGGCAAACCGGTGCAGCTGCCGGGCGGCGGTGAATCGCGCTATGCGATTTCACCCGATGCCATTTTGTCGGTGGAAGACGGCTCCACCATCCGGGCCGGCGACGTCTTGGCGCGTATTCCGACCGAAGGCGCCAAGACCCGCGACATCACCGGCGGTCTGCCGCGGGTGGCGGAATTGTTCGAAGCCCGCAAGCCCAAGGAAGCGGCCGTGTTGGCCGAGACCGACGGCTTTGTCGAATTCGGTAAGGACTATAAGAACAAGCGCCGCGTCATCGTGAAACCCAAGTCGGACAAGCTGGAGCCCAGCGAGTATCTGATCCCCAAGGGCCGCCATATCAGCGTGCGCGAAGGCGATTATGTGGAGAAGGGCGACTATATCGTCGAAGGCAATCCCTCGCCGCATGACATTTTGCGCATCAAGGGCATGGAGGAGCTGGCGATCTATCTGGTGAAGGAAATCCAGGACGTTTATCGCCTCCAGGGCGTGAAGATCAACGACAAGCATATCGAAGTGATCTGCCGCCAGATGATGCAGAAGCTGGAAATCACCGAAGGCGGCGAAACCACGCTGATCGCCGGTGAGCATGTCGATCAGTCCGAACTGGATGCCGCCAACAAGAAGGCGGCGGAAGAGGGTCACAAGCCCGCCGAAGGCCGCGCCATCCTGCTCGGAATCACCAAGGCCAGCTTGCAGACCCGTTCGGTGTTCTCGGCCGCCTCCTTCCAGGAAACCACGCGCGTCCTCACCGACGCCGCGGTCAATGGCAAGGTGGATATGCTGGAAGGCCTGAAGGAGAATGTGATCGTCGGCCGTCTGATCCCGGCGGGAACCGGCGGCGCTATCGCCCGCCTTCGCCAGATCGCCACCGAACGCGACAAGGCCATCCAGGCGGAACAAGCGGCGGCCAATGTGCCGGTTGCGCAACTGGAAGCGCCTCCGGCCGCCGAATAGGACGACCCGCGAGGTACAAGAATCGGGGCCGCTGGCAACAGCGGCCCTTTTTCCTTTTGAGTTCCCCACCACATCTAACGGGGAAATTGGGAGGCGGGTACCTCGAAGCCGCGCTAGTGTCTCCCCATGAAATACCCTGAGCCCATGTCCTGGAACCGCGCCGACGCCCGCAAGGGTAAGTTCGACGGCAAGTTCATCTTGGGGGTGATGACAACTGGGATCTATTGCCTGCCGTCCTGCGCCGCGCGGCCGCCCAAACCTCAGAATGTGCGCTTGTTCACCACGGAAAACCAAGCCAAGGCGGCGGGTTTGCGCGCCTGCAAGCGTTGCCGTCCCGATCTCTACTACAAGGGCGAAGACGAGAATGTCGCGTTGTTTACCGGTCTGGCGGCGCGGGTTTCCGGACGTCCCGAAGAATTCTGCGACGCCAGCGCCCTGGCCCGGGAGGCCGGCGTCAGCCTGACCAAGCTGGGCGATCTTTTCCGCGATCATGCGCATCTGGCGCCGGCGCACTGGCTGCGGCGCATGCGGGTGAAGCGGACGGCTGCCGAACTTCTATCCGGCAAGGACAAGATTGCCGAAATCGGTTTCGGCGCCGGGTTTGAATCGGAATCGGTGTTTCACCGCCAATTCCTCAATCACATGCGCATGACGCCGGGCGCTTATCGGGCGCTGGACGGCGCGCAAGTCTTTATGCTGCAACTCCCTGCCGGCTATCGGGCGAAAGAAATCCTGGCCTATCACGCCCGCGATCCCTTAAGCCTGAGTGAGAAAAGCGAGGGCAACCGCATCTGGAAGGCGATGCACACGCAGGATGGTCCGGTGGTCCTGGAAATCAGCATCGAGACCGGACAAGCCTGGGCGCGGCTTCATGCGGAAAAACCTTTGGGCCAGGGCAGTATGGCGGCGCTGCATGGCGCGGCGCTGAAGGTTCTGGCGTTGACCAGCGATGTCAGCCAATTCGAAACCCGCCATGCCGCTTTTGTGCAGAACCGCCGGGGCCTGCGCATGCCGCTGTTGCCCACCGGGTTCGACGCCTTGTGCTGGGGCATCATCGGCCAGCAGATCAACGTGAAATTCGCCTCGTCCCTGCGGCGCGAGATGGTGGAATTGGCGGGCGAGAAAATCGGCGATATGCATACCCATCCCACGCCCGAGCGGATAGCGGATATGGACATGTCCGTCCTAACCGCGCGACGTTATTCCCGTTCCAAAGCGCGCTATCTGATCGGCGCCGCCCAGGCCGTGGCGTCGGGAAAATTGGACATCGAGAATCTGGGCGAGGGTTCGGCGATCGCCGTGGAAAAAGCGCTGACCGCGCAACACGGCATTGGCACTTGGACGGCACGCTATGTGCTGATGCGTAGCGGTTTCGCGGATGCCGCGCCCGTGGGCGACAGCGCGCTCGCATGCGCCTTGCAGCGGTTGCACAATCTGCCCGAGCGTCCCGATGCCGATCAAACTGCGCGGCTGATGACCCCTTTCGCGCCCCATCGCAGCCTCGCCACCATGCATCTGTGGACTTATCTCAAGGAGGCGGCATGAAGAAATATTGGGGCTTGATCGACTCCCCGTTCCAGAAATTCGCCGCTTGGGTGGATGAGGAGGGCCGGTTGCTGCGGTTCAATTTGCGCGCTGCGGGTGCCGCGAAGGTCGATCCGGAAGCCGAAAACAATTCCCGCAAACTGGCCGAGGTGCAGCGCCAGGTGACGCAGTATGCCAATGGCAAGCGGCGCGAATTTGAATTCGAGCTTGCAGCGCAAGGGCCGGAGTTCGACAAAAAAGTCTGGGCGGCGCTGCTCGACATTCCCTTCGGCACCACCACCAGCTATGGCGCGGTGGCCAAACGCATCGGCCATCCAACCGCGGCGCGCGCGGTGGGCGCGGCCAATGGCGCCAATCCCATCGCCCTGATCGTGCCCTGTCACCGGGTGATCGGCGCGAACGGCAGTCTCACCGGCTATGGCGGCGGACTGCCGCTCAAGCGCAAGCTTTTGGAACACGAAGCGCGGGTTTGCGGCACGCGTCTGGACTTATTTGGCTAACCGGCCGCCACCTTCAACAACAGCCGGATGTTGCGTCCCGGCGCCGCCACCAGCGCCTTGTTGAAGGACGCGGCGTTGCGTTGGATGTCGTCGGTCAGGTTCTGGCCGATCAGCGCCAACTGGATATTGTCGTTATCGGGTATGGGACGCCAGGTGATCTGGGCATCCAGCGAGACATAGCCGGGCGTCGGCGTGTCGAACAGGCCGAACTTGTTCTGCTCACCCACCCGCATCACATGAAATCCGGCGTCGAATTCTTCGCCTTCCCAGGCCAGGCCGCCGCCGAAACGATAAGGCGGAATGCGCGGGACATTGAGGCCGCCGGGCAGGGTGGCGCGCACATAATCGCCCAGCGCCTCCAGCGTCACCTGTCCCTGCGGGAAATGCCACAAATGATAGGTGGCCTTGGCTTCCACGCCCCGGAAATAGGCATGGGACTGGGTGTAGTTGAGCTGGCGCAGTTCGGCGCCAGATCCGACGGCGCAATTGCCGTCCTCGTCGCAATCCAAGCCGGTCAGCGCGCCATAGATATAATTGTCGAACCAGTTGCCATAGATGCTGCCGTCCAGGCGGAAATCGCCGTAACGCAGGCGCAGCGTGCCTTCCAGGGCGTTGGAACGCTCCATTTTCAGGAGGGGATTGCCGGTCTCAAACGTGCCCGGTCCGTCATGGGCGCCGCGCGCGAACAATTCGGTCTGCGCCGGGGCGCGCGCCGTGCTGGATCCGGTCAGGCCCAGCTTGATGTGTTCGTCAACCTCGAACAGCAGGCCCACCGCGCCGCTCAGCGGCGTGAAGCCGCGTGTGGTGGCAAGACCGGACGCCGGTGTTCCTTCCACCCGCACATGTTCCAGCCGCGCGCTGGCTTCCAACTGCAAGGCGCCGGTGATGGGGGCCTGGGTGAAGAAAAAGCCGGCATAGTTTTGGGTCAGCGCCGGCAACAGATAGTCCGCGCCGTCGCCCAGCGCGGAAAATTGCCGATTTTGAATTTGCACGCCCAAGGCGGAACTGGAAAAAGGCCCCATGGCCCCCAGCAGGACTTCGATGCGTCCGTCGAATTCCTTGTTCTTGAAGGTGGCCTCGACGGTTCCGGCCAGCGGGTCTTTTTCTTCATGCGCATAATCGCCATAGCTACCGATGATATTCAGGCTCTGAAACACGCCGTCGTGCAGATCGAAATGGGAATTGGTCAGAACCTTGGTTTGGCGCATATCGATGAAGGTAATGTCGCTGGGAATGCCATATTCGGAGTCGTAGTGAATCAGCGCGGCGCCGGCGCGATTGTCCTCTCCGAAGAAATAAGAGCCGCCCAGCGATACACCGTTGCCCCGGGAATAGGAATTGGCCTGCGTGCCCAGCGGTGTGTCGTAATCGCCGGCGCGGCGATAAAAGCCGTCGGCGTGAAAGGCGAAGTTGCCCAGCCGCGTATCGCCCAACAGCGACAGCTGGCCGCCGCGCGAAACACTGTCAGTGCTGATCGTGGCTTCGCCGCCGCTTTTCTCCGGCAGCGTCAGGGGCACGCGATTGTTGATGGCGTTGACCACCCCGCCAATGGCCTGGCTGCCATAACGCAATGTCGCCGCGCCGCGCACCACTTCGATGCTGCGCGCCGATAAAGGGTCGATCGGCACGCCATGGTCCGGCCCGATGTCCGAGGCGTCCGAGCTGCTGGTGCCGTCTTCCAGAACGCGCACGCGGCTCGCATCCATGCCGCGGATGATCGGGCGGCTGGCGCCTGAGGCGAAGCCGCTGCTGCTGACGCCGGGAATGCTGGACAAGCTGTCGGCCAAGGTCGCGCCGCCACGGCGCAAAATATCGTTGGTGTCGATATGGGAGGGAATGCTGGCGAGATTGCTGGTGTCGCCGCCCAGGGGTGAGGCGGTGACTACAATGCGTTCCACCACCGGGGGGTGCGGCTGCGCCCAGGCAGGGGAAGATAAAAGGGCGATGCCGGCGGCACCGCAAAGCAGAAGAGAACGGACCATAAGCGAACTCCGAAATGGGAAACGCACGCCCAGTAGGCGCGCTGGTCGCGGCGAACCGCCGCGTACGGACAAAGAGGGAGGCGCTAGTGACGCGGCGGGGCGCGGCTTTGCCAGGAAAACGCCCCGGCGAAGGTTCCCGCATGGACCGGGCGGTCCGGGGCAAGGGCCGCAACAAAGCTTAAGCCCGCGGCGATGACCGTGACAGAAGGGACGATAAAGGCGCCGGCATGCACCAGTTCCTGGCACAAGCGGCAGGGCTCAACGGGGTGGGGCGCCTTGGGCGGGGTAGGGATCGGCAATTCCGCAGCCGCAATGTCGACGGTTTGCGGCTGGGCCAGTTGGTGAATATGGCTCTGGACCGCCAGGCTCTGCAGCAGGAGGGCCAGCAGCGTGAAGGCCATCACCCAGCTTCGCGGGGTGGCCTGCCAGGATATCGCCTGTCCCAAGCGGGGCATTGCGCCGCCTTCATATTTAAGGAGTGGCCGTCAGAGGAGTATGGGATTTGGCCCCAGGCTGCAATGCGGCCTCTGTGTTTCTACAGTAAACATATGTCATGAAGCGGGAATGCGCAAAAGCGCAGAAAAGCAGGCTTTTGGCGGCTTGACCCCCAGAACCCGGGTGGGTATAAGCCGCCACCTTCCAGGGCAGGCCGTTTGCGGAAAATACCGCAAAAACGCTGTTGGGAAGCCAGTTTAAGAGCTTTGAACGCGCGACTCAGGTGGCAGAGCCCCTCAGTCCTCCGCAAGTTCGGACGCAGGAAGTGTCTTCCCGCGTCCGGTTTTTGGTTTTGTTCACGCGCGCGGCCAGGCGCGCAAAAGGGAAGTTGGAATGCCGACAGTCAATCAGCTTATTCGCAAGCCGCGCGGCTTTAAGCCCAAGCGCAACAAGGTTCCGGCCCTGCAGCAGTGCCCGCAGAAGCGCGCTGTCTGCACCCGCGTCTACACAACGACGCCCAAGAAGCCGAACTCCGCGCTGCGCAAGGTCGCCAAGGTGCGCCTGACCAACGGTTTCGAAGCGCTGACCTATATTCCCGGCGAAGGCCACAATCTGCAGGAGCACAGCGTGGTTCTGATCCGCGGCGGCCGCGTCAAGGATCTTCCGGGCGTGCGCTATCACATCATCCGCGGCGTGCTCGACACCCAGGGCGTCAAGGACCGCAAGAAGCGCCGTTCGCTCTATGGCGCCAAGCGTCCGAAGTGACCATCGCAAAGTGATGGTCATCCCGGACGGAGCGAAGCGACGATCCGGGGCCCATCAGGAAAGACATACGAAGGAAGACTGACATGTCCCGCCGCCACCGCGCCGAACGTCGCGAAATCAACCCGGATGCCAAGTTTGGCGATCTGGTCCTCGCCAAGTTCATGAACTCCCTGATGTATGACGGCAAGAAATCCGCCGCCGAAGGCATCATCTATGGCGCGTTCGACACCATCGCCTCCAAGACCAAGCAGGATCCGCTGGTGGTTTTCCACGAAGCCCTGCGCAATGTTTCTCCCGCGCTCGAAGTCCGCAGCCGCCGCGTCGGCGGCGCCACCTATCAGGTGCCGGTCGAAGTGCGCACCGATCGCAGCCGCGCGCTCGCCATCCGCTGGCTGATCACCGCCGCGCGCGCCCGCAACGAACCCACCATGCAGGGCCGCCTGTCGGGCGAATTGATGGATGCCGCCAACAATCGCGGCAGCGCCGTCAAGAAGCGCGAAGACACTCACAAGATGGCCGACGCCAACCGCGCCTTCTCGCACTATCGCTGGTAACGGACTTTCCAAATGGCCCGCACAACCCCGCTCAATATGTACCGGAATATCGGCATTGCCGCGCACATCGACGCCGGCAAGACCACGACCACCGAGCGCATTCTCTATTACACCGGCAAGTCCCATAAGATCGGCGAAGTCCATGACGGCGCCGCCACCATGGACTTTATGGAGCAGGAACAGGAACGCGGCATCACCATCACGAGTGCCGCCACGACCTGTTACTGGAAAGAACACCGCATCAATATCATCGACACCCCCGGTCACGTGGACTTCACGATCGAGGTCGAGCGTTCGATGCGTGTGCTGGATGGCGCGGTGGCGGTGTTCGATGCGGTGGCCGGCGTCGAGCCGCAATCCGAAACCGTGTGGCGCCAGGCCGACAAGTATCACGTGCCGCGCATCTGCTTCGTCAACAAGATGGACCGCACCGGCGCCGACTTCCAGCGCTGCGTTGACATGATGATCGACCGTTTGGGCACCCGCCCGATGGTCATCACCTGGCCGATCGGTAGCGAAGCCGAGTTCAAAGGCATTGTCGACATCGTCAAAATGAAGGCGCTGGTCTGGCATGACGAGCAGCTGGGCGCCAAGTTCGACGAAGTCGAAATTCCCGCGGAATATGCCGACAAGGCGGCCGAGCTGCGCGCCGCTTTGGTGGAAATGGCCGTCGAAGAAGACGACGCGGCCATGGAAGCCTATCTAGATGGCGGCAAGGAGCCGGCCTATGAGTATCTGCAGAAGCTGATCCGCAAGGGCACCAACAATTTCCATTTCGTGCCGGTGATGTGCGGCTCAGCCTTCAAGAACAAGGGCGTGCAGCCCTTGTTGGATGCCGTGGTGGCGTATCTGCCGTCGCCGCTCGACATTCCGCCGCTGACCGGCCTTGTCCCGGGCACCGAAAAAGAAGTGCCGCGTCCGCCGGATGACAAGGCGCCCTTCGCGGGCCTGGCCTTCAAGATCATGGACGACCCCTTTGTCGGGTCCATCACCTTTGTGCGCGTCTATTCCGGCACCATTACCTCGGGCAGCGCCGCGCTGAACTCGGTGAAGGACAAGACTGAACGCGTCGGCCGCATGCTTTTGATGCACGCGAACTCCCGCGAAGACGTCAAGGAAGCCAATGCCGGCGACATCGTCGCGCTGGCGGGTCTCAAGCTCACCACCACCGGCGAGACGCTGTGCGATCCCAACGACCCGGTGATCCTGGAAAAGATGGAATTTCCCGATCCCGTTATCGAAGTGGCGATCGAACCCAAAACCAAGGCCGACCAGGAAAAGATGGGCATGGCGCTGGTGCGCCTGGCCCAGGAAGACCCGTCCTTCCGCGTCTCTACCGACCAGGAAAGCGGCCAGACTATTCTCAAGGGCATGGGCGAACTGCATCTGGAGATCAAAGTCGACATCCTCAAGCGCACTTATAAAGTCGATGCCAATGTCGGCGCGCCGCAGGTGGCCTATCGCGAGACGCTCTCCAAGCCTTTGAGCATCAAGTATACGCACAAGAAGCAAACCGGCGGTTCCGGTCAGTTCGCCGAAGTGACCATCGAATTCGAACCGCTAGAGCCGGGTTCTGGCTTTGTGTTCGAGAACGAAGTGGTCGGCGGCTCGGTGCCCAAGGAATTCATTCCGGCGGTGGAAAAGGGCCTTAAGACCCAGAAGGAATCGGGCCTGTTGGCCGGCTTCCCGGTGATCGATTTCAAGGCCACTTTGGTCGACGGCAAGTATCACGAAGTCGACTCCAACGCGCTAACCTTCGACATCGCCGCCCGCGCGGCGTTCCGCGAACTTGCCAGCAAGGGCGCGGTCAAGCTGCTCGAACCCGTCATGAAAGTGGAAGTCGTGACCCCTGAGGATTTCCTCGGCGGCGTGATCGGCGATCTCAACAGCCGCCGCGGTCAGGTGCAGGGCACCGACTCCCGCGGCAACGCCCAAGTCGTCACCGCCATGGTGCCGCTCGCCAATATGTTCGGTTACATCAACACGCTGCGCTCCATGTCCCAGGGCCGCGCGCAATATTCGATGCAGTTCGATCATTACGAGCAAGTGCCGCAGGCGATCGCGGACGAAGTCAAAGCCAAATACGCCTAAAGATTCAGGAGAAGAACCATGGCGAAAGCGAAGTTTGAGCGTAACAAGCCGCACTGCAACATTGGGACGATTGGCCATGTTGATCATGGCAAGACGTCGCTGACGGCGGCGATCACCAAGGTTTTGGCGGAGACGGGCGGAGCGACGTTTACGGCCTATGACCAGATCGACAAGGCGCCGGAAGAAAAGGCGCGCGGCATCACGATCTCGACCGCTCACGTGGAATACGAGACCAAGGCCCGCCACTATGCCCATGTCGACTGCCCCGGCCATGCCGACTATGTGAAGAACATGATCACCGGCGCGGCCCAGATGGACGGGGCGATCCTGGTTGTGTCGGCGTCGGACGGCCCGATGCCGCAGACCCGCGAGCACATCCTGCTGGCCCGCCAGGTGGGCGTTCCGGCCCTGGTGGTGTTCATGAACAAGTGCGACATGGTCGACGATCCGGAGCTTCTGGATCTGGTGGAGATGGAAGTGCGCGAGCTCTTGTCCAGCTATCAGTTCCCCGGCGACGACATTCCGATCGTGCGCGGCTCGGCTCTGATGGCCTTGGAAAACAAGGAACCCAAGCTGGGCCATGACGCGATCCTGGAGCTGATGAACAAGGTCGACGAGTTCATTCCCCAGCCGGACCGCCCGATCGACAAGCCGTTCCTGATGCCGATCGAAGACGTGTTCTCGATCTCGGGCCGGGGCACCGTGGTCACTGGCCGCGTCGAACGCGGCATCGTCAAGGTCGGCGAGGAAGTGGAGATCATCGGCATCCGCCCGACGTCCAAGACCACGGTTACGGGTGTGGAAATGTTCCGCAAGCTGCTGGACCAGGGCCAGGCGGGGGACAATATCGGGGCGCTGCTGCGCGGCATTGAGCGCGAAGGCATCGAGCGCGGCCAGGTTCTGGCCAAGCCGGGCTCTGTGACGCCGCACACGGTGTTTGTGGCGGAAGCCTATATTTTGACCAAGGACGAGGGCGGTCGTCATACCCCGTTCTTCGCCAACTATCGTCCGCAGTTTTATTTCCGGACCACCGACGTGACGGGGATCGTGAAGCTTCCGGCCGGCACCGAAATGGTGATGCCGGGAGACAATATCTCGGTTGAGGTGGAACTGATCGTTCCGATCGCGATGGAAGAGAAGCTGCGCTTCGCCATCCGCGAGGGCGGCCGCACGGTGGGCGCCGGCGTCGTCACCAAAGTACTCGAGTAAGAGGTCTAGGCCAGTAGCTCAATTGGC